>CADACQ010000058.1 GCA_902786465.1 uncultured Eubacteriales bacterium | reverse complement strand
GTCAAGGTCGCGGTGCTGTCCTGGGTCAGAGGCTCTCTGGGCAGTAATGATGCTTCTGCAAACGAGAAGAACTTCGCTTCGTCCCTGTATTCGTATTGGAAGGCAGCTGTGGAATACCTGGCGGCGCATCCTGCGAATTAAGGAGGGCAGTATGGAAAAGTACGAAGTGCCGGAAATCAAGATCATCTGGCTTGATTCCACGGATGTGATCACGACTTCCAATCCCGATACGCAGGATCCCGATCCCATCACGACGGGAGAACACTAAACAACAGCGTTTGCATCCGGGCGGGATAGACCCGCCCGGACGCAATGGAAAAGCGCATGAAGAGGACAATAATAGTTTCAGTTTGGATAGTAGCGATACTTCTGTTGCTTTGTGGTTGTAGCTGCCAGCAGCAGGGGGATAGTTCAGAACCGATCGCAACAGCTCCCGTCAGCGAATCTGAGCCGACACAGGTCATGGAGCCTACGCCGGCTGAAGCAGCTTCGAAGGAAGAGCCTGCTGTGACGCCAGCTGAAACAGAAATGAATTCTCCAGAACCGGAACTTGACACATCAGAAACGACAACCCTAGATATAGAAGCCGGTGTTATCGAGTTCCCGGATGATGAAGATTGAGCAGGAGGTATAAAATGGAAAAGATTCTTTATGTCGAGCCGGTGATTGAGATTTGCTATATGGATAGCCAAGATATCATCACGGGGAGTGGTGAAGTTCCCTTTCCGGACGATGAAGATTAACAAATAGGATTGCTTTCACGACAGGGCGATGATAAAGGATCATTACCCTTGTTTGGTCATGTAGCGAATTATTTTCGTGGCATCTTTTTTTCAAGCATAGCACAGTAAAGCCCCCCTGGTTTAAACTGACCCCATCCCCCCGGCAGGATAGCCTGCCGGGGGTTTTTTGCGCTTTTGGGCGGAGTTCATGCCAAAATTACAACTCCATTACAACTCTGTTACAGTTTGTCCGAATATGGGGCGTATCATGGAGGCAGCAAGAGGAGGCGAGGGGGAAAGATGCGGCATATTTGGGCGGACGTGAAGCGGGCGGTGTTCTCGAGGTCGTTTTTGCTGGCGGCCCTGGGCATGGCCCTGTGCCTGGCCATCGGTGGGTTCCAGGACCTGTATCGGCTGTTCCGCATGGACTGGCCCGAGGCCCTCTACGGCTACCATGAGGAGCTGTTCCTCCGGTGCCTGGAGGGGGAGCTGGTGCTCTTCGCCGTGCCCATCCTCAGTGCGGTGCCCTACACCTCCGCCTTCGTGGAGGACGTGAAGAGCGGGTATCTGAAGCCCTACCTGACCCGGACCACCGTGGACCGGTACGTTTGGGGCAAGAGCCTGGGGGCGGCCCTGTCCGGCGGCCTCGCCCTGGCGGCGGGGATGGCCCTGGCCCTGTTTCTCTTCTGGCTCCTCTGCGCGCCGGTGGAGGTCTACGGGGAGTGGGCGGTGCCCTCGAAGCTGCCGGAGATCGGCCTAAGGCTCATCCTCTTCTTCCTGTCCGGCGCCCTGTGGGCCACGGTGGGGCTCCTGTTCTCCGGGCTCACCCAGAACGTGTACCTGGCCTACGCGTCGCCCTTCATTTTATATTACGTGCTCATCATCCTTCAGGAGCGGTACTTCCGGGACGCCTTCATGCTGAACCCGCAGAACTACCTGACCATGCACGGGGCCTGGCCCTTAGAGGGCAGGAGCGCGGCGCTGACCCTCCTCTCCCTGGTGATCCTCTTTCAGCTTCTATTCTTCCTGACCGCCCAGAACGAGCTCAGGGACGACAAGCGGCAGCGGCGAGCCTTTTCCTCCCTCAACCCCCGGCCGCCTCGTATCCCCAAGCGGGATTTCCGGCCCCGGAAGGGCTTCGGGCCGGTCCGGGAGCTCCGGCAGGTGCTGGCCGTGGTGCGCTACAACTTCCGGCCTTCATCCTGTGCTTCCTGCTGTCCGACAAGGCGGCGTCCTTCGCCTACGACATGGGCACGGCCATGCAGGCCTTCGAGCCCTTCGTGTGGACCTTCGGCGACGCCAACTCCATCCTGCTCATCTCCCTCCTGCTGGTGCTGCTGTTCGTGGACATGCCCTTTTTGGGGGCGGGGGTGCCCTACTATCTGGTGCGCATGCGGCGGCGGACCTGGGCCTGGGGGCAGCTGGTCTACCTGACCCTCGCCACCCTCCTCTACATGCTGTTCATCTTCGCCGCCACCTCCGTCATCTGCGCCCAAAACAGCTTCATCGGCAACATGTGGTCCGAGACCGCCGCCATCCTGGGCTACTCCGGGGCGGGGAAGGCGGTGGCCCTGCCGGCCCTGGTCAAGACCTTGGAGATGTCCCGGCCCTATGAGTGCGCGGGGACCATCTTCCTGCTCATGCTCCTCTACACCCTGGTCCTGAGCCTCATCATGCTCCTCTGCAAGCTCCAGAAGGGCCGCAGCGCGGGCATCGTGGGGGCCTTCGGCTTCTCCCTGTTCGGCCTCCTCCTCAACCCCGCCTTCTTCAAGGACGTGATGCACCTGCCGGACGACCTCGTCTACAAGGCCAACGTGATCGTGGGCTGGGCGTCGCCCCTCAACCAGGCCACCTACCATATGCACAACTTCGGCTACGACCTGCTGCCCCGGCTCCGGGACACCTATATGATCTTCGGGGGCCTGATCCTCCTCCTCTTCCTCCTGGTGCAGTTGAGCATACGAAGATATAGCTTCAACTTCACAGGCACGGAGGGAAGCTTATAGTCGAAACCTGCACTCCGTTTGGTTTCTCGTTGTTTTGCCCGTGCTGCGCCTCACTGCATCTGCCACAGGCAGCGTTCGGCTGCGCACCCTTTCTTGTAAGAAAAGTCGCCCAAAAGAACTTTAAGAAGAGTAAGGGGATAACCGCTTGTGAATAACCATTTTTGTGAGCTTCTCTTTTTGGGCGACTTTTTCTCTTCACCGAAGAGAAAAAGTCGCAGAATAGCCATCGTTTTCCTCATGGCCCTCCTCCTCGCCGCCTGCCAGCCCACACCCAGGTCGGAGGTGGTGGTGAACAAGGGGGACGACACATTGGAGACGGTGATCCATAGCGAGCCCCAAATGAGCGCGGAAGCGGCCCAAACGGTGCAAGACGCCCTGGGGGTGCCGGAGACGGTGCAGCGGACGGTCAGCGGGCCCGTGTACGGCGGCACGCTCCACGTGGAGATGGACGCGGCGGTACACATGCCCCAGGTGACCCGGGTGCCGGTGCTGCGGGCGGGGCGGCTCCATCCAAGCGCCGAGGACAAGCGGCGGATCGCCGAGACGTTGACAGGCCGGACCGTTTTCTTCGAGACGGACCCCCTGGGCCGGGACCGGTGGCTGAACGTGGCGGACCAGTATCGGGACGCCCTCGATGCCCTGGCGAAGCGGCCCTACGGCCCGGAGGCGGAC
>CADACQ010000057.1 GCA_902786465.1 uncultured Eubacteriales bacterium | reverse complement strand
CGCCGGTCCCGGGCAGCGCACCCGAACGTAATTTCCCGTATAGCCCGTGCCGTCCTCCTCCATGAGGACCTGCTGCAGGGTGCCGATCTGGCGGTCGATAAACGATTTCTCCAGCTCGTCCCCGATGGCGATGAGCTCCCGGGCCCGCCGGGCCTTCTCCTGGCGGGTCAGCTGTCCAGGCATGGACGCCGCCTTGGTGCCGGGCCGTCTCGAATAGGGGAACACGTGGATGCGGGCAAAGCCCACCTTTTTCAAAAAGGCGGCGGTCTCCTGATGCTCCGCCTCACTTTCCCCGGGGAAGCCTGCGATCACGTCCGTGGTGATGGCCGCGTCGGGCATGTATGCCCGGAGACGGTCGGCGTTCCGCAAATACTCTGCGGCGGTATACCGCCGGTTCATGCGCGCCAGGACCGTGTCCGATCCGGATTGGAGGGACAGGTGGAACTGTTGGCACAGGCTCCGGCTTTGGGCGCAGGTTTGGGCGAAGGCTTCGTCCGCGAACCGGGGGTCCAACGAGCCCAGCCTGAGGCGCTCCACCCCGCACTCGTCGCTGAGGCGGATAAGGTCGTTCAGCGTAGGCCTGTCCGCCAAATCCTTGCCGTACTCCGTGAGCTCGATGCCCGTCAGCACAATCTCCCGGTAGCCCTTCTCGGTCAGCGCCGTCAGCTCCCGGCGGCAGCTCTCCATGGATCGGGACCGGAGCGCCCCCCGGGCGAAGGGGATGGCGCAGTAGGTGCAGAAGCTGACGCAGCCGTCCTGGACCTTCAGCGTGGCCCGGGTGCGGCTGTCCGCCACGGCGGACAAATCTTCAAATTGCCGCCGGGAAAAGGGCGGCACGGCAGCCGGGTCCGGCTTCTCCCCCAGCAGCGCCCGTTCCACCAAGGGCACGATGTCCTTCCGGCCCCCGGTGCCCAGCACCAGATCCACTCCGGGCAGGCTCGCCACCTTTTCCTTAGCCACCTCGCTGTAGCAGCCCACGGCCACGATGAGGGCGTCGGGGCTCTGGGCGTGGGCCCGGGAGAGCATCTGCCGGGACTTCTGGTCCGCCACCGCCGTCACCGTGCAGGTGTTGACCACGTAGGCGTCCGCTTTCTCTGAAAAGTCCACCACCTGATGGCCCGCCGCCGTGAACAGCTCCGCCATGGCCGCGGTCTCGTAGTGGTTCACCTTGCAGCCCAGGGTGTAGAATGCTACCTTCATGGGCTACTCACCTAACTCAAACAATATCTGGGCGCACATGGCCATGCCCGCGGTCTCGGTGCGCAAAATGCGGGGCCCCAGGGAAACCACCTTCGCCCCCTTCGCCACCAGGCTCTCCACCTCGTCCGCCTCAAAGCCCCCCTCTGGCCCCACGAACAGGGCAATGCGGCGGCCGGGGCGTTCGGCCATGACGTTCTTCAAGCTCTGCTCCTTCTCCCCCTCGTAGGCCACGTAGACCGTGTCGAAGATGGAAAGGTCCGCCTTCTTCAGCTCCACCAGGGGCAGCACCTCCGGGATCAGGCCCCGATGGCTCTGCATGGCGGCCTCCCGGGCCACCTTCCGATACCGCTGGAGCTTCTTATCGAAATCCCGGCCGGGCTGGACCACGCATCGGGCACTGAGGGTGGGCACCAGGGCGTTCATGCCCAGCTCCGTGCACTTTTGGAGGATCACCTCCATCTTCCCCGCCTTGGGCAGGCACTGGAACAGGGTCAGCTTATGATGGGGCTCGGAGATGCAGGGCCGCCAGGGGCCGGTCTTCACCCGGGCCTTGCCGGGTTCCAGACGCTCAATCTCCCCTTCGCACTCGCTGCCCTTGCCGTCGGAGAGCATCACATGATCCCCCTTCTTGAGGCGCAGCACCGAGGCGAGGTGCTTGAGATCCTCCCCGGCGATGACGGCCCCATCGGGGCCTATGTCGTTGACGAAAAAGCGATTCATTCAGGGTTCCTGCACAGCATGGCGTACCAGCAGTCGGATGAGACCACCTCGGTGACCTCGAAGCCCGCCTGCTTCAGCTTCTCTTCCGTTTCCGCCGCCCGATCGTCGATGATGCCGGAGACGATGAAGGCCGATGATCACGTCCGCCACGATGTTGGCCGCCACCACGGGATAGGGGCCGCCGATCCTCTGGCGCAGCCCTTCGTCAATTAGCAGGTTCCCGATATAGATCTCGTACCCATCCTGAGAAAGGCCGTTCATGTCGGCATTGTCTCGGGCCACGGTCTCGGCGATGGGGTCGATGTCCACGGCCACAGCCCGCTTGGCCCCCAAAAGCCGGGCGGCGATAGAGAGGATGCCGCTGCCGCAGCCCATATCCAGCATGTCGAGGCCGGGCTCCATGACCCGCTCCAAGAATTCGAGGCACATGCGGGTGGTGCTGCTCCCAGCAGGGGAGCACCAGCAGCCGCTTCCCGATCAGGAGGGGCTTATAGTACTGCTTCCAGTTGTTGGCCCAGTCCTCCTCGTCCACGGTGCGGACGGTGACGGCGAGGGTCCCCAGGTTCACGCCCAGGTCCAGGGTATTCAGCCGCTCAACAGCCGCCTTGGCCGCCTCCACCTTCTCGTAGTTCTCCGGGCAGTCGGCCACGTACCCCTTCACACAGGGCCGGTCCGTGCCGATCTTGTCCATGTCGGCAAAGTCCCAGTAGAGCACGCTTTCCCTGAGGAAGGCCGCCGCGACGGTCCGGCTCTCCTCGATGCTCTGACCCGTGATGCCGGCCCCGTCCAGGGCGGCGCACACGTAGTCCAGCCCCTCGTCGGTGGTATAGACGCTGATCTCCAGCCATTTCATGGACAAATTCTCCCGCTTCCTCATTTTTGTAACAAAATATTATACTATGATTTCCCGCCGGTCACAAGCCCTTATTCCACGGCCAGCTGCAGGTTTTCGCCGGTGATGCCGATAAAAGCGCCCTTCTGGGCCTGGGGGGAATCCTTGTGGCACAGGAGCCACTTGTTCCGCATCCACAGGAGCCCCGCCTCCCCCCCTCGGGACGAACCCGGCAGGGGGCGAAGTGGAGGACGAGGGGATGGATCTCCACCATGACCTCCGGGGGCAGGTAGAAGCCCACCACGGCGGAGGCGTCGAGATGCCGGTCATGGATATCCCCGGGCAGGGCCAGCAGCAGCACCAGGCCCGTGGTGGAGTAGTTCACCTCGCTGCACTTGTGGTACTCCTCCGCATTCAGGGTGAAGCCGCGGCCGTTGCAGCAGCCGGCCTGGACGGCCATGCCGCCGTAGACCGTGTCCGCCAGGTGCCGGACGTCCGGCGTGGCCTCCAGGACGGGGTCCGAGGCGGTGTAGCAATTCCCCGCCTCCGGTATCCTCGTCTGGGCCAGGGCCGCCCGCAACGAGGCGGGGTCCAGGACCAGCAGCACCCGCCCGTAGGGGGCGAAGGCCGGATCGAGGACCGAGAAAAGGGGCAGACGGGGATTCTTCTTGCGCAGTTCTTCCAGCATATCCATATGTTACGCCTCCGCTTTCTTTTGGTTCAGCTTCCCCCGAAGCAGAATGACGGCGGCTCCCAAAAGCACCACCAGGACGCCCAGGACCTTCTTCACCGTCAGCACCTCATGGAGGAACAGCACGCCGATCAGGCAGCTGACCACGGGCATGAGCAGCAGCCACAGCTTCACCACCCACACCTCGTGGCGCTTCAGATTCCGATAGTAGAAAAAGTAGATGCAGGTCTGAGCCAGGCCCCCCAACGCCACCAGCCCCCAGAAGTGAGGGATGGCCGACGGCTTAAGGGCCTGCAGGTCTCCCCGCATGAGGGCGAAGGCGGCGAAGAGGACCAGGACCGTAAAGTTGTTGTAGTAGGAGATGCTGTCGGTATTCCGGCCGTGCCTCTCCTGGGCAGCCTTGATAAGGAAGGCGTTCACCGTGACGCACAGGGCGCTCAAGAGGAAGAACAGGTCCGCAGGCCGAAAGGCGAAGGACCGGAAATCCAGCCCCAGCACCAGCAGCACGCCCAGGAGCATGACGAGGCTCCCCAGCCAGTCGGACAGGTACAGCTTCTTATGGTACACCGCCACGGTGATGAGGTTCACCATGAGTACGTCGGTCTTGAGGAGGGCCGTGCCCGTGCTGAGGGTGCCGCCCGCGTAA
>CADACQ010000056.1 GCA_902786465.1 uncultured Eubacteriales bacterium | reverse complement strand
AAGACCAGGCACCGCTTGCCCAAATCGGAATCCAGCGCCACGGTCCTAAGCTGCACGTGGAGCAAAAAGGCCGCACCTTTGGCGTTTTCCAGCTCCGCGGCCGCGTCGCCCTTGTAGGCGATGGCCGTGCCGCCCACCTTCACGAAGGGGGTGGTGAGCTCCAACAACACCGGCAAATTCGCTACCGCCCGGGACAGCGCAGCGTCGTAGCGTTCCCGATAGAGCTTGTTCTGGCCCAGATCCTCCGCCCGGCCGTGGACCAGGGCGGCGGTGAGGCCCAGCTCCTTCAATAATGCTTCTAAAAAAGTGAGCCGCTTTTGGAGGCTGTCCGCCAGCGTCAGGTCCAAGCGGGGCTCCATGATGAGCAGGGGCACCCCGGGGAACCCGGCCCCCGTGCCCACGTCGATGACCTTCATGCCCGGCTTCAGGTAGGGAAGGGCCGCCAGGGAGTCGGCAAAGTGCTTCTCGACCACCTCCACCGGGTCCGTGATGGCGGTGAGATTCATCCGTTCGTTCCACTCGCCGAGCAGCCGGTGGTAGATCTCGAATCGCTCGATGGCCCTTTCATCCGCCTGGGGCAGGGCTTTCTTCAGTATATCCCGCATGTCGCTCACAGCATCCCCCGTTTCTGGGCCACCAGCAGCACGGACACGTCCGCCGGCGAGACCCCGGAAATCCGCGAGGCTTGGCCCACGTTCACCGGCTTCACCCCGTTCAGCTTCTGCCGAGCCTCCAGCCGGAGCCCCGACAGGGTATTGTAATCGAAATCGGCGGGCAGCGGCAGGTCTTCGAGGCTCCGCATGCGCTCCACCTCCCGCCGTTCCTTCTCGATGTACCCGTCGTACCGGGCCATCACGTCGATCTGCTCCAGGGTCTCCCTATCCAGCGGGTCCAGCTCGTCCCCGTAGAGGCCCAGCAGGCCCGTATAGGTGACCCCGGGGCGCTTGAGGAGTTCGAAGAGCCGCGCCCCGTCGTGGGGCACGGTCTCGCCCACGCTCTCCAGGTACGCCCGCAGCTTCTCGTCCGCCGGGACCCGCTTGTCGAGCCTGGCCCGGGCGGCCTGAACCTTCTCCCGCTTGCGGAGCAATTTATCATATCGCTCATCCGAGACGAGCCCCGTGCGCCGGGCCTTCTCGGTCAAGCGCTCGTCCGCATTGTCCTGGCGGAGGAGCAGCCGGTATTCGCACCTCGACGTCATCATCCGGTAGGGTTCCGGCGTGCCCTTGGTGACCAGATCGTCCACCAACACCCCCAGATACCCTTCGTCCCTTCCTATGATAAAGGGGGGCTCCCCCTTCACGTACAGGGCGGCGTTGACCCCGGCGTAGAAGCCCTGGGCCGCGGCCTCCTCGTAGCCGGAGCTGCCGTTGATCTGGCCCCCGGAGAAGAGGCCGGGGACGGCCTTCACCATGAAGCTGAGATCTAAGGCCGGCCCGTTCCAGGCCCGGGATGGTGTGGAGCATGGCTTCCTGCACGTCGGCGGGCAGGCTGGTGCTGAGGCCCTGGACGTACATCTCCTGGGTGGTCCGACCCTCGGGCTCGATAAAGAGCTGGTGCCGGTCCTTGTCGGCGAACTTCACCACCTTGTCCTCGATGGAGGGGCAGTAGCGGGTGCCCGTGGCGTGGATGCGGCCCGCGTAGAGGGGGGACCGGTCCAGGTTGTCCAGGATGATCCGGTGGGTATCGAGATTGGTGTAGGTGAGCCAGCACCTATCCTGGACCAAATGCAGCTCCCCATGAAGGAAGGAGAAGGCGGGGGTGGGCTCGTCCCCCTCCTGGACGGCCATCTTGGAAAAGTCCAGGGTGTCCCGCTTCACCCGGGGCGGGGTGCCGGTCTTGAACCGGCGCAGGGGGATGCCGAGGCGCGCCAGGTTCCCGGACAGGCCCTCGCTCCTAAGCATGCCCGCGGGACCGCTTTCCCGGATGAATTCGCCGATGAGGATGCGGCTCTTCAGATATACGCCCGTGCACAGGACCGCCGCCCGGCAGGGGTAGCAGAAGCCCTCCGCCGTGACCACGCCCGAGACGCGGCCGCCTTCGGTGGCGATATCCACGGCCTCGCTCTGGATCAGGGTCAGGTTTTCCTCCCCCTCCAAAGCGGCCTTCATGCGCTCGTGGTAGCGGCGCTTGTCCATCTGGGCCCGGAGGGAATGGACCGCGGGGCCCTTCTCCCCGCCCATGGCGTCCAGCTCCCGGACCAGGTGGCCCTTGCCGGTGCCGCCGATGGAGGGGTTGCAGGGCATCATGCCGATGCTGTCCAGGTTCAGGGTGAGCAGAGCCGTCTTGAGGCCCATCCGCGCCGCGGCCAGGGCCGCCTCGCAGCCCCCGTGGCCCGCGCCGATCACCACGCAGTCGAAACGCTCCCCCATGAGGGGCTTGATTGTGAGTCCGTCAGTCATACGCGCATACTCCTATGTATAGCAGTATAGCATAGCTTTCGGCTTTCTACAATCTTCCTGTTTGCGAAGTCGGAAAAATCTGGTATAATACCGGTATCTGTGATAGGTTTCGATTGGGAGGTTGTATATGAGCAGAATGAGCATCCTGAACGCCCCCGGCCAGCAGACGGAGGGCTTCTGCATGGTGAAGAGCGCCGCCCTGCGCACGGACAGCAAGGGCGGGGCTTACATGGATATGGTGCTGGCGGACGCCGGCGGCGAGTGCGTGGCCAAGATCTGGAACTACGGCCCCTCCATGGGCATGTTCGAGCCGGAGGACATCGTGAAGGTCCGAGGCACGGTCACCATCTGGAAGGACAGCGAACAGCTGAAGATCGAGCGCATCCGCCAGGCCACCGAGGCGGACGAAGTGGACATGTCCAAGATCGTCCCCTGCTCCCCCCAGGACCCCAACGCGGCCTACGAGATATTGTGGCGGGAGACCGAGGCTTTCCAGGATCAGGACCTGAAGCGGCTGGTCCAGTATCTCATGAAGGAGCACAAGCGGGAGATGCTGTACTTTCCCGCCGCCGTGAAGCTACACCACGCCACCCGGGGCGGCTTTCTGGAGCACACCCTGAACGTGGTCTCCATGGGCAAGGCCGTGGCCGCCCGGTATCCGGAGCTGGACGGGCAGCTGATCGTGGCCGGCGCCATCCTCCACGACATAGGGAAGCTGACGGAGCTGGACACGGGGAAGCTGGGCGTGGCCTCCGCTTACACCGCCGAGGGGCAGCTGCTGGGCCACATCAATATCGGCATGGCCGAGGTCCGCGCCGCCGCGGAGCTCCTCCAGGTCCCCCAGGAGACCGCCATGCTCCTGGAGCACATGCTCCTTTCCCACCACGGGCAGCCGGAGTTCGGGTCCCCCAAGCTCCCCCTGTTCCCGGAGGCGGAGGTCCTCTCCACCCTAGATCGGCTGGACGCCCAGCTGTTCGAGATGTTCACGGCTCTCGACGGCGTGGTGAAGGGCGGCTTCTCCGAGCGCCAGTGGGCGTTGGACAACCGGCAGCTGTACCAGCACGGAAGAAAAGGAACGAAATAAAGCTGCCTAAAAGAAAATAAGAACAAAAAAGCTTAAGGGACGGTTTGTATCAGCCCCTTAAGCTTCTCTTTTTTGCGCCGCTTTTTTCCCTTCACCGAAGAGAAAAAGCGGCAAAACATCAATCTTCCCGAAGGTCGGTGAGCAGCCAGCCGGTGCCGGCCCAGACCTTCAGGGCGGTGCCGCAGTACTGGCAGACCTTGGAGCCCACAATGGGCACGGGGGCGCCGCAGTTGGGGCAGTTGGCTCGCTTGACGCCGGTCATAGTGTCCGTAGACCAGGCGGCCAGGTACTTGAGGATCAGCCGCCGCTGCCGGGTGGTGCCTGCAGCGTCCTTGAAGGAGGCTGCCGCCTGGAAGGTCAGCACCCGGTCCTGGGAGGCGTCGTCGTAGGCGGCCAGGGCGGCCTTATGGACCTGGATGTCCCGGTTCACGTCCGGGGGCAGGAAGCTCATAAGGCGCTCCTTCAGCTGGTCTGAAACCCCGTCCCCATAGAGGCACCGGCCCGCTTTGGCGCTCTCGTAGAAGGTCTTGGCGTCCTTGACCACCCGCTGGCGGATCAGCTCCGGGTTGTATTCGGGAAAGTCCCGCCGTATCCGGTCCAGCAGCAGGGGCTCCGCCGAGGACAGGGACTTGGGCGTGGTCTGGGCCTCCAGATCCGCCTTTTTGATGACCCCGGACAGCACCGAGGCCAGGTTCCCCACCCGCAGGGCTGAGCGCACGACGGCCCGGACCACCGCCACGACCCCGCCGCCGATCAATATAATAAGAAGGATCGTCCCGATCCCGACCACGCTGTCCATAGTCCGCCCTCCTGATTCCTTTGAAGAGAGTATAGCAAAATCAGGGGCGTATGACAAGCGGAACCTGGAACCTCCCCCCGCAGCGGCACTAAAAAAGAAGGGTTGCATCGCAACCCTTCCTTTTTGAATTGTTTACTCGATGACCTTGGACACGACGCCGGAAGCGACGGTGCGGCCGCCCTCGCGGATAGCGAACCGGAGACCTTCCTCCATGGCGATGGGGGTGATCAGCTTGATCTCC
>CADACQ010000055.1 GCA_902786465.1 uncultured Eubacteriales bacterium | reverse complement strand
GCCCTACTATCTGGTCTACTTCCTGCTGATCATCGCCTTCGGTTACTTCTACACCTCCATCACCTTCAATCCGGTGGAGATGAGCAAGAACCTCCAGCAAAACGGCGGCTTCATCCCCGGCATCCGGGCGGGCCGTCCCACGGGCGAATATCTGGGCAAGATCAGCAACCGCCTGACCCTGTTCGGCTCTCTGTTCCTGGCCGTCATCGCCATCATCCCCACTATCGTGCTGAACTCCCTGCACATCACCAGCATGTTCGGCGCGACCAGCGTGCTGATCATGGTGAGCGTGGCCCTGGAGACCACCGAGCAGCTGGAAGCTCAGATGCTCATGCGGCATTACAAGGGCTTCCTCAACTAAGCCTATGAAGATGATTCTGCTGGGCCCGCCGGGCGCGGGCAAAGGCACCCAGGCCAAGGGGATCGCCGCACGGTACGGCATCGCGCATATCTCCACCGGAGACATGCTGCGGGCCGAGGTCCGCGAGGGCACTCCCCTGGGCCGCGAGGCCAAGTCCTACATGGACAAGGGACAGCTGGTCCCCGATGAGGTCATCATCGGCATGGTGAAGAACCGCATCGAGATGCCCGACTGTGAGAAGGGCTTCCTCTTCGACGGATTCCCCCGGACCATCGCGCAGGCGGAGGCTCTGGAGAAGATCACCGACATCGATCGGGTCGTCGATATCGAGGTCCCCGACGAGCGGCTCATCGCCCGTATCAGCGGGCGGCGCATGTGCCCCCTGTGCGGCGCCACCTACCACGTAACCACCTATGGGAGCGACAAGTGCTCCTGCGGCGGCGTCCTCTATCAGCGGGACGACGATCGGGCGGAGACGGTGGCGGTGCGGCTCACGGAGTACCACAAGAAGACCGCTCCTCTCATCGACTACTACGCCCAGAAGGGCAAGCTCCTGACGGTCAACGGCGACGCTCCTGTGGACGCTGTGGCCGACGAGATCTCCAGGGAGCTGGACGCATGATCACCATCAAGTCCGCCAACGAGCTTGTGAAGATGCAGGCGGCCGGCAAGGTGGTGGGGGAGACCCTGAAGCTGTTGGGCGAGAATATCCGCCCCGGCGTCACCACCGCCCACCTCGACAAGCTGGCCCACGAGTACGTCACGAGCTGCGGGGCAACGCCCTCCTTCCTGGGGTACGCGGGGTATCCCGCCAGCGTGTGCATCTCGGTGAACAACCAGGTGATCCACGGCATCCCCGGGAAGCGGGTCCTGCGAGACGGCGACATCGTCAGCTGCGACTTCGGCGCCATTCTGGACGGGTTCCACGGGGACGCCGCCCGGACCTTCCTCTGCGGGGAGGTGAGGCCGGAGCTTCAGCAGCTGGTGAAGGTGACGCGGGAGTGCTTCTTCGATGGACTCAAGTACTGCCGGGTGGGCTATCGGATCTCCGACATCTCCAAGGCCGTGCAGCAGCACGCCGAACGATACGGCTACGGCGTGGTCCGCGACTATGTGGGCCACGGCATCGGCCGGGAGATGCACGAGGACCCCGAGGTCCCCAACTACTACACACCCCGGGCGCGGCAGCGCCTCCACGCCGGCATGGCCATCGCCGTGGAGCCCATGATCAACCTGGGCACCTATCAGGTGAAGGTCCTCTCCGACGGATGGACGGTGGAGACGGTGGACGGACTTCCTTCGGCCCACTTCGAGAACACGATCCTCATCACCGAGGGCGACCCGGTGATGACCACCTACTACGAGGGCGATCTATGAGCGTCGAAGTGAACGTTGGCGATCTGGTCGTCTCCCGGGCAGGCCGGGACAAGGGACGCCCCTTCGTGGTGCTCCGCGCCGAGGAAGGGTTCGTGTATCTGGTGGACGGAGACCTTCGGCGGCTCGATAAGCCCAAGAAGAAGAAGCGGATGCACGTAAAGCCCTATCCCAAGAAGGGCACTTGCCGGATGGAACTTGCTGAGGGCCTCTGCGACGCGGATATCCGCAAGCGCATCGCCGCCCTCACGGCAGCCGATGAAACCTAAGGGATCAAGAAAAGGAGGTACAGCTTGTCCAAAGCAGATGTTTTTGAGCTGGAAGGCGTCGTAACGGAAGCATATCCCAATGCCATGTTCGAAGTGACCCTTCAGAATGGACGGAAGATTTTGGCCACCATCTCCGGAAAGCTTCGTATGAACTACATCCGGATCCTGCCGGGGGACAAGGTGACCGTGGAGATGTCCATGTATGATTTGAGCCGGGGGCGCATCACCTGGCGCGCCAAGAACTGAACCATCAGAACTAAAGTTTAAGGAGATAAAACAATGAAAGTCAGACCGTCTGTGAAACCGATTTGCGAGAAGTGCAAGATCATCAAGCGCAAGGGTCGCGTCATGGTCATCTGCGAGAACCCCAAGCACAA
>CADACQ010000054.1 GCA_902786465.1 uncultured Eubacteriales bacterium | reverse complement strand
CGCTCGCCGCAGCCCACGTAGACGATGATGTCCGCGTCGGACCACTTGGCCAGCTGGTGCTGGACCACGGTCTTGCCGCTGCCGAAGGGGCCGGGCACGGCGGCCACGCCGCCCTTCGCCACCGGGAACAGGGTGTCGATGACCCGCTGGCCGGTGACCATGGGCTCCGTGGGGGGCAGCTTTTCCTTATAGGGACGGCCCCGGCGCACGGGCCAGCGCTGGAGCATGGGGAGCTCGATCTCCTTGCCGTCCTTCTCCAGCTTGGCGATGGGGGTGACGATGTTGGCCTCGCCCTCGAAGATCCAGGTGAGCTTGCCGGACACGCCGGGGGGCACCATGATCTTGTGGGTGACGATCTCCGTCTCCTGGACGGTGCCCAGCACATCGCCGGCGGTGAGCTCGTCGCCCACCTTGGCCACGGGGGTGAAGCCCCACAGCTTCTCGTGGTCCAGGGCGTCCACCATGACGCCGCGGGGGATGCGGTCGCCGGCCTGCTCCCGGATCTTGGTCAGGGGACGCTGGATGCCGTCGTAGATGGATTCGATGAGGCCAGGCCCCAGCTCCACGGATAGGGGCGCGCCGGTGGTGAACACGGGCTCCCCGGGGCCGATGCCGCCGGTCTCCTCGTAGACCTGGATGGAGGCCCGATCCCCGCGAAGCTCGATGATCTCGCCGATAAGCTGCTGCTTCGACACGCGGACCACGTCGAACATCTGCACGTCCGCCATGCCGCTTGCCACGATGAGGGGCCCTGAAACTTTTACGATCGTACCTTGCATATGGTTTGCCTCTCTTTAATTATTGAATAGGATATCCACGCCCACAGCCGTTTCCACGTACCCCTTCAGGTTGCGGATGCCCGTGCCCTGAGAGCCGTGGACGTCCGGGATGGGGATGATGGCGGGATAGGGTTCCGTCTTAAAGGTCTCGATAGCGTCCGCGCACAGGGGATACAGGGTCTCGGTGAGATAGATCACCCCGTAGCCCTCCCGGGCCAGCTGCTTGATCTGCCGGTTGGCCTTTTCACCGTCGGTCTCGTAGAACACGTCGATGCCCACCGCTTTGAAGAGCATGACGGAGTCCTTGTCGCCGATGACGGCCATCTTTGCCTTAGCCATAGAGCTTCACCAGCCTTTCCGCGATGACGCTGTCGCTGAGCCCGTTGCGCTTCACCGTCAAAATGAGCCGCACGTTTTGGGCCTCCCGTTCCTTGGCAATGATGTACCCCACCACAGGGAAGAGGCTCATAACATCGTGCTTGTGGGCGGCGATGAGGGACATGAGATAGTTGTCCCGGGCCTTCTCCACCTCGCCGATGTTGCCGGTGCCGTACATCTTGTCGAGGGCGTTGGCGATCTGGCGGCGGCAGACGGAGCTTTCCACGATCCGACCGAAGCCCTCCAGCGAGAAGTCGTACCCCTCGAAGAAAGCCTTGAAGGGGATGCCGCCCTCCACCAGCAGCACGTCCTTGAGCATGCCCCGGCCGCCGCCCATGGCGCGGACCCGCAGGAAGGTGAGAACGTTGTCGAAGTCGGCCTTGGCCTTGAAGTAGTGGGAAAAGTCCCTGTTCCTCGCCGTGGCCTTCAGGGCGTGCCGGAGGTAGGCACGGTCCAGGGCGATGCTGATATACTGAGGCTCCACGCTGACGGACAGCCGCTTCTCCAGGGCGTTCAGCTCCTTCACCATGTCCTCGGGCAGGAAGCTGTAGTCCTGCTCGCTGACGGCCTTCTCCAAGGTCTCCCGGTCGTAAAGGCCGCCTGCCTGCCAGGCGATGTCCTTCTGATCGAGGAGCCGCCCCTTGATGAGGGTCTTCAGGTTCATGACGTCGCTTTGAAGCAGGAACAGGTCCGTGATCGCCGGCTCGGGGGAGATGCTCCTGACTTCCTCCCGCATGGCGATCAGTTCCCGTTCGATCATCCTCTCCCCGTCGCCTTCGCCGGCGTCGGGCAGGTTGCCGTAGCGGTCGTCGATCAAGATGCGCAGCGCGTCGCCCATGGACCCCTCCGCCATGCGCTTGAGGGCCGTGTCGTCCAGGAGGCGCTTAGAGAGCGCGCTGACGCGGGCACAGGCGTATGCGTAGCTTTTTTGTGCCATAGGGTCGCCTCCCTTTATCAGGTGAACAGTATGCGGGCCGCGTTGGTCTCCTCTTTGAGGCGCAACTCCGCCATGAGGGCGTTCAAGGAGCAGTCCTTCTCATAGCTTCCGCCCCGCAGCAGGAAGCCCCCCTCGAAGGGAGCGTCCTCGTCGGCAAGGGTCAGCTTGACGGGGACCTGAGGGAGCAGCTTTTCGACGACAGGCCTGTCCTGCTTCGCCGGCAGGACCACGTCGCCCTCCGCGGCCTCCGTGGTGAGGAGCCGCAGCAGGATGGCCTCCCGGCGGGAGCCAGTCAGGGCGTTGAGCTCCTTGGTGGCGGCGGCAAAGGCTTCGTCCAGTATCCGCCGGCGCACGCTCAGCGTCTCCTTGCGCCCGTCCAGCTCGGCACGGGTCCGCGCCCCGTCCAGCACCCCCTTCACGGCGGTGTCGCGACTGGCAGCGGCGATCTCAGCCCGCTCCGCGATCTTTTTGTCGCAGTCAGCCGTCACAGCACGGCAGCTCTCCGCCGCCTTGTCCCGGGCCGCCTTGGCGTCCGCCTCGGCCTCGCCCAGGATGCGCTCGATCAGCTTGTCTGCGCGATTTCCCGGATTCTCCATGGCGCTACCTCAAAGGTCGACGCCAAAGATCAGCAGCATGGAAATGAGCAGGGAGAAGATGG
>CADACQ010000053.1 GCA_902786465.1 uncultured Eubacteriales bacterium | reverse complement strand
TTTTGGACGGCGAGCAGGAGCTCCAGGACGCCAAGGCCCAGCTGGACGACAGCGAGCGGCAGCTGGCGGAAGCGGAGCAGCAGCTGAGCGAGGCCCGGGAACAGCTGGACGACGCCAAGGCTCAGCTCGATCAGGGCGAACAGGCCCTGTCGGAGGGCGCGAGGGAGCTCACCTTCGCCGAGATCCAATTGAAGAACGGCTGGAACACCCTGGAGGAGGCCAAGGGCACCGTCCGCGACACCGTGCGCGGGGCTGTGGAGACGGCCGTGGGCGCGGACTCCTCCGACTGGATCGACTGGGCCGATGCTCAGCCCGCCAACATATACAGCGCCAACGCCACGGCCAAGGAGCTGTGGCTCACCGGCGACGTGAAGGTGGATCTGGACAAGACCCTGGGCGACATGGCGGAGCGGGCGATCAACAACGCCAACATCCCCGACAGCGTGCTGCGCACCGTGTACGACACCCTGTATGCAGACGATCCCGACGCGCCGGAATACGACCCGGAGGCCATCCGGGCGTACCTGGGGGAGCAGGCCTCGGCCACGCGCAGCTGGTGAACGGCTGCACCCAGTGGGACGACGGGCACAGCCAGTACATGCGGGGCGCCAACGCCTACTATGCGAGCAAACGGCAGTTCGACGCATCCGTAGCCGCCTACGAGGAGGGCGAGCGCCAGTATGCCGAGGGCCTGGCCGCCTACGAGGAGGGCCTCGCCCAGTTCGACGCCGGGAAGGAAGCCTACGAGCAGGGCCTCCGCGATATAGCGGCGGCCAAGGAGGAGATCGCCGCCAAGCGCCAGGAGCTGGAGGACGGGGAGCGGCAATACGAGGATGGGCTTGCCCAATACGAATGGGGCGTCCAGATGCTGGACGGGGTACGGGAACAGCTGCGGACCATGGAGCCGGGCCGCTGGATCGTCCTGGACGGCCGGGGCAACGCCAGCTTCGTCCAGCTCAAGGTGAGCAGCGACAACCTGTCCAGCCTGCAGATGACCTTCTCCCTCCTGTTCGTGATCATCGGCGCCCTGGTCATCTACGCCACGGTCAGCAAGATGGTGGACGAGCAGCGGACGCTGGTGGGCGCCACCAAGGCCCTGGGGTTCTTCAATCGGGAGATCTTCGCCAAATACCTGCTCTTCGGCCTGTCCGCCACGGTGCTGGGGGCGGTCCTGGGCATATTGCTGGCTCGCTTCGGCATCGAGAAATTCATCCTGAGCGGCTATAACATCTATTTCACCATCGATCTTACCCGCACCATCCTGGTGGGCTGGCCCACCCTGATCGTGGTGGCGGGCGGGGCCCTGCTGGCGACGGCGGCGGTGACCTTCGCCTGTCTCCGGCTGGTGCGGACCCCGGCCATCCAGCTCATGCAGGCAGCCGTGCCCAAGGGCCAGAAGAAGGCGAAGGGCGGCGGAAAGCATCTGCTGTCCCTCTATTCCCGGCTGGTGCTGCTGAATATCCGCACGGATATCAAGCGGGTGCTGGTGACCGTGGTGAGCGTGGCGGGCTGCTGCGCCCTGGTGGTCATCGGCTTCACCCTCAAATATGCCATCGATCAGACGGTGGTGAACCAGTATGACGGCATCGTGCACTACGACGGGCGAGTCCGCTGCGGGTATTCCGGGGATATCGAGCAGCATCTGAAGGAAGCCGGGGTGGATCACATCCTGCTGCACGACGGCAATGTCACCTTCTGCATCCAGGATATGGACGTGGGCGAGCTGTATGTGGGGGACATCGCCGCCATCGAGGGCATGCACCGTTTGGACGACTGGCAGACGGGAGAGCCCCTTGCTCCCACGGACGAGGGCATCCTGATCCAGCGGCGGCTGGCGGAGAAATACGATCTGTCCATAGGGAGCGCCTTCGATATCACCCTGGACGGGACCCAGTCCGCCACGGTGCAGGTGGCCGGCGTCTTCGAAAACTACATCGGCCGGCTCATGGTCATGAGCCCCGCCTATTATGAATCCCTGTTTGGAAAGGAGCCCACGAACAATGCCTTCTTCCTGCGCTTTGGCGACATGGAGGAAGAAAAGCTCCTGACGGAATTGAAGCAGCTCGCCGGATTCGAGGATTACACGCCCTCCGACGAAGGCAAGACCATGTTCCAGGCCGCCACCTCCGTCATCAACATCGTGGTGCTCCTGTTCATCCTCATGGCGGCGGTCATGGCCGGGGTGGTGCTCATGAACCTGACCAACATCTACATCCTGCAGAAGAAGCGGGAGCTGACCGTCATGCGGATCAACGGCTTCACCACGAAGGAGGTCATCGCCTACGTGACCCGGGAGACGGTCTTCACCACCATCCTGGGCATCCTGCTGGGCTTTGCCGTCGGCTCCCTGGTGGGCTACCGGATCATTCGCGCCCTGGAGCAGTCCTTTATCCAGCTGGAGCGGGGCGTGTGCTACGCCGCCTGGGGGTACGCGGCCATCATGACCCTGTTCTTCACCGTGATCGTCAACATCGTCGCCCTCAGGAAGGTCAAGAACCTGAAGCTGACGGACGTGGCCTGATCCTGTTTTACGGAGGAAACAACCATGCTTTTTGAAAGGACCATCCACCGAAAGGATATGATCCGCTGCGCCCTGTGCCATGACGCGCCCTGTACCGCCGCCTGCGGGAAGCTGGATCCGGCGGCCATGCTTCGCAGCGTCTGGTTCGACGACGAGAAGGCGGCCGCCGCCCGGCTGCCGGAACAAAATCCCTGCCTCCTTTGCCACGCGCCCTGTGAGGACGCCTGCGTCAGGCCCCATGAGGTCCCCGTCCGACATCTGGTCGGGCGGCTGTACGACGAAGTCAGGCCGGAGCTGGAGGTGGCGCTGCCTGAGAACGAGGATCTGCTGAGAACGGATCTCTGCGGCGTGCCCCTGGAGAACCCCTTCCTCCTGTCCTCCTCCGTGGTAGCCAGCACTTACGACATGTGCGCCCGGGCCTTCGAGGCGGGCTGGGCTGGGGCCTGCTTCAAGACCATCTGCTCCTTCGACATCCATGAGGCCTCTCCCCGCTTCTCCGCCATCACCGGAGACAACGGCACCATCATCGGCTTCAAGAACGTGGAGCAGCTCTCTGACCACAGCGTGGCCGAAAACATGGAGATCTTCCGGCGGCTCAAGCAGAACTATCCCACCAAGTTCATCCTGGCCTCCGTCATGGGCCAGAACGAGGGGGAGTGGGAGGAGCTCAGCCGCCTTTGCGAAGAAAACGGAGCCGACGCCATCGAGCTCAACTTCTCCTGTCCCAACATGATGGACGAGGGTCTTGGGTCCGACATCGGCCAGGTGCCGGAGCTGGTGGAGCGGTTCACCGCCGCCGCCCGGCGGGGGACGAAGATCCCCATCCTGGCCAAGCTCACCCCCAATGTGGCCGCCATGTCCCCCGCGGCGGAAGCGGCTCGGCGAGGCGGGGCCGACGGCATCGCCGCCATCAA
>CADACQ010000052.1 GCA_902786465.1 uncultured Eubacteriales bacterium | reverse complement strand
CCTGTTCCCATTCCGAACACAGAAGTTAAGCTCACATACACCGACAATACTTGGCTGGCAACGGCCCGGGAAGATAGGCAGCCGCCGGGACCCCAAGAGGCTCTGATCGCAAGATCAGAGCCTTTCTCGTTTTTATGTGATTTATTTACAGCGTATCTTGTCGATGATCGTCGCCTTGCCCAGGGCATGCTCCCCATAGGGTGTAAACCCCAAAGACAGCAGGAGCTTTTCGCCGGGTTCGTTGAAGGGGAAATGGCCACAATGGATAAAAGGCGTGGATTTAGAATGGAAATGCTCCTCGATCAAAGCTGCGAGAGCCTCCCGCATATACCCCTGCCGCTGGGAAGGTGGCATAGGCCAATGTCCGCCCGCCTTCCGGCAAAGAGCGCAGCATTTCCTCCGGCAGTTCCGGCGCCACGTCCAGCAAAAAGCCCACCAGGGCGCTGTCCGTCTTGCGGACTAGGCCATAGGCGGGCAGAACTGAAAACCGCGCAAAAATCCGGCGGGCCCTCTCTTCAGAAAGCTCCGCCGGGAATCCATACATACGGCGCAGCTCCTCGTCCGCGATCCCGCGGATAAACGCCTCCTCGTCCTGAGGGGCAAGGGGACGGAGCACAAGCCGTTTTGTTTCAATCATAATTGTTTACCGCTTTCTATCCGGCTCCTTCGTCCAGAAGCCGGTGTGGCAGCCGATGACGCCGCCGATGGGGTAGATCTGGACCTTGCCGTCCAGGTGGGGGAACCGCTTCTCGATCTCGCCGGCGATCTTCTGGGCCTCGTCCATGATGTCGGACTGGCAGATGTAGCACTTGCCGCTGTAGTCGAGACCGTTTTCCGCCTGCTGCTCCATCTTCTTGAGCATCTCCCGGCGGACCAGCTTCTTGGAGGGGATCTTGGACACGGGCTCCAGCTTGCCCTCGTTATTCACGTGGAGCAGGGGGCAGATGCCCAACAGGCCGCCCACGAAACCGGCGGTCTTGCTGACCCGGCCGCCCCGGATGTACTGGGTCAGGTCCGTGGAGAAGAACCAGTGGTTCAGCCGGAGCCGGTTATTCTCCGCCCAATCCTTCAGCTCGTCGATGCCCATGCCCTGGTCCCTGAGGTCCGCCAGCTTGTCCATGAACAGGCCGTAGCCCGAGGAGGCGCAGAGGGAGTCCACGATGTAGATCTTCCTGTCAGGGAATTCCTCCCGCAGGGTGGCCGCGGCGGCCTGGGCGGAGTTGATGGTGCCGGAGATGCCGGAGGAGAGGGTCACGTGGAGCACGTCCTTGCCCTCCTGCAGGTAGGCGCGGAAGAAGGCCTCGTACTCGTCCGCGTTCACCTGGGCGGTGCGGGCGGAGGCCCCGGCCTTGATGCTGTCGAAGAGCACCTTGGGCGGCACGCTGATGCCCAGATCGTCGATCTTCTCCTCGTCGTTCAGGAAGAAATGGAAGCACACGTAGGGAATGTTCCGGGAGAGAAGATGCTCCCGGGACAGATCGGCGGTGGAACAGCAGCTCAAAACATAGTCAGCCATAGGATACTCCTTTCAAAGGCCCTTTGAACGTAATAAGTAATATCATGTTATCCGATAATTGTCAATAGGTAAATGCGGACGGGAGGCCGGAAAGAGAAGAGTTTGCAATTTTTTCAACATGTGATACAATACGGGATCATATGGCGGAAAGGAACGGCTATTCATGCGCATCGAAACGGATCGGCTGATCATCACGGACTTCACCCTGGACATGGCGGAGGACGTACACCTGAACTCCCTGGACGAGGACAATCGGCGCTTCGTGCCCGACGAGGTCTTCGAGACGGTGGAGGAGGCCCGGGAGACGGTGGCGTTCCTCATGAGCCGGTACGGCGGCGACGAGGGCCCCTTCGTCCATCCCATCCTGCTGAAGACGGGGGAGAACATCGGCTACGTGCAGCTGGTGAACATCGGCGAGGGCTGGGAGCTGGGCTACCACATCGCCAAGGCCTACACCGGGAAGGGCTACGCCACGGAGGCGTCCCGAGCCTTCCTGCCTGCCATGGCGGAGAAATACCATTTAGGCCGTATATACGGTATCTGCCTCGCGGACAATCTGGCCTCCATCCGGGTCATGGAGAAATGCGGATTTACCAACATATTCAAGGGCATCGGCCCCTATCAGGGCGCCCAGCGGCCCATCGTCAAGAACATCTGGCAGGCCTGAAGCCTGCATACAAATGACCGCCAAGCGCATAACCATGCGCCTGGCGGTCTTTTTTATACATTTTTTTATTTCCCGTCCTGGACGGCCTGGGCCAGGCTGTTGTCCACCACGTCCTCAAAGGGCGGCCGGGCCGTCAGCTCCCCGGCGGTGTCGATCACGTCCAGCAGCCGGTCGAAGTCAGTCGCCTCCATGACCAGCTCCTGCTTCCAGGAGTCCGTCTCCCGGTAGCTGTGGGCCACGATCATCAGGCTCTCCAGGCTGGTGTCTGGGAAGCTGGGCTGCATGGCCTTGGCGATCTCCTCGTCGGTGGCGGTGACGCACCATTGCTGGGCCCGATAGACGGCCCGCAGGAAGGCGGTGACGGTGTCAGGATCCTTCTCCAGTTTTTCCGGCGTCACCATGTAGGCGGTGTAGGGGATGCTGCCGGACTCCAACCCCACGTTGGCCACGATGTACCCCTTGCCCGCGTTCTGCATCTCCGTGGCCGTGGGCTCGAACAGGGTCACGTAGTCCCCGGTGCCCCCCTCGAAGGCCGGGCCCATCATATTGAACTGGATGCTGTCGATGACCTCCAGGTCCTGCCCGGGGACCAGGCCGTGCTGCCGGAGCACGTAGCACAGGGTCATGAGGGGCATGCCCCCCTTGCGGCCGCCGATGACGGTCTTGCCCTTTAGGCTCTCCCAGGTGAAGCCGGGCTCGTCGATCCGGGACATCAAAAACGACCCGTCCCGCTTGGTCAGCTGGCCCACCACCACCGGGTGCTTCTCCTGCCCCGCGTTATACACGTACACCGCCGTCTCCGGCCCGGCCAGGCAGATATCCGCGTCCCCGGACAGCAGGGCGGTCATGGCCTTGTCGCTGCCCCCGGAGGTGGTGATGTTCACCTGCAAGCCCTCCTCTTCGAAGAAGCCCAGGTTCAGGGCCACGTACTGGGGCGCGTAGAACACGGACCGGGTCACCTCGTGGAGTTCCAGGGTCTTCAGCGCCGCCTCCTTCTTCCCACAGCCCAGGGGCAGCGTGACGAGCAGCAGCAGGAGCAGCGCCCCGCACAGAATCTTTTTCATGCCGTTTCCTCCTTTTCGATCATGCTGGTATTCTATGCGCCCGGGCCCGGCATGGTGCTACGGCCGGAGAAGGGGGAAGATGCGGAGAAAATGCGGAATTTTCGTGAGCAAGCGCAGAATGGGTTTGATATTTTCAACGTTCTATGGTATATTGCATTTGAAGAAGTATATTCAGCCCCAAGGGCTGAAGGAAAGGAACCGAACACCATGGAAAACAAGGGCGGAAAGACCACACGCTTCACCTCCACCCGCAGCGAGCTCACGCCCCGCGAGGTGCTGACCACCGTCTATGCGGCCATGAAGGAGAAGGGCTACGACCCGGTGAATCAGATCGTGGGCTACCTGCTGTCCGGCGACCCCACCTACATCACCAGCTACAAGAACGCCCGTTACCTCATTTTGCGGGTGGAGCGGGACGAGCTCCTGGAGGAGCTGGTGCGCTCCTATGCCCGCAAGCAGAAGCGGGACGAGGAATGATGAAGCGCATACTGGCCTTCGACGTGGGGGACAGGCGCATTGGCGTGGCCGTGTCCGACGCGCTGGGTATCACGGCCCAGCCCGTGGAGACCTATCACCGCAAGGGTGGGGCGGAGAAGGACGCGGAATACCTGCTGGCCCTGGCGAAGAGGTACGCCCCCTGCACGCTTTTGTTCGGTCTGCCCCGGAACATGGACGGCACCTATGGGGAGCAGGCGGAGAAGGTGAAGAAGTTCGCCCAGCGCCTCATCGACCAATGGGATACGACGAGCGCCTCACCACCATGGCCGCCCGCCGGGTGCTGCTGGACGCGGACGTGTCCCGGGAGAAGCGCAAGCAGGTCATCGACAAGATGGCCGCCGTGGTGATCCTCCAGGGGTACATGGAGAGCCATCGGGACAAGCTTTGATTGGAGAGGATATAGATATGGAAGAGAAAGACACCATCGTCACCCTGATCGACGAGGAGAACGGACAGCCCGTGGACTTCGACCTCTTGCTTACCTTCTCCTACGAGGGCAAGCGCTACGCGGCACTCCAGCCCCTGGACGAGGTGGCGGGCATCGAGGACGACGAGATCGTCCTGTTGGAGATCGTCAAGGAGAACGGGGAGGAATCCTATCGCACCATCGACAACGAGATCCTGCTCGACGAGGTCTTCGCCGAGTTCCAGGACCTGTTCGACGAAGAGGACGAGGGGGAGGACGAGTAGGCCCAGCTTCTTGGACAAACACGCAAAAAACAACTGAATTTTTTTGAAAAAAGCCCTTGCAACGGGGCTTTTGTTTTGCTATACTATGCAAGGTTATCACGCACCTCCGTGGATCGGCGGCTCTCGTCCCTGAAAATGGGTTGCCGGCCGGATGAAGCGGGGGAAGGACAAAAAATAAAACGAGGAGGTTTGATTACTCATGTCCGTGATCTCTATGAAGCAGCTGTTGGAGGCCGGTGTACATTTCGGCCACCAGACCCGCCGTTGGAACCCCAAGATGAAGCCCTATATCTTCACCGAGCGCAACGGCATTCACATCATCGACCTGCAGATGACCGTCAAGAAAATCGAAGAGGCCTACTACTTCATCCGTGACCTGGCTGCCCAGGACAAGGATATCCTTTTCGTCGGCACCAAGAAGCAGGCTGCGGAAGCCATCGAGCAGGAAGCCAAGCGCTGCGAGCAGTTCTACGTGAACCAGCGGTGGCTGGGCGGCATGCTGACCAACTTCAAGACCATCCAGACCCGGATCAACCGGCTCAAGACCATCGAGAAGATGGAGGAGAACGGGGACTTCGATCTGCTGCCCAAGAAGGAAGTCATCGCCATCAAGGCCGAGCAGGAGAAGCTCATCAAGAACCTGGGCGGCATCAAGGAAATGAAGAAGCTCCCCGGCGCCCTGTTCGTCATCGACACCCGCAAGGAGCACATCGCCGTCACCGAAGCCCGGAAGCTGGGCATCCCCATCATCGCCACCGTGGACACCAACTGCGATCCTGACGAGGTGGATTATCCCATCCCCGCCAACGACGACGCCATCCGTGCGGTCCGCCTCATCACCTCCAAGATGGCCGACGCCGTCCTCGAGGGCAAGCAGGGCGAGCAGATGACCGACGCCGCCGCTGAGGACAAGGAAGAGACCGAAGAGTAATTCCAAGGAGGATTTAGAATATGGCAACGATCACAGCCAAAGACGTAGCGGCCCTCCGTGAGCGCACGGGCGCCGGCATGATGGATTGCAAGAAGGCCCTCATGGCCTGCGAAGGCGACGTGGAGAAGGCCATCGACTTCCTGCGGGAGAAGGGCCTGGCGGCTGCCGCCAAGAAGGCCGGCCGTATCGCCGCTGAGGGCGTGGTGGCCGATTACCGGGACGGCGACGTGGCCGTTCTCGTCGAGGTCAACTGCGAGACCGACTTCGTGGCCAAGACCGACAAGTTCCTGGCCTTCGTGAAGCAGATCGCCAAGCAGATCGCCGACACCAACCCCGCCGACGTGGAAGCCCTCATGGCCACCACCATGGACGGCGACACCGTGGAGCACGCCGTGTCCACCGCCGTGGCCGGCATCGGTGAGAAGATCTCCATCCGCCGCTTCGTCCGCATCGAGGGCGCCGTGGATACCTACATCCACATGGGCGGCCGCATCGGCGTCGTGGTCCAGTTCTCCGCTCCCTGCGATAAGGAAGCCATGCATGACGTGGCCCTGCAGATCGCCGCGGCCAACCCCGTGTGCGTGGGCGTGAAGGATCTTCCCCAGGATTATATCGACCATGAGCGCAAGATCCAGCTGGCCAAGGCCCTGGAGGAGAACGCCCAGGCCGCCAAGCCCAAGCCCCAGGCCATCGTCGAGAAGATGGTGGACGGCCGCATGAGCAAGTACTACAAGGAAGTCTGCCTGCTGGAGCAGGTCTACGTGAAGGACCAGGGCATCGCCGTGAAGGATATGCTCAAGGCCAAGAACGCTTCCGAGGTCGTCACTTTCGTCCGTTACGAGATGGGAGAGGGCCTGCAGAAGCGGGAGGACAACTTCGCTGAGGAAGTCATGTCCCAGATGAAGGCGTAACCAAAGCGAACCACGAGCCGGCGGGACACCGTCGGCTCGACTTTTATTCTTATGAGAAGAAAAGATAGACAGATCACGGACGAAACCGCCATCCGCGCCATTTTAGACAAAGCTCAGGTCCTGCACCTCGCCATGATCGACGGGGACCGGCCCTACGTGGTGCCCCTGCACTATGGTTATTCGCTGATCGATGGCCGATTGACCCTGTACCTTCACAGCGCCAAAGAGGGGCGCAAGCTGGACGTGCTGCAGAAGAACGGCCGGGTGGCCTTCGTGCTGGA
>CADACQ010000051.1 GCA_902786465.1 uncultured Eubacteriales bacterium | reverse complement strand
GCCCAGTTCCTTCATCTGGGTCTGCATTTGGGAGTAGGTGACCTTGGCGAGATGGGCGGTGCCGTGGCCCATGAGCACGATGGCGGTGCCGTCCTTCTCGGCGGCGTGGAGGCTGGAGAACCCACCGTCCGCCACGGCGGCGGCCACCACGGCTTCGGCCACGGTCTGCTTGTCGTTGTTCACGGCGGCGGCGTCAGCGCCCACCTGGCCCAGCAGGGGCTCGGCCACGGTGATGGTGGCGAACTTGTCGGCGTACTTGGTCACGGCCTCCACCAGCTCGTCGTACTCGGCGCCGTGCATGAGGTGGGTGGGTTGGATGACCAGGTTCTTTACGCCGTTCGCGACGGCCCGCTCCAGGGCCTGGTCCATGTTGTCGATGAACTCACCGTCCCGGGCCTGGACGTGGTTGATGATGATCTGGGCGGTAAAAGCCCGGCGCACGGCCCACTCGGGGAAGGCCTTCTCCAGGGCCGCCTCGATGCCGCCGATGTCCTCGGCGCGGCTGTCGTTGAAGGACGTGCCGAAGCTCACCACCAGCAGCTCGTTTTCACCGATGCCGTCGGCGTTCCGGGGATCGTCCTTGCTGGCGTCGCCGGTGTCCCGGCCGAAGTAATCAGGATCGGCCTCCTCGCCTTCGACCAGGGATTTCTGCAGATCGGTCAGAGCGTCCCAGGCGGCCTTGGCGGCGGCGCAGTCGGCGTCGGTGGTCTCGGTGCGCTGCTGGACGTAGATGGCGTCGATGAGCTCGGCCACCTTGCGGGCGGCTTCCTTGTCGGCCTCAGAGGGCTCCTCTCCCTCCGCCATGGCGGGCAGAGCGATCACGCTGACGGCTGCCAGCATGACGAGGGCCAGAAACAATGCGATCTTTCTTTTCATAGGTTCCTCCTCTTTGTTTTCTTGGGACGCCTTGGCGTCCCCCGATGTATGTGATGCGTACATCAGCGTGATCCACGGCACGAAAAAAGCTCTTTACCGAACGGCAAAGAGACTGCGTGTAAAGAGCGCCCCAAGACGGGAGCATGGTACACGATCAATCCCTCGCACGATCAATCCCTCGTGATCTGGAAAAAACGACTTTTCCCGTACCCGACAGACGGCAGGTTTCCTGGCTCGCGGCACTTCGCCCATCGCCTTCCCGGTTTCCCAGTGGCTGCGCCCATGGCGCAAGATGAGCTTTTCCGCATACAGTGACGAGATCGCACAGGCCTTGCACCTGTTTCCCTTTTACCCTTTGCCCCCAAGGGCGGCAAAGGCACCGACTGCTGTATTCAATTTTCTACAGTATACCTCCTTCCCCTCCCCCCTGTCAATACGAAGGCGCATCCTGCGCCCGCCCCCATGGCCACGGAAAAGGAGAGCGGCCCTGCCTCAATTCTCTTTCGCGAAAAGCGAGACTTTTGGGCCTATGTCTGGTATACTGTGTCTATACCCTGAAAGGAGAGTCGAGTATGCTGTACGCCCTGATCCCTCTGTGCCTGTGCCTCGCCGGGGTCTTCCTCTGGCAGGAGAGCAAAAAGAACTATGTGCCCGCCGTGATCCTCAAGGGGCTGGCCTCCCTGTGCTTCGTGATCTTGGGGTTCTGCCTGTCCAAGGGATCCCCTGCCGCAAGGCTCATCACCGTGGGCCTGCTGCTGGGCTGTATCGCAGACGTGCTGCTGAATCTGCGCTACGTGTTCGAGAAGAAGGGACAGCTCATCTTCCTGGTGGGGATCGCGGTCTTCCTCAGCGGACACATCCTGTATCTCGTTGCCGTCCTGCGGGGAGCGAAGCATTGGTGGATCGCCCTGATCGCGGGCGTCCTGCTGACGGCCCTGCTGATGTGGTGGATCTTCCAGCGGATCACCGCCAAAAAGGCGTTCAAGATCTTCGGCGTGGTGTACATCGGCGCCATCGTGCTGCTGAACTGCGTGGCCTTGGGGAATCTGATCGCGTCCCCCTCCGCCTTTACCGGGATCTTCGCCGCCGGTTCCCTGCTCTTCCTTGTCAGCGACATCGTGCTCATCCTGAACACCTTCGGCAAGGAGACGAAGCAGAGCCTGCGGGTGACCAACATCGGGCTCTACTACGCCGGGCAGATCCTGATCGCTTTGAGCCTGCTGTTCTTGAACTGAACGACGCCATACGAAAACGATCCCCCGGGCAACGCCGGGGGATCGGGTGTTTTTGGGGGACGGATCAATACTTCTTCGCGTCCTTCACATGTTCGAGATGATCCTCATAGGCCTTCAGGTTCCGGGGGTTCTCGGAGACCTCCGTGTCGCCCACCCGCCACCAGGAACCGTAGCCCTCGGTCATGGACTTGGGCAGGACCCGGATGTCGAACACCACGGGCACGCCCTCTATGGTCTTGGCCTCCTTGAGGGCCGCGTACAGCTCCGGGAGGGAACGGATGGTGTAGGCCTTGCAGCCGTAGCCCTCGGCGATCTTGGCAAAGTCCACCGGCATGAAGGCGCCGGAGTGCTCCCCGTCCTCGCCCCTAAAGCGGAGCTCGGTGCAGAGGGTGTCGTTGCCGTGGCCCACCTGCAGATTGTTGATGCAGCCGAAGGAGGCGTTGTTGAACACGCAGACGTTGATCTTCTTGTGCTCCTGGACGGCGGTCAAGAGCTCCGAGTGGAGCATGACGAAGCTGCCGTCGCCCACCATGGCGTACACGTCCCGATCGCCGATGGCGTACTTGACGCCCAGGGCCCCGGAGATCTCATAGCCCATGCAGGAGTAGCCGTACTCCATGTTGTAGGTGTCCACGCCCCGGGCGCACCACATGCGCTGCATGTCCCCGGGCAGGGAACCGGCGGAGCCGATGGCCACGTCCTCGGGGTCGATGGCGAAGTTGATGGCGCCCAGCACCGTGGTCTGGGTGAGGCAGGCGTCCAGGTCATGGGCGAACCGGTCCGCGGAGGCGGCGTTGGCGTCGTTGACCTCGGGCACGTAGCCCTCCTTGTACTCGATATGCTGGAGCCGGCAGAGCTCCTTGGCCCAGCGGTCCCGGGCCCCTTCGATCTCGCCCGCATAGGGGGCCCGGTAACCCTTGAGCTCCGCCAGCAGGGCCGGCAGAGCCCGCTTGGCGTCGGCGATGACGGGCACGGCGTCCAGCTTCAGGGCCTGGAACTCGGACACGTTGATGTTGACGAATTTGGCGTCCTCTCGGAACAGCCACTTGGAGGAGGTGGTGAAGTCGGTATAGCGGGTGCCCACGCCGATGATCACGTCCGCTTCCTTGGCGATCTCGTTGGCCGCGGAGCAGCCGGTGACGCCGATGCCGCCCAGGTTCAGGGGATGATCGTAGACGACGGCGCTCTTGCCCGCCTGGGTCTCCGCGAAGGGGATGCCCGTGGCCTCGGCGAAGGTCTTGAACTCCTCGTGGGCCTCGCTGTAGCGGACGCCGCCGCCGCAGATCAGCAGGGGCTTTTTCGCGGCGCGGATGACCGCGGCCGCCTCGGAAAGGGCCTCCGCCTCCGGCAGCCGCCGGGCCAGGCGATGGACCCGCTTCTGGAAGAAGGACTCGGGGTAGTCGTATGCCTCGCCCTCCACGTCCTGGGGGATAGCCAGGCACACCGCGCCGGTGTTGGCCGGGTCCGTCAGCACCCGGAAGGCGGAAAGTAGCGCGCTCATGAGCTGCTCGGGGCGGACGATGCGGTCCCAATAGCGGCAGACGGCCCGGAAGGCGTCGTTGGTGGAGATGGACAGATCGTGGATCTGCTCGATCTGCTGGAGCACCGGGTCCGGCTGGCGGCAGGCGTACACGTCGCCGGGCAGGATCAGCACCGGGATGTTGTTGGCCGTGGCGGTGGCGGCGGCGGTGACCATGTTGGCTGCGCCGGGGCCCACGGAGGAGGTCACGGCCATGATCTTCTTCCGCTTCATCTGCTTGGCGAAGGCTACGGCGGTGTGGGCCATGCCCTGCTCGTTCTTGCCCTGCCAAACCTTCAGGCGGCGGGTCTCCTGCCTAAGGGCCTGCCCCAGGCCCACCACGTTGCCGTGGCCCGGGAGCATGATGACGCCCTCCACGAAGGGATGCTCCACGCCGTCATAGGCGATGTATTGGTTCTCCAGAAAACGTACCAGGGCCTGGGCCATGGTCAAACGAACGGTCTTCATGTGTACCTCCTGAGGAAATGGGGATCAGCCCTTGAAAATGTGGTCGTTGGCGTCCGGCTTCCAGAGCCAGGCGTGCTCGGGATCGTCGATGCGGGTCTTCTGCCAGGGGTCGCCGGGAAGATGCCGGATGCCCCAGGCGTAGCACATGGCGTAGCCCGGCGCGGCCACCTGGGAATGGAACCCATGGTTGATGACGGCGAGGCCGTTGTGATGGGTCTCGTAGATCTGGCCGTTAGCAAAGCCGGCGCCGAAGCCCTGGGGGTAGTCGAACCGGTAGAAATACACCTCCGGCTGGGGGTGATGATGAGGCGGATAGGAGGACCACTTGCCGGGGAAGTTGAGGACCTCGCCCAGGACCATATTGGAGAAGGGCGCGTTCTCATAGTCGAAGAAGGTCTTGATCTCCCGGCGCATGGCGCCCATAAGCTCCCCATTGGCCCCGGCGTGCTGGACCTGGACCGTCTCGGGGGTGTAGAGGACGGGCTCGTAGTCCCGATCGTTGGGGGTCTGCTGGATGTACAGCTCCGCGTGAGATCTGGCGATCAGGCCGATTTTGGTCCCCCGGGGTGCCAGCAGGCAGTAGGCCTCATAGCGGAAGCAGTCGGGCCGCTCCATGGGCACGACCTTCTCCCCGTAGCTCA
>CADACQ010000050.1 GCA_902786465.1 uncultured Eubacteriales bacterium | reverse complement strand
GTCAAGCCCAGCGGAAAGGTCCTGGTGGAATGGCTTGACTGGAAGGATCAGGCGCACTTCCTGTTTACCATGTTCATGCCGGTCATGTGGCAGTATGTGGGTTTTTACTTCGTGATTCTGGTTACCGGGCTGAACAACATCTCGCCCGACCTGTTCGAGGCCGCGGCGCTTGACGGGGCCGACGGCTGGAAACGTACGCGGTACATCACGCTCCCTCTGCTGCGCAATGTCCTGTGCACCTGCCTGGTGCTGGCCATCACGGGTGCACTGAAGGTCTTCGATCTGCCATGGGTCATGTTCGGCGCAGGAATGCCGGAGAACCAGGGGTGGCTGACAGGCACCTATATGTATGATCAAACCTTTAACCGCATGAACGTGGACTACGGCTCCACCATCGCGGTTCTGATCGTGGTGCTCGGGGTGGTGCTGTCCAATGCGGCGAACCGCATTTTCAGGCCATCGGAAGATCTGTAAAGGAGGAGAGCATGAACTACGGAACCAAAAGGATACCGCACATTCTGACCTATCTTGTGCTCAGCCTCTGGGCACTGACGACGATCTATCCCTTCATCTGGGTCGCGCTCAACTCCTTCCGAAAGAAAGGACTTATTCTCTCGGATTCCTTCTCCATCCCGCTGGGGGAGTCGTTTACCTGGGACAACTATATCACCGCCTGGCAGCGCGCGGATTTTAAAAATGCCTATCTCAACAGCTTTCTGATCTCCGGAACAGTCACGGTCTTTGTGGTAATCATTGCAGGTCTTGCCGCCTACGGGCTGGTGCGCTACCGTTTTCGCGGGCGTAATCTTCTGTACAGCCTCATCATGGCGGGGATGATGTTTCCGGTTTTCTCCACCATTATCCCGGTCTTCCGGCTGGAGGTCATGCTTGGCATCGCCGGAACCGGAAACCGCTGGCTGAGTCTGCTGGCAGTCATCCTGCCGCAGATTGCAGGGAACCTCTGCTTTGCGATCATTATCCTCATGGGCTTTATCCAGTCCGTGCCGATTGACCTGGAAGAGAGCGCCTATCTCGATGGCTGCAGCGTCTTTCAGATCTACTTTCATATCATCATGCCGGCAGCGAAGTCCTCGTTTGCCACGGTGGCGATTTTTGCCTTTCTGTGGAGCTACAACGATCTGTTCACCCAGTCCTTCTTCCTGCGCTACCCCCAGGAACGCGCCATCACAGGCCTTCTCAACGAAATCAGCTCGCAGGCCGGTGTCAATTACGGCCTGATGGCCTCCTCCGTCGTGCTGGTGGTGATTCCGGTGCTGATCGTATACATCTGCCTGCAGAAGCATATCATCAGGGGCTTGACGGCCGGTGCGATCAAAGGGTAAAATCGGAACAGGAGGAGGTGCAGGAGCATGTACCGTGTTGTGCTGATCGACGATGAACGCATGATCGTGGAAGGACTGCGCCGGGTGATTCCGTGGCAGGAATACCGGTGCGAGGTGGCAGGTACCGCAGAGGATGCGGCTTCCGGTGCGGCACTGATCCGGGAAGTGCATCCCCACATTGTCTTTACCGATATCCGCATGCCCGGAGAGGATGGGCTGACCATGCTGGCCGGCCTGCGATCTGAGTTCCCGGACATGCAGGTTTCCGTGCTGACGGGCTATCGGGATTTTAGCTATGCCCAGGAGGCCATTCGGCTCGGGGTCACACGCTTCCTTCTCAAACCCTCCAAACTGGATGAGATCAAGGAGGCCCTGTCTGCCATGACCGACCGGCTGCACGCATCCTCTTCCTCCGATGGGGGAGAGAGCGGGGACAGCCAGCAGGCGGGTCACTATCTGGTCAGGCGCGCGATCGCTTACATGGAACAGCACTATGCTGAAAAACTGACTCTGTTCGAGGTCGCGGATGCCTGCTACGTTTCACAGTGGCATCTTTCCAAGCTGCTTAACCGCTATGCAGGAAAGAGCTTTAACGACATTCTCAACACGCTGCGTATCGAACAGGCAAAGCGCCTGCTGGCCGATCCCAGTCTCAAGATCGACCCCGCGCATTTTGCCAAGCTTTTCAAGAAGAACACCGGCATGAGCGCCAACGAATTCCGCAGCCATCTGTAGTCTTTGAAAGCGCAAAAAGAAAACCGCCATAAAGGGCAATGTCATTAAGATAATGGCATAGTCCAGAGGAAGTGGTACGAAGAAAATGAGCGCAACGGAAACGGTGTGCTCATTTTCATGTATACTCATAAAGGTTTCTGTATGTCCGATTGCCGGCTGCCCGATTACCGGCTGCCCGATTACCGGCGTAGAAAGAACATCTCCAAAAGCACCAGATCCATTAGCGGCAGGGATGAATACACGATACTTTTCAAAGCTGTTACGATTTCCAAATCCGAAACGGGGAAGGAGGCGCACCGAGAGCGCGCACTCCATGTCGTTATAATTTACAGTTTTCGTCCCGTCCTTGTAGTTGATTGCGGTGACGGCTTCGATCGTATCCGGATCATCCAGATAGCGTTTGATTTCTCGAACAATCAGTTCCTTCAGCCGTTGCTTTTTCCGCGGCTTTTTCATATGACTGAGGGAACGATGATTTCGCCCCGTCCCCCGCAATAGCGCTTTGTCAGGTCTATGATCCGCTGCGCCGTTTCCCACAGCAGTTCATCGGGCGCGGCATCATTGCCCTGCACGATATAAAAGACGTTTTGTGCTTCCTCGTCCACCTTGGTCTTTTCCACCTGGCGGATCTCCAACCGGCAAAGCACTTCGTTGGCATCGTCGCAGTAGCTGTACTCATGCGCCGCCACAGGGATCGGCTCGCTTTGGCCGATGGGGACAAAACGCTCGCTGCCGTCAGTAAAGCGCAGCGTGACGTTTCCTTCGACCCGGTCGATATTGTGTGCGCCCAGGGCCAGCTTGCTCTCCAGCGAGATGAGATTATAGATATCCACAGCCTGGTTGATATAGAACATTCCGCGGTTCTTTTTGAGTAGCTTGATGAGGTTCTCGCTGGCGGGGATATTTTTCCGACGCTTGACGCCGGTGCGATCGTGGAGGATGTTGAAGCCCTCGAGGATCGGATCATCGTGTACCTCCAGCGCTTCATAAGCTGTGTACAACTCCGCCAGCCGCTTTTCCCGATAAACCGCCCATTCCGGGGATTCACCATGATTGTCAATCCCGTATACTGCGGCAAACAGGATCTTCACGCCTGCATCCAACACGGCCTGTTACGCCTGCATCCAACACGGCCTGTTCCACATAAAAGTCCATGGTCAACTCCCCTTTAATCGTATAGATGCTTGCTGAAATAGCGCTCGCCCCGGTCCGGTAGCAGCGTGACGATGTTGCCTCGCGCGCCGTCCTTGATCAGCTTCCTGGCCGCAGCAACAGCCGCGCCGGAAGAGGTGCCTACGATCAAGCCCTCCTTCGCAGCAAGTTCCTTCACTTGCGCAAATGCTTCTGTGTCGCTGACCTTGATCACCTGATCCACCAGAGAAATGTCCATGGTCTCGGGGATAAAATCGTTGCCGATGCCCTCAATGTCATAATCTGCGTGTTCCCCGCCGCCAATGGTGGACCCCAGCGGATCGGCCAGAATGCCCCGTATAGCGGGGTTTTGCTCCTTCAGATATCTCATCACGCCGGTGTAAGTGCCGCCGCTGCCGGCGCCCGCCACGAAAAAGTCGATCTTCCCTTCCAGGTCCCGGTAAATCTCCGGACCGGTGGTCTCATAGTGAGAAAGTGGGTTCGCCGGATTCTTAAACTGCCCCAGCATGACTGCGCCGGGGATAGAGGCGCGCAGTTTCTCGGCCTTGGCCGCCGCGCCGAGCATCCCATCCTCACGCGGCGTGTTGAGGATCTCCGCGCCGAGGGCGCGCATCAATGTTTGCTTTTCCTGCGAGAATTTGGTGGGCACAACAAAAATCACCCGGTAACCCCTGCCCAGGGCGGCAAAGGCGATCCCAAGCCCGGTGTTGCCTGCCGTGGCCTCGATGATGGTCCCGCCCGGCCTGAGCAGCCCGTCTCGCTCCGCTGCGTCGATCATATATTTGCCCACGCGATCCTTGACGCTGCCCGCCGGGTTGTATGTCTCCAGCTTGGCATAGAGCCGTGCGCCCTCGGGCAAGCCCAACTGCGTCAGTCGCACAAGGGGCGTGTTGCCGATGAGCGCCTGCATGGATTCATATACCGCCATGTTATCTGACCTCACTTTCCGTGATGGCCTGCTCCAGATCCGCAAGCAGGTCTTTAATATTCTCGATCCCGATGGAGAGTCGGATCAGGCCGTCCGTGATGCCCACTGCCTCCCGGATGTTTCTGGGAATGGAGGCGTGGGTCATGGTGGCCGGATGACACACCAGGCTTTCCACGCCGCCAAGGCTCTCCGCCAGGGCAATCAGCTTCAAAGAGGAGAAAAACTGCCGGATATCGTGCTTTTCGTCCAGCTCGAAGGAAATCATGGCACCGCCGTTTTTCGCCTGCCTGCGGTTGACCTCATAGCCCTGCGCGTCAGGCAGGCCGGGATAATAGACACGCTTGACCGCCGAATGGTTCTGCAGGAAAGCGGCGGCCTTCTCCGCGTTTTCCACATGCCTGTCCATTCGCACGCCCAGCGTCTTGATACCGCGGATCAGCAGAAAGGAATCGAAAGGCCCCAATACGGCACCCGCCGCATTCTGAAGGAAAGCAAGCCTTGCAGCCAGAGCGCTGTCCTTGACCACAGCCAAGCCCGCAATCAGGTCGCTGTGCCCGCCGAGATATTTGGTTGCGCTGTGCACCACAATATCGGCATCTAACTCCAGCGGCCGCTGCAAATAGGGCGTCATGAAGGTGTTGTCCACGATGGAGAGAAGCCCGTGTCTGTGAGCGATTTCCGAGATCGCGGCCAGATCCGTGACCGTCAGCAGCGGGTTTGCCGGGCTTTCTACCAAAGCGGCCCGGACCTCCGGCGTGATGGTCGCCTCGAATGCGGTCAAATCTGCGGTATCCGCGATGGCGTAGCCGATCCCGAATTGTTGGAACACCTGATCAAGCAGGCGAAAAGTACCGCCGTAGACATTGTTGGAGATCAGGATCTTATCTCCCGAATGAAACAGACTCAGCACCGTCGTGATCGCCGCGAGGCCGGAGGCAAAGGCGAAGCCCGCTGTGCCGCCCTCCAATTCAGCTATCAGCGCTTCGAGGGCTGCGCGCGTCGGGTTGCCGGTGCGGGAGTACTCCCATCCGGTATTCCGGCCGAGCCCCTGCTGCTCATAGGTAGAAGTCTGATAGATGGGCACGTTGACCGCGCCGGTGGTCGTGTCTCCGTAAATGCCGCCGTGGATCAGGGCGGACTCCATATGCTGATATTGCGCCATGTTGATCTCTCCTTGCTCGGGATTGGATCGCCCCGGTGCCGGGAGCCGGACGCCGAGGCGATCGCAGAAGATAAGAGGTTCCTTGCGAATTTATACTTTAGATGCGGCGGCGAAGCCCTTTTCCAGATCGGCGAGGATATCGTCGATATGCTCTGTGCCGATGGAAAGGCGGATGGTGTTCGGGTGGATGTCCTGATCCTCCAGTTCCTCTTCGGTCAGTTGGGAATGGGTGGTGGTGGCCGGGTGAATGACGAGGCTCTTTACGTCCGCCACATTGGCCAGCAGCGAGAATATCTCCAGCGCGTCGATGAAGGCGTGGGCCTCCTTCACGCCGCCCTTGATGTCAAAGGTGAAGATGGACGCGCCGCCATTGGGGAAATATTTTTCAAACAGCGCATGGTCAGGATGCTCCGGCAGGGATGGATGGTTGACTTTCTCCACCTGCGGGTGATTGGCCAGAAACTCCACCACTTTCTTGGTATTCTCGGCATGGCGGTCAAGACGCAGGGACAGGGTCTCCACACCCTGCAGCAGCAGAAAAGCATTGAAGGGGGAGATGGCGGCGCCGGTGTCACGGAGGAGGATGGCGCGCAGGTAGGTGATGAAGGCGGCAGGCCCGGCCGCGTCCACGAAGGAGATGCCGTGATAGCTGGGGTTCGCCTCCGCAATGGGCGCGTACTTGCCGCTGGCCTTCCAGTCAAAGTTGCCGGAGTCAACCACGATGCCGCCCAGTGTCGTGCCGTGGCCGCCCAGGAACTTGGTAGCGGAGTGCAGCACAATGTCCGCGCCGTGCTCGATGGGCCGGATCAGGTAAGGGGTACCAAAGGTGTTGTCGATGGCCAGGGGGATGCCGTGTTTATGCGCAATGGCCGCGATGGCATCGATATCCGGAATGTCGGAATTGGGGTTGCCAAGGGTCTCAAGGTAGATGGCCTTGGTATTGGGCTGGATGGCAGCCTCCACCTGCGCTAAATCGTGCGCGTCCACAAAGGTGGTCTGGATGCCGTAGAGGGGCAGCGTGTGGGCAAGCAAATTGTAGCTGCCCCCATAAATGGTCTTCTGCGCAACGATGTGATCGCCTGCCTGAGCCAGGGCCTCGATGGTATAGGTCACGGCTGCGGCGCCGGAGGCCAGGGCCAGCGCACCTACGCCGCCTTCCAGTGCGGCGACGCGCTTTTCCAGTACATCCTGAGTGGAGTTGGTCAGGCGGCCGTAAATGTTGCCCGCATCCTGCAGGCCGAAACGGGCCGCCGCATGGGCGGAGTTGTGGAACACATAGGACGTGGTTTGATAAATGGGGACGGCCCGTGCGTCGGTGGTGGGATCGGCCTGCTCCTGGCCCACATGGAGCTGCAGCGTTTCGAATTTATAGTTAGACATGATATGTACCTCTTTTTTTATCATATTTCCGCTTTTATTATCCGATCAAAGCCCCGCGGAACAGGTTTGATCGGGAGAGGAGGAACAAGGTCACCGGTCATCGGAGCCGAACGCATGAGGTCCCATGACTTTATGTCCTTGTTCCGACGTCATTCGCCCGTTTCTGAAATTGTGCCGGTTCAACAGCTCAAATAGATCTATCATCGCTTCATCCCTCAAAAAACAAAAATCCGGAGAGCCCATCGGGCTCTCCGGTCTTTCGCAAAAACATCGGAAGCTCAAATGGGC
>CADACQ010000049.1 GCA_902786465.1 uncultured Eubacteriales bacterium | reverse complement strand
CCGCTTCTGCTCCACGAGACCCACGATCTCAACAGGATCGCCCACCTTCACGGTGCCGCGCTCCACACGGCCCGTGGCCACGGTGCCGCGGCCGGTGATGGTGAACACGTCCTCAACAGGCATCAGGAACGGCTTGTCGGAGGCACGCTCGGGCGTGGGAATGTAGCTGTCCACCGCGTCCATCAGCTCGTAGATGCACTTGCAGGCGGGGCAGGTCTTGGCGTCCTCGCCGGCGGTCAGCGCTTCCAGAGCCTGCAGGGCGGAACCACGGATGATGGGGATATCGTCGCCGGGGAAGTCGTAGCTGGACAGCAGCTCGCGCACTTCCATCTCCACCAGCTCCAGCAGCTCGTCGTCGTCCACCTGGTCAACCTTGTTCAGGAACACGATGATGTAGGGCACGCCGACCTGACGGGCCAGCAGAATGTGCTCGCGGGTCTGGGGCATGGGGCCGTCCGCAGCGGAAACCACCAGGATCGCGCCGTCCATCTGGGCAGCGCCGGTGATCATGTTCTTAACATAGTCCGCGTGACCCGGGCAGTCCACATGGGCGTAGTGACGCTTCGCGGTCTCGTACTCCACGTGAGCGGTGTTGATCGTGATGCCACGGGCCTTCTCTTCGGGGGCCTTGTCCGTGATGCCACGGGCCTTCTCTTCGGGGGCCTTGTCGATCTCGTCATACCGCATGGCCACCGCTTCGCCGGACTGGGCCAGCGTCATGGTGATCGCCGCGGTCAGAGTGGTCTTGCCGTGGTCAACGTGGCCGATGGTGCCGATGTTGACATGGGGCTTCGTCCGTTCAAATTTTTGCTTTGCCATTACAATACTCCTCCAAATGATTTTTTTGTTTTCACCCGCAAACGCAAGGGATGGAGCGGGTGAAGGGAATCGAACCCTCGTGACCAGCTTGGGAAGCTGGAGCTCTGCCATTGAGCTACACCCGCACATTTCCACGGTACGCACTATTTTAACCGTTTCTCACCGAAATGTCAATGGATTCTTGTGCCTAATGGAGGCTATATTTTTGCATGTCACATAAGCGCGGAGCGAAGGCGGAGCCTCCGTCTGGCGAAGCTTCAGCTTCGGCAGACGGAAGGACATCAGCCCGTAAATCCTCCTTGGTTAAAGGGCGGCGGGGTGTCCGGCCCCTGGGTGCCCTGGGGCTCTGAAGGCAGGTTGGGGGCGGGGGTAACGGCGGGCTCGTCCGGATTGTTCTGGACGGGGGCAAAGAAGGTGGCATCGGGGGACGGGGAGGCGGCTACGTACCCCACCTCGTGGGGGGAGATGACCACGCCGTTTTTGCTGTACAGGTAGATGGTCACGTTGTCCGCGCCCCGGCCCATGTACTGGGTGGCCTTGTCCATGATGGCGGTGTAGTTCTTCTTGAGCCGGTTCAGCTTGGTGAGCAGGTCCGAGGTATCCCCCACCTCGATGCGGTAGCCCTCCGGGGTGTAGAGGCTGATGCCCATGGTCTCGGTGAGATCCACGGTCTTGATCTTGTCAGCGAGGCCCAGCTCCTCCAACGTGGAGAGCACGTCCAGCATGCTCTGGACCTGCTCGTCCGCTGGGTCGCCCACCCGGCTGCCCGGGTTGGCGCCGGTGATGATAAGCCCCTGGACCAGGGGCAGGCCCGCATAGCTGGACGCGTCGCTTTCGAGGACGACGCCCTCCCGGTCGATGACGGCGATATACTCCTTATTGGGACCCCAGGCCACGGCGCCCGCCCGGTTCCGCTCCTCCACGGTGATGCGGATGCGGTTTGGGAACACGTACTTGACGGTGGTGTTGAGGTAGGGGTCCTTCTCCAGGTTCTCCCGGGCCTGATCCAGGTCCTGCTGCAGGATATGCTTCTGCCGCTGGAGCCCGGAGGCGGCGATCAGATCCTCCTCAGAATAGCGGGTGGTGTAGCCCACCACGTCGATGCTGCGGATGAGGAAGGTGAAGTAGCCCGCCAGGAGCACCAGCACCCCGAGCCCCATCAGCACCAGCAGGGCGGAGAGCCGTTTCTTGGCCTGGACCTTCCGCTGGGCCCGGCGCTGCTCGGCCTCCAGCTTCCGCTGCTTCTCCCGGAGCTTGTCCCGCTCCTGGGCCCGCTTCTGGGCTTCCTCCCGCTCCCGCCGGACCTCGGTCTCGTTGAGGAGCAGGGTGGTGGTGGCCTTTTTGGCGTGCTTGCGCTTGCCGTAGCGCTCCTTTGGCCGCTTCTTCCGGGGCACCTTCCCCGTGCGGCGGCCGAACCGGTCGAAGGTAAATGTCTCCCGCCGGTCGGGGCCGGGCTCGTCGAAAGCGGGCTCGGAGGGCTCCTCCGACCCTTCCGGGTTCCCTTCGTCCTCGGCATCCGCCGGAGCCGGCTCCTCGTCCTCGATCTCGGCTTCCTCCACGGGGGTCTCCTCTTCCTCGAAGGCTTCTTCCTCGTCCTCCTCGTCGTCAGAGAACAGGGAACCTACTGAGGCAGCTTCCTCCTCGTCGTCGTCCGCGAACAGGTCGATATACCCTTCCGGCTTCTTCTTTTTCTTTTTGCGCCGTTCGTCCTTCACCTAATCGTCCTCTCTTCGTATGGCCGCCCCTGCTTGGCGCAGGGTGGCCGCAAAATCCACATAGCCCCGGTCGATGCGCTCCGCCTGCTCCATCACCGTGACGCCGTCGGCCCTGAGGCCCGCCAGAGCGAGAGCCGCCCCGCCTCTGAGGTCCCGGGCCGTCACCGTGGCCCCGTGGAGGCTCTTGACCCCCCGGATCACCGCCGAACGGCCCCGAAGGTCGCAGTCCGCGCCCATGCGCCTCAATTCCGCCCCGTGACGGAACCGGTCCTCAAAAACGTTCTCCTCCAAGACGGAGGTGCCCCGGGCCACGGTGCACAGGGCGAACACCTGGCTCTGCATGTCGGTGGGGAAGCCCGGATAGGGCAGCGTCACCAGCCGGCGAAGCTCCTTGGGGCGCTCCGGCCCCTCGATGTCCAGGTCCGTCCCTTCGGACCGGATGCGGCAGCCCGCCTCCTTCAGGGCCGTCAGGAGGGCGGAAAGATGCTCCTTTCGGGCGCCCCGGAGGACCAGGTGGCCGCCGGTGATGGCCGCCGCCGTAAGATAGGTCCCCGCCTCGATCCGATCCGGCAGGATGGCGTGGGCCGTGCCGTGGCCCCGCCGCCCGCCCCTGACGCGGATGCGGGAGCTCCCCTCCCGTCGTAGGTCGAAGCCCGCCCCGTTCAGAAAGGCCATGAGATCGTCGATCTCCGGCTCCCGGGCCGGGTTCACTAAAATCGTGTCCCCCTCCGCCCCGCAGGCCGCCATGAGCAGGTTCTCCGTGGCGCCCACGCTGGGGTATTCGAGGGCGATCTCCGTGCCCCGGGGCCGTCCCAGGCAGCGGATGCGCCCCGACGCTTCGTCCACCTTCACGCCCATGGCTCGAAACCCCTTCAGGTGCAGGTCCACGGGCCGATTGCCGATGTCGCAGCCCCCGGGGTAGGGCGCCTCCGCCGCCCCAAAGCGGCCGAGGAGAGGCCCCAGCAGAAACACGGAGGAGCGGATGGACCCGGCCAGGTCCTCCGGCAGCGCCGCCGTCCGGGCGCAGCCGGCGTCTACGACGAGGCCGTCCCCCGTCCAGTCCACCCGGCAGCCCAGGGCTCTGAGCAGCCCCGCCATGTGCTCCACGTCCGTGAGCCGGGGACAGTTCCCGATCCGCACGGGCTCCGGGATCAGCATGGCCGCCGCCAGGATGGGCAGGGCCGCGTTCTTGGCACCCTGCACGGTGATCTGCCCCTTCAGGGCCCGACCGCCTTCGATGATGAGCTTCGCCATAGGTCCCCTCCTCCTGCTCGCATACCCTAAGATATGCGGGAAGGAGGCGGACCGTGTCGTTTTTTTAGATATCTATGTCTCGACTGATGTTCAAAAGGATGCCCATGGACACCATGAACACCAGCAGCGACGAGCCTCCCGCCGAGATGAAGGGCAGGGGCTGACCCGTGGTGGGCGCAAGGCCCGTGACCACGGCGATGTTGATGAACACCTGGAGGCCGAACACGATGGAGATACCGGCGGCCATCAAACTCCCGTACCGGTTCCGACACTTCATGGCCACCCGCATGCCCCGATAGACGATCCAGGCGTAGAGCAGGATCACGATGGCCCCGCCCACCATGCCGAACTCCTCGCAGATGATGGCAAAGATGAAGTCCGACTCGCCGTAGGTCATGTACAGCATCTTCTGGTAGCTGTTGCCCAGGCCCTTGCCGAAGAGGCCCCCGGAGCCGATGGCGTAGAAGGACTGGATCAGCTGATACCCGTCCCCGTGGGGGTCCTGGAAGGGGTCACGGAAGGAGGTCAGCCGGGCCAGGCGATAGGACGCCGTGGTGGCCAGCACGATGAACAGCACGATACCGACGGCGCCCACGATCAGGATGTATCGTTCGTCCATGCCGCCCACGTACAGAAGGATCGCGCCGATGCCCGCCACGATCACGGCCATGGACATGTTGGGCTGCAGCATGATGAGGCCGGCGATGACGCCGATGACCAGCAGCATGGGCGCAAGACCCAACGTGAAGGTCCGCATGTCGTCCTTATGGCGGGCCATGTAGGAGCACATGAAGAAGATCATGCCGAATTTGGCGATCTCTGACGGCTGGATGGACACGCCCGCGAAACGGAGCCAGCGCTTGGCGCCGTTCAGGGTGGCCGCGCCGGTCTCACCGCTGCTACCGATGAACAGCACCATGATGAGCAGCACGATGGACACGATCAGGAACATGTACCGGAGCTTGTCGAGGTACCGGTAGTTCACCCGGGACACCACCAGCATCAGGGGATAGCCGATGGCCATGTAGATGAGCTGCTTGCGGAGGTAGTAGTAGCCGTCCCCATTCTGGGTGTGGATGGCGTAGTAGTAGCTGGCGGAGAAAACCATGACCAGGCCGAAGGCGCAGAGGATGGTGACGACCAGGCGCAGAGGATGGTGACGACCAGCAGGATCGAAAAATCCATGCTGCCCGTCTGCTTCTTGTACAGGAACAGTTTGTTCTTTCTGGCCGCAGTCTCCATGCTTTACTCGAATTTACTTACGATAGTTTTAAAAACTCTGCCCCGCTGCTCGTAGTTCTCGAACATGCCCCAGCTGGCGCAGGCGGGGGAAAGGAGGACGTTATCCCCGGGCTCTGCAAGATCCCGGCACTTCTCCACGGTCTCCCTAAAGGTCTCGCACCGGTAGCAGATGTTTTCAAACCCGTGGCGGCGGGCGGTCTCCATGATCTCGTCCGCGGTCTGGCCCAGAACCACGCAGGCCTTCACATGGCTGCCGGGCAGGGCGTCGAAGACCTCCTCGAAGCCCGTGTGCTTGTCGTAGCCCCCAAGGATGAGGACGGTGGGCCGGTCCATGGCCTCGATGGCCTTCACGGTGGAGTCGGGGTTGGTGCCCTTGCTGTCGTTGATGTAGCGGACGCCGGAGCGTTCGCAGACGAACTCGATCCGATGCTCCACCCCCTTGAAGGTGCGGAGGGTCTCTTTGATTATCTCTGCATCCACCCCCTGGGAGAGGGCCAGCAAAGCGCAGAGCATGGCGTTCTCCAGGTTGTGGCCGCCGGGGATGTAGATCTCCTTCCGATCCATGAAGGGCGTGTCCTGTCCGTCCCAGCGGAGCATGATGGTGTCCCCGTCCATGTACATGCCCTCGGGCACCTGTTCCTTCCGGGAGAAGTAGAGGACCCGGGCGGGAGTGAGCTTCGCAAAGTCCCGGACGATGGGATCGTCCCAGTTGAGGACGGCGAAATCGTCCTTGGTCTGGTTGTCCAGGATCTTGGCCTTGGCGGCGATGTACTTCTCCATGGACCCGAACCGGTCGATATGGTCCGGGGTGATGTTGCACACGCCCGCGGCCTTGGCGTGGAAGAGGACGTTGCCTTCCAGCTGCAGCGCTGCGGTCTCGGCCACGATCACGTCCCCGGGCTTGGTCTCCATGGCATGGGCGGAGATGGCCACGCCGATGTTCCCCAGCACGAAGGTCCTCCGGCCCGCGGCCTTGAAGATCTCGCCGGTGAGGGTGGTGCAGGTGGTCTTGCCGTTGGTGCCGGTGATGCAGACGAAGTCCGCCTTGGAATACCGGTACCCGAGCTCGATCTCGCTGATCACCTCGATGCCCCGGCGCTTCGCCTCCACGATGAAGGGGCGGAAGAAGGGGATGATGGGGCTGGGGATCAACAGGTCCACCCCGTCCAGCAGGTCCATGGGATCGTCGCCCAGCCTGACCTCGTAGGCGATGCCGGAAAGGGCGTCGAACAGGCCCTTGATCTCCGGCTTCATGTCGTTGATGATGACCCGGTAGCCGTTCTCATACAGGAGCCGGGCGGCGGCGATGCCGCTCTTGGCCATGCCCACGATCAGGGCCGTCTTTTGCTGTGCCATAGTCAAATACCTCGCTTACTTCGTAAAGATATAGATGCTCAGGGCGCAGCACGCGCCGGTGAGGAGCATATACAGGGCCGTGATCCTGGGTTCCGCCACGCCCAGGAGTTCAAAGTGGTGATGGAGGGGCGCCATCTTGAATACCCGCTTGCCGTGGCGGAGCTTGTAGGACCCGACCTGGATCATGACGGACACCGCCGAAAGCACGAAGGGGATGCCCATGAGGGGCAGCAGCAGGGGGGATTTCAGCACCAGGGCCTCCATGGCGATGGTGCCCCCGAGAGCCAGGGAGCCCGTATCCCCCATGAAGATCCGGGCCGGGTAGGCGTTGAACAGGAGGAAGCCCATGAGGGCCCCCGCCCCCGCCGCGGCGAAGACGGCCATGCCGCTGTAGTCGGCGCTTTCGCCGGTCCAGCCCCCCAGGCCCGCCAACAAGGGCATGAGGGCGAAAAGGATCACGTAGCTCAGCTGGATCACCAGGGAGGTCCCCGCAGCGAGGCCGTCCAGACCGTCCGTCAGGTTCACCCCGTTCATGGTGCCCATGAGCACGAACAGGGCGAAGGGCAGGTAGAAGAAACCCATGTCCCAGCTCTTGCCCGAGAAGGGCAGGGTGATGGCGGAGCCCACCCCGTCGCTCTTATAGAGCCAGGCCGCCGCCAAAAGGGAGATCACAAACTGCAGCAGCACCTTCTGGTAGGGCAGCAGGCCCATGCTGGTGCCGGTGCTGATCTTGATGAAATCGTCCAAAAACCCCAAGAGGCCGCAGAGGACCATGACGAGGAGCACCGGCAGCACCAGGGAGAACCCCTCCCGGACGCCCACGAGGACCGCCAGGAGCCAGCCGAGGAGCAAGAACACCCCGCCCATGGTGGGGGTGCCCGTCTTGACGAGATGGGACTGGGGCCCCTCCCGCCGCTCCGTCTGGCGAAAGTCCATGCGCTTCATGAAGCGGATCACCGCCGGGCCGGGGATGGCCGTGAACAGGAACCCCAGCAGCAGCGGCAGCAGCAGCTTATGTACCGAGGCCATCGGATCCCTCCCGCAAGTAGTCCTCCACGATCTCCCGATCGTCGAAATGGTGCTTCACGCCGTTGATCTCCTGATAGGTCTCGTGGCCCTTCCCCGCCACCACGATCACGTCCCCGGCCTGAGCCATGTCCAGGGCGTACCGGATGGCCTGACGCCTGTCCTCGATGACGATATAGGCGCCGGCGGTCCGCTTGATCCCCGCTTCGATGGCGTCGATGATGGCCATGGGGTCCTCGGTCCGGGGGTTGTCGCTGGTGACCACGGAGAAATCCGCGTAGCGGCCGGAGATCTCGCCCATGATGGGGCGCTTGCCGTGGTCCCGGTCCCCGCCGCAGCC
>CADACQ010000048.1 GCA_902786465.1 uncultured Eubacteriales bacterium | reverse complement strand
CGGTCTTGAGGAGGGCCGTGCCCGTGCTGAGGGTGCCGCCCGCGTAACCGAGATTGGCGAACAGGTCCAGCAAAAACCCGAACACGCCGATGACCACCAATAGGAGCGCCGCCCTGCCTTGGTGAAACAGCCCTTTGAACTGGCCGTCGGCCACCAGCTGGACGGTCAGAAACACCAGAGCCCCCAGGCGCAGCAGGAACCCCGCCGCGAAGGGGGAGCCTGTGGCGTCCACCATGTGTTTGCTGACGGCGTAGAAGACGGACCAGGCCACCAACATGCCGGCGATCATGGCCCCGTCCCGGAGCTTGCCGTTCATCGGAGCCCTTCGAACATCCGCCGAAGGGCGGCTTCGTCCATCTTGACCGGGTTGTTGCCCATGAGGGGATGGACGGCGCAGTCGCGGCAGAGCTTGTCCATGTCCACGTCCCCCAGATCGGAAAGCCGGGTCCTAAGGCCCCCCAGCTGTTTGAGGACCCGGATCCGGTCAGCGAGCTCCCCTGTGCCGAAAAGGCCCGCCCGGCGGCAGAGCTCCTCCAGGCGCTCGTCGGCGTTGATCGAAACGAAGCTGTCCAGCGTGAAGGCGCAGGCCTCCCCGTGGGGCAGGTGGTAGTCCTCGGAAAGGGGATAGCTGCAGGCGTGGCTGCCCGCGGTCTTGGGCAGGGCGAAGCTCAAGCCCCCCAGCAGGGCAGCGAGAGCCATGTTCTCCCGGGCGGTCCGGTCGTGGCCGTCCAGGTAGGCCGCTTCCAGGTTTTGGAGGACCAGCCGCACTGCCTCCACCGCCATGAGATCGGAGACGGGCTGGTGGTTTTTGCTCCAATATCCTTCGAGGGCGTGGGCCATGGCGTCCAGACCCGTGTTCATGGTGGTCCGGGGCGGCACGGTCTCGGTAAGGGACGGGTCGACGAGGGCGGCTTTGGGCATGAAGACCGGGTTGTTGATGGTCTTCTTCTCCCTGCCGCAGCTGATGACGGACACCTGGGTCACTTCGCTCCCCGTGCCGGCGGTGGTGGGCACGGCGATCATGGGCAGGCGCTCCGCCGGAAAGGGCCTGGCGCCCCGGAAATAGTCGATGGCCTCGCCGTCGCCCAACGCGATGGCCGCGGCGAACTTGGCCGTGTCCATGGTACTGCCGCCGCCCATGCCGACGACCGCGTTGACCTTGTTTTCCCGGATCAGCTTCACCGCGCCTTCCACGCCGGAAAGCTGGGGATTCTCCTCCACCTCGGAGAAAATTGCGGCGATCTCGGGGATCTCCTGCCGCAGCGCTTCCACCCGGTCCCGCAGGAACCGGTCGCAGACCACCAGGCAGCGGTCCGCCCCCTGCTCCTTCAGCACGTCCCCCAGCTCGGCGATCTTGCCCCAGCCGAAGCGGATGACTACCGGCTGGCGATAGAGAAACTCATTTCCCATAGATCTCGTCCTCGATGGCGCTGACCTTGGCGGCAAACTTGTGCATATTCACGGCCCGCCAGTCCTCCAGATCCTGGCACCAGGCGGTAGTGAGGAAGGTCTTCACCATCTCCACGGCCATCTCGGGGCCCACAATCCAGCCGCCCATGCAGAGGACGTTGGCGTTGTTGATGGCCCGGGCCATCTTGGCCGAATAAACGCCCTCGCAGGCTACAGCGTAGACGCCCTTATACTTATTCGATACCACGCTCATGCCCGCGCCGGTGCCGCAGATCAAAATGGCCTTCTCATAGGTGCCGTTTTGGACCAGGGGGGCCACCTCACTGGCCACCTGGTAGTAGGGGTGGACGTCGCCCAGATCGGTGGTGCCCAGGTCGTCGAACTCCACGCCTGCCTCCACCAGATATGCCTTCACGGCCTCCTTGGCCGCAAACCCAGACTTGTCGCTGCCGATGGCGATCTTCATAGCGTATTTCCTCCTAAATGTTTTTCCTTTTGTTTTTTTCTTACCAGTCGCTGTCCCAGTCGGTGCTGCCGGAATCCCAGCTGTCGTAGCTGCCGGAGTCCCAGCTGCTGCCCGAATCCCAACTGCTGCCCGAATCCCAGCTGCTGCCGGAGTCCCAGCTGTCGTAGCTGTCCGAATCCCAGCTGCTGCCGGAGCTGCCGGAACTGCTTCCGGAATAGGACGGATGCAGATCGTCCCAGACGTTCGAATCGGTGAAGCTCTCCGAGCCCCAGCCGCTGTCCCAGTCCTCCCCCTGATAGGTGGTGTCGTAGGACCCCTGGGGGGCGTCCGCCTCTGACCAGTCCGTCCCGTCGAAGCTGTACCAGTTGTCCGCCGGGTCGTAGTATTTCCCGTAATAGTAGAACAGGTCTTCGCCGAAGCGGTAATAGCCGTCCCGGCTGTGCCGGTCGCTTTGGGTGGCGATGACGAAGGAATTCGCCGCGTCGGGAACGCCCCAGGCGGGGTCGTTTTCCGGGCCCAGATAGGCCTGGTTGCGGTCGCCCCTGGGCGCGTCCGCGTGCTGCCAGCCGTTCTCCCCGTAGGTGTACCAGTTCTCGTCCCGGTCGTAGGATTCGCCGAAATAGTAATAGAGCACATCGCCGAAGCGATAGTAGCCGTCCCGGCTGTGGTAGCTCTTCAGGGTGGCGATATAGAAATCCTCGTCCACGTCGGGCACGTCCCAGCCCGGATCGTGGCTCCAGCCCCGATAGGCGCCCTCCTGCGCGAACCCGGCAGGGCATTGGGGCAGCTCGTACTGCTTCTGCCAGGACGACGACGCCTCGTCGTACCGGAACCAGTCGTTGCTGTAGTGGTAATACCAGCCGTCGCTCAGGCGATAGTAGCCCGAGCTGGGGTAGCCGGCCCGATCCTCGGTGAAGGGCTTGAAACCGAAGCTATCCGCGTACTCCTCCCCCAGATACGCTTCCTCCCTGCCCCAGCCGGGCAGAGTCAGCACGGGGATCCACCAATCCTCCGCCTGATCGTTATAGTAATAGCTGCGCCCGTCCTTATAATAGACCGTCTGATCCTCGTAGCGATAGTATCCGTCGTCCTTGTGGATGTTCCGCTGCTCGACGAAGGCCGCCGGGAAGCCGATGAGGAGCGTCCAGTGCACGATGGTCAGGGAAAAGGAAAAGAGCGCGCCGATAATGATGAGGAACGAAGCCAGGCATCCCCATTTCTTCCCCCGGCCGGAAACCAGCTTCGCCATGAGCACCATGGGCCAGAACAGGAAGGTGATGAACCCCTTCAGCAGCTTTTGCCAGAGGGGCATCTTGCTTCGGACGGACCGGCCCGCCCCGGCTCTGTTGAAGGTCGATGGGTCAGACGCAGGCCGATTGGATATAAACGCTGGCCGCCCGTCGGGATAGATGCCCCGGTTGTGGCACTCGGTGAGGAGCTTTTGGAAGATCTCGTTGACGGCGAAGGCTTCGTCCGGCCCGTCGTAGCGGACAGCCCGGTTGCCGTTGTCCTTGTTTTTGTAGACCACGAACCGGTCCCCGGCCTGATAGATGCCGAAGGCCCGGGGCTCCTCCCGGTTTTCCCCAATGAAGAAGCGCATCCGAAGCAGAGGCATGCCCCGCTCGGCGCAGTACTCCTTCAGCTCTCCGATGGTCCGGGGATGCTGGATGCGCCGGGGTGTGTCCTCGATATAGTGGGGGTTCTCCGCCCCGCAGTTGGTGCAAAACTTCTGATCGGAGCGCAGCGTGCCGCCGCAATAGGGGCAGGTGCCCGTGGACGCGGGCTGATCCGCCCCACCGTCCGAAGCCGTCCCGCGGACCGGCACCACGTACAGGGGGTTGTCGGCGCCGCACTGGGGACACTTCCGGCTGGAGGAGGAGATCGGCGCGCCGCAGTAGGCGCAGATGCCGGTGGACGCCATGGCTTCTCTCCCCTTACTTCGCCCGGACCGCTTCCCGGATCACGGCGGCCACGTGGGCGGCGTTGAGGCCCAGAGCCTCCTTGAGATAGGGGAGCTTCCCCACCTCGCCGAACCGGTCCTCCGCGCCAACGGCCCACACGGGGATGCGCTCGTGAGCGAGGGCTTCCAGCACGGCGGAATGGAGGCCGCCGATTACGTTATGGTTCTCCGCCGTGACGACGACGCCGGTCTTCTGCGCGGAGGAGAGGATGGTCTCCCTATCGATGGGCTTGACGGTGTGGACGTTGATGACCTCGCAGGAAATGCCCTCCGCGGCCAAGGTTTCCGCCGCCTGCAGGGATTCGCTGACCATGAGGCCCGCAGCGAGGATGGTCACG
>CADACQ010000047.1 GCA_902786465.1 uncultured Eubacteriales bacterium | reverse complement strand
GCGGGCAAGATCGGCGAGGTCCAGTACGTGCGCGTCAGCTCCCGGGATCCGGAGCCCCCTCCGGCGGAGTACGCGGCGGTGTCCGGCGGCATCTTCATGGACATGATGATCCATGACCTCGATATGGTCCGGTACCTGTCCGGCCAGGAGGTGGTGGAGCTGTACGCCCAGGGCGCCTGCCTCATCGACCCGGCCATCGGCGAAGCGGGGGACGTGGACACGGCCACCATCACCCTGAAGCTGGCCAACGGGGCCCTGGCCACCATCGACGGCTCCCGCAAGGCGGTCTACGGCTACGATCAGCGGGGCGAGGTCTTCGGCTCCAAGGGCTGTGTCGTCAACGCCAACGATACCAATTCCAACATCGTCCTGTCCACCGTGGACGGCGTCACCGCGGAGAAGCCCCTGTGGTTCTTCCTGGAGCGGTACATGGGCTCCTATCAGGCGGAGGTCCGGGAGTTCATCGAGTGCATCGCCAACGGCACCGAGCCCCGGGTGGGCATCGAGGACGGCCTCGTGTCCATCAAGCTGGCGCTGGCCTGCAGCAAGTCCCTCAGGGAGGACCGTCCCGTGCGCGTGGACGAAATGTGATATAATAATTTGTAGAAGGAGAAGAAACCATGGCTAAGATCAAAGTAGGCGTGGCCGGTTACGGCACCATCGGGCAGCGGCTGGCGGACGGCGTCGCCATGCAGGGCGACATGGAGCTGGTGGGCATCGCGGATCTCGCGCCCACCCTGTCCATCCGGGCGCTGCGGGAGAACGACATGATCGGCGCGAACGGCGTGAAGTACGACCTGTATCTGGTGGACGGGGCTGACCCGGCCGCCTTCGAGAAATACGACATCCCCGTGGCGGGCACCTTCGAGGAGCTGTGCCGGAAGGTGGACATCATGCTGGATTCCTCCCCCGGCGGCGTAGGCGCCAAGAACAAGGAGCTCTATGAGAAGGTGGGCGTGAAGGCCATCTTCCAGGGCGGCGAGAAGAATTCCGTGGCGGACGTGTTCTTCCACGGCTACGCCAACTACGAGAAGGGCCTGGGCCAGAACTATCTGAAGCTCACCAGCTGCAACACCACGGGCCTCATCCGGGCGGTGGACTGCCTGGACCGTCTCTACGGCGTGGAGAAGGTGGCTATCACCATCATCCGCCGGGTGGCTGATCCCGGCGACTATCACCGGGGCCTCACCAACGCCCTGCAGATCGACAAGGCCCCCTCCCATCAGGCGGTGGACCTGATGACCATCATGCCCCACGTGCAGGCCACCGGCATCCTGGTCCATACCCCCGTGACCCACGGCCACATCATCACCGTGGTGGTCACCCCCAGGGACGGCAAGAAGATCACCCGGGAGCAGGCCATCGAGGCCTTCCGCAAGCACCCCCGCATCCGCACCGTCACCATCGACGAGGGCTTCAAGGGCAACGCCAGCCTCTTCAAGTACGCCCGGGATCTGGGCAACCGCCGGGGCGACATGTATGAGATCGGCCTCTGGGAGGACAGCGTGGTGGAGAGCGGCAACGACATCATGTTCGCCATCAACATCCCCCAGGAGAGCGTCACCATCCCCGAGACCATGGACGGCATCCGGGCGGCCATGAAGATGCAGCTGACCCGGGAGGAAGGCACCGCCAAGACCAACGAGTATCTGAAGATCGGTCGGTTCAAATAAGATCGGGAAAGGGTCCATATGCGATTTGGGATCAGAACGCTGGACGAGCTGGACGTGAGAGGGAAGACCGTCCTCTGCCGGGTGGACATCAACCAGCCGGTGGACCGGACGAAGGGCACCCTCAAGAGCGTCAACCGCATCCGGGCCTGCGTGCCCACCGTTCGGGAGCTTTCCGACAAGGGCGCCAAGGTGGTGCTCATGGCCCACCAGGGCAGCGACATCGAGTATAAGAACTTCTACACCACCCGCCCCCACGCCCGGGTCCTTTCCGAGCTTCTGGGCCGGGAGGTGAAGTGGATCGACGACGTGTGCGGGCCCGCTGCCCGGGCAGCCATCGCCGCCTTGCGGGAGGGCGAAGTGCTGCTCCTCGACAACGTGCGGTTCGTGGCGGAGGAGCAGACCCTCTTCGAGATGAAGCTGCGCCTGACCCACGAGCAGCAGGCCAAGACCCTGCTGGTGGAGAAGCTGGCCCCCCTTGGGGACCTCTACGTGTGCGACGCCTTCGCGGCCGCCCATCGGGACCAGCCCAGCCTCTGCGGCTTCGAGCAAGTGCTCCCCTCCGCCATGGGGCGGCTTTTCGAGAAGGAATATTGCTCGCGGACAGGATATTGACCGGCGGCCTGGTGGCCAACATCTTCCTGATCGCCCTGGGCGATCAGATCGGGCAGGGCAGCTATGACTTCATCGCCGCCTCCAACTACACGGAGTTCTTTGAGAAGGCAAAGGCCCTCTACGAAGCCTACAGGGACAGGATCGTCCTGCCCGTGGACCTGAGCTGGGTCCAGGACGGTCGGCGGCAGGAAGGGAAGCTGGGCGCCATCCCGGCGGACGTCGCCGCGGTGGACATCGGCGCGGACACGGCGGCCCTCTATCGGGAGCATATCCTGAAGGCCAAAACGGTGTTCGTCAACGGCCCCATGGGCGTGTTCGAGAAGGCGGAGAGCGAGCTCGGCACCAAAGCGGTCTGGCAGGCTCTGGCGGACACGGCGGGCTTCACGGTCCTCGGCGGGGGCGACAGCATCACCGCCACGGAAAAGTACGGGCTCACGGACAAGATGGGCTATATCTGCACTGGCGGCGGCGCCCTCATCCGCTTCTTGAGCGGGGAGGAGCTGCCTGTGGTCAAAGCTTTGCGGCACGGTTCCAGCCTGCCGCTGTGAAAGGAGAGATCGGATATGGAATCGAGTGAAAAGAAAGCGTTGCAGGCCTTTGCCGTCCGCATCCGCATGGCGCTGGTGGAGGCGATCCACGCCATCGGCTCCGGCCATGTGGGCGGGGCGCTGAGCATCGCGGACGTGCTGGCCGTCCTCTACGGCCGGGAGATGAACGTGCGGCCGGAGGACCCCCAGTGGCCGAATCGGGACTACCTGGTGGTCTCCAAGGGCCACGCCGGTCCCGCGGTCTACGGGACGTTGGCCCTGAAGGGCTACTTCCCCTATGAGGAGCTGAAGACCCTGAACCAGGGCGGCACCCGGCTCCCCAGCCACTGCGATCGGAACAAGACCCCTGGCGTGGACGTGACCACGGGCTCCCTGGGCCAGGGCACCTCCCAGGCCGCGGGCTTGGCCCTCGGCAACCGGCTCAAGGGCCGGAAGAACCGGGTGTTCCTCATCGTGGGCGACGGCGAGCTGGACGAGGGCCAGTGCTGGGAGGCGTTCTCCTTCGCGGCGGCCAAGAAGCTGGGCAATCTGGTGGTCCTCATCGACTGGAACAAGAAGCAGCTGGACGGCCGCTTGAACGAGGTACTGCCTCTCGGCGACATCGCCGCCAAGATGAAGGCCTTCGGCTTCGACACCGTACAGGTGGACGGCGGGGACGTGGAGGCCATCGCCGGGGCCCTGGAACGTACCCGTCAGGGGGGCGACAAGCCCTTTGCCATCGTGCTGGATGCGGTGAAGGGCCACGGCATCGCGGAAGCGGAGAACACGGAGATGAACCACAGCATGCCCATCAACGACGAGCGGTACGGCCGCTGGATGGCGGAGCTGCAGGCGGATTTGACCGCATTGGAGGGATGACTATGAAGATCGTATATACCGGTGAAATGGACAAGCGCCTCTGCAAGGAGGTCATTGGCGCCACGATCGAAAAGCTCGTGACCGAGGACGAAAACGTGGTGTATCTGGACGCGGATCTGATGAGCTGCTGCGGCACCCTGAAGTGGGCCAAGCAGAACCCCGAGCGGGCCATCGACTGCGGCATCGCCGAGAGCAACATGGCCGGCGTGGCCGCGGGCCTGGCCGTGGCGGGCTATCGGCCCATCATCCACTCCTTCGGTCCCTTCGCCTCCCGTCGCTGCTACGACCAGATATTTCTTTCCGGCGGCTACGGTAAGAACGACGTCACCGTGATCGGCACCGATCCCGGCGTCACGGCGGCCATGAACGGCGGCACCCACATGCCCTTTGAGGATGTGGCTCTCTATAATGTTTTGCCCGGCAGCACCGTCATCGACGTGTCCGATCCCACCTGCCTCGAAAGCGTGCTCAAGCAGTGCGTCTATCGTCCGGGGATCAAGTACATCCGGGTGGGCCGCAAGCAGCTGGCCCGAGTGTACGAGGAGGGAAGCGAGCTTCCCATCGGCAAGGCCGTCACCCTGCGGGAAGGCGATGACGCGGTGATCTTCGCCGCCGGCATCATGCTCCACGAGGCCATGCAGGCCGCCCTGTCCCTGGAGAAGCAGGGGCTTTCTGTGGCGGTGGTGGACTGCTTCACCATCAAGCCCCTCGATACTGAAGCCGTGCTGGCCTGGGCCGGGAAGACTGGCGCCGTGGTGGTGGCGGAAAACGCCAATCGGCACGGCGGCCTCTATGCCATGGTGCTGGAGGCCCTGGCCGAGGGCTGCCCCGTGCCCGCCGCGTGCGTGGCCGTGGAGGACGAGTTCGGTGAAGTGGGCACCCAGGGCTACCTGCAGAAGCGGTTCGGCCTGACGGCAGCCCACATCGAGGAGCAGGTCAAGGCCGTCGTGGCCAGAAAGAAAGCGGAATGAAACTGACCTTTGGGTTTGGTACCGGCGTCCAGGAGGTGGAGGTCCCCGAGAGGAACCTGATCGGGGAGCTCCACGCCAACGAAGTGCCCCTGGGCCTCACCGGCGAGGCGGAGGTGGTCCGGGCCCTGCGGGAGCCCATCGGCTCGCCCCGGCTCCGGGAGATCGTCCGCCCCGGGGAGAAAATCGCCGTCGTCACCAGCGACATCACCCGGCCCATGCCCACCTGGCAGGTCATGCCAGCCCTGCTGGACGAGCTCTACGCGGGCGGCGTCCGGCCGGAGGACATCACGCTGGTCTTCGCCCTGGGCAGCCACCGCCAGCATACGGACGCCGAACGGCGGAAGCTGGCGGGGGAGCGGGCCTTTTCCGAGATCCGATGCGTGGACAGCGACCCCAACGACTGCGTCTCCTACGGCGTCACCTCCCGGGGCACCCCCGTGGACATCACCCGGGCGGTGGCCGAAGCGGATCGGCGCATCTGCTTGGGCAACATCGAATATCACTATTTTGCCGGCTATTCCGGCGGCGCCAAGGCCATCATGCCCGGCGCGTCCACCCGGGCCGCCATCCAGGCCAATCACAGCCGCATGATCCTGCCGGAATGCTGTGCCGGAAACCTGGAAGGGAATCCCCTCAGGATGGACATCGAGGAAGCCGGGGCCATGGTGGGCGTCGACTTCATTTTGAACGTGGTCCTTTCCGAGCATAAAGAGATTTTGAAGGCCGTCGCCGGAGACGTGACGAAAGCCCATCGGGCGGGCTGCGCCTTTTTGGACACCCTGTACCGGAAGGAGCTCACCGAGGCGGCGGACATCGTCCTGGTATCCCAGGGCGGCGCCCCCAAGGATCTGAACCTGTATCAGACCCAGAAGGCCCTGGACAACGCCAAGCACGCCGTGAAGGACGGGGGGATCATCATCCTCATCGGCTCCTGCCGGGAAGGCCTGGGGGAGAGGACCTTCGAGGAATGGATGACCACGGCCCCCACGGCCCATTCCCTCATCGAGCGCATCCAGCGGGAGTTCAAGCTGGGCGGCCACAAGGCGGCGGCCATCGCCATGGTGCTGGAGAGGGCGGAGGTGGATCTGGTGAGCGAGCTGGACGACGATTTCGTCCGCTCCCTCTTCCTGGTGCCCCAGCCCTCGGCTCAGGCGGCCTTGGACCACGCCTTCCAGAAGCTAGGCCCCGACGCCCGGGTGCTCAGCATGCCCTACGGCGGTTCCACCCTGCCGAAAGTCATCAAAGGATAAAGGAGAATAATTTATGGATTACGCAAAAGAATCCCTTCGCCTCCACGGGGAATGGAAGGGCAAGATCGAGGTCATCTCCAAGGTGCCCGTGAACAACAAGGAGGATCTGAGCCTTGCCTACACCCCGGGCGTGGCCCAGCCCTGCCTGGAGATCCAGAAGGACGTGAACAAGTCCTACGAGCTGACTCGCCGCCACAACCTGTGCGCGGTCATCACCGACGGTTCCGCGGTCCTGGGCCTCGGCGACATCGGCCCCGAGGCCGGCATGCCCGTTATGGAGGGCAAGTGCGTCCTCTTCAAGTCCTTTGGCAACGTGGACGCCTTCCCGCTCTGCATCAAGACCAAGGACGTGGACGAGTTCGTCAACACCGTGTATCTTCTGTCCGGTTCCTTCGGCGGCATCAACCTGGAGGATATCGCCGCTCCCCGCTGCTTTGAGATCGAGCGCAAGCTGAAAGAAAAGTGCGACATCCCCATCTTCCACGACGACCAGCACGGCACCGCGGTCATTACCCTGGCAGGCCTTACCAACGCTTTGAAGGTCGTCGGCAAGAAGAAGGAGGACGTGAAGATCGTCACCTCCGGCGCAGGCGCGGCGGCGGTGTCCATCGTGAAGCTCCTGCTGGCGGCAGGCTATCGGCACGTCACCATGTGCGACCGCAAGGGCGCCATCTACAAGGGCCGGGACGGCCTCAACTGGATCAAGGAAGAGATGGCTGAGGTCACCAATCTGGACCGCAGGGCCGGTTCCATCGCCGACATGCTGGTGGGCGCGGACGTGTTCATCGGCGTTTCCGCCCCCAACACCGTCACCACGGACATGGTGAAGACCATGAACCGGGACGCCATCATCTTCGCCTGTGCCAATCCCACCCCGGAGATCTTCCCCGAGGACGCCAAGGCAGGCGGCGCAAAGGTCATCGCCACCGGCCGCAGCGACTTCCCCAATCAGATCAACAACGTTCTGGCCTTCCCGGGCATCTTTAGGGGCACCTTCGACGTGCGGGCCAGCGACATCAACGAGGAGATGAAGATGGCCGCGGCCAGGGCGCTGGCGGAGCTCATCAGCGACGAGGAGCTCAGCGCCGACTACATCATCCCCAAAGCCTTCGACAAGCGGGTGGGTCCCACCGTGGCGGCGGCCGTCGCGGAGGCGGCACGGCGAAGCGGCGTAGCCAGGATCTGAAAGGAGCAAACCATGGCACTGTTTGACGCAACGAAAGTAAAATTGGGCATCGCCCCCATCGGCTGGTGCAACGACGACATGCCCGAGCTGGGCGCGGAGAACACCTTCCGCCAGACCGTCAGCGAGATGGCCCTCGCCGGGTTCACCGGCTGCGAGATCGGCAACAAGTATCCCAAGGACCCCCAGGAACTGAAGTGGGAGCTGGATTTGCGCGGCATGCGGATCGCCAGCCGCTGGTTCTCCTCCTTTTTGCTGACCAAACCGCTGGAGGAAAACCTGGCGGATTTCAACCGGGAGCTGGACTTCCTCGCCGCCGTGGGCGCCGATCGGATCAACGTGTCCGAACAGAGCTATTCCATCCAGGGCCAGGTGGACACCCCCATTTTGACCGGCAACCACAAGCACGTCATGGACGACGCGGAGTGGGACCGCCTCTGTAAGGGCCTGGACGCTCTCGGCAAGGCGGCCGTGGAGCGGGGCTTCAAGCTTTGCTTCCATCACCACATGGGCACCGTGGTCCAGACCGCCGCGGAGACCGATCGGATGATGGCCAACACCGACCCCCGCTACGTGTTCCTCTGCTACGACACGGGCCACTTCACCTTCGCCGGGGAGGACCCCCTGGCCATGCTGAAGAAGTACGTGGATCGGGTGGGCCACGTCCACCTGAAGGACATGCGCCTTTCCGTGGTGAAGGAAGCCCGGGACAAGGATTGGAGCTTTTTGACCGCCGTGCGCAACGGGGCCTTCACCGTGCCCGGGGACGGGGACGTGGATTTCGACCCGGTGTTCAAGGTCCTGTCCGACGCCAAATATGAGGGCTGGCTCCTGGTGGAGGCCGAGCAGGACCCCGCCAAGGCGAACCCCCTCGAATACGCCATCAAGGGCCGCAAATATATCGCCGCGCACACGGGGCTGTAAAAGGAGAAAGCTATGTACTTCGACAAGAAGCTCCATCGGGGCTACAACGCCTATATCGACGCCGCCCGGGACGATCTCGGCACCATGATGGACGTGGGCCTGCTGGTGCTGGAGCCGGGAGACGCCTACGCCATCCACGATCCTGAGAAGGAGACCGCCGTGCTGCTGTTCGAGGGCGCGGTGGAGCTGAGCTACGGGGAGAAGGTCGTGCCCATGGAGCGGCCCGACTGCTTCCGCTATGAGGCCTACTGCCTGCTGGCACCCCGGGGGACCAAAATCGGCCTGA
>CADACQ010000046.1 GCA_902786465.1 uncultured Eubacteriales bacterium | reverse complement strand
CATGAAGATGCCGCCGGACACCGCCGCGTACTCCGCCGGAGGGGGCTCCGGATCCCGGGAGCTGACGCGCACGTACTGGACCTCGCCGATCTTGCCCGCGGCCACGGCGTCCCGCATGGCCCGATAGTTGTGGTCGTACCGGCGGTTGAAGCCCACCTGATAGATGAGCTTCTTGGGGGAGGCGGCAAGGGCGGCCTTCACTTCCTCGATCTTCGCGACGCTCTGGTCGATGGGCTTCTCGCAGAAGATGTGCTTCCCGGCGGCGATGGCCTCCAGGGAAAGCTGGGCGTGGAGGTTGGTGGAGGCACAGATGAGCACTGCGTCGATCCGCTCATCCTCCAGAATCTTCCTGTAGTCCGTGTAGACGTTCTCGATGCCCGCCGCCTTGGCCCACTCGGCCACGGCCGGCTTCATGTAGGGGTCCGCGATGGCCAGGATATGGGCCTGGGGCACGCCGGTCAGGATGCTCTTGGCGTGGACCTGGCCGATGCGGCCGGCGCCGATGATACCAACGTTGATCATATGTTTCCTCCGTTTATATCGAATTTGTTTTGCTTCTTATTCGGTGTACGCTTCGCCGACGCCGTCCACCAGGGAATCGTAGGCCCGCTTCACCTTGGCCCAGTTCTGATCCCGGTCCAGGGCCACGCCCCGGCCCACGCCGGAGACGATGAGGCCCACGCCCTTCTGCTCCATGGTCCCGCCGAACTCCCTCAACAGGCTGGGCGCGCTGCCCGGCTCCGTGGACCGGCCGTCGAAGATCACGTGGACGTACACGTCCTTCACCCCCGCCTCCCGGGCCATGTCGATGAGAGCGAGAGGATAGTCGATGGAGCCGTGGGAGGACTTCTTGGTGAGCAGCGCGAACAGGTGCAGGGCCGTCCCCCGGGCCTTCACGCCCTCAAGGGTCTCGAGGAACACGGGGTTCTTAGCGAAGGACCCGTCCTTCATGGCGTTGTCCAGCCGCACGTCGTCCTGAAGCACCACCCGGCCGGAGCCCAGGTTGATGTGCCCGGCCTCGGAGTTGCCGGTCTTCCCCGCCGCCAGACCCACCGCGGGGCCGGAGGCCTCCAGCTCAGCATAGGGATAGTCCCGGAGCAGGGCGTCCCAGGCCGGGGTGTCGGCGGTGAAGATGGGGTTGTTGTCCGTGGGGGCGTCCAGGCCCCAGCCGTCGCAGATGAGCAGCAGCACGAACAGGGGCTCGCCGGTCATCTCCTGAGGCTGCTCGATGCCCATGGCGGAGAGGATCGTGGGGGCCACGTCGCAGAGCTTGCCGTGGTCCTTCAGCTTCTTCGTGCCCTCGCCCAGAGCCACGCAGGCCACCAGATTGGTGGTGTGGGACACGTGGGGCTTGCCCTCGGGGGTGTGCAGGATCTCGATATTGCCGTGATCCGCGGTAACCAATACAGTATACCCTTTTTCCCGGGCGTGCGCAACTGATTTTCCCACATACCGGCTGACGGCTTCGCAGGCCTTGGGCTTGGCTTCGTCGCTGGAGGTGTGGCCGATCACGTCGCCGTTGGCGAAGTTGGTGACGATGAAATCATAGCCCTTGTCCAGGCCCTCCCGGAGCTTGTCCGCCACCTCGGGGAGCTTCAGCTCGGGCACCGTCTCAAAGGGAACGCCCTTGGGCGAGGGAATGCGGATATCGTCTTCCCCGGGGAAGGGATGCTGGTTGCCGCCGTTGAAGAAGAAGGTCACGTGGGCGTATTTCTCGCTCTCCGCCAGGTGAAGCTGGGTCTTGCCCTGCTCGCTGATCACCTGGGCCAGGGTCTTGCGGACCTTGGCGGGGGCGAAGGCGATGGGGAGATAGGTGTACTTCTCGGAGTACATGGTGAGGATCACGAAATCCAGGGGGTCGATCCTCTCCCGGGGGAACCCCTTGAAATCGGGATCGGTGAAGGCGTCGGTGAGCTCCGTCTCCCGCTCGCCCCGGCGGCAGCAGAAGATCACGCCGTCCCCGGGCTTGACGGTGCCCACGGGGTCGCCGGCATCGTCATGGAGGTTCAGGGGCTCGAAATGATACTCCGAGGCCACCGTTTCATATCGTTTTTCCACCGCGCGGGCCAGGGCCTCGCCGCCGGACAGCTTGTATTCTTTCATGGGTGTTTCTCCTTCCCGTTTGCTTATGCTTGGATCCGGAGCGCGGGGTCTTCGCCGTACTCCGGGCAGAACTTGCCCTCGCCCGGGAACAGCATCAGCAGGTCCTCGAAGCGATGGATGATGCAGTCGGGCCGGTTCTCCTCGGTCAGCTTGAATTCGAGGCCGCCCGGATACTCCGCGCCCACGGTGCCGGCGAAGCAGGACTGCTTGGCGCCGACGATGTCCCGCTTCAGGTTGTCGCCCACGAAGCAGCTCTCCTCTGGGCGCACCCCGGCGTCCTGCAGGGCCAGAAAATAGATAGCCGGATGGGGCTTCCTGAGCATGGTGACGGAGGACTGCTGGACCGTACAGAACAGGTCCCGGATGCCGTCCTTGTCCAGCCACTCGTCGATCTCCACGGTGCCGATGAGGTCGCTGATGATGCCCACCTTGTAGCCCCGGGCGATGAGCTCCTTCACGGTCTCCACGCCCTTGGGCACCACCAGGCGCTCGCCCTTGGCCCGGCGGAAGCAGTACGTGAGCTCCACGGCGGCCTTCTCGATCTTCTCCCGGTCCCATTCCGGCACCAGCCAGCGGGTCCAGAGCATGGTCTCCGGGGCTTCACACATATATTTCAGGGCCCAGTTGCGATACCCGTCATATCTGGCGTTTAGAAAATCATAGAACTCATCCGGCCCCATGTCCGTGCCGCAAAGCTCGCAAATGCGCTCCCGGGCCTGGCGGATGAAGGGCCTGTTGGTCTCGTCCACCTCACGGAACGTGCCGCCCAGGTCGAGGAAGATGGCTTTGATGTTCTTCTTCATGGTCATACCCTCCTGACCTTGTCCCAGGCCACGTGAGGCGCTTTGGGGAAGATCTCCTTGAGCTCGTTGAAATCGAATATCACGGCGTCGGGCCGGTTCTCGTCGGTGATCTTTTCCTTGGCCAGCTTCTCCGGCGTGGTGTAGAGGATGAACATGCCGTAGCCCGCGAGGCGGGTGCCCTCCACGTCCCGGTTCAGGTTGTCGCCGATGTACACGCAGCGCTCCGGCTTCACGCCCAGGATGTCGCAGGCCTTGTTGGAGATGGCGGGATCGGGTTTGCGGATGCCCTCCACGCAGGAGAGGAGCACCGCCCCGAAATACTTGCCAAGATCGTCCGCCTCCAGCCACCGGGGGATCTCCTGAGAGGTGACCAGGTTGGAGATGATGCCCAGCTTATACCCGTTGGCGTACAGGTCCTTGATGGACTGGGCGCCGTTGGGAGCCACCACGCGGCGGCCGTCCTTGTTGCGGTATTCGATGGTCAGCTCGATGGCGTTCTTTTTGATCAGATCCCGATCGTACTCCGGCGTGAGCCACTTGGTCCACAGCTCCTCCTCGGGGGCCTCCCGCATGGTCTCGAAGCACCACTTGCGGTAGCCGGCGTAGCGATAATCCAGAAACTTGCAGAACTCGTCGGGGTCGCCCTTCTCGCCGCACATCTCGGCGATCTTGCGCCGGGCCTCCGCCTCGAAGGCCGCGTCCCGCTCCACCAGGCGGAGGGTACCGCCCAGATCGTAGAAGATGGCGTCAAATTCTCTTTCCGTTCCCATAGCAAACCTCCTCTTACGCTTCTTGGTTCAGCGGCGGGAAGATATCCAGCAGCTCGGAGATGCGGGTGATGGTGTAATCCGGGTGCAGGACGATCTCCTGGGGCTCGTTTTTGATGGTGTCCGGCTCGTCGATGCGGATCATGGTGGCGAAGCCCGCCTTGCGGGTGCCCTCCACGTCCCGGATGGGGTTGTCCCCCACGTAGGCGCACTGACCGGGCTCCTTGCCGATGGCCCGGCAGGCCAGGAAGTAGATGGCCGGGTCGGGCTTGCGGATGCGGACCTTGGAGGAGAGGATGACGGCCTTGAAGTAATGGGCCACGCCGTCCGCGATCATCCAGTCGGGGATCTCCGTCTCGGTGATGGTGTTGGCGATGATGCCCAGGGTGTACCCCCGGCGGTCCAGCTCGATGATGGTGGACTTCACATCGTCCCGGGGGACCCGGCGGCCGTCATGGTCCCGCCAGAGCCGGGTGAGCCGCCCCGCGTGGGCGCAGACTCGCTCGGGGTCGTAGTCGGGCAGCAGATGCTGGCTCCACAGCTCCATCTCCCCCGCGTCGATCAGGGTCTTCTTGACCTCGCTGCGGTACTTTTTCCAGCGCTTCTCCAGCTTCTCAAAGAATACGTCGTGGGGTTCCGTGGCGCCGACCAGCTCCATCAGCTCCTTCTCCGCGGCGTCGGAAAACGCCTTGTCGGGGATCACGATGCGCAGGGTGTTGCCCACATCGAAGAAGATCGTGTCCGTCATTTGTTCCGCCTCCTTATGATTATTTGTATTTATCAGGCCTTCGGCCCGTTTATCCCGGACAGGATGGGGACGAGCTCGGGGAGCTCATGGATCACGTAGTCCGCCTTCGGGGCGTCCGGCCCCTGGAAGGCCGCGTCCCGGTGGGCGATGGAAGGGTTGTCGATGCGCACGCACAGGCCCAGCCCCGCGTTCCGGGAGCCCAGCACGTCCCGGGAGATAGTGTCCCCCACGTAGCCCGTCTCCGCCGGGACGGCGTGCATCTCGTCCATGGCGATCTCGAAGATCCGGGGATCGGGCTTGCGGATGCCCGTCACGCTGGACATGACCACGCATTCCATATACCGGTCGATGCCGTATTCCTTCAGCGCGTAGGGGACCAGGGTGGTGGAGATGATGTTGGAGATGACGCCCAGGCGGATGCCCATGCCGTGAAGGGCCTCCATGGTCTCCCTGAGCTGGGGCCGGGGGATGTTCTCCATGCGCTCCTGGTCGTAGAGGAAGCTCATCTCCTCCGCGAAGGGAGCGAGGCGCGCCTCGTCGATATGCAGTTCTTTCAAGAAGTATTTGCTCCAGATGACGCTTTGTGGAAGCTCGACGAGATGACGTTCGCCGAAATGCTTGTACTCCTCCCCGTTCACCGCCAGCATGGCGTCCAGCTCCTGGGGGCTGAGGGTCACGGGGATGCCGTGTCGGCCCAGGATATCGATGAGATGGGCGCAGAAACGAAGGCGGGACGCCGGGGTGCGCTTCACCGTGTGGAGCGTTCCGCCCAGATCGAACATCAGCGTCTTGATCATACCTCGTTCCATCCTGTTCCTGAATTACGCAAACGTTTACGCCATTTGTATTGTAATACACCGGCAAGCCTTTGTCAATACAAAAACCGACGGCTGAAACAGAACTTTTTTCGGCTTCAGACGGTGATTATCCAATTCGCCCGTTGACAATCCTCCTGCGGTGTCGTAGAATAGTGTAAACGTTTACAGTACCGTATTATCTGACAAAAACAGTATTCGGAGGTTTTCGGCATGCCCTCTGTCACGTTAAAAGACGTCGCAAAAGTGGCCGGCGTTTCCTACGCCACGGTCTCCCGCGCCCTTTCGGGGAGCCCCGAGATCAGCGAGGAGACCCGCCGGCGCATCCTGAAGCTCTGCAAGGAGATGGGCTACACCCCCAACTCCGTGGCCAGGTCCATGGTCAAGCGGTACACCAACGTGCTGGGGCTCATCGTGCCCAGTTTGAACAACCCCTTCATGAGCGAGCTCACGGGGCATCTGGAGATCTACGCCCGGAACCGGGGCTACACCCTCATGGTCTGCAACTCCTCCTACGACTACGACCTGCAGAAGGAGGTCTTCTCCCTCCTGGTCAGCCGTCAGGTGGACGGGATCATCATGATCCCCGTGGGACACGAATCCTACGAGCCCCTGAACGTCCTGACCAGCCAGGTACCCACGGTGTTCATCAGCGAGAACATGAAGGATTACCCCGAGAACTACGTGTCCGTGAACAACCATCGGGGCATGCAGATCGCCACGGAATACCTCTACTCCCTGGGCCATCGGGACATCCTGTACTTCGGCGCCCGGTCCGACAGCAAGACCCACCAGCTGCGCCTGGATGGGTATCTTTCCTCCTGTGAGAAGCTAAGCATCGAACCCCACGTGCTGCGCAGCAGCTACACCCGCAGCTCCCGGGAGGTGGGCTACGCCATGGGTGGCGAGTATTTCTCCCGGCCCCATCAGGAGACCGCCATCCTCTGCGCCGCGGACATGCTGGCCATCGGCGTCATGCAGGCCGCCTTCGAGGCGGGTATCCGCATCCCCAAGGACATCTCGCTGGGGCTTCGACAACATCTCCTTCTCCGCCCTGCCCCAGATCGACCTCACCACCGTGAACCAGCCCTTCCAGCAGATGGCCATCGCCGCGGTGGACATGCTGTTGGAGCGGATCAAAAACCCGGCAGCTGAGCGCGCCAAGCTCATCCTGCCCCCCTCCCTTATCGTGCGCAAATCCTGCCGCGCTCTGGGCAAATAAGGAGGCTGCCATGTATAAATACGAGCTGCATCTGCACACCATGGAGACCAGCCGCTGCGGCCACGTGCGCGCTGTGGACCAGGTGCGAACCTACCACGATCTCGGGTACCAGGGCCTTTGCGTCACGGACCATCTGCACAACACCTATATCGATCTTATGGACTGCCACGACGACTGGCAGGAGTGCGTGCGCCGCTATCTCTACGGGTATCATCTGGCTCAAGCGGAGGGCCGGCGCCTGGGCATGGACGTCATCTTCGGCGTGGAGCTCCGCTTCCCCGAGAACGACAGCGACTACCTGATCTACGGCATCGACGAACGGTGGCTGTACGACCATCCCTACGTGTGCCGGATGGACCACCAGTCCTTCTTCGACCGGTTCAAGGACGAAGTGCTGATCATCCACGCCCACCCCTACCGGAACTGCGACGAGGTGTTCTACACCTGCGTCCACGGGCTGGAGGTGGTCAACTGCAACCCCCGTCACAAGAATCGGAACGAGCTCGCCCTGGCCCTGGCGAAGGCGAACCCCCACCTGATCCGCACCGTGGGCTCCGACGCCCACCGGCTGGGAGACGAGGGCCGCGCGGCCCTGCTGAGCGAGACGCGCATCCCCGATTCCTACGCTATGAAGGAGGTCATCACCTCCGGGCGATTCCAGCTCTGGTGCCCGGAGTATGAGGATATATTGAAAGAATGCGAGGCGATCCCCCATGTTTGACATCATGATCATCGGCCAGATCACACTGGACCACAACATCGACTTCGACGGTCGGGAGGAATACCGGACCGGCGGCGCCGTCACCTTCTCCGGCTACGCGGCAGCGGCCATCGGCCACCGGGTGGCGGTGGTGCCCAAGGGCGATCCCCAGCGGGTGGACCCCTTCGCCACCTTCCAAGGCAGCAAGGTGGAAAAGGTGTTCCCCGTGTTCTCCCCCACCTGCACCGAGATGGAGAACCGATACTTCACGGCGGATCGGGAGCGGCGGCGGAGCTTGAACACCCAGGGCATCGTCCCCTATGTCCCGGAGGATCTGCCGGCGGAACCGGCCCGGATCTACCACCTGGGCGGCCTTGTGAAGGGCGACATGGGCGGGGATCTCATCGAAGCCTGCGCCAAGCGCGGTGACACGGCCCTGGACGTGCAGGCGGTGCTCCGGTGCCGGAACGAGGACGGCACCTTGGAGCTGCGGGACTGGCCTGAAAAGAAACAATATCTGCCCCTGATCCGCTATCTCAAGACCGATGCCGCCGAAGCGGAGGTGCTCACCGGCACGGACGATCGGGAGAAGGCCGCCTTCCTGCTCTGTGAATGGGGCGCGAAGGAAGTGCTGATCACCCACAACACTGAAGCCATCGTTTGCGACGGACAGCGGATCTATCGCGCGCCTCTGAAGCCCCGGAATCTCTCGGGGCGCACTGGTCGGGGCGATACCACCTTCGCCGGGTATCTCACGGAGCGTCTTGATCACGACATCCCCGCTGCGCTGGAGTTCGCGGCGGCCCTGGTCTCCCTGAAGATGGAAACGCCGGGCCCCTTCATGGGAACCCGGCGCTGATCGCACGTAATAGAATAGCGGCCCGCAAGCGCGAGCCGTTTTTACTATCATTCTTTGTGCTGTCGTTGCATACACAGGCCATAGAAGACTATGGCTAGCAGCTGCGCCGTCGCGGAGACGGCCACCAGAAGGCGGGGGTCGAGATCATACAAGGCGCCCAGGAGCCAGCTTCCCAGGAACCACGCCGCACCGAAGCCCGTTTCAAAGATGCCGAAGCCGGTCCCCCGCCGGGCACGGGGCACGATCCGGCTGACGGCGGCCTTCATGATGCTCTCCTGCGCCCCCATGCCCACGCCCCAGAGCACGACGCCTACGCCGATCAGCCAGGGGGCCCTCGTCAGAAACACGAAGCAGGAGAAGAAGGCGCTCAGGGCCGTGGAGACGAGCAGGGCTTTTAGGCCGATCCGATCGAACAGCCAGCCGAAAAACAGCGCTGCGAAGGCGTCCACCGCCATAGCCGCCGCGTACAGCAGGCTCAGCGCGGCGTCCGGGAACGCCTGCGTCTTGGCTGCATGGAGGGTGATCAGCGGGAAATCCGCGAAACCGAAGGCGAACAGGCAGATAGCGACCATATAGAGCGCAAAGGATTTACGGAAGCGAAACTCGGCCGTTTCCGTCTGCTTCTCCTCGAAGGCCTCCGGGTCCGGGTACTTCCTCCGGGCGAACAGGACGAGGCCGATGGTGATGAGGGCCGGTATCCCCAGCACGGCGAAACTAAGGCGATAGGTGGAAAACAGATCTCCCTTCTCCCGAACGGCGGCGATGAGAAAGAGGAGGACCGGCCCGATAAAGGCCCCCAGCTGATCGAGAAACTCCTGAAAGGCAAAGCCCTTGCCCGTACCGACCTCGCCGGCGGCGAAGCTGACCAGGGTATTCTTGGCAGGCTTTTTGATGGCCTTTCCTATGCGCTCCAAAATGACCAGGCCGCAGGCAACGGCCCATCCGTTCTGCGGCACCAGGGCCAGCGCCGGGATGGCCAACACCTGCAGAACATAGCCTGCGATGACCAACGTCCAGTACTTTTTGGTTTTGTCCGCCAAATACCCGGACAGGATCCGCAGAGAATACCCGCATAGCTCTCCGAACCCCGACACAAAGCCAATGGTCGCCGCCGATGCCCCAGCAAGGTTCAGGTAGTTGCCCAGGATGCTTCGTGCCCCCTCGTGGGTCATGTCTGAAAACAGGCTGACCACGCCCATCAGGGCGATGAACCACAGCGCATCGCTGACCCTTCGTTTGTTGTCTTTCACATGCACCGCTTCCTTTGTCAAAACCGATCCGTTTTAGATAGTATACCACAGCCCACCAACCGGCGCACGATCTTTTACGCCCATATGCCTTGACCATGAAAAGAGCACAGCCGTCCTAAATAACGGCTGTGCTGCTGATGCATATCACCCGCATGCAGTTCAGACGCCCAGCTCGAAGCTGACGTCGCGGACATCGCCCACGGACTCCAGGAACTCCGAGAGGTCGTTGACCGTCACGTCGTGGCGCATGCGCAGCGTCAGATCGTAGGCGGCGCTGCCGTCCTCCAGAAAGTCGATCTTGACCTCCAGGATCTGCATACCGTGCTCCTCGATATACTCATTGAGCGCCTTGCGGAACTCCGCCGAGTGGCTCACTACGCAGTGCATCCGGCCCACCACCATGGAGTCCACGCCGATGGTGAACTTGTGCATGAGGATCTGAATGGCCGCTACTACCGCCGTGGTGAAGATGCCGATCACGTACATGCCCGCGCCGATAGCGAGGCCGATGCCGGCCGTGGCCCAGATGCCCGCCGCCGTGGTCAGGCCCTTGATGGAGTTGCCGTTGCGGAAGATGATGCCGGCTCCCAGGAAGGAGACGCCGCCGATGATCTGGGCCGCCAGACGGGCGGGGTCCGTGCCCTTGGTACCGTACATCCCGGCACCATCGGGACCGACCAGGTCGGCAAAGCCGTACTTCGACACGATCATGGTCAATGCCGCCGCACAGCAGACGATGATATGGGTCCGGATGCCCGCTTCCTTCAGCCGCTTGCTGCGCTCGTATCCGATGGCAGCGCCGCAAACGCAGGCGATCAGCACCCGGATGAAGAATTCAGCATACTGGGAGAGGGAGAATTGCCTCGCCAGAATCTCAGCAAAAGTCACAGGTATCGCCTCCTAAAGCGCTCTTTGTCCAGGGGTCTGGATCAAAGCAGATGGAATACGGCCACCAGGCCGGAGAACACGATGGAAACGGTGGCGCAAAGCTTGATAAGGATGTTCAGGGAGGGGCCGGAGGTGTCCTTGAAGGGATCGCCGATGGTGTCGCCCACCACGGAGGCCTTGTGGGGCTTGCTGCCCTTGCCGCCGAAGTGGCCCTCCTCGATGTACTTCTTGGCGTTGTCCCAGGCGCCGCCGGCGTTGGACATGAACACCGACACTGCGAAGCCTGCTACGGATACGCCCGCCAGCAGTCCCACCACACCCGTGGGACCCAGGATCACGCCTGTGGCGATGGGCACGATCACCGCCATCACCGCCGGGACCACCATCTCCTTCAGTGCACCGTGGGTGCAGATGGATACGCACTTGGCGTATTCCGGGGTTGCCGTCCCCTCCAAGATGCCCGGTATCTCGGCGAACTGCCGCCGCACCTCCACCACCACGCGCTGGGCGGCCCGCTCCACGCCGTTCATGGTGACGGCGGCGAAGACGAACACCAGCATGGCGCCGATGAACATGCCGATGAGCACGGTGGGGTTGATGATGGAGAAGTTCAAGACCGCGTCCGTCTTCTGCTGGATGATATTAACATAGGATACCAGCAACGCCAGAGAAGTCAAGGAGGCAGAGCCGATGGCGAAGCCTTTTCCGGTGGCCGCCGTGGTGTTGCCCAGGGAGTCCAGGGCGTCCGTGCGGTTGCGGACCTCAGGGTCCATGCCCGCCATCTGAGCGATGCCGCCGGCGTTGTCGGCCACAGGCCCGTAGGCGTCGGTGGCCAGGGTGATGCCCAGGGTGGAGAGCATGCCCACGCCCGCGATGCCGATGCCGTAGAGGCCCCGGTTGAAGGACTGGAGGAAGTGGCCGTTGGCGTCCACGATCTCATTGGTGCCGCCGGAGCAGTAGTAGCTCAGCAGGACGGCGGCGCACACGATCAAAATGGAGGTCAACGCGGATTCCATGCCCAAGGAGATGCCGCCGATGACGATGGTGGCGTAGCCCGTCTGGGAAGTGGCGGCCAGATCCCGGGTGGGCCGATAGGACTCGGAGGTGAAATACTCCGTGAAGAAACCGAGAAGAAACCGATGAGGCAGCCGGAGACCATGCCGCAGAGGATGGCGATGTAAATGCCGCTCCACCGGACGCCCTCCACGTCCTTGAAGATGAAGTACGTCAGGGGCAGGGCCAGCACCGCGGAAAGTATGGCCGCGGTATAGGTGCCCGTGCGCAGCGTCTTCAGGAGGGTCATCTGGTTGGCGTCCTCCCTGACCCGCACCAGCTGTGAGCCGAGGATGGAGCAGAGTATACCGGACACGGCCAAAAGCAGCGGCAGGAGCATGCCGGAGAAGCCGTAGCCGCCGATAGCGGACAGTGCGAAGGTGGCCAGGATGCTGCCCACATAGGATTCGTACAGGTCGGCGCCCATGCCGGCCACGTCGCCCACGTTGTCGCCCACGTTGTCGGCGATGGTGGCGGGGTTCCGAGGATCGTCCTCAGGGATCTTCTTCTCCACCTTGCCCACCAGGTCCGCGCCCACGTCGGCCGCCTTGGTGTAGATGCCGCCGCCCACCCGGGCGAACAGGGCCATAAAGGATGCGCCCATGCCGTTCATGACCATGATGTTGCCGATCTGGACCGGGTCCTGGATGCCGAAGCCGTACCGAAGAAGGAAGAACCACAGCGTCACGTCCAGGATGCCCAGGGCCACCACGGTGAAGCCCATGACCGAACCGGCGGAGAAAGCCACGCGGAGCCCCCGGTTGAGGCCCTCGGAAGCGGCCTGGGCGGTACGGGAATTAGCATGGGTGGCGATCTTCATGCCGATGAATCCGGCCAGAAGGGACCAGACGCCGCCGGTCAGAAAGGCGAAGGGGGTGAACTTGGAGAGCATGTCGCCGCCGGACGCGAAGGCGATGACCATCAATATCACGAACACCGCCGCGAAGACCGGCAGGACGGTCTTGTACTGCCGCTGCAGATAGGCGTTGGCGCCCTCGCGAATGGCGCCCGCGATCTGCTGCATGCGCTCCGTCCCTTCGGAGAAGGACATGACCTTTTTCGCCTGGATCAGGGCGTATATCCCTGCCATGGCCGCACCGACAAATCCGATCCAGAACAACGATTCCATAGATGTACCTCTTTCCTGACTGTATTACGGGCGAAGCGCCCTCGTTTGGCTCCGTAAACGTTTACGGAAGATGAAGAATAGAATCGGCGCCTGCCGTCTATCCGAACCGGCAAAAGCCGGAACGGCAAACGCCGATAAACCGGGATCCAGACCGACCTACTTAACGGTCTTTCTCTTCTTAAGAATCACGACCAGCAGGATCACCGCGATCGCAGCAGCCCCGCAGCCGATCGCCGCCCACGGCACGGTGCGCTCCGCTGCCGCCGCTGTCGCTGCCGCCTCCGGCTTCGTCTCCGCTGCCGGCTTCACTTCCGCCGCCGGCTTCGTTTCCGCCGCCGGTTTTTCCTCTGTCTTGGCCGCAGCCTCCGGCTCCGCCGGCTGGCTCTGCTCGTGACGGATCGCGAAGCTGTCGATGGCGGTGTAGTCGGCGCACTTCTTCGGGCTCGCGTCGCCGGCCTCCGTCCTCTGATACGCGGTCACGACGATCCCTTCCTCCGTGACTTCCACGTAGGCGAGGTACTGCCGTTCATCCGACTGGCCGCCGGTCTGGAACCCCAGCAGGCCGTCCAGCTCTCCGCCGTACTCATCGAACTTCATGCCCATGGGGCTGATGGTGACGAAGGTGGTGGCTTCGCCGGGCTCGGCCTTTTCGCCGCTGCCGTTGACCGTGGCCCTAAAGTAGTTGTGGATATGCCCGTTGAAAAACAGGTCCACCTGAAGCTCTTCACACATCTGCTCCAGGAAGGCCGTCGCCGCGTCGTCCTTCTGCACCAGGCCCGCGTGGGCCAGGACGATCCGGTACGCGCAGCCGGAAGCCTCGAAGACGTCCTTCGCCCAGGCCTTCTGCTGCTCATAGAACCGAAGCTTGTCCTGCGACGCGTCCGCGCCGTCGATGCCGGTATAGGGCTCTGTGTTCAGGATCACGAAGCACACGTCGCCGACCACGAAGGAGGCCGTCGTCTCCGCCAGCATCTCATCGTCGATCCCCCGGGGGAGATTGGTCCGTCCCTTGAAATGGGAATAGACCACGTCGCCCTTGGATTCGTGATTGCCCGGGACATACGCGGTGGGCGTCGTCGCCAGCACGCCCTGGAGCTGATCGAACAGATACGTCCATTCCGCCATGGTGTCGTCCTCCGTGAGGTCGCCCAGGTTCACGATGAAATCCGGATGGAGGGTGTCTGTCAGGAACGTCTGATCGGTGTACAGGAAGGGCAGATACCCCTCCTCGTTGGTGGACTGCAGATCGCTGACGAGCACGAAGGAGAATGCCTTTTGGGCGGGCAGGGTCCTGAACTCGTAGACGCTGCTCTGATAGTCGTTGGTCCCGTCCTTGGTGACGGCCATATACTTATAGTCCGTCCCCGGCTTGAGCCCGGTCAGGTCGACGGAATAGCTGGTGAACGTGCCGTGATCGCCACGCACGTTGACCCGCTCGATCTCGGTCACCGGCACGACGGTCCAACTGGATTCGTCCCGTTCGCGCCAGCGCAGTTCCGCGCTGAGCCCATCGGCCGCGGTGATCCAGTTGAAGCACATCTCGGCGGCGGTGGCTCCGGGCGTCAGGGTGAGCTGCTCCGGAACATAGCGGACCGTTTCCGAAACCACGTCCAGTCGGACCGTGCCCTCGGTGGGGAAGGAAAGCTTCCTTCCGTCCGCCTCCACGGTGCAGTAATAATAGTAGGTGCCGATATCCAGGGACAGATCCGCCGTAAAGCCCGCCTCGGTCCGCTGCATCGGGACCGTTTCAGTGCAGGCCGAGCGCTTCTTGCCCGTGCCCAGGTGGACCAGCGCCTCCCCGGCGGTCACACCCTCCGGCGCCAGCAGCGCGTCGATCCGCACGGTCTCGCCGGAATACGCGCTGTTCTTCATGGGCTCCGAAAGGCGAAGGACCGGCGCGGAGACGATCAGCCGCCCATCGATGCGGTCCTTGAGATCCACGGCATCCGCAAAGGCCCGGATCATAGGATAGCCATCTGACTCATCGCCGACCCAGGTCCAGACATCGTCGAGATCCCAGCCCAGGGATTCATACAGCTCTTTGCTCCTGATCTGCTCGCTACCGACCAGGGCGTACGCCGCTTCTTCGGGATGGGTGCTGGATACGCCGCCCATGAGCCTCGTCCCGTTCCACACCACGTTGCCGTGGATGTGAGAGCCGGAATCGCCGGCATAGTTCCCGCAGAGGTAGCCGATGTTCTGGCTATCGTCGCCGCCGTCGATCTCGGAGAGCAGCATCACGTTGTTGTCGACAGCCGTGCCGCCCTTGAGGTTGCCGATGAGGCCGCCGACGCTGTCCGCTTCCTCACCGCCGATCTCGATGGAACCGGCCGCGTAGCAGTTGACCACCTGGCCGCCGCCGGAGCAGGAGGCCGTGATGCCGCCCGCCGCTCCGTTTTCGTTGCCCTTGCCGCGGACGATGATCTCGCAGTCGACGAAGCAGTTGCGGGCGATGCCGCAATAGCCGTTTTCGTTGCGCTTGATCTTGCCCGCCAGGCCGCCGGCGTTCTTTTCCCGGCAGTCGATCTTTCCGGTGCAGACCACGTTGTCCGCGTCACCGTACAGGCTCCCGGCCAGGATCCCGCAGGAGGACAGGCCCTTGATCTCGGCGTCCAGGATCGCCAGGTTTTTGACATAGCCCTCGCCGAAATCGTGGCCCACGTTGCCGAACAGGCCGCAGTATTTGTTCCCCATGCACACGACGCGCAGGTTCCGGATGGCGTGCCCCTGCCCGTCAAAGGTGCCGAAGAACGCGCAGTGCACGCCCTCCTCCTTGCCGTTGTCGGCCAGAGCGCCGATGGGCGGCATATAGCCCTCGGTGTCGTTGCCGGTCTTGTCGGCGATGACTGCGCCGATCCGCTCCAGCAGGGGCGACATGTCGAGATCCTGGGTCAGCACGTAAGTGCCGCCGCAGGGCGCGTCGGGGGCGTGGTCGCCGTTGGTGTCTTCCGGCTTCCACAGCCCTGACAGATACAGAAGCTGCTCCGGCGCGGGGTGTCGGACGCCGGATCATAGTCCGGCAAAACGGCGCCGAGGGAAACGAGGACGTCGGTGCTCCACACGTCCTGCTCCCACCATTGCTCCGTGTCCGCTGCTGCGCTGCTGACGCAGAACAGGCCGCAGACCATGAAAACTGCTAAAATAAGTGTCGAGATCCGTTTCATACCTGCGTCCTTCCATCCTGTATTGGCTCAAAAGACTCAGCGGAGGCGGCCGGTCCGCCCGGCCGTCCTCCGCAAAAGGGGATCGCGCGTGCCTCAGGCGGCGGGATACCAGCCGTCCGCCGTGACGCCAGCCTTCACGACCTCGTCCATAAGGGCGATGTCCGCGGGATCGTCGTTGGGCTCATGCTTGACCTTGTCCGCCTGCATGGAGATCTTGTCGTACATAGCAAGAGCGCCCAGATCCACCGTCAGGTCCGTGCCGTCCTCGAAGACCACGTAGAGCTCGAACTCCTTGTCCGCCTCACGGATGATGTAGATGTTCTTCTCGTAGTTCTCCTCGTCGGCGTCCTTATCCTTCCAGCCGGCCTCCACCACGCTGTCGCCCCTCTCGGCGCCCTTCTCGCAGATGTAGACCGCGTTGATGGTCTTGCCGGTCTTGTTCTTGATGTTCAGGGCCAGGCCCGCATAGCCCGCGGGCACTTCCGCCGCGGCGGGCGCGGCAGCGGGCTCCTCGGCCTTGGGCGCGTACTCCACGCCGTCGGTGGAGACGCCGGCAGCCGCCACGGCGTCCATGGCCGCCATATCCTCGGCGTCGTCGGTGACCTTCTGCTTGAACTCGTCCGCCTTGATGGTGAAGACGGTGTAGTCCTCCACCGGCTTCTCCAGCACGTGATCCTCCTCGGTGTCATCAGCAAAGCGGACCCTGAGGGTCATGGCGCCCAGCTTCTCGGTCTCCCGCAGCACGTACACCTGGATCTCATGGGGCTTGCCTTCCTTGCTCTCATCCTCGGTGGGCAGCACGTCGGCCAGGGTCTTGAAGATGTTCTTGCCCTTGTCCTCGCCGTTGGGGAACAGGTAGATCTTGGCGATGTCCTTGCCGGTCTTGTTCTTGACCATCAGCTTGAGGCCGGTGTAGCCCTCGGGCACCGCGGCGGCTTCGGCAGCGGGCGCGGGCTCCTCGGCGGGGGCGGGCTCCTCAGCGGGCTCTTCGGCGGCGGGCACGGGGATCTTGGCCAACTCGGCGCGGGCGGCCTCTACGGCAGCCGCGTCAGCGGCGGGCGCGCCTTCGTACACGGGATACCACTGATCCACCACGTAGCCCTTCTCCAGGGACTCGGCCAGATACTGCAGGGGTTCGGGATCGCCGTCGTCGTACTGGACCTTGATGTCGTACTTATCCTCGGCGTTCTTTAGGGAGATCTCGTTGGGCAGGTGGCCGTCGCCGTCGGGCTTGAACCAGTCCTCGATGGGATAGGTGATGTCCGTGCCGTCGTCGAACTTCACGTACAGGTTATAGTTGTCGGTGTGGGGGCGGAGGAAGCACTTGAAGAGGTACATGCCGCCTTCCTTGGCCTTGCCGGGCATGAGGGACGCCATCTTTTCACCGGCAGCGGTGTAGAGGTAGTCGATCATGTTGTTGTAGGCGTTGGGATCGCCGCCTTCCTCATAGAAGCGGAAGTCCACGATGTTCTTGCTGGTCTTGTTCTTCAGCTCGATGGCGAGGAGCTCGTATCCGGGATAGACGTTGTCGGCAGTCTTGCCTACGGCTACCGCAGCATCCATGGCCGCCTTGTCCTCGGCCTTGTCCTCCAGCACCACCTCCCAGGCGGCCGGATCGACGCCGTCCTTCATGGAGATCTTGGTGTACATCTTCAGCTCTCCAAGGTCCTTCTTGGCCTCGGTGCCGTCCGCGAAGACCACCAGCAGCTCCTGGGCCGCGCCGGCTTCCCGGACGATGTAGATGTTCTTCTCATAGTTGGCCTTGTCCGCGTCCTTATCCTGCCAGCCGGGGGCCACCACGCTGTTGCCTTTGTCGCCGCCCGCGGGGTAGATGTACACCTCGTCGATGGTGACGCCGGTCTTATTCTTGATATTCAGGCCCAGGGCCACATAGGTCGCCTTCGGCGCTTCCGGCTCTTTGGGGGCCTCGGTGGGCTGTTCGGCGGGCTTCTCCGCAGCCGGCGCCTGGGTAGCGACGGGGGCTGGGGTTTCAGCGGGCTTGGTCGTTCCGCAGGCGACGATCCCCAGGATCATCAGCAGGACGAGAACGAGAGAAAGTAGCTTTTTCATGGTGTGCCTCCTGTTTGTTTTTGTGTTATCTCACTTTGCCGAAAAAGACAAAGAGTGGATCCCTTCATTCCCGGCGGCAGGTCACGGCGCCGTCCGGCTGGATGTCGAAGCGGATGCCGTTGGCGGTGCTTTCCGCCAGGGCGGCCATGGGCCGGTTCTCGGTGCAGAGCACCAGGGGTAGTCGTTCCAGAAACATGGTCATGATCTCCTCGTCGGGCCGCTCCTTTTTGGCGTTGGGGTCGTTCTCACAGGAGACCACAGCACACCAGGGGGAAAGCTTATTGAGGAGCCCCGGCGTCATGGACTTCCTGTCCCCGTGATGGGGGAGCTTGAGGATGTCGCAAGGGGGGATGGCCTCCCCTTCCCAGTCCGCCGCGTACCGATCGCCGGTGATCAGCACGCTCCGGTGACCGTAGGCGAACCGCAGCATCAGGCTGGACAGATTCCGCTCCTTGGCCACCTGGGTGCACAGACCCTCCTCCACCGCATCGCCCCGGTAGAGGGCGTCGAACACCTGTTTCTGCCGGTCAACAATCTCCGCCCGGGGATAGTAGACCGTCATGGTCAATCTGTCGGTCAGGGCCTGTTCCCCGGCTTGGATGGTCTCCACCGCCGTGCCCCGTTCCTGGGCCGCCTCACAGAGCTCCTTGAGGATGTTCAGCATCTGTCGAAGGCCGTTGGGCGGCTTTTTGGTGGAGATAAAGGATCGAGGGACGAAGCGAGCGTCCTCCGGGGGTACCGTCAGCATCTGGAGCCGGTCCACCCGGATGGCCCGCACGATCCTGGCAGCCCCGCCCACATGGTCGATATGGGGGTGGGTCAGGATCATCCGATCGAGGTGCGTCACCTGCCGATCCAGCAGATACTCCAGAGCGTCCTTGCGCAAAGACCCGTCCCGGGATTCCACGAAGGGCCGTCCGGCGTCCACCAGCACGGCGTAGTCCCGTCCGTCCTCCCCGCGTTCCCGGACCAGCACGGCGTCCCCGTCGCCCACGTTGCAAAAGAATACTTCCAGCATAGCTCAGCTCTGATACCAGGAGGGACGCTCCCTGACCTTTTCCCTTTCAGCCCGGGCCTTTCGTTCCCGCCGATACAGGAGCAGGGCCGGGACGCCGCCCGTCAGCACGGAGGCGATGCCCGGCAGGTTCACCACAGCCATGAACAGGCCGTACTCCGTTCGGGCGTCGGACCAGTCAATGAGCAGCAGCTCGAAAAGCATCACGGCTATGAGCAGGGCGGCCATCCACAGATACGCTCCCGCCGCCAGGCCCCTCTTCTCCCCCGGGAGAAGGGTGAAAAGAAGGCAAATGGCGCTGCCAGACAGAGCAGGCACCACGTACTCCACCAGGTTCCGTATCATAACGCTGGCCCCCGAAAAGGCTTTTTCCAGGGGACCCAGCAGCAACAGATAGCAGGCTCCATAAACAAGGATGAACAGGATCGCCATCAAAAAGGAATACAGCAGGCTCGCACTCTTCGGTTTCCCGTTCTCTTCGAAGAACAGGCCCCGAAAAAAGCCGTCCAGTTTCCGGTCGAATTTTGATCGCTTCATTGCCATGCTATATATGGGTCGGCGTCCTGCGAAAGAAAAACGCTTTCACAGGACGCACAGGTCAGGAACTCGCCGTTTTTACCGGGTGCTGTTCCACAGCGTCCAATACGCCTTCACGTTGGGATAATTCTGATAGATATGCTCGAAATCCGGAGCGGTGAGGTTGACCTCCTCATAGGTGATGCCGGACTTCTTGTACGTCACGTCGTCCCGCACGGACCAATGGCCCAGCTTGTCGAACACATTGTAGCAGCCGCTTTGGCCATCGTCCCCGCCCATCATGAACTTGATGAACAGCCGGGCGCCCGCCGGGTTGTCGCAACCGCTGACCACGTAGGAATAGGCCGCCGCGTCCTGGGCGGTGTAGGGCGTAAGGCCCGTGACCCAGGCGATGTCCATGCCCGATTCGCCCATGGATTGCTTGGAGTTGTCCAGCTTGGAGGCGGAGCAAAGGCCCAACGTAGGCCCGTTGACGGATTCGTGGACTGCTTCCACCACCGCGTCGCCGTCGGCAAGGGGGATGATGGTCATCTGGGAGAAGCGCCAGAACAGCTCCACGCTGGCGTTGTTTTCGGGGAGCTCCATGAGGCCCGGGGTGTTCTGCAGATGATCGTGATAGGTGAAGGTCAGATCCTTGCCGTACTGCTTCTTATACTGCTCCAGAAGCTTGTCGCTGTCCGCGATGAGCTGGGCCCACAGGGCGGCGTAGGAAGGCGCGGTGATGTCCTTGGAGAAGATGGTCCAGTACTGGGTGTTGTTCCCGTTGGCGTCCTTGAAGGACTGGGTCTCCTCGTCGTATCCCGCCACGATGTCCCACCAGCTCTCGATGGGCACCTTGTCGAACATGCGGGTGTTGTAGAACCAGGGATTGAAGGTGGAATAGAGGGGCAGGCCGAACCGCAGCATGTCGTCCTTGATGTGGGCGCACACGTCGGCGGGATAATAGATCTTAATCAGATCCCACAGCACGTACTCGTTGAACACCTCGCCGGAAGCGTCCTTCACCATGAGCACGTCGGCCATGGGGGTGCCGCTCTGGGCCTCCATGCCGATCTTCTGCATGACCGTGTTGGTGTCGCAGGAGATGTATTCGAACTTGATATCGGGGTACTTGTCCCGGATGTACTTGCGGGCGGTGTCCGCATCGGCGGTGGTGGCGTAGATGGTGACGGTGCCGCCTTCCTTCTTGGCCATCTCATAGAGCTCATCCATGGACATATGGTTCCAGTCGATACCGTCCTCGCCCACGGTGTCGATGGCCTCCACGCCGGTAACTACGCTGCCGGTTTCCGTCCCGGCGCCGTCCGACGATTTGTCGGAACCGCCGCAGGCCGCCAGCGCGGCCAGCATGCACAGCGCCATCAAAACAGCGATGATCTTCTTCATGGGGTGCGATCTCCTTTCCCTGTGTTCATCCGTTCCTTGGAGCATCAGTCGTCGATGCCCGCCTTGTGCTTGGTCTTGGCGTACTTGATGAGCCGCCCAGTCTCTTTATTATACACGTTCATGCGGCCGGGGTGAAGTACCACGAACACATTTTGATTCATGTCATATTCTACCAGGCCCGTCTGGATGGCCAGGAACTCCGTGTCGCCTACGGTCAGCGTCACCAGCGTCTCGCTGCCCGCGGGCTGGTTGGCATAGACCTGGGCGGCCACGGTGTTCTTGTGGTGGGGATCCCCGGTGTAGATGTCCACCATCTCGGGCCGGAGGCCCAGGACGCAGTCGAACTCCCTGCCCTGGGGGATCTCCTCGTCCAGTTTCAGGGTCTCGTGGGGGAAGACGTACTCGCCGAAGGCGCTCTTCACCCGCAGGGCATCCCCGTCGAAGGCGCCCTTGGCCTCGATGAAGTTGATGCGGGGATTGCCGATGAAGTCTGCCGCCTGCAGGTCGATGGGGTTGGTGTACAGGCCCAGGGGCGTGTCGATCTGGGAGATCTCCCCCTCCTTGAACAGGGCGATCTTGGTGGACATGGTCAGAGCCTCCACCTGATCGTGGGTCACGTAGATGATGGTGGTGCCCGTCTCCTTGTGGAGGCGCTTGAGCTCCGCCCGCATGTCGATGCGCAGCCGGGCGTCCAGGTTGGAAAGGGGCTCGTCCAGCAGCAGGAGCTTGGGGCTGGAGGCGATGGCACGGGCGATGGCCACCCGCTGCTGCTGACCGCCGGAGAGCTCGTTGGGATAGCGGCCCCGATACTCCTCGATCCGCATGGTCTTGAGGGCCCGCATGACCGTCTCCTCGATCTCCTCCTTCTTCATCTTCTTGATCTTGAGACCGAAGGCCACGTTCTCGAACACCGTCATGTGGGGCCAGAGGGCGTAGCTTTGGAACACCAGGTTCAATCCCCGCTTGCTGGGCGCTTCGAAGAAAGCCTTGTCCGCGTCGATGACCATCTTGTCGTCGATGGTCATGGTGGTGGTGGTCTTGCCGCAGCCGGAGGGCCCCAGCAGCGTCATGAAGTCCCCGTCCTCGATGGTCAGGTTCACGTCCCGGAGCACGTGGTTCTCTCCGTAAAACTTATCGATGTGGCTCAACTGGATCTTGCTCATGGGTGAACTTCCTTTCTGTACTCAAGACTGGTCACATGCTCTTAGATACGTTGCCGCCGAATTTGTCCGCGATCCGGTTGGTAACGAGGATGAATACGATGATGACGATGCAGATGGCGTCCGCCACCTGGGGCATGGCCTCCTTGGAATAGTCAAAGGCCAGGAAGGACAGGGTGTAGTTTTTCGGCGTCATCAAAATGGCGATCAGATCCAGCTCCTTGGCGATGCTGATGAAGGAGAGCAGGAAGCCGGACAAAAAGCCGTTCTTGGCCAGGGGGATCACGATGCTGCGGATGCGCCGCCAGAACCCCGCCCCGTTGATGGTGGCCGCCTCCTCCAGCTCCACGGAGATCTGCATCATGTTGGAGGAACCGGAGCGGCTGGCGAAGGGGAAATGCTTCACGATGGACACCAGCAATATCAGGGTGAACGTGCCGTACAGAGAGGGGATGAGGCCGCCCAGCCGGGGCTGGCTGAACATGGAGAAGTAGATGGCGGAGAAGGCCACGCCGGGCATAAGGTAGGGGATAAAGATCAGCTGCTCCACCGCGTTGCCGTACCACTTGCCCCGGCCCCGGGTGGTGATGTACCCGAAGAACTGGCCGAAGACGGCGGTGATGAGGGACGCGATCAGGGACAGCTTCACGGTGTTCCCCAAAGCTCGGCCGAATTCGGAGTTGCGGAAGAGGCCGTTCTGGTTGAAGGAGGGATGGGGCGCGTTCTGCAGCTCGCCCACCCAGGCGTACAGCGTCAGGTTGTCCGGGCCGTACCCGGCGCCGGGCATGATCTGGAAGGATTCCATGACCAGGAAGAACACGGGCATGACCATGGCCACCACCAGGAACACGGTGATGACGATCAGCATGGGCCACTTCGCCCCCCGCAGGGGGATCAGATTGCTGCGGGTGCCCTTGCCGCCGATGGTGGCGTAGGATTTACGGGTGCCGATGAGCTTTTGGTTCACCACGATGGTGCCCGCCGCCAGCAGGATCATCAATATGGACATGGCGTAGCCCACCGCGTTGGGACCGTCGTTGATGAAGGCCTTCATCCTGGTGGCCAGCACGTAGAAGGGGGTGCCGTCCGGGTTGTTGCCGCCCAGGCGCGCCGCCACGCCGTAGGTGCCGATGGACTTCGATATGGTCATGATGGTGGCGCTCAGGATGGAGGGCAGGATCAGGGGCAGGGTGATGCTCTTCAGGATCTGGGCCTTGGAGGCGCCCTGGATCTCCCCCATCTCCTCCAGCTCCGAGTTGATGGATCGAAGGGCGCCGGAGGCCATGATGTAGGAGAAGGCGTAGTAGTGCATGGTCATCACGATGATGATGGGCACGAAACCGGAGGCCAGGGCGTTGGGCACCGGGATGCCCAGGCTGTACAGCACCCCGTAGCCGCCCATGCTGGGGTTGCGGAAGATGGTCATCCAGGACAGGGCCTTGCACCAGGAGGGGATCATGTAGGGGATCAGGATCAGGGCGGACAAAAGGCCCTTGCCGGGAATGTCCGTGCGGACCATGAGCCAGGCCATCAGCGCCCCCAGGGGCACGGAGATGACCGTGACGAAGGCGCCGATGATCA
>CADACQ010000045.1 GCA_902786465.1 uncultured Eubacteriales bacterium | reverse complement strand
CGGATGCGGAGAAGAGCGCCCTCATGGCCCTCGTCGAGAACGTGCAGCGGGCGGACCTCAGCTTCTGGGAGGAGGCGGAGGGGTATCGGCGGCTGCTGACCATATACGGCCTCAGCCGGGAGGAGCTGTGCCGCCGGATCGGCAAGAGCCCCGCGTTCCTCTCCAACAAGCTCCGGCTGCTGAAGCTTTCGCCCCAGGTCCGGGCGGCGGCGGAGCAGGGGGGCTTGAGCGAGCGCCACGCCCGGTGCCTGCTGGCCCTGGACGCCGAGGCGGACCAGCTCAAGCTCGTGGCGCGCATCGCCGGCGAGGGCTGGAGCGTGCGCCAGGCGGAGGCCTTCGTGGCCCGGGCCGCCCCCCGGCCCAAGCCCCTGCGGGTCCTGCGGCTCACCAAAGACTGCCGCCTGTTCCTCAACGGGCTCGAAACCCTCCTTGCCCAGCTCCGCCAGGCGGGCATGGGAGCCGAGATGGAGACAGAGAAGCACCCGGACGGTCTCGACGTGACCATACACATCCGTACCCGATAAGGAAAACCATGATATATTGAGGAAATCGGTTGTTTCCGGGTAAATACCGTGGTATCATATTGGGGTGAACGAATCCGAATTCTACAAGGCGACCCAGAGCCGCGCCCTGAAGGGGCCATATCTCCTCCACGGCGAAGAGGAGCTGACCAAGGCGGACGCCGTGGCTCGGGTGAAGAAGCTGTTGGACCCGGGGGTGCTGGATCTGAACTTCCAGAGCCTCCGGAACCCCGACGCGCCCACGCTCCTTTCCGCCGCGGACCAGCTGCCCTTCTTCGACGAGCTCCGGCTCATCCTGGTGGAGAGCTGGGACGACGCCCTGATCGACGCCCTGGAGGAAAAGAACCGGCTGCTCGCCATGGCGGACACGTCCGTGATCCTGTTCGTATACCGGGGGGAGTGCCGCAAGACCAACAAGCTCTTCAAGGCCCTGGCCCCGGAGAACCGGGTGGTGGTCTTCGAAAAGCTGACCATGGAGCGGGCCGTGAGCATGCTCCTAAGGGAGTCGGCCCTGCGGAACGTAGGCCTCGACAGGGCCACGGCCCAGGCGCTGATCGACCGGGTGGGGTTCGACGCCTATCGGTTGAAGAACGAGTTTTCCAAGGCCGCCGGGTACGTGGGCCCCGGCGGGACCGTGACCGTGGCCGTGCTGGAGGAGACGATCACCCCGTCCCCGGAGTACGACGCCTTCGAGATGTTGGACGCGCTGCTGGACGGGAAGCGGAAGAAGGGGTACGCCATGCTCCTCAATGCCCTGGACCGGGGAGAGAGCCCGCTGAGCCTTGCCGGGTTCCTGGAAGGGCGGCTGAAGCTGATTTTGAGCGCCCGGGAGCACCTCGATCGGGGGCTGGACCCCCGCGCCGCCGCCCGGCAGCTCCCCGGCAGCCCCTACGCCGCCCAGATCGCCGTGAAGAACGCCCAGAAGCGGACCACCGGGTCCCTGCGGCAGGCCGTGGCCGCCTTCGCCGCCGTGGACGGGAACATCAAGCAGGGGATCTATCGGGACCGGGACGCGCTGCTCCTGGCCGTTATGAATACCTTTGAAAAGAAAGAGGAGGACAGAAAATGAAATTTGCCATCGTCGGCTGCAACTCCGAGGACGCCATCACCTTCCCCCACCACACCGAAGTGGTCACCACCCCCTACGGCAACGCCCGGGTCATCCACGCCACGCTCCCCAACGGCAAGGAGGTGGATTTCCTCACCCGGCACAGCATCTGCCTCCAGGAGGACGCCTACGAGACCAACTTCAGGGCCAACATCTTCGCCCTGTACCTCTGCGGCGTGACCCACATCGTCAGCATCTCCGTCATGGGCACCTGCGACTATTCCTTCCGGCTGGGCAGCTTTTGCCTGGTGTCCGATTTCATCGACTTCACGAAGCTCAGGGAGAGCTCCTTCCGCATGGAGCATCGGCTGGTCCGGCACGCGGGCATGGACGACGTGTTCGACGGGCGCATGACCGGGGCCCTGGAGGAGGTCATCCTGGGGGAGAAGATCCCCTACGAGGGCCGGGTGAACTACGCCTGCGTGGACGGGCCCCGATACGAGACCGCTGCCGAGGCGCGGATGATGCGGGCGCTGGACGCCCAGGTCATCGGCATCACGCTGGTGCCCGAGGCGCCGCTATGCCGGGAGGTGTGCATCAAGTACGCGTCCATCGGCATCATCGCCCGATACGCCACGGGCATGGACCAAGACGTGACCGACGAGGACCTTTTGCGCATCTCCGCCCAGCACAAGGGCCGGGCCCTGGACGTGGCGCTGAAGATGATCGAAAAGTATAGCGAATAAAGGACTTCCTTTTGCCGCTTTTTTCTCTTCGATGAAGAGAAAAAAGCGGCGCAAAAAAGAGAAGCACAAGGGGATTTCTTGGGCTTCTCCATATATCGTCTTATCTTCTTAAGTTCTTTTGGCCGCACCTTTTCTTTTCGAAGAAAAGGTGCGAAGTTTTAATTATTTCCTCTATTTATAAAAGATATTCCAATACACCGGGCCCCACATGTTCAACAGCATGCACAGGAGGATCAGCGCCGTTTTCCAGCCCCGGAGGGGCCTGCGGGTCAGGCCCATGGCGGCCAGGATACCCACGTAGGGGATGAAGTCCATGGCGTAGCGCATACCGAACTGGGCGAACCCATTCCCGTAGTTCATGAGGAAGGGCACCGCGCAGACCACCGCCGTGGCGAGGAGGAACCAGGTGAGCTTGTCCCGCCGGTACGGGGCCCGGACCGCGAAATACAGGGCCGGGGACAGGTGGGTCAGCGACACCCCCGCCAAGGTGGGGATCACGTAGGGGTACTCCTTCGTGAACTCCGGCCCCAGCAGGAAGATGGAATAGAGGTTGTACCGCACGTGCTTTACTTGCAGCGGCCCGCCCACCTCTTTCTCCGCCGCCTTCAAAAACGCCAGCTGCTCCCCCTTGGGCAGGGTCTGCATCTGGTTATACCGGTCCCGGTACAGGTCCTTCAGGTGGGTCAGGTTGTAGCCCTTGTCCATGATGGTGCCGAAGCGCACGTAGTTGTAGAGCATGTACAGGCCCCCGGGGATGGCCGCCCCCAGGCAGAAGAACAGGAGGGACCTGATTCGCGCCTCCCGCTTGTATCGGGTCAGGATGTACCCCCCATAGAACAGAGCCCCCAGCAGGTTCGGCATCCGGCAGGTGACCGCACAGGCGTAGAACACGCCCGAGAGGAACAGGTGTATATCCTTTCGCCGGTTTTCTGGTACGGTGAGGAAAGCCATGCCCACCAGCAGGAAGAACCAGCTGGACACGTGCCCCAGGAACCAGCCGTGACCCAGGGCTGCCAGGAAGCAGTGGACCGTGCCGAAGGTCAGCAGCGCAGCGCACCAGAGCCGCTCCCGCCGGTCCCGGCCGATGCCCATCCGGGTGAAGACCAGGTAGGCGAGGGACGTGTTGGCCGCGCCGAGGCCAAGGGACAGCCAGGCGATGTTGAACCCGTTCACGCCGAACAGGGCCACGAAGGGCAGGCACAGGAGGGCCGGACCCGGCGCGAAGTGCATGTACACGTGGCCACCGAACTCCACGGACTCGAGATACGCCGGCATGCCGTCCACGTACAGGCGGCCGTGGAGCAGCGCGTCGGCGAGATAGTTGTAGTTGTTGTAGAAGACGAAACTGTGGTCGTTCAGCAGGAACAGGACCAGGAAGCTGGCGAAAAACAGCGCCAGGCAGGTCCTGCCCTCCCGGGGCGCCGCCTCCAGGGCTTCCAGCTCCCAAACCTCCCTTTCCACCAGCTGCCGGCACCGGCAGTAGACCCGATCCAGGCAGAACAGGGCCAGCAGGAACAGGAACAGGGCGCCCATGGTGCCGAAATATCCATAGTTAGGTGCCATTTTGCCGCTCCTTTCCCCTCGTCCTGCAGGATCGTCTGCTTGTGTCATTGTACCCCAAGGCGCGCCCCCTGTCAACGCGTAGGCGCAGCCCCAGCCAAAAACGCCCATCTGTCGTGATTTCGCTTTTGCTCCCCCTGGAGGCCATTTATCCACACCCGAGCCCGGAAAATTATCCACATTGTCCACACCCTTATCCACCATGCCCGGGAATTTCAGCGTTTTTGGCTGTGGATAAGGCCGTGGACGGGCGTGCGAAAGGCTGCCGCCGGTCCTATGGGCTCGGGACCGGTGCGGCAGCCTTCCGCGGATCATGAGGTCGGGGCACATTGCAGGGCGGAGGGGGCCGTCCTGCAAGATTGAGGATGATCTTTTTTCTGTGCCGCTTTTTCTCTTTAGACAAAGAGAAAAAGCGGCGGAAAAAGAGAAACTCAACTGGGGTAATGGCAATAGCGGACGAATCGCTTACATTAGGTAAAGTTCTTTGGGCCTGCACCCTTTCTTTCAGGGTGCGGAGCCGAGCGCTGCCTGTGGCAGATGCAGTGAGGCGTAGCACGGGCAAAACAACGAGAAATCAAACGTAGTGCAGATTTCGATTATGTTTTGCACCTGGTCAGAGGGATCGGGTTTCCAATGGATTCCTATATTTATCCCGCCTTTTTCCCCTGCTCCTCCATCAGGAGCTTGTCCGCCACCAGGGCGATGAATTCGCCATTCGTCGGTTTGTCGTTCTTGCCGTAGATGTTGTAGCCGAAGAGGGCGTTCAAATTCTCGATCTTGCCCCGGGTCCAGGCCACCTCGATGGCGTGGCGGATGGCCCGTTCCACCTTGCTGGGGGAGGTGTCGAAGCGCTTGGCGATGCCCGGGTACAGCTCCTTGGTGATCCGGTTGATGAGGTCCGGGTCGTTGTACACCAGGCGGATCCCCTCCCGAAGATAGTGGTAGCCCTTGATGTGGGCCGGGATCCCCGCCACCAGGAAGATGGCCGTCACCTTCTCCTCGAAGGACCGGTGGGTGGGGGCGTAGGGCATGACGCCCCCTTTCACCGGCTCTCCTTCCAGCGTCTCCAGCAAGCGTTTTGAAATGGTGTCCGGGTCCACGGGCTTCACCATATAGTATCGAGCGCCCAGGGCGCAGCAGCGGCGGACCATGGCCTCGTTCTTCAACGCGGAGATCACCACCACCGCCGGCGCCGGGTCTAGGGGCAGCACCGACAGTTGCTCCAAAACCGCCAGCCCGTCCGCGTTGGGCATGATGAGATCCAGCGTCATCACGTCGTAGGTCTTCTCCCGAAGCTTCTTCAGGGCCTCCCGGCCGTCCTGGGCCGTGTCCACCTCCGAAAACCGGTCCTGACTCAGCAGATACCCCTTCACGCTCTCCGTGAACTGGGTGTTGTCGTCGATCAAAAGTGCTTTGTACTTTGCCATGTTCCTTCCTCCTTCGCTGTGCTTCGATTGTACCATCCCCCTCCCCAAAGGGTTAGAGTGCAAATTCAGCGACCTCTGGCGAATGGATAGCGAATAAAGGTGGGTATTGTTTCGTTCCTTTTCTTTTCCGTGAAAAGAAAAGGAACCGAAAAGAAAAGCACAAAGGGGGGATCGAACAGGCATATGAAAACATCCATCGTTCTGTCCGATGGATGTTTCGCTCATTCTTCGCGTTTCTCTTTTTCCGCCGCTTTTTTCTCCTTGACTAAAGAGAAAAAGCGGCAAAAGAACCATCATTCCCGATTCTTCGTCCACTCCCGCTTGGGGAGGTTGGGATAGGGCACCACGGTGTGCTCCGGCAGGGCCACGGCCATGGCGGTGACGGCGTCCATAAGGGCGCTGGAAATGCGCTGGCGCTGGTCGTCCCCCGGCGCGGCGGGATCGTAGAGGATGGGCTCGCCGAAGTACAGGGTCCCCAGAGCCGGCGCCACGTACAGCGGCACGAAGGCCAGGGTCCGGCCGGTCTGCCTGTGGTACATGCGCCCCAGGTCCACGAATCGGTCCTGGAAGGCGTGGACGATGTTGTTGTGCTCGTCGTAGCACTCGGGAAAGATCACCAGCCGATCCCCGTCCCGGAGCCTTTGGGCGCTCTCCCGGAAGGTAGCCAGGGCCCGGGCGTCGTGGTACACGGCCACGGTGTGAGCGTTGTTGAACACGCACACGCTGAGGGGCACGATCAAATGGCTGAGGAGCTTATAGAACCAGCGGACGGCCTTGGGCTTGCCGGACCAGAAGTCCCGGTAGGCGTAGGCGGCCACCTCCTCCTTATGCATCATCTCCCCGGCGCACCAGACCCAGTGCCGCCCGGGGGTGTAGAGCTCGGCGGCGATGGGCCCGTACATCTGGGCGTGGTTCCCAACGATGATGCAGGGGCCCTCCGGCAGCTTCTCGACCCCGGACAGCCTCCACTTGGGGGAGAAGAGCCAGACCCCGAACCGAATGAACCGATACGCCAAAGAGGTGGGCTTGTCGCCCACCTCCTCTTTCCACAGGGACGGCGCGCTCATTGCACGCCCACGCCCGCGTAGTTCTCCTCATAGAACACGGCGGCGTTCCGGGCCTCGCTGAGCCAGTCCTCCTGGACGGCGTCCCCCTCGAAGGCCGCGGTGCCGGCGGGCAGATCGGAAAGGCGCTTGATGAGATAGAAGGTGTCCCCCACCTGCAGGAGCTCCGAGACCTCCCCTTCCTTCAAAGCCGCGGCCGCGTTCCACACCTCCTGGGGCCACTCGTCGTCCTGGGCCTTGGTGTAGAAGATCACGTACCCGTCGGCATAGTTGTGATACCCCACCACGCCGGCCAGGTCGGCATATTTATCGTAGGCGTCCCGCATGTCCATGCCCTCCAGCACGTCGGCCCGAGTCTTCTGGGCGTTGTCCAGGATCTGCTGGAACATGCCGCCGTTCAGGGTCTGCAGCTCCTGATACCGGGCCAAGATCTCCGCCTGCCGGGCCTCGTCCTGGCCCCGCAGGACCAGCTTCCCGTACTCCGCCTCCAGGTTGGTCATCTCCAGCTCGTTGGCGGCATAGGCGGCGCTGTCGGCGTCGTTCACGTTGAAGGTGATCACCTGCATGCGGCCGAAGCCCTCGGGCGTGTACAGGGCGGGCGTGTCCGACTCCCCGGCACGATAGGCGCTGTACTGGCTCTTGAAGTAGGTGTAATCCGCCTCGAAGCTCTCCTTCTGCTCCGCCAGCTCCGTCTCGAACCAGGTCCGAGCCTGCTCCGCGGTGACGGCGACGCCCTCGTTGAAGGCCTCCCGGAGCATCTCGGTGAGGGCATTCTCCTCATAGGAGGCGGTCAGCTCCTCCAGCCACTGACTGAAGGGATAGCCGAAGTAGTCCGCCACGTCCTGCTCCAGGAACTCCCGGGCCTTCAGGGCCAGCTCCGCGGCGCCGGCGTCCTCACCGAGCTCCGCTTTGGCGTCGTCCAGGTAGTCCCCGGCGTATTCGGCGATGAGCTCCTCCACCTCCCGGGCCACCTGCTCCTTCTTCTCCTCGGTGAGCTTGAGGCCCATCTGCTGGGCCTTCCAGGGCAGCACCTTGGCGGTCAGCAGATCCTCGATGATCATGCTCCGATACTGCTGGATCTCCTCGGCGGTGGTGGGCGCGGTGAGGCCGTAATAGCCCATATACTCCACGATGGTGTTGTAGCTGCTGCGGACCTCGCCCACGGTGACGGTGAAGTCCCCCAGGGTGAAGGCGGGCAGGGCGTCCGTCTCGCTGGTATCGACCGGTTCCCCGGCGTCAGCGGCGGCCGTCGCGACGGCGGCGGGCTGCGTCTCCGCCTTCTCCGCCTTCTCCGCCTTTTCCAGGCACCCTGCCGCGCTCAACATCAGCAGCAGGCACAGCAGCAGCGCAAAAAGTTTGTTCCTCACGTTTCCTGTATCCTTTCTTCTGTATGCTTCGCCCCATTATACCCTCTCGTCCATCCGGTTGCAATCCGCCAGAATGGAAAGAAATTGTGGCAGTTTTTTGACCAACTCGTCCGCGCTGCGGCCCTTCACCGCGATCTCCACGGCCGCCGGGTCGCCTCCGAGGAGCCGGGCCCCCTGCTCGTTGGACAAAGCGAGCAGGAGCTTGCCCCCGTCGGGCCGGGCGCTTTTGTCGTATTTCATGACCACCTTCCCCGGCTTCACCGTCACGGACAGGAACCCGGCCCGGGCCCCGAGGTGCTTGATGAGGGAAAGGCGCATGAGCCGCTCCACGCTGTCGGGGAGATCCCCGTACCGGTCCGTGAACTCGTCGTACATGTCGTCGAACATAGCCTCGTCCTCGATCTCGGCGATGCGCTTGTACATGGCCATCCGCTGCAGCTCCCCGTTCACGAAGCCCTTAGGCACGTAGGCGTCCCCGGGGGCGTCCACCGCCGTGTCGATGAGGGGCGGGGCGTCCCGGCCCGTGGCCTGGTCCACCGCCTGGCGGATCAGCTTGCAGTAGTATTCATAGCCCACGTCGGAGAGGTGCCCGTGCTGCTCCGCCCCCAGCAGGCTCCCGGCGCCCCGGATCTCCAGATCCCGCATGGCCAGCCGGTATCCGGCCCCGAACTGGGTGAACTCCCGCACCGCCAGCAGCCGCTTTTGAGCCACCTCGGACAGGGACCGGCTCTGGGGCACGGTGAAGTAGGCGTAGGCGATCCGGCTGGACCGGCCCACCCGGCCCCGGAGCTGATAGAGTTGGGCAAGGCCCAGCTTGTCCGCGTCCAGGACCACCAGGGTGTTGCAGTTGGGTATGTCCACCCCGCTCTCCACGATGGTGGAACAGAGGAGCACGTCCGCCTCCCGCTGGATGAAGGACAGCATGGCCTGTTCGAGGGCGTGCTCGTTCATCTGCCCGTGGGCCATGAGGAACCGGGCTTCCGGCACCAGCTCCTGGAAATGGGCGAGGGTGCTCTCCATGCCCAGGACCTTGTTGCTGACCAGGAAGACCTGGCCGCCCCGAGAAAGCTCCCGCCGGATGGCGGCGGCGATCTGGGCGTCGGTATACTCCACCACGTAGGTCTGGACCGGGAACCGGTTCTCGGGCGGCGTCTCGATGACAGACACGTCCCTGACCCCGGTCATAGCCATGTTCAGGGTCCGGGGGATGGGCGTAGCCGTCATGGTCAGCACGTCCACCTGGCTCCGCAGGGCCTTGATCTGCTCCTTGTGGTTCACGCCGAAGCGATGCTCCTCGTCGATGATAAGGAGCCCCAAGTCCTTGAATTTCACGTCCTTGGCCAGGAGCGCGTGGGTGCCGATGACCATGTCCAGCTCCCCGGAGGCCAGGGCTTTCTTCACGTTCTCCCGCTCCTTGGGGGTCTGGAACCGGGAGAGGCAGCCCACGGTCACCGGGAAGGCGGCGAACCGCTCCGACACGGTGGCGAAGTGCTGCTGGGCCAAGATGGTGGTGGGGCACAGCAGGGCCGCCTGCTTCCCGTCCTGGACCGCCTTGAAGGCCGCCCGGATGGCCACCTCGGTCTTGCCGTAGCCCACGTCCCCGCAGAGCAGCCGATCCATGGGCCGACGGCTCTCCATGTCCGCCTTCACCTCCCGGATGCACCGAAGCTGGTCCGGGGTCTCCTCGTATGGGAAGGCGGCTTCCAGCTTTCGCTGCCAGGGGGTGTCGGGAGCATAGGCGAAGCCCTGGATGGAAGCGCGCTTGGCGTACAGGGCCGCCAGGTCCACCGCCAGCTTCTTGGCCGCCGCCCGGGCCTTCTGGACCTTCTGCTGCCACTCGCCGCCCCCCAGCTTGCTCAACGCCGGGGCCACGTCCTCGCCGCCGGAACCCATATACTTCTGGATCCGATCCAGCTGGTCCGTGGGGATGTAGAGCTTGTCGCCGCCCTTGTAGAGGAGCAGCAGGTAGTCCCGGGTGCTGTTCTCCACGGTCAGCTGCTCCACGCCCACGAACCGGCCCACGCCGTGGGCCTCGTGGACCACGTAATCCCCCACGGTCAGATCGGAAAATTTGAGCCCGCTCTTCTTCTTCCGGGGCCGGGACAGGCGCTTGCCGAAGAGCTCCGCCCCGGTGAGCACCAGGAGCTTCTGGGCCGGGCACAAAAAGCCCCGGGGCAGGCTTTCCCGCAGGATCAGCACCTCGCCGGGCTCCATGTCCCGGTTCAATTCGTCGCTGACGCCGCAGCGGATCTCGTCCTGCAGGCTGCCGAGCAGGGCGTCCGCGCTTTCGCCGCCGTACAGAAGGGCGCTGCCGCCGGATTGCCGAAACCGCTTCAGCTCCCGGACCAGCTCCCCCATGTCCCCCAGGTACATGGGGGCCCCCTCCAGGGTGAAGGTCACCCGCATCCGGTGCTCCATGTCCCGGCTGGTGCGGAACAGGGCGTAGACGGCCCCCGTCCGCCGGGTGTTCAGCATGGGGACCAGGTACCCTTCCTCCCGCAGCAGCTTCGCCTGCTTGGGATGGCCCTCGCCTCGCTCCAGCATGGCGGTGACGGACTCGAGGAACAGGGTCCGGCCCGTCCGCGCCTCCTCCAGCACCCGGTCCGGCTCCAGGACCAGTTTGAAACAATCTTTGGGGAGATAGTCGTCCAAAGACGATTCCTCCTCATAGAGCAGGGGCAGCAGCACGTCCGCCCCCAGGGTGGGTCGCTCCTGGGCCCAATCCTCCCGCTCCCGGTCGAAGCCCGCCCGATCCCCCAGGGCCTTCAACGCCTGGCGGACCCGGGTCCCGGGCTGGGGCGTCTCGAAAGCGGGGGGCAGCAGCACCCTATCCGTCTGTCGGATGGACCGCTGGGAAGCGACGTCGAACCAGCGAAGCTGGTCCACCTCGTCGTCGAAAAACTCGATCCGGCAGGGGTCCTCCCCCTGGGGCGGGAACACGTCCAAAATGTCGCCTCGGAGGGCCACCTGGCCGGGGCCCTCCAACATGTCCACCCGCTCGTAGCCCGCCGCCACCAGGTCGGAAAGCAGGGTCCGGGGCGGCAAAACGTCCCCCCGCTTCACCACCTTCACCTGGGATACGAAGGCCTCCGGGGGCGCCAATCGCTCCATGAGGGCCGCCGCGCAGGAAATGATCAGGGTGGGCACGCCCAGCACCAGCCGGGACAGGACCCCCAGCCGCTGGCTCCGGCGCTCCGGGGCCGCCGCCTGCACGTGGACGAGAGGCAGCTCCCGGGGCAAAAAGGGCAGAGCGTCAGGCCGGTAGGCTTTGATCTCGCTATATAGGTCGATGGCCGCCGCCTCGGTGTCCAGGATCACCAGGGTGGTCCTCTCCTCGCTGAGGGCCGCGAACACCGGCGCCCGGACAGCGTCGGGCAGGGAAAAGACCGCCGCCGGGCCCCTTCCCTCCTTCAGCCCCGACAGCAGCTCCACCACCGCCGGGTCCTTCTTCAGTTGTGCGATCAGCCGATCCGTCATTCTTCCGCCTGGGTCTGCCGGGGATTCTTCTCGTGGCGCTTGTTGAAGCGGCTCTGGGCCCCCTCCACGTCCCCCCGCACGATGAGCTCCGCCGCGTCCGCCGCCTTCTCGTAGGCTTCCTGAAGGACGGCCTGCTCGTCCTTGCTGGGGCGCTTCAGCACGTAGTCCCGAAGCTGCAGGCTCACGTCCTGGCCCGCGCCGATACGGATGCGGGGGAAGCTCTCGGAATTGAGGCAGGCGATGATGCTTTTGAGGCCGTTGTGGGTGCCCGCGGAGCCCTTTGAACGGATGCGGAGGCTCCCGCAGGGCAAATCCACGTCGTCGCAGAGGACCAAAAGCCGCTCCGGGGGCAGCTTATAGAAGTGCATGACCTGCTGCAGGCAGTCCCCGCTCAGGTTCATATAGGTCTGGGGCTTCACCAGGATCACGCGCTCGCCGTTCAGCTCCCCCTCGCCCAGGAGGCCGGAGAACTTCTTATCCTTGATTTTGACCCCGATCCTCTTCGCGATCACATCCAGGGCCATAAAGCCGATATTGTGCCGGGTTTTCCGGTAGCTCAAGCCCGGGTTGCCCAATCCGGCGATCACAAACATAGGAAATACCTCCTTACAGGGGCTTTTTATTGGGGGTCCCGGCCTTCCGGGGGTACTGCTTCGGCGTGGGAGCCGCCTTGTCCGCGAAGACCAGGCACCGCTTGCCCAAATCGGAATCCAGCGCCACGGTCCTAAGCTGCACGTGGAGCAAAAAGGCCGCACCTTTGGCGTTTTCCAGCTCCGCG
>CADACQ010000044.1 GCA_902786465.1 uncultured Eubacteriales bacterium | reverse complement strand
CTTCGCTTGGTCGTTTCGCTTTTCGCGTTGTTGTCTCTCAATTACTAAGAATCAACTTGGCTTGTTTGTTGTTTCGCTATATAGTTTTCAAGGTGCTTTGCCGTCCCGTTCCTCTCGCGCTCGCGCTCGTTTCCCGCGACAGCTTTGACAGTATACCTCTGGGGCTTCTCTTTGTCAATACTTTTTTCAAATTATTTTTCATTTTTTTTGACACAGTCCAGACACATTCTTTTCATTGAAAATACGTGCTTTTTGTGCTATGATGAGGCTACTTGGGAGGACCTATGTCGGAAAGATCGCCTCAGAAAATCAAAAAGCTGCGCAAGCAGGCGGACCGGCTCCGTTTCTTCAGCCGTTCATCCCTGTATATCGCCCGCACCATCGCTCTCGTCTTCCTGGGCGTGATGCTGTGCGTGCTGGCCTTCGTGTCCTGCGCCCGCCTCGCCAACCTGTACATCCTGGTGAACGAGGGTATGGCCCTTAGGATCGAGTGCGTGCTGCAGGACGGCCCCCGGGAGGAGCTGGACAGCTATTTCACCAGCGAGTGTATCGCCTCCGACGGTCGGCTCTACGACGCCACCTACCAGCCCTACACCGTTTCTTCCTATAATTATATGTTGGACTTCTCCCACATCCGGGTGTGGCCCTGGCTCAGCGACCTTTCCGTGGACGTGCTGGAGCAGGCGGACAGGATCGTGGGCACGGCCAACTCCAACGCCGTGGACCCGGACAGCGATCCGCCGCCCTGGACGCCCATCCGCTACCGACTGACCGTCAGCAAGGTCAACGGCAGCTGGCGCATCAGCAACATCACCACCCTGACGGTGGACCCCAAGATCGATCCCCTGCCTACGCCTGACCCAGAGCGCTCCCCCCTGCCCATGGCCACGCCCACCGAATCCCCGGTGCCTTCGCCTCGGCTCTCCATCATCACCCCCACCCCCTTCCTATGACCGTAAACCAGCTTTTTCAGCAGCCGCCTCTGCTCCTGGCCCCCATGGCCGGGTATTCGGACGCGGTCTTTCGGCGTCTGTGCCGAGAGGAGGGCTGCGATCTCGCCTTCACGGAGATGATCTCCGCCAAGGGGCTTCTGCACGCCAACGAAAAGACCCGGCTCCTGTGCCGCCCCGGTCCAGAGGAGGGGCCCTTGGGGGTGCAGCTCTTCGGCAGCGACCCCATTTCCATGGGCGTGGCGGCCCGGGTGGTCACGGAGGAATTGGGTGACAGCCTCTTTTGCCTGGACATCAACTGCGGCTGCCCGGCCCGGAAGATCGCCGGGAACGGGGACGGCAGCGCCCTGCTGCTGGACCTGCCTTTGGCGGAAAAGGTGATCTCCGCGGTGGTGCAGCACACCACCCTGCCCGTCAGCGTGAAGTTCCGCTCCGGCTGGGACGAGGGGCACATCGTGTCGGCGGACTTCGCCCGGATGGCGGAAGCGGCGGGAGCGTCCTTTTTGACCCTCCACCCCCGGACCCGCATGCAGCAATACAGCGGCGTCGCCGACTGGAACGAGATCGAAGCGGTGAAGACCTCCGTATCCATCCCCGTGGTGGGCAACGGGGACGTGGTGGACGGGCCCTCCGCTCTCCGCATGCTGGAGGAGACGGGCTGCGACGGGCTCATGATCGGCCGGGGGGCCCTGGGCCAGCCCTGGGTGTTCTCCGAGATACGGGCCGCCCTGGAGGGAACGGACTTCGCCCCGCCGGAGGGGCCGGAGCTGAACGAGCGCATCCTCCGCCACGGGGCGCTGGAGCTCGCCGCCAAGGGGGACCATGGCATGGTGGAGCTCAGGAAGCACCTCCCCCTCTACTTCACCGGCCGTCGAGGGGCCTCGAGCCTGAAAAAAGCCCTGAGTCAGGTGAAAACCATGGAAGAACTGCGGCAACTGCTGCAAGTATGATATTGGGGCTGTTTCTTCTCGAAACAGCCCCAAAGTGATGTTGTGCCGGTCGGCACAGTGATGCATGGCCGTGCGGCCAAGTGATGTTGGCTGCCGCCAGTGATGTTTGACCGCTGCGCGGTCAAGAGCCCCCACCCGGCGAAGGTCAAATGCGATCGGACGGCTTATTCCTCCAAAGCGTGAATGCTCCGCAATTTTTCCAGGATCTCCGCCACGTCGGCGGCGATGACCTCCCGCGGCGCGTTGTACTCGGCGCACATGGCGTCCACGATCCCTTTCTCCGTGGTCTCCTGCTTCAAGCAGTCCACGATGAAGGCCGCGGTCCCATTGCTGCGCACAATGCCCCGGAAGGCTTCCCCGCCCAGGGGGACGAGAAATTGGGTGTCCTCAATGTCCTGAACAATAAAACTATCCTTCAGCTTCATATAATTCTCCTTAACAGATGGGGCCGTCCTCGCCCCCGATCTCGCTTTCCTGGCGGTCCACCATGCGCCTCAACGCGTCGATCGCCATCATTTCATGCACCTCCCGGCAATGGACATCCTGCACGGGGCAGCTTGCAAAGCTGGTGCAATCCGGCAGGAAGGGACATTTTCTGCACTTCTCCCGCGTCACGTCAGTCCGGCAAAACGCCTTTTTCGCGCTCTCGTCGGTGACGCCGTGCCAGATGTCCCCAAGCCGACTCCCCGGCGGGCAATGCTCACAGGGGTACAGGCTGCCGTCAGGCGCGACGACCACGCTGCCGGCGTCCGCCATGCAATGAAACGTGCGAAAAGCCGTTCCCAGACCAAGGAAGGGGCGGAACCGGAAGCCAGCTCCTTCGACCAGCGGACGCAGGTCCCTGAGCTTCGTCCAAAGAGCCAGATCGTTTTCGCTCATGCGCACTGCGTTCAGCGGAGCAAAGTAGATATCCACTTTGTCCTTATGCGCCACGCCGACCGAAAGGTCGTCCAGAAACCGGGGGATGCCGCCTGCGTTTTCCTCGTCCACGTTGCAGCGGATGGTCACGGTGATGCCGGCCTCGGACATGCGGCTGACCGCCCGCATCACCTGATGATAGTGATCCCGGTCGGCGTAATACCGTTTTCTGGAAACATAGTCCGCCTCCGCCCCGTCCATGGAAATCTGGATATGACGGAGCTTCCATTCGCCCGCCATACTGTCCACGATTTTGGGAGTGATGAGGCTGCCGTTGGAGATCATGGAGGACTTATATTCCAGCCCTGCCTCCCCCACGCCCGCGCAGATCCGGTCGATGATATCCGGGCGCAGCAGCGGCTCCCCGCCGAACCAGCTCAGCTTGACCTCGCTGCCGCCGCAATTGTTCCGAATGAAGCGGATAGTCTGCTCCACCGTTTCGGAGGACATGGATACAGGTTTCGTCCCTTCCTCGTAGCAATAGACGCACCGGGCGTTGCAGCCGAGAGTGGGCAGGATCGTGTAGCCCCGGACGTCCTTCTTTTTACTGTACGCCCGCATGAGGGCGGAAATCTGGTTGTAATAGGCGCACTCGTCCTTGTCCGCCGGCACAAGAAATTGGCCCGTTATCCACTCGTCGTATCCTTCACCGGCTTTCGCCGCCTCCGGCAGACGCCCCTCGACGCACTGTTTGGTCAGGGTGTTGAAGCAATACCCTTTTCCCTGATGCTCAAACGGCAGCGAAAATTGGGAAGGAACGTAAATGATACGGGGGTTTGGCCTTACGGGAGGAACAAGTTTTGCCAGTACAGCGTCTGGTTTACATGTTTCGATCATAGGATACCCATAAAAAGAATATTTACAGCACACAATGATTTGTGTGCTGTAACTCATTCAAAGGTCATTTCGATTCTCTCTTGGCATCAACCGCCTTCGCCACCCCACCAGGGTACACCATCTGTCGGCGTGCAGCTCGTCGTGATAATATCCGTTCCGCTCAGTTCGATGACCTCCATTTGGGGCTTTTCATACTCTTTCATAGTCTTTCCCTCCTTTCCCGAAATCTTATATGGTTCACCCGGCATATCCGGGGTTTGCCCTGTGAAAAAGCGCAAAAAACACGCCGTCTGCGAGGATCATCCCCGCAAACCGCGTGCGTCGTGTATCAGATCAAAAAAGCTTATAAGGGTAGACTTATCCTGCCTGCCTGCCTGCCTGCCTGCCTGCCTGCCTGCCTGCCTGCCTGCCTGCCTGCCTGCCTGCCTGCCTGCCTGCCTGCCTGCCAAAGTGTAGCGACTTGCAGCATGGCTTGTCAATCCCCTTTCCTTAGTCTACAGCGATATATTATACAGGAGTCTCATTGAAAAAGCAAGAAAAAATACGAAGAATACAGCGAAAACTGCGCCGTTTGCTGCTTGACAGGGACGGGTGCGATCAATATAATAGTATGAATTAAGGGCCGGAACGTGTGCGGCCCATAAACAAGGAGATAAAAAGAACATGGCAGAGATTTGGCTGACCGAACGGGAAGTGGAAAAGCGCCGGCAGAAGCTGGATTATTTGAAGGGCGAGCGCCGCTTGGAGATCGCCGAGATGCTGAAGATCGCCCGGGGTTTCGGCGATTTGAGCGAGAACGCAGAATATGACGCCGCCAAGAACGAGCAGGCGAAGAACGAATACGACATCGCCGTGCTGGAGGACGAACTGCAGCACGTGCACATCATCGACGAGAGCGCCCTCGCTTCCGGCGGGGTGAACATCGGCACTTCCGTGACCGTGCGCAACGCCAAGAACGGCTTCGAGACCACCTACCAGATCGTGGGCACCACCGAGGCCGACCCCCGCAAGGGCAAGATCTCCAACGAGTCCCCCATCGGCGCCGCGCTGCTGGGCCACAAGTCCGGTGAGAAGGTGGACGTGCACACTCCCGGCGGCCTGCTGGAGCTGGAGATCGTCTGCATCAACGCATAAGAGGAGAGGAAAACATGGAACAGCGTCCTGAACAGACCCAGGAGATCACCGCGGAGCAGCTCTCGGAGCTGCTTCAAATCCGTCGTGACAAGCTCGCCGCCCTGGTGGCGGAGGGCAAGGACCCCTTCGCCGTCATTCGCTACGACCAGGATACCCACAGCGCCGACATCCAGGCGGATTTCGACGCCTACGAGAACAAGGAGGTGAGCATCGCTGGCCGCATGATGAGCAAGCGCATCATGGGCAAGGCCAGCTTCGCCCACGTGCTGGACGGCAAGGGCGACATCCAGATCTACGTGAAGCGGGACGACGTGGGCGAGGCGCCCTACGCCGCCTTCAAGACCTGGGACATCGGCGACATCGTGGGCGTGAAGGGCTTCGTGTTCAAGACCAAGACGGGCGAGGTGTCCGTCCACGCCAAGGAGCTGACGCTGCTCTCTAAGTCCCTCCGGCCCCTGCCCGAGAAGTTCCACGGGCTCAAGGACCCGGAGCTTCGCTACCGGCAGCGGTACGTGGATCTGTTCATGAACGACAAGGTCCGGGAGACCTTCCGCAAGCGCAGCGCCATCATCGCCCAGATCCGGCGGTATCTCGACGGGGAGGGCTTCATGGAGGTGGAGACCCCGGTGCTCAACACCGTGGCTTCCGGCGCTTCCGCCCGGCCCTTCGTGACCCACCACAACACCCTGGACATCGACATGTACATGCGCATCGCCACGGAGCTGCATCTCAAGATGTGCATCGTGGGCGGGCTCGAGCGGGTGTACGAGATCGGCCGCCTGTTCCGCAACGAGGGCATGGACGCCACCCACAACCCGGAGTTCACCACCATCGAGGTGTACCAGGCCTATACGGACCTTCGGGGCATGATGGACCTCTGTGAGCAGCTCTTCTCCCGCTGCTCAGAGCTGGTGAACGGCACCGCCAAGATCAGCTACCAGGGCCAGCCCGTGGACCTGACGCCCCCCTTCCGCCGCCTCTCCATGAACGACGCGGTGAAGATGTACACGGGCAAGGACATCTACGGCTGCGCCTCTGACGAGGAAGCCCGCAAGATCGCCCAGGAGCTGGGCCTGGAATTGAAGGACAAGACCGCCACCAAGGGCAAGATTTTGGCCGAGGCCTTCGACGCCTTCGTGGAGGAGAAGCTCATCGAGCCCACCTTCATCATCGACTACCCCATTGAGAACTCCCCGCTGACCAAGCTGAAGGCGGGCAGCAAGGACATCGTGGACCGGTTTGAGCTCTTCATCTGCGGCCATGAGTACGCCAACGCCTACACGGAGCTCAACGACCCCATCGACCAGCGCAGCCGCTTCATCCAGCAGGCCCAGGAACGGGCCAAGGGCGACGACGAGGCCATGCAGATCGACGAGGACTTCATGGCGGCCATGGAGTACGGCATGCCCCCCACCGGCGGCATCGGCATCGGCATCGACCGCATGGTCATGCTGCTCACCGATTCCCCCACCATCCGGGACGTGATCCTGTTCCCCACAATGAAGCCAAAAGGGCAAAAGTCCCAGGCTGAGGAAGTGCATACCGCTACAGAATATGCAGCCCCGAATGCCGATTTTGAATGTGCCTGCAACACCTGCCCCTCTCAGGAGGCATGCAAGGCTGCCCAGGAAGCGGCGCAAACAGCTCCCGCCGAAGAGAAAATCGACTTCAGTAACGTGGAGATCGAACCGTTGTTCAAGGATTATGTGGACTTCGAGACCTTCTCTAAGTCCGATTTCCGTGCGGTGAAGGTGCTGGCCTGCGAAGCCGTGCCTAAGTCCAAGAAGCTGTTGAAGTTCACGCTGGACGACGGCACCGGCGAAAATCGCACGATTTTGTCGGGCATTCACGCCTTCTACGAGCCGGAGCAGCTCATCGGCAAGACCTGCGTGGCCATCACCAACCTGCCGCCCCGCCCCATGATGGGCCTTGAATCCTGCGGCATGCTCCTCTCCGCCCTCCACAAGGAAAACGGCGAAGAACGGTTGAATCTCCTGATGCTGGACCCTCACATCCCCGCCGGCGCGAAGCTGTACTAATCATCACCACATAGCACCTTGGAAGTGTCC
>CADACQ010000043.1 GCA_902786465.1 uncultured Eubacteriales bacterium | reverse complement strand
GTCTTCCTCTCCATCCGGAAATGATAGAACATAGTCCAAAAGAAGGTTCAGTGCATCCCTTCCGAATCCTTTTCCTTGAAATCTGTGATCGATCATAAAACGCCAAAGATAATAGCTGTGGCGATATATTTCCGCCATACCGCTATATTCTTCGGAATGGTGTCCGATCATGGCAAATCCGACCGCTGTATCTCCATCGTAGATACCGAAACACTGAACAAATCTTCCGCTTGCATTTACGGCATAAGCCTGAGCCATACTTACCGTGTTCGAAGCAACGTAGTCTTTCTGCGATTCAGCAACTTCAAGATCCATCAGATCAACGAAATTATTGTCATTCACCTTTTCAAGTCTTATCCCTTTGTTTTTCAGTTCATATCTGCCCGTCATATTAAGCCTCCTCAAATCCGGATTTGCCGAATTCATTCTACCAAACTCTCTAGGCCGCGTCAAACCACAAAAAAAGCTGTGCTGCAATCGTTCGTCTGATTCGAAGCCTGATTTTGCTTGTTATTGTTATAACCGGTCGTTTTTTTGTCCGAAATGCTGTAAATAACCTCTCTTGCCCTGGTAGACAAAAGAGGTTCCTTTGTTGGCAGGGGCAGAAGGACTCGAACCCACTCGCTGCGGCCTCGCTCAGATCGCGGCTCTGAAGCGCCACTGGCGCTTCATTCACTACCGCGATCAGTTCGAGTCTTTCCTTTATATGCCAAATGAAAAGCCACCCAGTTGGGTGGCTTTTCATTTGGCAGGGGCAGAAGGACTCGAACCCTCAAGAACGGTTTTGGAGACCGCTATGTTACCATTACATCATGCCCCTAAATTCGTTGGCAACGGATGAAGTATAGCATACCTATACCGCATTTGTCAAACGAATTGTGAAAGATAGCGGTGCAAATTCCAGTAGGCAATGCGGGAGACCTGCTCCTCGTTGAAACCGGCTTTGAGAAGGGCTTCGCAGAGGGCGGGATAGTCGGAGCTGTTCTTCAGGTCCCTGGGGTAGACGCTCATGCCGTCGAAGTCGGAGCCGAAGCAGCAGCAGTCCACGCCGCCGATGCTGACGATGTGGAGGATGTGCGCTACGATGTCCTCGATGGCCACCGTCTTCTTGGGGGCCAGATGGGGGCCGTAGAAGTTGACGCCGATGACGCCGCCCTGGAGGGCGATCTCGCGGATGAGATCGTCGGGGAGGCACCGGGGGGCGTCCATGAGGGCCCGGGCGTTGGAGTGGGAGGCGAAGATGGGGCGGGTGGAGAATTCGAGGGCGTCCCGGATGCCCTGATCCGACAGGTGGCTCACATCGAGAGCCACGCCGATCTCGTTCATCTCCCGGAGCATCTCCCTACCCAGGATGGTGAGGCCCTTCTGCCTTCTGGCCTGGGCCGCACCGGCCAGCTCGTTGTTGTCGTTCCAGGTCATGGTCATGGTCTTCACGCCCAGCTGCTTGAAGATGCGGAGCATGGCGAGGCTCCCCTCGCAAACCTCGCCGCCCTCGATGGTGAGGACCGCGGCGATCTTGTCGCCGCTGGGATCGAAGTCACGGGTGAAGGGCACGAAGACGGGGTTGTTCTTCAGCATCCGGTTGTAGCAGTCCACCATGGTGAGGCCCTGCTGCAGCGGCGGGGTCTTCAGCTTCGCGTCGTACCAGCAGGCGAAGAACTGCATCTTCACATTCCCCTGCTGCATGTAGGGTAGGTGGATCACCTGGTCCCGGCGCAGAGAATTGATGTCGTAGCCATACTCCATGGCTCCGTAGAGAAAGTCGCAATGGGCGTCCGCGATAGGGAATTTCATGATGATCACCTTCAGGTTTTCTTTTGCCGCTTTTTCTCTTTAGACAAAGAGAAAAAGCGGCGGAAAAAGAGAAACTTGAGAAGGGAATATAGTCTTCGGAGTGAAGATCATTCCCTTCTCAAAGATCTTTTCGGTTCCTTTTCTTTCAAGAAAAAGAACACAGGCTTTCAATAATTCCTTACTTTACTTCGCCAGCTCCATGGTCCGGGTCTCCCGGATCACGTTGACCTTGATCTGGCCCGGGTACTCCATCTCGTTCTCGATGCGCTTGGCGATGTCCTTAGCGAGCAGCACCGCGTCGGCGTCGCTGACCTTATCGGGCTTCACTATGATGCGCACCTCGCGGCCGGCCTGGATGGCGTAGGAGTTGTCCACGCCGTCGAAGGAGTTGGCGATCTCCTCCAGCTTCTCAAGGCGCTTGATGTAGGTCTCCAAGGTCTCGCGGCGGGCGCCGGGACGGGCGGCGGAGATGGCGTCCGCAGCCTGGACCAGCACGGCCTCCAGGGTCTGAGGCTCCACGTCGTTATGGTGAGCCATGATGCAGTGGATGACCTGGTTGTTCTCCCGATACTTCTTGGCGAGGTCCGCGCCGATCTCCACGTGGGAGCCCTCCACCTCGTGATCGATGGACTTGCCGATATCGTGCAGCAGGCCCGCCCGGGTGGCGAGAGCCACGTTGGCGCCCACTTCGGCGGCCATAATGCCGGCCAGGTGCGCCACCTCGATGGAGTGGTTCAATACGTTCTGACCGTAGCTGGTGCGGTACTTCATGCGGCCCAGATACCGGATGAGCTCATGGTGCAGCCCATGGACGCCCACCTCCAGCACGGCGGCTTCGCCGGCCTCGCGGATCTGGTTGCTGACCTCCTTCTTGGCCTTCTCCACCATCTCCTCGATGCGGGCGGGATGGATGCGGCCGTCCATGATCAGCTTCTCGAGGGCGATCCGAGCGATCTCCCGGCGGACCGGGTCGAAGGCGGAGAGGATCACGGCCTCAGGGGTGTCGTCGATGATGAGGTCCACGCCAGTGGCGGTCTCGAGGGCCCGGATGTTCCTTCCCTCGCGGCCGATGATCCGGCCCTTCATCTCGTCGTTGGGCAGGGGCACCACGGACACGGTGGCTTCGGCCACATGGTCGGCGGCGCAGCGCTGGATGGCCAGGGTGACGATGTTGCGAGCCTTCCGATCGGCCTCCTCCTTGGTCTTCTGCTCGATGTCACGGAGCAGGATGGCGGCGTCGTGCTTGGCCTCCTCCTCCACCCGAGCGAGGAGCATCTCCTTGGCGGAGTCCACGGTGAGACCGGAGATCCGCTCCAACTCCTGTTCCTGCTGGGCCACCAGGGCCTCGGCGTCGGCTTCCCGCTTCTCCACCTTGGTGACCCGCTGATTGAGGGCTCCAGGGTCTCCTCCCGCTGGAAGAGGCGGCGCTCCGTGCGCTGCAGCTCGTTCCGACGGTCCCTATTCTCCTTCTCGGCCTCGGTGCGGAGCTTGTAGATCTCCTCCTTGGCTTCCAGTTCTTTTTCCTTACGTATCTCTTCCGCTTTCTTCTGTGCATCGTCCAGCATGGTGCGCACAGCGTCCTCGGCCTTGGCGATCTTGGCTTCCGCAACGTTCTTGCGGTAGACATAGCCGATCGCTATACCGATGACGGCGCCCAGCACGACGGCGGGGATCAAAAACCACCAGTGCATCGTTTCACTCCCATCTATAAGAATATAACCGGGCAGACGCCCGGTCACAATAGTCCATACCATGGGTTGTATATATTCGCTGTCTATATCAAAAAACGTATGAAATCGCTTCTATTTTCAGCATCTATATATATCTATCTATGAACGCACCGAGCGTGCAGGATTACTTGAGATTATTATACGGTTTCGCTCTCCCGCTGTCAAGCGTTTCATGGCTAAAAATCGAAGAGGGAGATCTGGTCGCTCCTGGGCAGGCCCTCGAAGCAGCCGCAGCCCTCCAGGGCCGCCACCACGCCGCTGTTGCTGCCGGTGCGGGCGGCGAAGTCCTCGATGGACCGGAAGGGCTCCGTGCCCCGCTTTTCGGCGATGGCGAGAGCCGCTGTGTCGCCCACGCCGGGGATGGCGTTGAAGGGCGGCCGTATGGCCCCGTTCTCGATGACGAACTTGACGCCCTGGGATTTATAGATGTCCACGGGCAGCAGCTCGATGCCCCGCTTGTACATCTCGTAGACCACTTCCAATATGGTGACCAGGTCCTTGTCCTTCTTGGAGGCGTCGGCATCGGCGGAGTTCATGGCCTTCTCCAGGGCGTGGATCTGTTGAAGCACCGCGTCCGCCCCACCCAATGACCGGGAGATGTCGAAGGCGTCCGCCCGGACGGTGTAGTAGACCGTGTAGAACTCCAGGGGATGATGGACCTTGAAGTAGGCGATGCGAAAGCCCATCATGGTATAGGCCACGGCGTGGCCCCGGGGGAACATGTATTTGATCTTCTTGCAGGAGTCGATGAACCAGGCCGGGATCTTCCCCGCCTTCATGGCCTCCTCCATCTCGTCGGTGAGGCCCTTGCCCTTTCTGACCCGCTCCATGATCTTGAAGGACAAGGACGCCTCCATGCCGTGGACGATGAGATAGTTCATGATGTCGTCCCGGGTGCAGAGGACCTCCTTCAGCTTGGCGATGCCGTTGACCACCAGGGGCTCCGCGTTGTTGAGCCACACGTCAGTGCCGTGGGTCAGGCCCGAGATGCGGACCAGCTCCTCCATGGTGGTGGGCCGAGTCTGCTCCAGCACCTTTTGGACGAAGCTGGTGCCGAATTCCGGCACGCCCAAAGTGCCCACGGTGCATTCGAGGGCGGAGAGGTCCACGTGGAGGGGCTCCGGGGAGGAATAGATCTTCCGGGTCTCCGGATCGTCGAGAGGGATGGTGGTGGGGTCGATGCCCGTCAGGTCCTGGAGCATGCGGAGGGCTGTGGGATCGTCGTGGCCCAGGATGTCCAGCTTCACCAGGCGGTCGTCCATGGCGTGGAAGTCGAAGTGGGTGGTGATGGTCCCCTGCTCCACCTTGTCCGCCGGGTACTGGATGGGCGTGAACATGTAGATGTCCTCGTCCTTGGGTACGATGACGATGCCCGCCGGGTGCTGGCCCGTGGTCACCTTCACGTTGAGGCAGCCCTGGCTGAGGCGCTCGATCTCCGCCCGACGTAAAGTCTGGCCGGTGACCTCGGCGTAGTGGTACACGCACTCGAAGCCCTTCTTCTCCGCGATGCCGGCGATGGTGCCCGCCCGGTAGGCATGGTGTTCACCGAACATCTCCTCCACGTACTTGTGGGCCCGATGCTGGTACTCGCCGGAGAAGTTGAGGTCGATATCGGGGGTCTTGTCCCCCTTGAAGCCCAGGAAGACCTCGAAGGGGATCTCGAACCCGTCCTTTTTGAGAGGCGTGCCGCAGACCGGGCAAAGCTTGTCCGGCAAATCCACGCCGGTGTTGTACTGCAGGGGGTCGATGTCAAAGTCGCTGTATTTGCAGTGGGGGCACACGTAGTGAGGCGGCAGCGGGTTCACCTCGGTGATGCCCGCCATGGTGGCCACGAAGGAGCTGCCCACGGAGCCTCGGGAGCCCACCAGATACCCGTCGGAGTTGGACTTGTGGACCAGCCGCTGGGCCATGAGGTACAGGGAGGCGAAATGGTTGCCGATGATGGACTTGAGCTCCTTGTCGAGGCGCTTCTGCACCACGTCGGGCAGCGGGTCCCCGTAGATGCTGTGGGCCTTGTCCATGGTCATGCGGGTGAGCTCGTTCTCCGCGTCGGGGATCATGGGGGCGTGGGTGCCGTCGGGGAAGGGCTTCAATATCTCGATCTCCTCAGCGATGGCGTTGGGGTTGTCCACCACCACCTCACGGGCCCGGTCGCCCAGGTAGGCGAACTCCTCCAGCATCTCCTGGGTGGGCTTGAAATAGAGCGGCGCCTGGAAGGCGGCGTCATCGAAGCCCAGCTTATAGAGAAGGATCTGCCGGTAGATGGCGTCCTCCGGCTCCAGAAAATGGACGTCGCCGGTGGCCACGGTCTTTTTGCCCAGCTTGTCCCCCAGGGCCAGGATGCGGCGATTGATGTCGTGGAGACCCTCGGCGTCCTTCACCAGGCCCTCCCGCAGAAGGAAGGCGTTGTTGCCGTCGGGCTGGATCTCCAGATAGTCGTAGTAGGCGGCAATCTTCAGCAGCTTTTCCTCCGGCTCCCCATTGAGCACGGCCCGGTAGAGCTCCCCCGCCTCGCAGGCGGAGCCCAGGATGAGGCCGCCCCGGAAGACGGAGAGCATGCTCCGGGGGATCAGGGGCTTGCCGCCCCGCATATGGTCCAGGTTGGAAAAGCTGATGAGCTTGTAGAGGTTCTTCATCCCCGCCTGATCCCGGGCCAGGATGACGATATGGTAGGTCTTCTGCTTCTCCTTGCTGAGGTGCCGATCCCGTTCCGCCGCCGCGTCGGGGACCACGGGCAGGGTGTGGACGCCCATGGCCTTGAGCTCCTCCACCATCCTCATGAGGAGCATGGCGCAGGAGTTGGCGTCGTCGTCCGCCCGGTGGTGGCTGCCCATGTCGATGCCGTAATGGGCGCAGAGGGTGTCCAGCTTATGGTTCTCCACGTCGTCGTGGAGGATGTACCGGGAGAGCATGAGGGTGTCCGTGTAGGGAAGATCGAAGCGAATGCCGAACTTCTCCCCGTGATGGGTGATGAAGCCCACGTCGAACCGGGCGTTGTGGGCCACCAGGCAGGCGCTGCCGCAGAAGTCACGAAACTGTTTGAGAGCGTCCCGGCTGGAGGGCGCGCCGAGAAGCATGTCCTTGGTGATGCCGGTGAGCTCGGTGATCTTCTTGGGGATGACCACGCCGTCGTCGATGAAGGTGTCGAAGCGCTCCGTCACCTTGCCGTCCACCAGGCGGACCGCGCCGATCTCGATGATGTCGCAGGATTCCGCCTTCAGGCCCGTGGTCTCGATGTCGAAGGCCACGTACTCGCCCTCCATGGGGAAGTCCACGGTGTCGGGCTGTAGGTACCCCTCCACCCCGTAGAGGGCCTTGACGCCGGTGGCTTTCGCGGCCTTGGCTGCCTCGGGGAAGGACTGGACGTTGCCGTGGTCCGTGATGGCCAGGGCCTTATGGCCCCAGCGGGCCGCGGTCTTGAAGGCCTCGGTCAGGTCCGTGAGACCGTCCATGGCGGACATGCGGGTGTGCAGATGGAGCTCCGCCCGCTTCTCCGGGGCCGTATCCTGCCGAAGGACCCGATCCATCAGGCTGCAGTCGTTGATATAAAAGTTCAGCTCGGGATTGTATTTGCGGCTCTTGCAGACGCCCCGCAGAAGGAAGTCCTTGCCCTTCTTTCGGGCCGTCTCCAGCCAGTACATGAACCGCAGGGCCTTCCACTCCTCGAAGAAGGTGGCCTCGCAGTAGATGGAATCGGTGAAATCGGTGACATTCATCTGGACCCGCCAGCTGCTCTTCCCCTTCTCCGACTTGTTGCCCCAGCCTTCCCGAAGCGTGGTGGAAACCAGACGGCCCTCGATGATGCAGGGCTTCTCCCCCTCCGCAAGATCGTGGATGGCGGTATGCCGGCCGCTGGGGATCCGGTTCCCCAGCAGGATGCCGCTCTCCGGCAGGTCCACCTCGATCACGTTGTTCTTCTTCACCACCACCGCCGCCGAGGGGGGCACGGGAGCGGTCGTGGGGACCGCCGGCTGCGGGGCGGGCGCAGGCGCTATGGCCGGCGCCTCCTCCACAGGGCGGACCGTATAGGTGAAGGTCGGGGTATAGCGAGGCAGCAGAGCCGTTCCTCCGGCAGGGGCGCGGCCAGGGTGCAGGAAATCTCCACCGCGTTGGTGCTCCGAATAAGGTGCACGTTCTCGATGGTGATCTCCCGTTCCGTGATGCCCGCCTGTTCGTAGGCCTGCCGCAGGGGTTGTTCCATATTGCCTCGTAAAAAAATGTTATTCTGCTGCCAGCATTTCGTTGGCTTCGCGGACCAGCCGGTCCAATATCTCCTGCACGGGGCCGGCAGCCTCCTTCTCGCCCTTGCGGAACAGGACCCCGTTCCCCTGGCCGAAGGCGATGCCGATGTCCGCGTCCGAGGCCTCCCCCGGCCCGTTGACGGCGCAGCCCATGACCGCGATCTTAAGATATCCGGCGTCGTGGCGCACGTGATCGTTCACATAGGCCGCGATGGCGGGCAGGTCCACCCGGGTCCGGCCGCAGGTGGGGCAGGAGATGATCTCCACATCGTCCCGCCGCACGCCGATGGCGGACAAAATCTTCTTCCCGGCCAGCACCTCCTGAACGGGGTCGCCGGTGAGGCTCACCCGGATGGTGTCGCCGATGCCGTCCATGAGCAGGCTCCCGATGCCGGCGGCGGACTTGATGAGGCCTGCCTCGCCGCTGCCCGTTTCGGTGACGCCCACGTGAAGGGGATAGTCGGTGAGCTGGTGGAGCTTGCGCATGGCTTCTACAGTGTAGCGGACGACCGAGTGCTTCACGGAGATGACCGTATCGTAGAAGCCCTCCTTTTCCAGGAGCTTCACGTGCTCCAGGGCGCTCTCCACCATGGCGGCCACGGGATCGTCGGGGTGCTTGGCCCGGCTGTCCTTGTTGAGGGAACCGCCGTTGACGCCAATGCGGATGGGGATATGGTGGGCCTTGCAGCAATCCACCACCGCCTTCACCCGGTCGGGGGAACCGATGTTGCCCGGATTGATACGGAGCTTTTTGCAGCCGTTCTCCACGGCGGCGATGGCCAGCCGATAGTCGAAATGCACGTCCGCCACCAGGGGGATGGAGATTTGGTCCACGATGTCCCGGAGGGCTTTGGCCGCGTTCATATCGAATACGGCGGAACGGACGATCTCACAGCCTGCCGCTTCCAGGCGATGGATCTGCGCCACGGTGGCCGCCGCGTCCCGGGTGTCCGTATTGGTCATGGACTGGATGGTCACCGGTGCGCCGCCGCCCAGGGGTACCGAACCTACGAAAACCTGTCTCGTCATAGCCTTACCCCCGAATGAGCCGGAGCACGTCGTTGAAGGTGACCACCACCACCAGAATGAGCAGCAGCCCCATGCCGATGAGATGGACCATACCCTCCTTCTCGGGGGGCACGGGTTTGCCCCGAAGCCACTCGATGAGGATGAAGAGGATGCGGCCGCCGTCCAGGGCAGGGATCGGGAACAGATTGAATACGCCCAGGTTCACGCTGAGCAGGATGCAGAGGTTCAGCACCGTATACCAGCCGGATCGCGTCGCTTCGCCCAGGAGCTGGACGATGCCCACGGGGCCGGCCATATCCTGGATCGACGCCTCCCGGGTAAACAGCATGCCCAGGGACTTGAATACCAGCCCGGCCATCTCCCAGCAGTAGGCAGCGCTCTCCCGGAGGGCGAACCCCACGCCCACCTTCTTCCGGCCGTTGGCGATGGTGGTGTCCATGAAGTTGGCGCCCTTTTCCGCGTTGTACAGGTCCGTGAAGATCAGCGTCTTCTCCGCCCCGTCCCGCAGGACCACCACCTCCATATGGTCGGCGTCCGCCGCCCGCACGGCGGCGGTCAAGCCGTCCACGCTCTCCACGGGCTGGCCGTCCACGGCGACGAAGGTGTCTCCCACCGCCAGGCCCGCCACGGCGGCGGGACCGTTCTCGGTGACGCTCTGGACCACCACCTTGGTCTCGTCCGGCACGCCCCAGCCCAGCAGCAGGATCATGGCCAGCACAAAGGCCAGCACGAAGTTCATCAAGGGCCCGGATAGGATGACGATGAACCGCTTCCAGGCCTTCTGGGCGTTGAAGCAACGCTCGTCCGCCACCCCGTCGTCCTCCCCATAGAAGCGGCACATGCCGCCCAGGGGCAGGGCCCGGAGGTTGTATTCGATGCCGTTCTTTTTGAAGCCGACCACCTTGGGGCCCATGCCGATGGCGTACTCCAGGATGGTGAAGCCCAGCAGCCGCCCCGCCGTGTAGTGACCCAGCTCATGGATCATCACCAGGACGGAGAGCAGCAGCAACGCTTCGATGATGCGTACAAAGGTCATGCCTTACTCCTTGTCGTTTGAAACTCGTCCACCAGCCGCCGGGCCTCCCCGTCGACCAGCAGGATATCGTCAAGATCGCCCATGGGCCGGTTCTGGAACCGGTCCAGAGCATAGGCCACGCTGTCCTCGATCTCCAGGAAGCCCAGCCGCCCCTGGAAGAACAGCTCCGCCGCCCGCTCGTTGGCGCCGTTGTAGACCACGGGACAGCCGCCGCCGGCTTTCAGACAGTCGTAGGCCATTTTTATGGCCGGGAACCGGGCCATATCCGGCTTGAAGAAGCTCAGGTCCGGCTGCTCCCACAGGTTCAGGGGCCGGGCCGGGGAGGGTATCCGCTCCGGCCAGGTCATGGCGTACTGGATGGGCAAGCGCATGTCCGCGTTGCTGAGATTCGCCATGACGGTGCCGTCCCGATACGCCACCATGCTGTGGACGATGGACTGGGGATGGATCAGCACGTCAATCTTCTCCCCGGGAAAATCGAAGAGCCGGGCCGCTTCCATGACCTCCAGGCCCTTGTTCATAAGGGTGGCGGAGTCCAATGATATCTTTCGGCCCATGGACCAGGTGGGATGCTTCACCGCCTGTTCCGGCGTGATATCCCGCAACTCCTCCCGGGGCTGCCTGAAGAAGGGGCCGCCGGAGGCCGTCAGGATCAGCTTCTGCACCTCTTCCCGCCGGCCGTTCTGGAGGCACTGGAAGATGGCGGACTGCTCGCTGTCCACGGGGAGCAGCTCTCCCCCGCCCTGCTGCAGCGCTTCCTTCACGAGATCGCCGCCGCAGACCAGGGATTCCTTATTGGCGATGGCCACCCGCTTCCCCGCCTTCAGGGCCGAGAGCAGGGGCACCAGGGCGGCGATGCCGGAGATGGCCAGCACCACCACGTCCACCTGGGGGTCCGCCGCCAGATCACAGAGGGCCTGGACCCCGTAGGAAAGGGCCACGCCGGGGACCGTCTCGGACAGGGGCCGGGAGAACACCGCCCGCCGGGGCCGCGTCGTCCGCAGCAGGGCCAAGAAAGCTTCCTCGCTGCTGTGGGCGCTGACGCCGTAGAGGGCGAACCGGTCCGGATGGGATCGCACCACGTCCAGGGCCTGCTTGCCGATGGAGCCGGTGCTGCCCAGGATCGCCACGTTTTTCATCGTCGATCTCCTTTCAGGACAGGGCCAGGATGCAGAAGGCCAGCACCACCGGAGCGCACAGGAGCACGCTGTCCAGCCGATCCAGCACACCGCCGTGGCCCGGCAGGGTCTCTGAAAAATCCTTCACGTCCGCGCTGCGCTTGAGGCAGCTGGCGAACAAATCGCCGAACTGGCCCGCCACGCCGCAGATGAAGCCCAGAGACACCAGGGCAAAGAGGCTCATGCCCTGCCCCGGCTCCCAGATGCTCTGCGCGTAATACAGGCCCACGCCCATGAGGGTGGACCCGATGAGGCTGAACACCGCCCCTTCCACGGTCTTCTTGGGGCTGATCTTGGGAGCCAGAGGGGTCTTACCCAGGGCCATGCCCCCGAAGTAGGCGCAGGAATCCCCCATGGAGGGACACAGAATGGCCGCACAGCAGGCGGTCTTGGCCATCCAAGGCGGTAGGGCAAAGTAAATAGCCACCAGGGCGCACTCGCTTAGGATGGGGTACACGAAGGGCAGCAGACAGTAGGCCGCCGCAGAGAAGTCGTCCTGCATGAGCAGGACCTGGCCCACCACGGTGGCCACCACCATCAGCAGGCCGAAGGCGAACACCACCGATAGATTATAGGACGTCAAATAGTAAACGATGCCGAAAAAGCCGGCGAAGATGGAGGCCGGCGTGATGACGATCTCCTTGCCCATGGCCTTGATGAGGTGGTCCATCTCCCGGACGGTGATCAAAAAGAAGGCGCCGAAAATGAGCAGGAACACGATATCGCCCAGGTGCAGGCACAGCACCAGCAGGCTGATGAGGAAGATGCCGGTAATGATGCGGATCAGCGTTTTCTTCATGCGAGACCTCCGAAGCGGCGGCCCCGGCGAGCGAACTCCCGAAGGGCCTGGATGTATTCGTCCCGGGTGAAGTCGGGCCAGTAGATGGGTGTGAAGTAGAGCTCCGCATAGGCCGCCTGCCACAGGAGGAAGTTGCTCAAACGCTCCTCGCCGCTGGTGCGGATCATGAGGTCCAGCTCCGGCTGCCCGGCGGAATAGAGCTCGTTTTCAAAGGCCTCGTCCCCGGGGTATCGGCCCAGCTCGACGGCCTTTTCGGCGCAACGGCGGACCGCCCGCAGGATCTCCGCCCGGCTGCCGTAGTTGAGGGCGATGTTGAGCCTGAGGCCGGTGTTTCCTCGGGTCTTGTCCTCCGCCCGCAGCAGCGCAGCCCGCACCTTCTCCGGGAAGGGGTCCTTCTCGCCGAAGATGGTGATGCGCACGTTGTTCTCGTGGAGCTCGTCGATCTCGCTGTTGAAATATTCGATGAGCAGGGAGAAAAGCACGCTCTTCTCCTCCTCCGGCCGCCGCCAGTTCTCCGTGGAGAAGGCGTAGAGGGTCAGGGCCTGGATGCCCGCGTCGGAGGAGAAGCGGATGATCTCCCGAAGGCGCTCCGTGCCCGCCCGATGGCCGAAGCTCCGGGGCAGGCCCCGCTTCTGGGCCCAGCGGCCGTTGCCGTCCATGACGATGGCCACGTGCCGGGGCAAGGTCTCCGGCTTGAGACCCAGGCTGTTCAGTTGTTCCGCGGTGAGCTTGGCCATGGGGTTTCCTTTCATAAAGAGGATGCAAAGCGAAAACCGCCTTGCATCGCTTTCGTTCTATGCTTTGAAGTTGGACCAGGCGAGGCGGCACACGCCGTCCTCCGCCGCCTGGCGCACCACCCGGCGCTGTCCGGCAGGGGTCTCCTTCCGGGGCTTCGCCTCTGTGAGCTCCACCCGAAAGCCCTCCGCCTCCAGCCGGGAAACGGCCTCCTCGAGAGGCCAGCAGAGCACGTTCGTCAAACGGACATGATCTCCTTTTCCTTGGCCTGGGCGATGGTGTCGATCTCCTTCACCTTATCGTCGGTGAGCTTCTGGACCTTCTCCTCCAGCTTCTTCTGGTCGTCCTCGGTGAGCAGATTGTCCTTCTTCTGCTTCTTGATATCCTCCATGGCGTCCCGGCGGATGGAGCGGACGGCCACTTTGCTCTCCTCGGCCTTCTTACGGATGACCTTGGCCAGCTCCTTGCGGCGCTCCTGGGTGAGCTCGGGGAAGATGAGGCGGATGACCTTGCCGTCGTTGGCGGGGTTGATGCCCAGGTCGGACTTCTGGATGGCCTTCTCCACGGCGGGGATCATCTTGGTGTCCCACAGGGCGATGATGAGCATCCGGGGCTCAGGCACGGAGATATTGCCCACCTGATTGATGGGCGTGGGCGAGCCGTAATAATCGACCGTGATGCGGTCCAGCGCCTGGGGGTTGGCCCGGCCGGCGCGGAGGGAGTTGTACTCCTGCTTCATGACGCTGATGGTCTTGTTCATTTTTTCGGTGGCGATATCTAAAATTTCCGGCATGGCTTTGGTCCCCTTTCCGATTCTAACTGATATATTTTACAATAGGCCGACGGTGAATTCAAGAGGTTTATGCCCGGCTGTCGATCAATGTGCCAACATTTTCACATTCCACCGCTTCCTCCAGCCTGTCAAGGGCGAAGCAGAGGATGGGCAGCTCCTGCTCCCGGCAGAGGGTGATGGCGGTGAGGTCCGTGGCCTTCAGATTGTCCCGGATCACCTTCTCATAGGAAAGGTGGCTGTAGCGGACGGCGTTGGGGTCCTTCTTGGGGTCGGCGGAATAGACGGCGTCCACGTTCTTGGCGAGGAGCAGGGCGTCTGCGCCGATCTCCGCCGCGCGCAGGGCCGCCGCCGTGTCCGTGGAAAAGAAGGGGCAGCCGGAGCCGCAGGCGAAGACGACGATGACCTTTTGGCTCAGGAGCTCCTTGGCCTTGCGGCTGGAGAAGCTGTCGCAGAACCGGTCCATGTCCACGGCGGAGAGGACGGCGGCCTTCTTGCCCAGGCCCTCGAAAGCGTCCTGCAGGGCCAGGGCGTTGATGGCGGTGGCCAGCATCCCCATGTGGTCCCGGCGATTGCGGTCGTGCTGTCCGGCGTCCCGGCCCCGGATGATGTTGCCGCCGCCCACGACCACGCCTACCTCGATGCCCTTATCGGCCAAGGCCGCGATGCTCCGGGCGGTCTTCTCCACCTTCTCAAAGCCGATGGGGCCGTTGTCCCCCATGAGGGCCTCGCCGCTGATCTTCAACAGAATGCGCTTGTACATCCGTTCATCCTCCAAAGCTCGTTTTGTTCAGTATACCACTCATTCCTTAAAAAAGAAAGATTAAAAGTTCGCCCCTTTTCTTGAAAGAAAAGGGGCTGAAAAGAACTTAATTGGGAACAATCGTTATTGCGTCGAAGCCATCCTTTGGGATAAGCTTCTCTTGTGGGTACCTTTTCTCTTCACCGAAGAGAAAAGTATAGCAAGCCGACTACCCTTTACGCCTTCTTGCGCTTCTTGAGCAGCACGGCCGCCCCGGCGATCGCCACGGCAACACCGCCGATGGCATCGATGACGGGCGCAACGGCTTCCTCATCGAGGAGAGCGCCCCGTCCACGGCGTTCTGCCAGGAGAGGTAGATCTCGTCCATAGCGTGCTGGCCCACCTGGTGGAGCTAGGACAGGTCCGGCCAGACCTCATGAAACAGGGCCACCAGCAAAAACGACCTCGAGAACACCGCCCGCTTCACGTCCGCCCAAATATGCCGCATCTTTCCCCCTCGCCTCCTCTTGCTGCCTCTATGATACGCCCCATATTCGGACAAACTGTAACAGAGTTGTAATGGAGTTGTAATTTTGGCATGAACTCCGCCCAAAAGCGCAAAAAGCCCCCGGCAGGCTATCCTGCCGGGGGGATGGGGTCAGTTTAAACCAGGGGGGCTTTACTGTGCTATGCTTGAAAAAAAGATGCCACGAAAATAATTCGC
>CADACQ010000042.1 GCA_902786465.1 uncultured Eubacteriales bacterium | reverse complement strand
TGACCACGGAGAAATCCGCGTAGCGGCCGGAGATCTCGCCCATGATGGGGCGCTTGCCGTGGTCCCGGTCCCCGCCGCAGCCGAAGACGGAGATGAGCCGATTCTTGGCGAAGCCCCGGGCCGTGGTGAGCACGTTCTTCAGGGCGTCGGGGGTGTGGGCGTAGTCCACGTACACCGCGAAGGGCCGGCCGAAGGTGTTGGCCGCCTGAAGCCGCCCCACCACGCATTGAAGCTTTTCAAGGCCCCGGCGGATGCTGGTGAAGGGGACGCCCGCCGCCTGCATGAGGGCCGCGGTGCCCATGGCGTTGTACACGGAGAACAGGCCCGAGATGTGCAGATCGATCCGCCCGTCCCCCTGGGGGGTGAACAGGTGGAAGGAGGCCCCGGCGGTGGTGATGTCTATGCTCTTGGCGTAGAAATCTCCGTCATATAGGCGGCGGCCGGGTCGTCGTCGTTGACGATGGCCAGCTCCGTCTGATAGAACAGCTTCTTCTTGGCCGCCCGATAGGCTTCGAAGGTCTTGTGATAGTCCAGATGGTCCTGGGTCAGGTTGGTGAACAGGGCCGCCTTGAAGCGGATGCCCGCCACCCGGTTTTGCGACAGGGCGTGGCTACTGACCTCCATGACCACCAGGTCCACGCCTCGGTCGTACATGAGTCTGAGGAGCCGGAACAGGTCCGCGGACTCGGGGGTGGTGCGCTCCGTCTCCACCACCTCGTCCCCGATCAGGTTGTGGATGGTGCCGATGAGGCCCACCTTGAGGCCCGCCTCCTCCGCCACGGCCTTCACCATGTAGGTGGTGGAGGTCTTTCCGTTGGTGCCGGTGACCGCCAGCATGGTCATCTTCCGCTCCGGATGGCCGAAGAAGCAGGCCGCCGACCGGGCCATGGCCTCCCGGCCGTCGGTGACCAACAGCTGGGGCACGTCCAGGGGCAGTTTCTCCTCCACGATCAGAGCCGCGGCCCCCTTGTCCACCGCCTGCTGGGCGAAGCGGTGCCCGTCGGTCTTCTCGCCCCTCAAACAGCAGAACAGGGCCCCCGGCGTCACCTTCCGGGAATCGTAGGCCACGTCGGTGATCTCCGCCTCCCGTTCAGGAAGGCTCACGTGCAGCTCTTCGGCTATGGTGGATAACAGCATATCTACTCCTTGTGTTCCGTGTATCATTCGGCTTTTTCGCTGCCGCTAAATTCAACATGTACAGATGTCCCCTTGGGGATCTCCGTGCCCTCCGGGTACTGGACCAAGGTCACGGTGCCCGTGCTCTGGCTCCGGTCGTAGTCCATGACCAGGCCCGCCTTGGTGAGGGCGTCCATGGCGTTGATCCGGTTCTTGCCCAAAACTTTGGGCACCTTGGTCATCTCGATCTCCTCCTCCTCCCCCTGGAAGGTAGTCCAGGCGGTGTAGAGGATCACGGGGCTGCCCTTCACCACCAGATTCCCGGGGGCCGGGCTCTGGCGCTGGACGGCGGCAGCCTGTTCCGTCTCCATGAAGGTGGCTTCGAGGCCAACGGTCTTCAGGGCCTTCTGGGCCTGCTCCACGGTCATGCCCCGCACGTCCGGCACAGACACGGCCTTTTCGTTCCGATCCGTGGGCACGGAGTAGTAGGTGAGCACGTTCTTCAACACCTGCTGGACGAAGGGCGCGGCCACGGTGCTGCCGTAGACCACGGGGACCTGGGGTTCGTCCACGATGATCATGCACAGATACTCGGGATCGTCCGCCGGGACGAAGCCCACGAAGGAGGCCACCAGGAGGGTGCTGGACACCTTCCCGGTCTCGTCGTACTTCTGGGAGGTACCGGTCTTGCCGCCCACGCTGTAGCCGGGGATGGCGGCGTTCTTGCCGCTGCCCGCGTCCACCACGCCGGTGAGATACTTGCGGATCTGGGCGGAGGTCTCGGCGCTGATGACCTGCCGCACCACTTCCTTCTCGTGATGCTCCAGGTTGGTGCCGTCGGGAGCCACCACGTCCTGGACGTAGTAGGGTTTCAAGAGCTCCCCGCCGTTGATGGCGGCGCACACCGCGGCGGCCATCTGCATGCCCGTGCAGGAGATGCTTTGGCCGAAGCCTATGCGCGCGAGGTCCGTGTCCCGGATATACTTTCGATGGGTCACCTTGCCGGTGGTCTCGCCGCCGATGCCCACGCCGGTCTTGTCGTTCATGCCGAAGGCGTAGATGTACTCATAGAATCTGTCCGTGCCCATCTTCAGGGCCATGGACATGAACGCCGGATTGCAGCTGTTTTGGACCGCCTGGGCCAGCGTCTCCTTGCCGTGGCCCCGGGTGCGCCAGCACTTGATCTTCTGCCCCAGCACGTTCAAGGACCCCTTGCAGTTGAAGGTGGTGCCGTCGTTCACCGTACCGGAATCGAGAGCCGCCGCCAGCGTAACGATCTTGAACACGGACCCGGGCTCGTAGGTCTCGGTGACCATCCGCTGCCGGGACAGGTCCAACAAGGTCTCCGCGTCGGTCCGGGGGGGATGGTTGGGGTCGATGGTGGGGTAGGAACTGATGGCGTAGATCTCGCCGGTCTTGGGGTTCATGACCACGCCGTAGGCGTATTTGGCGAGGTTGGTCCGGGCCGCCTCCTCCAATGCGCTCTGGAGGAAGCCCTGGATGCCCGTATCCACCGTCATCTGGACCGAAGCGCCGCCGATGGGCGCGATATAGGAGCTTTCGCCGCCGGGGATCTCGTTGCCGTCCCGGTCGGTCTCCGCCATCTGCTTCCCGTCCACGCCGGAAAGGATGGTGTTGTAGGAGAGCTCCACGCCGGTCTGGCCGTCGCCGTCCACGTTGGTGAAGCCCAACAGCTGGCCGAACAGGTTCCCCTCGGGGTAGTTCCGCTTCACGTCGGCGTAGTAGCTGATGGCCCGGTTCTCCTGGAAGGTGACCAGCTGGGCGATGACGTTGGACTCCACCTGGTCCTTGATCTTCACCTGCTGATAGAACTTGCCGTCCTTAGGGTTGACCTTGGTCATCTTATTGATGATGGTCTCGTAGTTCACGTTGAGGAGGGTGGAAAGGATGTTGGCGATACGCTCCCGGTCCGCGTCCTCGGTGATGGCCTGAGGGTTCACGCAGACCTGATAGGTGGTATAGCTCTCCGCCAGCACGTTGCCGTTCCGATCCAGGATCTTGCCCCGCTCCGCCTTCAGGGAAAGGGAGCTCTGCCACTGGCGCTGGGCCATCTTGGCGTATTCGGGGCCCTTGACGATGGACACGTAGTATAGGTTCACCAGCAGGGCCAGCAGCAGGACCACGGCAAAGGCGGAAGCTACCAACAGCTTCCGGCGCAGGCGGGAGATGCGGGGCCGCCGGGCCCTGATCTTTTTCCGTTTCCTTTGCTCCACGATGGTCCTTTCCTCGTTCAGTTATCGTTCCAGCTCATGACCCGGCCCACGTTCTGGTTGGCCTCGTTGATGGTGGTGTAGTCGTTCAGGGTGCTCTGTTCCTTGCGGAGCAGGGAGATCTTCTCCTTGTAAGAGGATATCTCGCTGTCCAGGCTGTGGATCTCCGTGTAGATCTTGGCGATCTGGGCGCTGCCGCTGATGGCCAGGATGGCCGTGCCCGCGATGAGAAACACCGCCAGGATCATGAGGATGCGGGAGTAGACGGGGACCTTGGGCTTGGGCATCTCCACCGCCTGTTCCTCTTCCAGATCCTTTTCCCGGGGCTGAGGGTACACGGGCAGGTTCTCCGCCGCTTCCTCGATCAGCCGGACCTCGGGCCCGTTTCGGTGGGAGGGAGCGTAGATGCGGGTCACCGGCGCGCCGGCGCCGGTCTTTTTCTCGGTGTCGAAGGATACTTCCATCTTCGCTTACGCCCTCCTTTCTCTATACGTGTTCTTCTCGTTCCCTATGCCTGGGCCCAGCTTCTGAAGAGCCCGGAGCTTGCAGCAGGCGGACCGGCTGTTCTCCCGCTGCTCGTCCTCCGAGGCGGTCAGGGGGTGTTTGGTCAAAATCTTGCCGTAGGGCGTCCGGCCGCAGACGCACTGGGGGCTCCTGGGCGGGCAGACGCAGGGGTTTTCTGCCGTTCTAAAGGCGGTCTTCACGATCCGATCCTCCAGGGAGTGGAAGGTGAGGATCACGATCCGGCCGCCGGGGGACAAGAGGTCGATGCAGCTGTCCACCGCCTCCCGAAGGCCCTGAAGCTCGCCGTTGACCTCGATGCGGATAGCCTGGAAGCAGCGGCGGGCCGGGTGCTGCTGTTCCTTGAAGCGGAACTTGGACGGGATGGCCCCGGCGATGAGGTCCGCGAGCTCCGTGGTGGTCTCGATGGGCTTTAGGGCCCGCTTCTCCACGATGCGCCGGGCGATGAGGGGCGAGAAGCGCTCCTCGCCGTAATCCCGGAAGATGCGGGTGAGTTCCTTCTCCGGGTAACCGTTCACCACGTCCGCCGCGGTGAGAGAGGCACTTTGGTCCATGCGCATGTCCAGGGGGGCCTCCGCCTTGTAGGAGAAGCCCCGGCTGGGCTCGTCCAGCTGGTAGGAGGACACGCCGAGATCCAGCAATATGCCGTCCGCCTTCGTGACGCCCAGCCCGAGCAGCAGGGATTTCATGTGGAAGAAGTTGCCGTGGATGGCTGTGAACCGGTCCGAAAAGGGAGCGAGCCGGGCGGTTGCCGCTCTGAGGGCCGTTTCGTCCCGGTCGATGCCGATGAGGCGGCCGTCCTCCGGCAGGAGCTTCAAGATGGCCTCGCTGTGGCCGCCGCCGCCCAATGTGCCGTCCACGAACAGGCCGCCGCGCTGGGGCTGGAGCAGTTCCGTCACTTCGTCGACCATGATGGGGACATGGTGAAAAACCGCTGTTTTTGCCGTATTTTCCATGACGGACCTCCTTTCTCCCGGCGCCGGGGCGCGTTTTCTTCCGTAGGGACATACGTCCACATATATATACAGAGTGTATTATACCGCAAGTCAACCCGTTTGTCAGTAAGAAAATGTGATAAGAAAGTGAGTTATTTTTTAATTCAAGTTTTTCTTTTGCCGCTTTTTCTTTTCAAGTGAAAATAAAAAGCGGCGAAAAAAGAAAAGCAAAAAAAAATAATGGGAAGTACAGCGCATGCCATACTTCCCATTTGCGTTTCTTTTAGGTTAATCAGGAACTTTCTCGGAGTAGCCGAAGATGATGCCGTCGGGCAGGTTTCTAAGGGCGCTCCAATCCTTCTTGGTGCCGCCATGGTTCAGCCGCTCGCCCATGAAGATCATGCAGGCGGACACGCCGCCGTCCACGTTGTAGGCCTGCTGGCAGCCCAGACCCTCCATGATGTCCGCGAACTCCACCAGCGACCATCCAAGATTCGCCTTGGGGCTGTCGCTCCGATAGCCGCCCACCACCACGATGAAGTGGCCCGGCTCCTGCATGCCGATGCCCACCCGGGGATTCGTCTTATAGAGCCAATTCCGCTCCAGGGTCTTCTTATCCGTCTTCACCCCGTCTCGGATCAGGATGGGACCGAAGGAGATCACATTCTCCACGCCGCCCTCGGCGATGTTCTGCGCGGTGGTGATCTTGTCCTTGGGCACCAGCTCCATGGCCATCCGGTCGGGATGCCACACCAGGATGTCCGCCTTCTTGGCGTTGTTGTAGGTCCAGCCGTCCCGGATCAGGACGCCTTTCTTCTCCCGGTCCATATTCATGATGTTATCGCCGGTGACCATAAGCACGGCTTTGTACCGCGCCGCGATGCTCATGGCGTCCGCCGAGGTCATGCCGCTGCGGCTCTCGTGGCCGAAGCCGGTACGAAGCTCGTCCGCCCGCATGTGGATGTCCGCCACGTAGTAGGGAAACTCCATATTGTTGATCTTGTCGGTATACCGGGTGATCTCGATGGACAGGGTGCTGTTTTTATAAGACCAGTGACCGCCTTCCTCGTCCCGCTGCACCAGCTCCTCTCCGTCGGTGTACCACGCGGAGGCGGGGTCCGGCGTCGAGGTGGGTTCCGCCGTAGGTTCCGGCGTGGGTTCGGGAGTGGGCTCCGGTGTCGGTTCCGCTGTAGGTTCTGGGGTCGGTTCCGCCGTGGGCGCGGGGGTAAAGGTGGGTTCCGCCGTCCGATGGGCAGCCGCTTCCTCGGCGATGATGCCGTCGAAGTGTTCCGCCGCCGCGGCCTGCCGCTGGTTCACACAGGCGGCTCGGTACATGCCCACATAGATCACCAGGCCGGCCACAACCGGCACCAAAATGCCCACGATCACGGGCATCTTTTTGATCAGCACCCGCTTAAGGACGATCATCCCGCCGAACAGAAAAACCGCCAGCAAGAGCGAAAGCAGGATAGGCGTCAGCACCTTTCCCGTGTCCGCCAGCCGGGGCATGGGCGTGGGCACAGGCGTCCCCATGGCCGCCGCCCCGATGACGGGGGCCTTCGTGGACGCCGCGGTCGGCGCTTCCGTGGGCGCTGCCGTGGGTTCCGGGGTAGGCGCCTCGGTGGGCTCTGGCGTGGGCTCCTCCGTAGGCTCCGGCGTGTTCGTGGGCGCGGGGGTAGGCGTGGTGAGGGCGGTATAGGTGATGTTTTCCAGCATGTCCGCGCCGCTGTCCTTGCCTACGCTGGTGTGGTAGAGTACGAAGGCGTCCTCCGTGCGGGGAACGTAGTGGAAGGTGCGCATGGAGGCGTACCCCTCTTTATACAGATCCGCCGCCCGAGCATAGTCCGCGGAAAAATCGAAAGTCACGGCGTTCTTGCTGTCAGCCTCCGCGGCCACATACACCTTCTTCAGCCAGGCGCTCCTCTTGACTTTGTCGAAGACGCCGGTGACGACGGAATACGTGGCTTCGCTTTCCGCCATCAGGGGGAAGGGCCTCGCCTTGCCGTGGGTCACGATGACGGAGGGGGTATAGGTCTGCAGCAGGGACAGCAGCTCTTTAGATACGCTGCCGAAGTTCTCCCAAGTGCTCTTAAGGATGGTCCCGTCTAAGGACCGCTTGCCCGCCGTATTCAGAAAGATGGGCTCGTTCTTCATGCCTATGGACCACAGGGTCCTGAGACATTCCTCCTGCCGGCCCCGGTTGTAGCCGTTCAAATACACCATCTGCACGGGCACGCCCCTGTTGATCAGGGCGGGCAGCATCCCGCCGAAGCAGGGGAGCTCGTCACCGGGATAGCCCACGATCACCATGACCGCAGCCTTCTTCATCGGAGCTTCAAACTGGGGCAGATCTTCGGGCAACTGCCCCGGGGTGTAGGCGGACAACTCGCATACTGCACCTTCCTGATTGAAGGTCAGCGTGAAGCCGCAGACGCCCTCCTGGGGCGCGGGGATATACTCGTCCAGCTGGGCAGGGGCGTAATCCTGGCTCAAGATCGCCTTCTTCTCCTGATCCAGCCATGTGATCTTGACGGAACCGGGCTTCTTTTGCCAGCCGATGAAGGCCCAACCCATCTCGGCGCCGCCGTAGACGCTCACGGTATCGCCCGCATTGTAGGAGACGTAGCTGTTGTAGACCCTGTCCGTCAGACGGCTTGCGTAGTCGGCGTGCTTCTCGTCCGAAACGGTCAGCACCTCGCCCATGTCCACCGCCTGATCCTCCGGCTCGGCTACAGAAAATACGGTATTGGCCGACAGAATCAATACCGTAAGAATCAATATAAAGCTGATGCGAAGAGCTTTCTTCATGATTTAGAAAATCCGCATGGGTACGATCAGATAGAAACTGCTTTCATCGTCCACCGGCCGGATCACGCAGGGATTGATGGGGCTGTTGCACTCAAGATAGACCCGCTCGCTCTCCACGTTCTTCAGCACGTTCAGCACGTACTTGGGATTGAAGGCGATGCTGAGCCCGTCGCCCATGACCTGGGCGGTGATCTCGTCCTCGATCTTGCCCACCACGCTCTCGGCTTTCACGGTCATGTTCTCCGGTCCGATCTTGAAGAGGACGCTGTTGTTCCCCTCCCGAGAGACCAGCTGGGCCCGATCCACGCTCTCCATGAGCACGTCCCGATCCACCAGGACCCGGGTCTTGCAGCTCTTGGGCAGGATGCGCTTATAGTCGATGTAATCGCTGTCGATGAGCCGGGAGATGAGGACGGTGGATCCCATATCCGCCTTCATGTGGGTACGGGAGAAGGTGAGCTCCGCCTTGCCCTCCTCTTCCTCCAGCATGCGGCCGATCTCACTGACGGTCTTGCCGGGGACCACCACCCTCTTCTCGGGGGCTTCCTCCTCGATGGGCATGGCATTCTTGGCGAACTGATAGGAGTCCGTGGCCACCATGGAAAGGGACTTCCCTTCGGTCTCCATGAGCACGCCCACCAAAGCCGGACGGGCGTCGTCCAGCGCCACGGCGAAGACCGTATGCTCGATGGTCCGCTTGCCCTTTTCCCGATCGAAGGTGATGGTGAAGGTATCGTCCCCGTCGAAGGAACTCGTCGTACTCCATGCACTGGAGCTGGTTCACGCTCCGGCTGCAGCGGATGGTCAGGGTCTGGCCGTCCACGGAGAAAAAGGCGTTCCCATCGGGTAGTTTGCGCACGATGTCGGAGAAGATGCGCCCCTTGATGACGCATTCGCCCTCCTCCTCCACGGTGGCGGGCAGACGGCACTCCTTCTGGAGCGTCAGATCGGAACAGCGCAGCAGCACCCCTTGCTCGTCCGCCAGCAGCTGGACGCCGTCCAGAACCGGCATGGAGGAACGGATGGGCAACGCTTTGGCGACGGACAGGACGCCTTCCTTTAAAACATTGGAATCTACACAAAATCTCATATATTTGACCTCACTTTTAGGCAAGAATAGCACGGTTCAGGCGTTTTCTCAACCCCTTCGCCTTCGATTTTACAAGATGTTGAAAATTTCATTCTGACAAAGATTTCATATTTATCAGAATGAGCCGCCAGCGGGCGGGGTGCTCCGCCTTCGCTTCTCCTCCAGATTCCGTCTATGACCCATACGGGTCACCGGGCGGCGGGCCCTGCAACGGGAGAGAAAATTTAATTATTTATAGTTGTAGTTTTAGTAGGCCCTGTGTCCGGTGGGTATAAGGGACGAAAAGCAAGCTTTTTCGGGTCAAAAGCCTGTGGAGGAGGCTGTGGGTCGCCTGTGGAAAAAGGAGGGGGTCATGCCCGCTGTCCCCGCTGTCCCTGATTTCCACCGATCCTATCCACAGGGCATCCACTTATCCACAGCCGTAAAAAAAGACCACTTCAGCCCTCGGTGATCTTCTTGCGGATGTCCTCCAGGCTCTTTTTAAACTCCGCATCCTCGCCCATGAGCTTCTCAATCCGATCGCAGGCGGAGATGGCGGTGGTGTGGTCCGACCGGTCGAACAGCAGGGCGATGCGCTTATAGGGGAGGGAGAGCATGTCGTGGCACAGATACATGGCGATCTGCCGAGGCACCACCACCTCCTTGTCCCGCCGCTGGGACATGAGGCTCTGGAGGGTGATATGGTAGAAGTCCGCCACGATCTCCTTGATCCGGGTGGGATTCACGTCTACCTTCTTGTCCTCAGGCAGCAGGTCCTTGAGGGCCTCCCTGGCGAGGGACATGGTGATGGGCTCCTCTTTTAAATTGGAATAGAAGAAGACTTTCGTCAGGCTTCCTTCCAGCTGGCGGATATTGTTGGGCACGTGCTCAGCGATGAATTGAATGATGGAATCGTCCACCGTCCTGCCCTCTTGCTGGGCCTTGTTCCGCAGTATGGCGATGCGGGTCTCGATGTCCGGCTCCTGCACGTCGGTGATGAGGCCGCCCTCCAGCCGGGAGCGGATGCGCTCCTCCAAATTGGCGATCTCCTTGGGCGGACGGTCGGAGCTGATGACGATCTGCTTGCCCGCGTTGTGCAGAGTATTGAAGGTGTTGAAGAACTCCTCCTGGACGGACTGGCGGTTGGCGATGAACTGGACGTCGTCGATCATGAGCAGGTCCACGTTCCGGAACCGATGCCTGAACTCCGCGTTCTTGCCCATGCGGATGGCTTCGATGAGCTCGTTGGTGAAGGTTTCGCTGGTTACGTACAGGACCCGGGCGGTGGGATAGTTCTCCTTCACCGCGTGGCCGATGGCGTGCATGAGATGGGTCTTGCCAAGCCCCACGCCTCCGTAGAGGAACAGGGGGTTGTAGGCGTGGCCGGGGGCCTTGGCCACGGCCTGGGCGGCGGCGTGGGCGATCCGGTTGGAGTTGCCCACAACGAAGGTGTCGAAGGTATAGCGGGGGTTCAAGGCGTAGATGCTGGGGGTAGTGGTATTTTCACTGCCGTCGAAGTCCCGGCGCTGGTCGGGCAAAATGAGCATCACGTCGATGATCTGGGTGTTGGCCTGCTTGACGCCCATGCGCACCGTGTCCTTATAGTATTCGTTGATGGTGGACTTGGTGGCGGCGTCCGGACACTGGATGACCAGGATGCCGTTTTGGATGGTCACGGGCTCCAAAACGTCGATCCAGCGGTTGAAGCTGAGGGCGGACATATCCCGCCGCATATTTTCACGGGCCAGGGCCCAAATACCTTTGATCTGTTCCATTCCATATTCTCCCTGAGTATAGTGAAAGCTTAACTATAATAGCAGAGAAAAACCCAAAAAGCAAAGGGTTTTTTGGAGGAAAAGGGGAGAAAAAAACGCCGGACAACATATAGAAAGAGGTATAGTTAGAGACACAATATATAGGTGTTGACCCGTCCTTTTGACCGCCTGATTTCCGTAAAAATACCTTTACAATTTCATCACTTGCGATGGGGGTGCATTTGCGGTATAGTACCATAAAGGAGAATGTGCAACTATGCCCTATTGGTATCGGCCCATCGTCAATTCCGATTTGATCGGGGAGAAGCTCACCATCCAGCTGCCGGGGTTTCCCGGCGGCAGGGCGGAAAAGTGTTCCGTCCATTACCTTACCCTGGGAGAAGGGGAACCGCTGCTGCTGGTCCACTCCCTGGGTCAGAGCCTCTATACCTGGCGGGACCTTATTCCATTGCTGGCGGAAAAATACAACGTGATCGCTCTCGATCTCGTGGGGTTCGGGTTTTCCGGCAGGCCTGTGTCCATGAACTACTCCATGGACGAGATGGCGGACACGCTGATCGATTTTTTGAAGGCGCTGCACCTCGATCACGTCCACGCCGTGGGCGCGTCCCTGGGGGGTATGTATCTTTTGCGGGCCATGACCCGGTTTCCAGAGATGTTCGACAAGGTGACGGTCCTGTGTCCCGGCGGGATCACGAAACAGATGCCCCGGAAGATCCGGCGCATGGCGGCGCCCTTCATCGGCCCCTTCGTCCGGGAGGGGTACACGAAGAAGGACGTGAAGAACGCGCTGCAGCTCTGCTATTACGACAGCACCGTGCTGACGCGGGAGGTGCTGGACCAGTATTTCGAAACGCTGGACAGCTATTCCTCCCGGCAGGCCCTCATGTACTGCCTTCGGAACTTCGACGAGGAGCTGGTGTGGGAGGGGCTCAAGACCTCCGACCATCCGGTGTTCGTCCTCTGGGGTGAGGAAGATCGAGTGCAGCCCTTCGAGAACATAGAGAAGGCCCAGGCTATCCTGCGGCGGGGCGAATTTTTCTCCGTACGAAACGCGGGACACTTCTTCCAGGAGGAGAAGGCGGAGGTGCTCTCGGATATGATCGACAAATACATCCTCTATGGGGAGGACATGGCATGATAGACGCCTTTTCTCTGGGGGATCAGGTGGTTATGAAGAAGCCCCACGCCTGCGGGGAAAACCTGTGGGAGATCGTGCGGGTGGGCGCGGACGTGAAGATAAAGTGTTTGAACTGCGGCCGGGTGGTCATGCTGGACAGGCTGGCGTTTTTGAAGCGGGCCAAGAAGCTGATGCCCGCCAGGAAGGATACGGAATGCTGACGAAGAAGGAAAAGAAAGAACTGGTCAAGCTGGTGGCCCAACGGAACGAGCATCTCAAGGGCAGCCGGTTTTGGAATATATTGGAATATCTCATCACGCTCCTGCTCATGATCGTGCTGGCCTTCTCCATCCGGGCGGTGCTCTTCGAGCCCATGCGGGTGAAGGGGTCCTCTATGGAGAACACCCTCCTGCAGGGGGATTACATGGCGGTGGAGAAGCTAAGCTACATCGTCAAGCCCATGAAGCGGGGGGACGTGGTCATCTGCTACTATCCCAACAACGACGAATACACCTGCGTCAAGCGGGTCATCGGTCTGGAGGGGGACACCATCACCATCGAAGGCGGCATCGTCAGCGTCAACGGGGTGACCCTCAAGGAGGACTACGTGACCACGGGCCTGACCTCCCGCCACGACGGCGTCTACCATGTGGAGGAGGACTGCATCTTCGTCATAGGCGACAATCGGCTGGTCTCCAAGGACAGCACCGACGGAGAAGTGGGCAGCATCCCCCAGGAGCGGGTCATCGGTCGGGTACGGCGGGTGCTGCTGCCCCTCTCTCGAGCCAAGCGCCTCGTTGGCGTGGACTACGGCGTATGAACGGGAAGGGCGCGCCCCTGCGGCGGGAAACCTTCAAAAAGCTCCATCGGCGGCACAATCTGTGGCGCTGGGCCTTCAGCACGTGTCTGGCGGCGGTGTTCGTGTTTTTCGTGTGCTTCGTCTGCTTCCGCTGGGTGAAGATGGGGAACGATTCCATGGCGCCTACCCTCCATAGGGGGGATCTGGTGCTGGTGGACAAGATCTATAAGTATTGCTACGAGATCGAGCGCACGGACATGGTGGCCTTTCGCCGGTCCGGCACCGGGGAGCTGCTCATCAAGCGGGTGGTGGCTACGGCCGGCGAGACCGTCAGCGGGAAGAACGGAGCCCTTTGGATCGACGAAAAGTATCGGCTGAACGAGGAGGAGTACGGCGCTCTTCGCACGGCCGACTTCGACGCCGTGACGGTGCCGGAGGGGTGCGTGTTCGTGCTGTCCGACGACAGGCAGTACGGGGAGGACAGCCGGGAAGGGGACATCGGCTGCGTGCCCGTCAGCGACATCGTGGGCGTCATGCACATCCGGCTTTTGCCGTCGTTCCAGATCTACAGATAAGGCCCGGCGGGGTCTTTTTTTTTGCCTGGCGCAACCAGGACTCCCTTTGGACGGTGTTGTGGGCAGAAAGGAAGGAGAAGGAACCATGAGAAGGAACGTTTGCTGGTTGCTCATAGGGCTGTTGCTGCTGACAGGATGCGCCCAGCCCCAGGCGGATGCGGAGCCGAAGGAGGCCAAGCCCACCGTGACCGTGACCTATTATAGCGAGCCCACCGCCGTGGCGCCGCCTTTGGACGTGCCGGACGTGGCCGGTTACGACGACTTTCTGGGCGTGCTGTCCGCCGCTGTTTTAGACGGGAAGGGGAACAAGAACCTGTCCCCCGTCAGCGTGTATATCGCCCTCGGAATGGCCGCCGAGGGGGCCAGGGGGCAGACCCAGGCAGAGCTGCTGGCGCTCCTGGGGGCGCAGGACGCTGCGAATATGCGAAAAACCGCCGAGGAGCTGCTGAACAGCCTGGACGTTCGGGGAGAGACCGGGGAGATTGCCCTGGCCGATTCTATCTGGCTGGGGGTGCAGGACGATACGGTACATTTTTTCGAGGCGTATCTGGACGTGCTGCGCAACAGCTACGGCGCCGAGGCCCAGTCCGTCCGCTTCGGGGAACCGGCCGCCGGGAGGACGATCGCGGATTGGATACGGGAGAAGACCCGGGAGAAGGTGAAGGTGTCGGAGGACGCCATGCAGTTCGACGGGGATACTCTGGCGGTGCTCATCAACACCATTTATCTGAAGGACGGCTGGCGGGAGCCCTTCAACGAGGAAAGGACGGAGCAGGGGACCTTTCATAGATCGAACGGAAAGCCGAAGAAAGTGGACTACATGCGTCGGACGGACCGGAACGGGACCATCGTCCGGGGCGATGGGTTCCTGAGGTACGCCCTGCCCCTCAACGATGTGGGGCGCATGGTGTTCGTGCTGCCGGACGAGGGCGTATCGCTGGAGAGCCTGCTGGGCAGCCCCGAGAAGGTTACGGCGCTGCTGCGGGACGGAGAGGAGAAAAACGCGGATGTGGACCTGATGGTGCCTAAGTTCAGGTTTCAGGATCGGACTGACCTGGAGGAGATCCTGCAGTCCCTGGGCGTCAGGACCTGCTTCACCGGCATGGCGGACTTCTCCGGGATGACGAACACGCCCGCCCACGTAAGCCGGGTGCTCCAGGAGAGCTATATCGGCGTGGACGAGAAGGGGGTGGAGGCGGCGGCCTATACGCTGGTGGCTCTTGCTAAGAGCGCGGCCATCCCCGTGGAGCGGGAGAAGATCGACTTTCATCTGACCCGGCCCTTCCTCTACGCCATCGAGAGCCGGGACGGCACGGTACTTTTCCTGGGCACCGTGGCGGAACCGGTCCAGGAATGATCCTATTGAAATAAAGGCTGGGGATAGGCACAAATGCCTATCCCCAGTTTCGTTTTATGCTTCTAAATAAGAGAAAGTTTTATTTGTCCGTATGCAGGTCCACCTGCTGGTGAGCCAGGGGCAGCTGGTTCTCCGTGAGGGTCTTTTGAATGGCTTCGTTGAGACCGAAATACACGGTCCAGTAATCGCCGGACTTGAACCAGGTCCGGAGCTTGAAGGAGGGCAGGCCTCCCTCGGTGACGGTGACCAGGGCCTCGGGGACGGGGTCGTCGAGGACCAGCTCGTTCTTCTTGGCGCAGTTGAGAAGGAGCTCGCAGACCTTCTCCTTGTCGGCGGCGGGGCTCAGGGTCAGGTCGATGTCGAGACGCCGGGTCTTGTTGGCGTTCAGGTTCTTGATGGCGGAGTTGGCGAGAGCGCCGTTGGGCAGGGTCACCTGCAGGTTGTCGGGGGTGGCGATGGTGGTGTAGAACAGGGTGATCTCCTTCACCGTGCCGTCATGGGCGCCGTCGCTGATGAAATCGCCCACATGGAAGGGGCGGAAGATCAGCAGCATGATGCCGCCGGCCAGGTTGGACAGCGACCCCTGCATGGCGAGGCCGATGGCCAGGCCGCAGCTGCCCAGCACAGCCAGGATGGAGGCGGTGGGCACGCCCACGGTGGCCACGGCCATGAGGATCACCAGCACGTACCCCAGCACCTTCACGGCGCTGGCGACGAAGGTCTGCACCTCGGGGGCCAGCTTCTGGAATTTCTTGCCCTTCTTCACCAGTTTCACGATCAGCAAACTTCCGCCGATCAGCGCACCCAGGTCCAGTTTGTCTTGCAGCATAGATTTATCCTCCTTGGATTTGATTATCGAAGCATCAGCCAACCACGATGTTGACGATGTTCTTCACCACGATGACCTTCCGCACGGTCTTGCCGCTGAGGAAGGGCTGCACCGCGTCGGCACGGAGGGCCGCCTGTTCCACGGCCGCCTTATCCATGTCGGCTGGCAGGGCGATCCGGGCCCGGACCTTGCCGTTGACCTGGATGCCGTACTCCACGGTGTCCGCCACGAGAGCGCTTTCCTCGTAGGTGGGCCAGGGGGTCTTGTACAGGGGCGCATAGCCCATGGCCTCGTTGATCTCCTCGGTCATATGGGGCGCGAAGGGATCGAGGAGCAGCAGCAGCGTGTGGAGCTCGTCCCGGGTGATGCTGCCCTTGGCGTAAAAATCGTTCACCAGGCTCATCATGGCGGCGATGGCGGTGTTGAACTTCATGTGTTCGATGTCGTCCGTCACCTTCTTGACGCAGCCGTGGACCTTGGCGCGCATGTCCTTCGACTCGCCCTCGCCCTGGACCATGTCCTGGAGCCGCCAGACCCGGTCCAAAAACCGCTTACAGCCGTTGGCGCTCTGCTCGCTCCAGGGGGTGGCCGCCGTGTAGTCGCCCATGAACATGACGTAGGTGCGGAGGGTATCCGCCCCGTAGCGGTCGATGACGTCGATGGGGTCCACCACGTTCCCCTTGGACTTGCTCATCTTGTCCCCGTCGGGTCCCAAAATGAGGCCCTGGTAGGTGCGCTTCGCGTAGGGCTCCGGGGTGTTGACCTCGTGGAGGTCGTAGAGGAACTGGTGCCAGAACCGGGAGTAGAGAAGGTGCCGCGTCACGTGCTCCATGCCGCCGTTGTACCAGTCCACGGGCATCCAGTACTTCATCTTCTCCTTGTCGCAGAAGACCTGATCGTTGTGGGGGTCGATGAACCTAAGGTAGTACCAGCTGGACCCGGCCCATTGGGGCATAGTGTCGGTCTCCCGTTTGGCGGGGCCGCCGCAGGTGGGGCAGGTGCAGTTGACGAAGCTGTCGATCCGCGCGAGGGGGCTCTGACCGTCGGTGCCGGGCTCGAAGTTCTCCACGTCGGGCAGGGTCAGGGGCAGCTGGTCGTAGGGCACGCCCACGGTGCCGCACTTGGGGCAGTGGATGAGGGGGATGGGCTCGCCCCAGTACCGCTGGCGGTTGAAGGCCCAGTCCTTCATCTTGTACTGGACGCCCTTGTGGCCGATACCCTTCTTTTCCAAATAGGCGAGCATGGCCGCGATGGAGTCCTTCTTGTTGTCGTAGACGTTCAAAAAGTCGGAGTTGATCATGGGCCCGTTGCCGGTATAGGCGGCCTTTTCGATGTCGCCGCCTTCGATGACGGGAATGATGTCCACGCCGAACTTCCTGGCGAAGGCCCAGTCCCGCTCGTCGTGGGCGGGGACGGCCATGATGGCGCCGGTGCCGTAGCCCATCATCACGTAGTCCGCGATGAAGATGGGGATCTGCTTGTTGTTGACGGGGTTCACGGCGGTGAAGCCCTGGAGCCGGACGCCGGTCTTGTCCTTCACCAGCTGGGTCCGCTCGAACTCGGTCTTCTTGGCGCACTCCGCCCGGTAGGCCTCCACCTCGGCCCAGTTCTCGATCCGGTCCTTGTACTTGTCGAGGAGCGGATGCTCGGGGGCCATGACCATGAAGGTGACGCCGAAGAGGGTGTCGCAGCGGGTGGTGTAGATCTCCAGCGCTTCGGGCACGCCCTCTATGGCGAAGTTCACGAAGGCGCCCGTGGACTTGCCGATCCACTCGATCTCCTGCTGCTTGATGGAGTCGGGGTAATCCACCGTATCGAGGCCGGAGAGGAGCCGGTCCGCGTACTGGGTGATCTTCAGATACCACACGTCCTTGGGAAGCTGGATGACGTCGCTGTGGCACACGTCGCACTTGCCGCCCTGGGAATCCTCGTTGGACAGGACCACCTTGCAGTGGGGGCAGTAGTTCACCTGGGTCTTGGCCCGGAACACCAGCCCGTGCTCGAACATCTTAAGGAAGATCCACTGGGTCCACTTGTAGTAGTCCGGCAGGGAGGTGGAGATCTCGTGGGACCAGTCGAAGGAGTAGCCCACCCGCTTCATCTGGTCCTTGAAGTGCTCCACGTTCCGGGTGGTGATGATATGGGGATGGGTGTTGGTCTTGATGGCATAGTTCTCCGCGGGCAGGCCGAAGGAATCGAAGCCCATGGGGAACAGCACGTTGTAGCCCTCCATGCGGCGCTTGCGGGAGATGACCTCCAAGCTGGTGTAGGCCTTGATGTGGCCCACGTGCATGCCCGCGCCGGAGGGGTACGGAAACTCCACCAGGCCGTAGAACTTGGGCTTGGTGTAGTCGTCCGTGGCCTCGAAAGCCTTTTCCGCCGCCCAGCGGGCCTGCCACTTCGGTTCGATGACCTTGGGATCGTAGATGTTCGCCATAGAAACCTCCTGCTGATATGCGATACATTCCTGAACTATAAATGTATAACCTTTGTGAGGTTTTGTCAACAAACTTTACAAGGGGGCCCAAGTGTGATAAGATGCAAAAAAACCCGGGAGGCCGAGAAAACCATGCATCCATTCATCCACATCGGGAGCCTTTCCCTGCCCATGTACGGGCTGTGCACCATGGTGGGGACCGTCTTTGCTCTGCTGGCCGTGTTCAAGCTCCGGAAGAAGGGGTCGCCCCTTTCTGAGGACAACCTGCTGGACGCGCTGATCTGGGCCATCCTGCTGGGGTTCCTGTGCGCCAAGATCCTGTACTTCATCGTGGACCCGCCCACGATGCCCCACAGCTGGCGGGAGCTCTGGGATCTGATCTCCGCCGGGCTGGTGTTCTACGGCGGGCTCCTGGGCGGATTGCTGGGCCTGTTCCTGGTGAGCCGCCTTCTGCCTGGCCCACGCCGGCGGCCGGGTGGGCTGCCTCATGGCCGGCTGCTGCTACGGCATGGAGTATACGGGCCCCTGCGCGGTGGTGCTGGACGGGGTGTCCCGGCTGCCCACCCAGATCATGGAGGCGGTGTTCCTGGTGATCCTGTCCGCCGTGCTGATCGGTATCTTTTTGAAGAAGCCCCGGCGGGGCACGGTGACGGGCCTGTATATGAGCGTCTACGCCGTGTGGCGGTTCATCATCGAGTTCTTCAGGGCGGACGAGCGCGGGTCCGTGGGCGCGCTTTCCACCAGCCAGTTCATCTCCCTGTTCATCCTGGCCTTCGGCGTGTACCTGCTGGTCAAGAGCCGCCAGGCGGTGAACGATTTCGAGGCCCCGGCCGAGCCGGCCCCTGTCCCTGCGCCGGAAGCGGAGCCGGAGAAGGCGGAGCGGCCTGAGACCGCGCCCCTGCCTGTGGACCCCATAGAGCAGGTCGAAAAGGAGACGAAGCGGGCCGACGAACCGCTGCCCATCCAGCCGGAAACGGCGACCCTGTCTGACGAGCCGGTGACGGAGGTGGCCGAGGCCACGGAGCTTGGGGGAGCCGCGGAGGTTGCGGGCGAGGCCAGCGGCGCTGCCGAAGCGGGCAACGCGGGCGGCGACGGCGGCGATCAGTGATAGGAATGGATTGAAAGCGTTCGTGCCTATTCTTTGTAAAGAAAAGGCACCCAAAAGAAACACAAATGGGAAGTATGGCTTGCGCCGTACTTCCTTTTTTTCGCAAGCTTTTCTTTCCATGTTTCACGTGAAACATTGCTTTTTCCCCCGGGGTACGGTATACTGATGCCGAAAGATCATCTGCATCGCCAATCAAAAGGGCGGCGTGGGCAAGACCACCACCGCCGTGAACCTGTCCGCCTGCGTGGCCCAGCTGGGCAAGCGGGTGCTGCTTATCGATATCGACCCCCAGGGGAACACCACCAGCGGCCTGGGCGTCAACAAGAACAGGCTGGAATACTCCGTTTACGACGTGCTCATCAACGATGTGGACGCGGCGGAGGCCCTTCGGGACACCATGATCGACACCCTGAAGCTCCTCCCCTCCCGGATGGAGCTGGCGGGGGCGGAGGTGGAGCTGGTGAACCTGCTGGCCCGGGAGCAGCGGCTGAAGAACGCCGTTGCCCCCATCCGGGACCGGTTCGACTACATCTTCGTGGACTGTCCCCCGTCCCTGGGTCTGCTGACGTTGAACGCCCTCACCATGGCGGACACCCTGCTGGTGCCCATCCAGTGCGAATACTATGCCCTGGAGGGACTTTCCCAGCTCATGAACACGGTGAAGCTGATCCGCCGGAACCTGAACCCCGGCCTGGAGGTGGAGGGCGTGGTCCTCACCATGTACGACGGCCGGACCAACCTTTCCCAGCAGGTGGTGGGCGAGGTGAAGCGGTTCTTTAAAAACAAGGTCTACGACACCATCATCCCCCGGTCCGTGCGGCTGGGGGAGGCCCCCAGCTTCGGCCTGCCCATCAGCCTCTACGCCCCCAAGAGCACAGGGGCGGCGGCCTATGGGACCTTGGCGGCGGAACTGGTGGAGAAAGCGTAAGGAGGCAGCGTATGGCGAACAAGAAAGGTTTGGGACGGGGCCTGGACGCCCTGCTGGAAAGCTTCGAGCCGGGGAAGGGCCCGGCCAGCCTCCAGGAGGTGTCCGTCTACGACATCGATACCAACCCGGATCAGCCCCGGAAGACCTTCGACGAGGAGAAGCTCGCCGAGCTGGCCTCGTCCATCCGGACCCACGGCATCGTGCAGCCCCTGATCCTCTATCGGCAGGGGAACCGGTACACCATCGTGGCCGGGGAGCGCCGGTATCGGGCGGCCCGGCTGGCGGGGCTCAAGGCGGTGCCCGCCGTCATCACGGACAAGGAGGAGCACGAGCTCCAGGAGGTGTCCCTCATCGAGAACCTGCAGCGGGAGGACTTGAACCCCGTGGAGGAAGCGGCGGCCATCCGGTTCCTCATGGTCCAGCATAACCTGACCCAGGAGGAGGTCAGCAGCCGCATCGGCCGGAGCCGGCCCGCGGTGACCAACGCCCTGCGGCTCCTCAACCTGCCCGAGAGCGTTCAGGGGATGCTGAAGAGCGGCGCCCTGTCCGCCGGCCACGGGAAGATGCTGGCGGGGCTGGACGACCCCGAGAAGGCGGAACGGCTGGCCCAGAAGGCAGTCCGGGAGGGCTGGAGCGTGCGGCAGCTGGAGGAGGCGGTGCGGCTGGACGCCCTGCCGCGGAGGAAGGTCAGCCGCCGCATGGACCCGGAGGTCCGCCGTACGGCCAGCGCCATCCGCAGCAAGCTCCGGGCCAAGGTGGCCATCGAGGGGGACCAGGAGAGGGGGAAGATCATCATCTCCTATTTCTCCAAGGACGATTTGATGAACATCTGCGACGCCATCCTGGGCGTCGAGGAATAATGTTTCACGTGAAACCATGACGAAGGAAGAGCTGTTCGCCTGCATCGAGAGGGAGTACGGCGTGACGCCGGACTATCCCTGGCTGGATTCGCCGGAGGGGGCCGTGTTCCGCCATGCCGACAACCGGAAGTGGTTCGCCCTCTCCATGCCCATCCCCCGGCGGTACGCCTATCCCGGCGAGGACGGCGAGGTGGATGCGGTGAATCTGAAGTGCGATCCGGTGCTCTCCGGCATGCTCCGGGGCGAGCCGGGCATCTTTCCCGCGTACCACATGAGCAAGGTCCACTGGATCACCGTCCTTTTGGACGGCTCCGCGGACGACGATCGGCTCAAGTTCCTCCTTCACCAAAGCTTCGAGCTCACAAGAAGCAAAAAACGGAGATAACAACATATTTTGGAAGAAAACAAGGCTTAAGCAGGTGATGAGGATCGCCGCTTAAGCTTTAGTATTTCGTTCTTTTGGCTGCATCAAGGCGCCCGTAAAAGCTCGTCGCAACCGCCATTCTTTGAACAATCGGTAAAATCGAAGCCAAAGGGGAGGCGAGCCGGGCACAAGGTGTGGTATACTGGCCTGTAAGATTTGGGAGGAAATGCACAAGATATGGAATCCAACTACACCGTTTCCAACATAACGGTCATGGAGGGCCTGGACGCGGTCCGCATGCGTCCCGGCATGTACATAGGCACCACGGGCCCCAAGGGGCTCCACCATCTCCTATGGGAGATCGTGGACAACGCCATCGACGAGGCGGCCAACGGCTACGCCAACGAGATCAGCGTCACCCTCAACAAGGACGGCTCCGCCACGGTCTTCGACAACGGCCGGGGCATCCCCGTGGGCATCCACGAGAAGCTGGGCGTGTCCGGCGTAGAGGTGGTCTTCACCCAGCTCCACGCCGGCGGCAAATTCGGCTACGACTCCTACGGCTACTCCGGCGGCCTCCACGGCGTGGGCGCCTCGGTGGTGAACGCCCTCTCCCGGTGGGTCACCGTGGAGGTGTTCACCCAGAATCGGGCCTACAGGCAGGAGTTCGAGAGCGCCGAGGGTCCGGACGGGAAGATCGTCTCCGGGCGGCCCAAGTATGCCCTTATGGAGACCGGCCGCACCCGCAAGCAGGGGTCCCTCATCACCTTCCTGCCCGACGATCGGGTGTTCGAGACCGTGGAGTGGAGCTACGACGTGATCATGCGCCGGCTTCGGGAGCTGGCGTACCTCAACCGGGGCGTGAAGCTCACGTTGGAGGACCAGCGGCCCGGCAAGAAGGGCCGGCGGGACGAGTTCTGCTTCGAAGGGGGACTGTCCGACTTCGTCCGGTACCTGAACAGCGAGAGCACGCCCCTCTACGACACGCCCATCCACATCGGCGGCAAGAGCGGCGATATCCTGGTGGATCTCGCTATCCAGCACAACGACGGCTACAACGAGAACCTGTTTTCCTACGTGAACAACATCCCCACCTCCGAGGGCGGCACCCATGAGACCGGCTTCAAGGCCGCGTTTACCAAGTGCATGAACGACTACTGCCGCCGGACCGGGCTTCTCAAGGACAAAGACGCCTCCCTGGCCGGCGAGGACTTCCGGGAAGGCTTGACCGTGGTCCTGTCCGTGAAGATGCGGAACATCCAGTTCGAGGGCCAGACCAAGACGAAGTTGGGCAACACCGAGGCCCGGCCCGCCGTGGAGGCGGTGGTGACCCAGGAGCTGGGCAAGTACTTGGAGGATCTGAAGAACGCTGCCACGGCCAACATCATCGCCGACAAGGCCATCAAGGCCAGCAAGGCCCGGGCCGCCGCCCGCAAGGCCAAGGAGAACGCCCGGGAGAAGAACAAGCTGGAGAACGCGCCTCTGGTGGGCAAATTGTCGAGCTGCACCGGCCGGAACTACGCCATCAACGAGCTGTTCATCGTGGAGGGCGACTCCGCCGGCGGCTCCGCCAAGCAGGGCCGGGACCGGCGGTTCCAGGCCATATTGCCCCTCCGGGGCAAGCCCCTAAACGTGGAGAAGAAGCGCCTTGAGCAGGTGCTCCAAAACGAGGAGTTCCGGTCCATCATCACGGCCCTCGGTACGGGCATCGGCGAGGACTTCGACATCAAGAACCTGAAATACGACAAGGTCATCATCCTGGCGGACGCGGACCAGGACGGCGCCCACATAAGGGCGATCCTGTTGACCTTCTTCTACCGGTACATGCGGGAGCTCATCAACCAGGGCCACGTGTACATCGGCATGGCCCCCCTCTACCGGGTCCAGAAGAAGGACGGGAAGCCCATCTACTGCTACGACGACCCGGCCCTGAAGCAGGCGCTGAAGACCGTGGGCAAGAACTACACCCTCCAGCGGTACAAGGGCCTCGGCGAAATGAACCCAGAGCAGCTGTGGGAGACCACCATGGACCCGGCGGCCCGGCGGCTGACCCGGGTGCACATACAAGGTCCAGTCCCGGAAGGAGTACATCTTCTCCTACGCCGACTTCAACAAGGACAAGACCGCTTTTGAGAAGCTGAGAGAACGGCAATGAGCAAGAAGATCGAAGAACCCAAGAAGGAGGAGATCATCCTCTACCGCAGCATGGACGAGGTCATGCACGACTCCATGATCCCCTACGCGGAGCACGTCATTTTGGAACGGGCCCTGCCGAGGGTGGAGGACGGCTTGAAGCCCGTCCAGCGGCGCATCCTCTACACCATGCTGGAGCTGGGCCTGTCCCCGGACAAGCCCCATAGAAAGAGCGCCCGCATCGTGGGTGACTGCCTGGGCAAATACCATCCCCACGGGGACAGCTCCGTCTATGAGGCCATGGTCCACATGGCCCAGCCCTTCGCCATGAGTTTGCCCCTGGTGGACGGCCATGGCAACTTCGGCTCCATCGACGGGGACACCGCCGCCGCCATGCGGTACACCGAGGCCCGCATGACCGACGCGGCCATGCAGCTTTTGCGGGATATCGACCTCGACACGGTGGACTATTCGTTGAACTTCGACGACACCCTGAAGGAGCCGGACCTGCTGCCGGGCCGGTTCCCCAACCTCCTCATCAACGGGGCCGCGGGCATCGCGGTGGGCCTGGCCACCAACATCCCGCCCCACAACCCCGGCGAGGCCATCGACGCCGCCGTGGCCATGATCGACGACCCCAAGATCAGCCTGAAGAAGCTCATGGAGATCATGCCCGCCCCGGACTTCCCCACCGGCGGGTATCTCATCGACTCCCCGGAGATCGCCGCGGCCTACGAGACCGGCCGGGGGAAGCTGACCATGCGGGCCAAGACCCACTTCGAGCAGCTGAAGAACGGCAAGACCCTCATCGTCATCACCGAGATCCCCTATGGGATCAACAAGGCGGCGGCGCTCCAGAAGATCTTGGCCGTGACCCAGGAGAAGAAGGCCGTGTTCGCGGGCGTGGCGGACATCCGGGACGAATCGGACCGACAGGGCATGCGGGCGGTGGTGGAGGTCAAGAAGGACGCGGACCCGGAGAAGATCCTCCAGGCCCTGTTCAAGTATTCGGACCTCCAATGCACCTTCGGCGTGAACATGACCGCCATCGCAGAGGGCAAGCCCCAGCAGCTGGACCTTAGGAGCATCCTCAAATATTTCATCAGCCACCAGCGAAACGTGGCTGGAGACCGCCCGCCGCCGGGAGCACATTTTGGAAGGCCTCATGGTGGCGGTGGACCACGTGGACGCGGTCATCAAGCTGATCCGGGGCAGCAAGTCTCCCAAGGAGGCCAAGGAAAAGCTCATGGCCAAGTACAGCCTGAGCGAAGTCCAGGCCCAGGCCATCCTGGATTTGCGGCTCCAGCGGCTCACCAATCTCGAATTGGTGGCCATCGAAAAGGAATACCACGACGTGCAGAAGCGCATCGCGGAGCTGGAAGGGATATTGGCCTCCGAGCGGAAGCTCATGGCCCTCATCAAGAAGGAACTGTTGGAGATCAAGAAGCTGTTCCCGGTGGCCCGCCGGACCCAGATCGTGAAGGGGGATACCCGGATCGAGCTCGCCGACGAGAACACCGTGGTCACCGAGGAGATGGCCGTGGCCTTCTGCGCCGATCTGAAGGTGCGCAAGTGGCCGTCCCGGCTCTTCACCCTGGGGGAGATCAGTGCCGACAAGCCCTGGCAGGTGGTGAAGGTCATGGGCGACAAAAAGCTCCGACTGTTCACGGACCGGGGGGACATGCTGACCATCAGCGTCGCCGACATCCCCGAGACCCGGCCCACGGCCCGGGCGGTGAGCCTCACCTCCCTGTTGGCCTTCGAGAAGAACGAGCAGATCGTGGCCGTGTTCCCGGAGGATGGAGAGGGGGATTACCTATTCTATACCGCGGGCGGGGCCGTGAAGCGGACCCCCTGCGCCGAGTACGCCATCCGGGCCAAGCGCACCGCGGCCCTGAACCTGAAGGACAAGGATAAGCTGATCGGCGTGGAGAGGGCCAACGGCCTTTCCCTGCTGCTGGTGACGGAGAAGGGCATGAGCATCCGCTTTGCCGCGGAGGAGGTGCCCAGCATGGGCCGGGTGTCCTCGGGCGTGAGGGGCATCAAGCTGGAGGACGGGGATCGGGTGATCTACGCGGGACAAACCGACGACGAGGGCGAGCTGGCTCTCATCACGGATCGTGGGTTCTCCAAGCGGTCCTTCCTCTTTGAATACGAGCCCCAGGGCCGGGGCGGCAAGGGCCTCAAGACCTTCGACTTCAACAAGCGAGGCAGCAACGGGACCCGGCTGGTCTGGGCCCGGCCCGTGAAGGAGCCCTACGACATCGTGGTGGTCCAGCGCCGGAGCCCGGAGACGCCCATGAACACGGAGCAGCTGCGGCTGGAGGACCGGTTCAGCAAGGGGACCATGGCCGTGACCGTGCTCCTCGACGACGACGTGGTGGCCGTGCGGCCGGTGCTGTCGGGAAAAATCTGACGGCGGCTGCAACCTCAGGGCCCCCTGCGCGGTATTGAAGATGAAACCATAAGGGAGGAATAGAAAAATGAAGCGCAACAGAGCATGGATCGCCATCCTGATGGCCCTCTGCATGGTATTTGCGTTGGTGGGCTGCAGCAAGTCCAGCAGCGCCCGGAGCGAAAGCTATTACGCCAAGTCGGAGCCTGCCTACGATATGGCTTACGAGATGGAGGCCCCCGCGGCCATGGCCGACGAAGCCTACTACGGGGAGGCCAAGGCCGCCGGGAAGGTGTCCACCACCACCGCCGCCAATGGGGAGAGCGCCAATCTCACCGGGAACGCGGCGGGCCGGAAGATCATCAAGAACGGGGATCTGTCCATCCAGACCCGGGAGTTCGACGAGTTCCTCACGAACCTGAACCGGTCCATCCTCAGCGTGGGCGGGTACGTGGAAGCTTCCAGCATCAACGGCAACAGCTACAACAAGAACCGCATGCGGTCCGCGGACGTGACCGCCCGCGTCCCGGCGGATCAGCTGGACGCCTTCTGCGACCAGGTGTCCGAGCTGGGGAACGTGACCTATAAGAACCTGTACACCCGGGACGTGACGCTGACCTACGTGGATCTCGAGAGCCACGTGAAGGCCCTTCGGACCGAGCAGCAGACATTGATGGACCTGCTCGCCAAGGCGGAGAAGGTGGAGGATATCATCCTCATCCAGAACCGGCTCTCTGACGTGCTCTACGAGATCGAGAGCTATGAGTCCACCCTCAGGACCTTCGACGACCAGATCGCCTACTCCTCCGTCCATTTGGGCATCCAGGAGGTGCAGCGAGAGACCACCGTGGAGAAGGAGACCGCCGGCCAGGAGATCGCCCGCCGGTTCAAGGAGAACTGGGAGGACGTGAAGGACGGCTTCGCCCGGTTTGGGATCAACTTCGTATCCGACCTGCCCATCATCATCGTGTGGGTCGTCTTCCTGGGGATCATCGTGCTGGTGATCGTGCGGATCGTCAAGGGCGGCCCCAAGCGCAAGGCCCGGCGGGAGAAGCGCAAGGCCCTGAAGCTCCAGAAGAAGTATCAGAAGGAGCAGGCCAAGCTGAAGCAGCAGGAGAGCGTCACCAAGCTGTCCGAAAAGGCCGACGAGAAGAAGGAATAAGAAAACATGAGCAAGGGGGCTGAAAGGCCCCCTTTTTGCCAAAGGAGAAAGAAGCATGAAGCGACTGTTGAAGGGTGCGGATATCCTGGCCTGGGAAAAGGATGCCTTTACCTGTATCCGGAACGGCTATCTGGGCATCGACGGGGATAGGATCGACTACGTGGGCGCCGAGCCGCCCCGGGGGGCCTACGACGAAGAGAAGGACATGACCCGCAAGCTCCTGCTGCCGGGGCTTATCAACGGCCACACCCACACGGGCATGAGCCTATTGCGGGGCATGGGGAGCGATCTGCCCCTCGATAAATGGCTCTTCGACACCATATTCCCCGTGGAGGATCGGCTCACGGACGAGGACCTTCGGATCGGCATGGAGCTCTCGATGCTGGAGATTTCACGGACATGTACATGTCCCCCGGCTACACGGCCCGGGCGGTCCTGGACGCGGGCATGAAAGCGAACCTGTGTCGCCCCCTCCAGTCCTTCGACCCGGAGGAGGACCCCATGACCTGCCGCCGGATGGAGGAGATGCTGGCCCTGTTCGACCAGTGGAACGGAGCGGGAGAGGGGCGGATCAAAACCGACTTCTCCATCCACGCCGAGTACACCTGCACCGAGCGTATGGTCCGGGCCGCCGCGGAGGAAGCCCACAAGCGCAGCGCCGGCATGCACATCCACCTGTCGGAGACGGCGGCGGAGCAGCAAAACTGCGTCGAGAAATACGGCCTGACCCCGGCCCGGTGGTTCGACAAGCTGGGGGCCTTCGACGGCCGGGCCTACGCCGCCCACTGCGTTTGGCTCACCGAGGAGGACTGGGCCCTGCTGCGGGACCGGGGCGTAGTGGTGGTCCACTGCCCGGAGAGCAATCTCAAATTGGGCAGCGGCGTGGCGGACGTGCCCGCCATGATCGACCAGGGGCTCACCGTGGCCCTGGGCACCGACGGGGCGGCCAGCAACAACAATCTCAACATGATCGAGGAGATGCATCTCGTTTCCCTCCTCCACAAGGGCGTCCACCGGGAGCCCACCCTCCTGTCCCCCCGTCAGGTCCTCGCCATGGCCACGGTCAACGGGGCCAGGCTCCAGGGCCGCCCGGACACCGGGGCCCTCGCTGTGGGCTACAAGGCGGACGTCATCGCCATCGACACGGACCGGCCTCACCTCACGCCCAACACCGACCCCCTCTCCAACCTCGTCTATTCCGCCCAGGGCGGGGACGTTTGTCTGACCATGGTGGACGGCCGCATCCTCTACGAGAACGGCGAATTTACGACCCTGGACCGGGATCGCATCCTCTTCGAAGCAGGAAAGGCAGCGAAAAGGTTGTTGGGGTAAACGCGTTTTGCAGGAATCCCTGCAAAAAAACAGGATAGTATATACTTATGCGCAGGAACCGCTGCAAGGGCCGGACCTGCGCATGTTTATTCCGTTAACGAAGTATAAAAATAAGGAAAACGACTTGAATTTTGCCTTAAAATGTAAATGCCGAATCATCCCCGGCTATCAAAATTTGGAAAAGGAGATCTATCATGAAAAAGTTTCTGGCGATTATCCTGGTTGTGATCCTGGCCCTGGGCGTGGTTGCCTGCAAGAAGGAAGGACCCAAGAAGGCCTCCCTGACCATGGGCACCGGCGGCGAGTCCGGCACCTACTTTGCGGTAGGCGGCGTGCTTGCCAACGTCCTCAATGAGAAGAACCCCGACACCATGAGCGTGAACGTGGTGTCCACCGGCGGTTCCGCCGACAACCTGCAGAACATGGCCACCGGCGTCTACCAGCTGGCCACCGTTCAGTCCGACGTTATGACCTACGCTTATAACGGCACCCGCTCCTTCGAGAAGACCGGCGCCGTGCCCAACGTCCGGATCCTGGCGGGCATCTACGCCGAGACCGTGCAGATCGTCACCACCAACCCCGACATCAAGACCGTGGCCGATCTGAAGGGCCGGGCCGTCTGCGTGGGCGACCAGAACTCCGGCACCTACTTCAACGCCAAGGACGTGTTCGACGCCTACGGCCTGGACATCGAGAAGGACATCCAGCCCATCTTCCAGTCCTTCGGCGCCTCCACCGAGAGCCTTAAGGACGGCAAGATCGACGCCGCCTTCCTGACCGCCGGCGCCCCCACCACCTCCGTGGTCGACCTGGGCACCGCCAAGTCCGTCTACCTGGTCTCCATCGACGACGAGCATCTTGCCAAGCTCCTGGAGTCCTGCCCCTTCTATGCCAAGTACACCATCGGCAAGGACGTCTACAAGACTCCCGAAGACTGCCAGACCGTCACCGTGAAGGCCACGTTGGTGGCCGACGCCTCCGTCTCTGACGACGTGGCCTACGCCATCGTGAAGACCATCTTCGAGAACAAGGACGAGATCACCAAGGCCCACGCCAAGGGCGCTGAGCTGGACCTCACCTTCGCCACCGACGGCATGGCCATCCCCTTCCATCCCGGCGCAATCAAGTACTTCGCCGAGAAGGGCATCACCGTGAAGTGATGGATGCGGATATAGCGTAAAGTAAACACACAGGAGCTGCGGCGGTTTCTCGAAAAAGCGCTGCGGCTCCTGCCGTATTAGAGAGAGAAAAAAGCAACGGAGGAAGGACTCCATGGCATTTATGAAAAAACGCAAGGCCGGCATCGAGGAAACGCCCGAGATCAAGCCGACCCACGAGCGGGGCGAGTTCGACGTGGTCTCCCAGGAGGAAGTGGACGAGATCATGAAGAACTATGATCCGGAAAGCAACGTCCGGGTCTGGAAGGGCTGGCAGGAGTACGTGGTCAAGGGCATTTTGGCCGTATTCTCCATCTACACCATCTACGTGACCCTGTTCGCCACCATGCAGGATCTGGTCCGCATGCCCACCTTCGTGGGCCTGGGCGTGCTGATGGGGTATCTCGTATACCCCGCCAAGAAGGGCCGCCAGAAGGTGAACCACATCCCCTGGTTCGACTGGATCATCATGATCCTGGGCACCTTCGCCTATTTCTACATCGCCTTCACCATCAAGTCCCTGCTGGTGAAGGGCATCAACCTGGAGTGGTATGAATACGTCATCGGCGCCATCGGCGTGCTGTCCCTGGCGGAGCTGTGCCGCCGGAGCGTGGGCGTGCCCATCCTGTGCGTGGCGGGCTTCTTCGTGGGCTATGCCATCTTCTTCTTCTCCCAGAAGCAGGGGTTCGTGCCGGCGCTGAAGACCATGATCTTCCGGCTGTTCTACACCTCCACCGGCATCTTCACCACGCCTATCGACGTGTGCTCCAAGTACATCGCCGTGTTCATCATCTTCGGCGCGTTCCTGGAGCGGACCGGCATCTCCGACTTCTTCATCCAGATGGCCAACTCTCTGGCGGGCTCCGCCAGCGGCGGTCCGGCCAAGGTGGCGGTCATCTCCTCGGCCCTGTGCGGCATGGTGTCCGGCTCCTCCGTGGGCAACACCGTGACCACCGGCTCCGTGACCATCCCCATGATGAAGAAGACCGGCTACCGGCCTGAGTTCGCAGGCGCCGTGGAAGCGGCGGCCTCCACCGGCGGCCAGATCATGCCCCCCGTCATGGGCGCGGCGGCCTTTTTGATGATCGACTACGTGGGCGTGCCCTA
>CADACQ010000041.1 GCA_902786465.1 uncultured Eubacteriales bacterium | reverse complement strand
AAGGCCATGCCGAACATGCCCTTGTTCCGGTGCATGTTGTTCCGGGCGTTGGTCAGCTTCCCGGCGGCGTACAGGTCGTAGTAGGCGTCGGAGCAGAGCTCGGTGTGCATGGACAGGTCCTTCAAATCGGAGTTGGCGATCATATTGCCCACGGAGTTGGGCATGGACCCGATGCCCAGCTGCAAACAGGAGCCGTCCTGAATGTAGGGCACGATGCTGGCCGCGATCTTCCTGTCCAGCTCGCTGGGCTCGGCGATGGGCAGCTCGAAGAGGGGCTCGTGCTCCCCCTCCACCACGTAGTCCACTTGGGAGATGTGGACCACTTCGTCAAAGCCCCCACAGAGCCAGGGCAGGTGCTCGTTCACCTCCACGATGACGATGTCCGCCTTGTCGATGATGCCCTTGCTGAGTCGATGATGCCCTTGCTGACGCCGGTGGAGCAGCTCAGGTTGAAGTAGCCGTGCTTGTCCATGGGCGTGACGCTGACCATGGCCACGTTGACGGTGAGGAAGTGGGTGTAGTAGGGGACCACGTTCCGAAAGACCATGGGGATGAAGTTACAGAGGCCCCGATCGCAGAGGCTCCGCTCATAGCCGGAGCAATGCCAGGAGTTGTAGATGAAGTGCTCCCGGCTGGGGTCGTTCTCCACGGTCTCCAGCTTGTTGAAGATCAGGTTCCCCCGGATCTTCACGTCGAACAGCTCGTCCCGCCGACGGCTCAGGGCCCGGTCCAGCAGGATGGGGAAGCCCAGCTGGGAGGTGTAGTCGATCCAGTCGCCGCTCTTGATGCACTGTACGGCCTGCTCCGGGGTCCGGAGCTTGCTTCTATACTCGCTGTAAAAGTCCATGCAAGGCTCTCCTTCTGTTCCGTTGATAGGATAAGTATATCATCTATAAAAGCCCTTGACAATTCCCAGGGCCGGGTATATTATTGTGCATATCGAATATACACAATATGCACAAGGAGGAAAACCATGCATCTGTTGGAAGTGCGGGACCTGGAGAAGCGGTATCCGACCTTTACCTTGGACAAGGTCAGCTTTTCCCTGGAGCCCGGATACATCATGGGCTTCATCGGCCGGAACGGGGCCGGGAAGACCACCACCATGAAGGCCATGCTGAACCTCGTTCACCGGGACGGGGGCGAGGTATTCGTCAACGGCCGGTCCTTCTTCGAGAACGAGCGGGCCTGCAAGGGCGAGATCGGCTTCGTCATGGGCGAGTTCGACTGCTACAGGAACGCCACCTTGAGGACCATCACCGACGTGACCCGCCGCTTCTATCCCACCTGGGACCAGGCGGCCTACGAGGACTACCTGGACCGCTTCGCCCTGGTGGAAGGGAAGAAGGTGAAGGAGCTGTCCGCGGGCATGCGGGTGAAGTACGCCCTGGCCCTGGCCCTTTCTCACAACGCCAGGCTCCTGATCCTGGACGAGCCCACCAGCGGCCTCGATCCGGTGTCCCGGGACGATCTCCTTGACGTGTTCCGGGACCTCATCGAGGACGGCAGCCGCAGCATCCTCTTCTCCACCCATATCATCTCGGACCTCGAGAAGTGCGCGGACTACATCACCTACATCAAGGGCGGCAAGATCCTGGCCTCCACGGACGTGCTCACCTTTAGGGAGAGCTACCGGCTGGTGTCCGGGGACCGGGAGCACCTGGAGGTGCGGCGGCCCAAGCTCATCGGGTGCAAGGAGCACGCCTTCGGGTTCACGGGCCTCATCCGGGCCGAGGACGAGGCGGCCTTTAGGAGCTGCAAGGTGGCCCCCGCGGACCTCGAATCCATCATGATCTACACCGAACAGGAGGATAGCCATGAAACAGCTGTTTTATAAGGAACTGAAGCTCTGCCTGCCGGTGCAGGTGCCCCTGTTCTTCCTCTTCGTCGCCATGCTGTTCATCCCGGCCTACCCCTATCTCGTGGCCTGCTTCTTCACCTGCAACAGCATCTACTACATGTTCAACCAGAGCGTGGGCAACAACGACCTCCTCTTCACCGCCCTGCTGCCCGTGCCCAAGGCCCAGGTGGTGAAGGCCCGGGTCCGGTTCGTGGTGGCCATCCAAATGGTCATGTTCCTGCTCCTTATCCCCATGATCTTCGTGAATCATAAGCTGGTCCCCCAGGGGAACCCGGCGGGCACCGACGGGAGCCTCACCTTCCTCGCTGCGGCGCTGGTGCTGTTCACCGTGTTCAACGCCGTGTTCATCCCCGCCTTCTACCGGGATGAGACCAGGTCCGGCAAAAATTTCCTTATCAGCACCATCGCGGTCTTCGTGTGGATCATCCTGTGGGAGGGCTTCATGATCACCGCCGCGGCGGCCAAGGACGCCCTGCTCTTCTTTAGCTGGGTGGCGGAGAATCTGGACGCCTTCCCGGCCACCGCCGGGGCCTGGCGGACCCAGCTCATAGCCCTGGCCGTGGGCGCCCTGATCTACGCCCTGGGCACCTTGATCGTGACCCGCAAGGCCGTCCGCATCTTCGAGCAGGTGGATCTTTGATGGACCTGTTCCTCAGCGGCAGCTCGCCGCTCCCCATCTACCGGCAGCTCTTCGACCAGCTCTGCGCCCAGATCCTGGACGGGCGCTTGAAGAGCGGCGACGCCCTGCCCCCCATCCGCACGGTGGCGAAGGAGCTCTCCATCAGCGTCATCCCCGTGAAGCGGGCCTGGGAGGAGCTGGAATCGGCGGGCTTCATCGAGAGCTTCGTGGGCCGGGGGTGCTTCATCGCGCCCATGAGCGCCGACAAGCTCCAGCGCCTCAAGCGGGCCATGGCCGCCGACAAGCTCTCCGACGCCGCGGCCTACTGCCGGGGCCTGGGCCTGACCATGGCCGAGGCGGAAGGGCTGCTGAAAGACGCCTGGGAACCTGTGGAAAAATAAAGTTCCAAATCATTGACGCTTCCTCCAAAACGTGATACCCTGTCCATAGCACCCCTGAACCCAAGCGGTCAGGGGATTTTTGAACAGGGCAGAAAAGATGGACGCGAAAAACGACAAACTCATCCGCATGACCACTCAGCCGGTGAAGAAGCTGATCCTTCGCCTGGCGGGCCCCACCATCGCCTCCATGCTGATCTCCTCCCTGTACAACATGGCGGACACCTTCTTCGTGGGCCGCATCGGCACCTTCGCCACGGCGGGCGTGGGCCTGATCTTCCCCCTGATGACCCTGATGCAGGCCTGCGGCTTCTTCTTCGGCCAGGGCTCCGGCAACTACGTGTCCCGGGCCCTGGGGGCCAACAGGATCGAGGACGCCGAAAAGATGGCCGCCACAGGCTTCTTCTGCGCCCTCGCTATGGGCGCCCTGATCCTGGGCGCGGGCCAGCTCTTTGCCGCCCCCGTGCTGCGCCTCCTGGGGGCGGACACCGCCCGGGTAGCCCAGGAGACCGTGGACCACGCCCGGGCCTACTATACCACCCTCCTCTTCGGCGCGCCCTTCGTCCTCTCCTCCTGCGTATTGAACAACCAGATGCGCTTCCAGGGCAACGCCTTCTTCTCCATGATCGGTCTCGTGTCCGGGGCCATATTGAACATCGGTCTGGACCCCTTGTTCATCTTCGTCTTCAAGATGGGCGTCATGGGAGCCGCCGCCGCCACGGTGGTGAGCCAGGCGTTCAGCTTCTGCGTGCTGTATCTCGGCACCCTGCGGAGCGACACCCTGAAGATACGCTTCAGGAACCTGACCCCCAACGCCCATTATCTCAAAAACATCCTGGCCGGGGGCCTGCCCTCCCTCCTACGGCAGGGGCTGGGGAGCGTGGCCACCCTGTGCCTCAACGCCGCGGCCGCGGCCGCGGTGCCCCTCGCCCAGGCGGACGCCGCCATCGCCGCCTTCTCCGTGGTGAGCCGGGTCATGTTCTTCACCTTCTCCGCCCTGCTGGGCTTCGGCCAGGGGTTCCAGCCCGTCTGCGGCTACAACTGGGGCGCCCGGAAGTTCGACCGGGTCCGGGAGGGGTATCTGTTCTGCATCCAGGTCGGCGTCACGGCCCTGCTGCTCATCTCCACCTGCACCTTCCTCTTCGCCCAGCCCATCGTGTCCCTGTTCCGGGACGATCCGGAGGTCATCCGCATGGGCGCCATCGCCATGCGGTGCCAAAGCTGCTCCCTGCCCCTTATGGCCGTGGTGGCCTCCTCCAACATGCTCTTCCAGACCGCGGGCAAGCCCGTCCGGGCCACGATCCTGGCCATCGCCCGCCAGGGCATGGTGTTCATCCCCTGCGTGCTGCTGCTGCCCCGGGTAATCGATCCGGCCATCTGGGGGGTGTATTTGGCCCAGCCCATCGCGGATTTCATCACCTTCCTGGTGGCCCTCCCCATGGTCGTCCACATCCTCAAGCAGTTCAAAAAGGCCATGGCCGACCCGGACTTCACCCCGTAACTTTGTTGCCATGGCAACATATTAAAGGGAGGGAACTGGCTATAATAGCTCTGCATCCGAAGATGCAGAAAGAAGGACTATCCAAATGAAGAAATACATGTCGCTTATGTTGGCCCTGCTGATGCTGGCCGCCCTGTTCACCGGCTGCGCCAAGAAGGCCGCCGAGCCCGCCCCCGTCGTCACGGAGGCCCCGAAGGCCGAGGTGAAGGAGGAGCTCAAGCCCACGGAAGCGCCTAAAGCGGAAGCGACCGCCGAACCTACCGCCGAGCCCACGGCTGAACCCACTGCCGAGCCCGTGGTCATGCGCCTGGGGAGCCTCAAGGGCCCCACCACCATGGGCATGGTGAAGCTTTTGAGCGACAGCGAAGCGGGCCTCACCGCCAACACCTACGAATCCACCGTGGCGGCCGCCGCCGACGAGCTGACGCCCAAGCTGTTGAAGGGTGAGCTCGATATGCTGGCCCTGCCCGTGAACGCCGGCTCCGTCCTCTACAACAAGTCCAACGGCGGCGTGACGCTCCTGGCCGTGAACACCCTGGGCGTGCTGTACATCCTGGAGAAGGGCGGCGAGACCATCCAGACCGTGGCGGACCTGAAGGGCAAGACCATCTACGCCACCGGCAAGGGCAACACCCCCGAATACGCCCTGGCCTACCTGCTCGCTAAGAACGGCCTCGACATCGCCACCGACGTACAGATGGAGTGGAAGAGCGAGGCCACGGAGGTGGTGGCCCAGCTGTCCACCGTGGAGACCGGCGTGGCGATGCTCCCGCAGCCCTTCGTCACCGTGGCCAAGGGCAAGGTGGAGGGGCTCCGGGTGGCCCTGGATATGACCCGTGAATGGGCCGCCGCAGGCGACACCCTCATCACCGGGGGCCTCATCGTGCGCACCGCTTTCCTCGAGGAGCATCCTGAAGCGGTCAAGACCTTCCTGGAGGAGTACGCCGCCTCCACCGCCTATGTGAACGAGCATCCCGCCGAGGCCGCCGCCCTGGTGGAGCAGTACATCGGCGTGAAGGCCGCCATCGCGGAGAAGGCCATCCCCGCCTGCAACATCGTCTGCGTCACCGGCGAGGAGATGAAGCAGGCCGCCGGAGGGTACCTCAAGGTGCTGTTCGATCTCAACCCCAAGGCCGTGGGCGGCGCCCTGCCGGCTGACGACTTCTACTACATGCCGTGAAGGAACTGCTGAAACAGAAATCCATACAGAAGATCTTGTCCGTAGCTCTCGCTCTGCTCCTATGGCAGGCGGGAGCTATGGTTTTGGACCTCCACCTGCTGCTGGTGACCCCTTTGGAGGTGGTGAAGCGGCTCTTCACCCTGGTGCTTGAAAACGACTTCTGGCGGACCCTCCTCTTCTCCTTCAGCCGGATCGTGCTGGGGTTCGCGTTGGCCTTCGCCCTGGGATGTCTGCTGGGGGTGCTGTCGGGGAAGTGGCCCCTCCTCGAAACCCTGCTCTGGCCCTACGTCATCACCATCAAGACCGTGCCCGTGGCCTCCTTCATCATCATCAGCCTGATCTTTTTCTCGGCGAGGCAGCTGTCCACCTTCATCTCCTTCCTCATGGTGTTCCCCGTGATCTATTCGAACGTTTTGGAGGGCATCCGCAGCACGGACAGGGAGCTGTTGGAGATGGGGCAGGTGTTCCGCATCCCCTGGGGGCGGCGGCTCCTCTACATCTACCTGCCCCACCTGAAGCCCTTTCTGTTCTCCGCCTGCTCGGTGGCCCTGGGCATGAGCTGGAAGTCCGGGGTGGCGGCGGAGGTCATCGGCGTGGCCGCCGGGTCCATCGGCGAGAAGCTGTACGAGTCCAAGATCTACTTCATGACCGAGGACCTTTTAGCCTGGACCGTGGTCATCGTGCTTATTTCCGTCCTCTTTGAAAAGCTGTTTTTGCGGCTCATGAAGGCGGCCTTCGACTGCTGGGAGGCCCGATGATGGATATCGTGATCGAAAACCTCACCAAGTCCTACGGCGACAAGCTGGCCCTGCCCCCCTTCTCCTGCACGTTGGCGGCGGGGGAGAGGGTGTGCCTGCTGGGCCAGTCTGGCTGCGGGAAGACCACCCTTTTGCGGCTGCTGCTGGGCCTCGAAACGCCCACGGGGGGCCGGGTGACGGGGCTCCCCGACCGGATCAGCGCCGTCTTCCAGGAGGATCGGCTGTGCCCCTCTTTCTCCGCCGTGACCAACGTAGCGTTGGCTCTTGGCCGCCAGGTGCCGAAAGGGGAGATCGTGGCCCTGCTCACGGACCTGGGCCTGGGCGACGCCCTCACAAAGCCCGTCCGGGAGCTCAGCGGCGGCATGCAGCGGCGGGTGGCCATCGCCCGGAGCCTGCTCATGAGCGCGGACCTGTACCTGATGGACGAGCCCTTCAAGGGTCTCGACGAGGACACCCGCCGGACCGTCATGGATCTGGTCCTTGCCCGCACCGAGGGCAAGACGGTGCTGGTGATCACCCACGACCCGGAGGAAGCCGCCTATTTGGGCGGCCGGGTGATACGCATGTGAGAAACCAAATCTATCAAGCTCAAGGCCTTTTGCCTTGAGCTTTTTTCGTACTTGGTGTATGATATACTAAATTGAGGAATGATGGTGAAAAGGGCTATGAGCGAAGCGAAAAAACAGTATCGCGTATACAACGGCGGCGAGCCCTATGGGTTCATCAGCTACGCCCACAAGGACGCGGCTCGGGTGCTGCCCGTGATCGCCGCCCTGAGCCGGGACCGGTTCCGCCTGTGGTACGACGCGGGCATCGAGGCCGGCGACAACTGGCCCGAGGTGGTGGCGGATCATCTGCGCCGGGCCGGGACCGTGGTGTTCTTCCTCTCCCGCCGCTTTTTGCACTCTCAAAACTGCGTCCGGGAGGTCCACTACGCCGTGGACCGGCGCAAGCCCATGATCGCCGTCTATTTGGAGCCTTTGGAGCTGCCCAGCGACCTTGCCATGCAGTTCTCCACGGCAACCGTGATCCAGGGAGCGGAGGCCGCGCCGGAAGCCATAGCCGCAGAGGCGGAGGGGCTGTTGGGTCCCGGGTTCCTGGGAGACGGGGTCACGGGCTACGAGACCGTGCGCATCCACAAGCCCCAGAAAAACCCCTGGCGGACCCTGTCGCTGGTGTTCCTGTCGCTGTTTGTCTTGACGGCCCTGCTGGTGGCGGGGTATCTGGGCGGCCTTCTCCCGTCCCTGGGCGCCAGGACCGTGACGGTGGACCAGGCCCCTGGCGCCGTCGAGGCGGAGGCCGTGACCGTCACCACCTTCCAGGACGCCTTCAGCCGGGACATCCTCCTGCGGGCCTATCAGGGGACCTCCCTGTATCTGTGCGGCAACGCCCTGGTGTCCGACCCCGCCGCCATCCGCCGTCAGGGCGGCGTCTGGACCGTGGCCCACGAGCCCGTGTCGCCGGGCAACCCGGACGTGTTGACCCTGGTGGCGGAGAAAAGCGATCTTATGGGCCTGGCCCTGGTGGACCAGGGCATAGAGTCCTTCGAGGGGCTGACCGGCCTTCAACATTTAGTGTATCTCGATATCAGCGGCAACCCGGTCCGAGACCTGTCCTTCCTGGCCGCCTTCCCGGCCCTCAGGACGGTGAAGCTCGTCGCCGTGGACGGGGCGGACTATGCCGTGCTGGCCTCCCTGCCCGCCCTGGAGGCGGTGTACGTGGACGAGGGGGCTTTGAGCGCCGTGCTGGACGCCCTGAGCGGCACCGACGTGGACGTGATCGTGAAGCGATAGGGGGACCCATGAGATCGTACCAAGGCAACCGATACCCCTTCTGCTACGCCCTGTTTGCCAAGGCCGATCGGCGGGAGGCTATGGCCGTCCTGGACGCCCTGGACCGGCAGGGGACCCGCGTGGCCCTGCCCGCGGGCCGGAGCAAAAAGACGATCCGGCGGGCCGCCCTGACGCTGCTGTTCCTGTCCCCGGAGGCGGCGCAGGACAGGGCTGTGGCGGCGGGCGTCGCTCAGGCCAGCGCCGCGGGGAAGATCATCCTGACCATCTATCTCAAGGCCACGGAGCTGACGCCGGGGTTGGAGATGCAGCTGGGCCAGACCCAGGCCATCTTCAAATACCGGGAGGACAGCGAGGCCGATTTCTATCGCAAGCTCCTGGGCGCCCCGGCCCTCCGGTCGTTGTCCCTGTGGGCCCTGTGCGGCGGGCTGACCCTGGCGTTGGGGCTGCTGGTGGCCCTGAACTGGAAGCCCATCCAGGCGCGCCTGCCCAACGCCCCCCTGCGGCAGTTGGGCGTGCCGCTGGACTTCGACAGCGTGGAGACCCTCTATGTGTACGGGGAAACGCCCCTGGACACCTACGCCATGCCCGGCTACAAGCTGTTCGCCGACGGGGAGAACGACTATGTGCGCCTGGGCCAGCGGCTGATCCCCCCGGGGAACATCGCCGCGCTGGACGACTTCGCCCTTTTACGGAACCTGCGGGAGCTGTGCCTCTGCAACGATCCCGTGGAATCCCTTGCGCCCCTGATGTCCCTCTCCGGGCTGACGCTGCTGGACGTGTCCCACGACGGAGAGCTGGACCTGAGCGGCATCGAGGCCCTTTCCCGGCTGGAGACGCTGAACCTTTCCCACGATCGCCTCTCCGGGCAGGAGGCCCTGTCTAAGCTCCCGTCCCTTAAGGTGCTGAACCTGGCCTATACGGAACTTACCGATCTTAGATGGCTTCGGGATCTGCCGTCCCTGGAGACGGTGTATATCGACGCGGGCCTGCTGACAGCGGCCCAGGCCCTGGGGGAGACCCCCTTCGAGATCGTGTGTCTCGATACCCCGGTCTACGGGTACGCCGACTTGAAGGCGGCCCTGGAGGACCCGGCCGTCACCGACATCCGCATCATGAACGGCCTCACCATCCCTACGAGTGCCGAGCTGGTCGTCCGCCCGGAGGTGGCCCTCACCGGCGCGGGTCTGGAGGGGGACTTCACCGTCAGCAACTACGGCACCCTTCGCCTCTACGGGGTGTGGGAGATGGGCCTCTGCACCCGGATCAACTACGGCACCGTCGTGGTGGAGCCCGGAGGCCTCTACTCCGGCGGCATGTGCGACGACATCACCACGGGCCTCTTCCGCATCGAGGCAGGAGGCCGCCAGAACCTGGAGCGGGGCATGAGCTTCTCCCTGTCGGGGGGCCGCTACGAGAACGAGGGGGACGTGTATCTCAGGGGCGGCTATCAGCTGCGGTTCCTGGGCGGCACCGTGGTGAACCACGGCACCCTCCACCTCTTCTCCACGGAGTACGGGGTCTTTCAGATCGGCATCGACCGGGACCGGTTCCAAAACGACGGCCAGGTGTACTACGACGGGGTCCTGATCCCCAACGATCGGCTGTTCTCGGAGAAGGAGGACTGACGGGGCTCCGCCATTTTAGGCTTGCTTTTTCAGTCGTTTTTTGGTTTAATAAACAGGAATGTTCGTGAAGGAGACGTGGGAATGAAGCGGGTGTGTCTGTTGCTGGCGGCGCTGGCGGCGCTCATGATAGGCTGCGGCCGGCAGCTGGCGGAGGTCCCGGAGATCACGCCGGCCCCCACGGCCGTGGTCACGGCCACGCCGACCCCCACGGCGGCCCCCACGCCGACGCCCACGCCCGTCCTCGTCACCCTGGCGCCCACCCTCGCCCCCACGCCGGTCCCCACCGCCACGCCGACCCCTACGCCGGCGCCCACCCCCTTCTCCCTGGCATGGGTCCCGGACACCCAGCTGTTCGCCTATTTCGATCCCCAGCAGTTCCTTGTGCTGGCGGAGCGGATCAACGAGCGCCGGGAGACCGACAACATCCTGGGCGTGATCCACAGCGGAGATCTGGTGGACAACGGCTTCAAAAGCTGGCAGTGGGACAATTTCGATCCCTTCCTGGAGAACCTGGACCCGTCGCTGTTCTTCTTCCCCGTGGCCGGGAACCACGATATCGGTACCCAGGCCCAGGACTATCTGGGCTATCTGCCCCGGCCCTTTTTGAACGCCTATCCCGAGGAACAGAAGTATGACGGCGGCAAGGCGCTCTACCGGGTCCTGTCCGAAGGGGGCGATCATATCCTGCTGCTGGGCGTGGGCTGGAACATGTGGAGGGACCGCGGCGCCATGGCCTGGATCGACGAGGTGCTGGCCGCCCATCCGGACGTGCCCTGCATCCTGGTCATCCACGGCTTTCTGCTGTACGAGACCCGCTACTATGATTTCGTGGAGCAGATAGTGGCCCGGCATCCCACCATCCGGCTGGTCCTCTGCGGGCATATGGACGGCTATTACACCCGGGTCTTCACCTACGACGACGATCAGGACGGCGTGAAGGAGCGCACCGTCACCGCCATGATGCTGAACATGCAGCGGGCCCAGGACTACGCCTTCCGCATCCTGACCTTCGACCCCCTTACCCACGCCGTCACCGTGAACACCCTGCGGCTGGACGGCACGCCGGCGGAGGACATCCCCGGCCGCGGCCCCATCAGCTTTACCATAGAGAATGCCTACTGATATGAAAAAGCGGGACGATCGTCCCGCTTCCTTTGTCGTTTTCCTTATTTTTCCTTCAGCTTGAGGATCTCGACCATGGCCCCGTAGAGCACGCCGGCCACGGGCCAGATGATCCAGGTCATGTCCCAGCGGTAGGTGAGGAAGCTGACAGCCAGGTATGCCGCCGTGACGATCCCCCAGTAGATGCCGCCGTATTTGCGGTTGCTCCGCTTGGCAACACGGGTATAGTCCCCCTCCTCCAGGAGCATTTGGTACGCGCCCCAGGGGATGCAGGTCTTTACGATCCCGTAGACGCCGATGGCGACCAGGGTCAGGATGGCGGCCACGCCCAGGGCCCCGTACATATCGTCCTCGCCTTGCCACAGGATCAGGGCGAACAGGGGGATGGCCGCCAGCACGCAGAGGACCACGCCGATAGCGATCCGGCGGGTGTGGTCGTTTTCCTCTCGCTGCATCCGCTCCCGGACCATGCCGGAAACGCCGTAGGCCGTGTCCAGGGCGTCCTTTTCGAGATACTCATATTTGCTCCCCTTCATGCCCGTGAGCACGAACAGCAGCACCGCTCCGGCCACCATGAGGAGCAGCACAATGAGGCCGAGCATACCCGCCTGGAGCTCCGTGAGCGGCAGCCGCCCGCTCTCCTGGGCCCCGCCCAGCAGCAGCAGGGCGATGGGGGAGAGGATGCACAGCAGCACGCCCAGGGCGATCCGCGGCGCGCTCTCCATCTTATAGGAAATAAACGCGTTGGCCTCCTCCATGGACACGAAGGTGGCGCCCTCCGAATCGGCGTCCTCCGGGGCGGCCAGGGGCTCCGGGGCCTCCAGGCTGTCCTTCAACAGGTAATCCGTGCTGACGCCGAAGAGCTCGGATAGCTGCAGGATCTTGTTCATGTCGGGGATGGACTGGGCCCCCTCCCATTTGGAAACGGACTGGCGGCTCACGCCCAGCTTGTCGGCCAGCTCCTCCTGGGACCAGCCCGCCTTCTTTCTCAAATCGATGATCTTGTCTGCGAGGATCATGTGTTTCTCCTTTCGGCCGGGGCGCTGCCCGGCTCTGTTTTCTGGCCTCATGCTACCCGAAATCCCGGTTGCCTGCTACCAATTTTTGCCGTCAATCTGTCAACCGGCGGTTGCGACCGCGGAAAAATCCCGCCGTCTGACGAAAAAAAGGAGCCGATCCGTCGATCCGCTCCTTCAGCGCCTTATGTTGCGTCGGACAGTACGAATGCCGATTTCCTCTTCGCGGGCCGCTGCGGCGTCGGTTCAGGCAGAGGCTTCTTCTCGGCGGGCGGCTCTGGCTTCGGTTCAGGCAGGAGCTTCTCGGCGGGGGGCTCCGGCTGGACCGCCGGTTCGTCGGGGAACCAATAGGCGTAATAGAGGGTGTTCTCCAGGCCCAGGAACCGCAAAGCCTTCTTGGTCGGGTACTCCACGAAATAGGGGGAATCCGGCTCGATGGTCTGATAGCCGTCGGTGCGGTAGCTGAGGCCCGCGGGATAGACCGTGCCCACCGTGTAGGTGCCGTAGCCGATCACGTCGTCGAGCAGGCGGACCATGCGCCGCACGCAGGCCGTTTCGCCCTGGGGGTTCCGCTGGTTCCCTTCGATGGTGGCCAGGCGGTTGGGCTCGCCGTTCTCGCCCCAGAGGACCTCCTCCACGATGCCCACATGGACGGGCAGGGGGTATTGCGCCGGGGCGGAGAAGAAGACGATGTCCCCCTTCTGGGGCACGTAGGCGTTCCACTCCCGCCAGTATCCGGCTTCCTTCAGGGCGAACATGTGCCGGCGGCAGCTGGACTCCCCGGGATAGGCCGTGTTCCCGGCGTAGAAGATACAGAAGGACACGAAGGAGTCGCACCAGTTGTTGAAGGTGGCGCCGTCCCAGGCCCCGTAGCGGGTGTAGTAATGGCGGCCGTCCTCGTCCTCCTCATAGCAGGTCGGGTCGGCGGAATAGCCCAGCTGGGATCGGGCGATGGTCAGCACGTCCTCCCGGATATCCCCGGTCAGGGCGATGCTCTGCCGCTTCCGCTCCCAATACTCCAGGGACTTGGCCCACTGGGGCTGGTTGTGAGGCTTCTCCGCCGGAGGCTCGTCGTCAGATGCGGGCTCCGTTCCGGGCTCGTCCCCGCCTACGGGCTCGTCCGTGGGGACCGGGTCCTCTCCGGGGGCCGGGGTCTCCGCCGGTTCCGTGGGGTCGGGCGCGGGAGCCTCCGTGGGCTCAGGGGCCGGGGTCTCCTCCGGCGCGGGGGCCGGGGTCTCCGTGGGCTCAGGGGCCGGGGTCTCCTCCGGCGCAGGGGCCGGGGTCTCCGTGGGATCGGGCGCAGGGACTTCCGAGGGGGCGGGCGTCGTTTCCGGCGCCGCGCTCTGTGCAGCGGGGGGCTCCGCCGCCGGGTCGTCCCCGTCGGCGCGGGCTGAGGCGACGGGCAGGGAAAGCAGCACCAACGCCGCCATCAGAAGCGCCAGCAGCCGTTTCATCCCGTTCACCTCCCTCGTCGTGGCATATGGTCATACTACCACATATATTCCTTTATACTTATACCATTTCTCCCTGCCCTTGTCAACGGCTGCTCCGGCCCGGCGCCGCATTTTGCCCTTGATAGTTCCTGGGGATTCGGGTAGAATAGGGATAGTTTCAAACGAGGAAAGGAGCCCTATGAAGAAGCTCGTTGCCATATGTCTGATCCTGCTGGTCCTGGGGGCAGGCTGCCGAAAAGCGAATACGCAGACCCCCGCGCCGCCCACGGCGGAACCGTCCGCAGTCCAACAGCCCACGGCGGCCCCCGCCAGCGCCCCCGCGCCCGAGACCGAGGTCCCGGCGGCCGCCGATCCCTACGCCTTTACCTTCACCGCCCAGACCCTGGCGGGGGAAACGGTGACGGAGGAGATCTTCGGTCGGCACGACCTCACCATGGTGAACGTGTGGGCCAGCTGGTGCCCGCCCTGCCGGGGGGAGCTTAAGGAACTAGGTGAGCTCTATAGCAAGCTCCCGGAGAACGTGGGCTTCCTGTCCGTGACCGTGGACGATCGCGGCGACCTTGCCGACGCCCAGGCCCTGTTGGAGGAGAACGGCTGCGCCTTCCCCTGTCTGGACGGCCAGGGCTCCGAGGGGCTCATGAAGGGCTTTTTGAACCAGGTCATGGCCATCCCCACCACCATCTTCTTCGACAGCCGGGGGAACCAGGTTGGCCAGTGGATCGTGGGCGTGCCCCGGGGGAGCTCGGTGGTGGACGCCTATTGGAACGAGATCCAGACCCGGCTCGATGAGCTGAAGGTCAAATGAAGACGAGATGGATAAAATGGGCCCTGCTGGGGCTCGGCATAGCTTTGGCGGTCTGGGGCAAGCTCGGCGGCGAAGCCGCCGTGATGAGGCTCAAGGCCATCCATATCTGTCTCGAATGCATGGGGTTGGGCGCATGAAACCACAGCGCCGCCGCACCCTCATACAGATCGTGGCCGCCGTGGCCCAGAACGCCTATATCCCGGGCTTTTTGAACGGCGTCATCTATCAGGGGAAGATGAAGCTCCTTTGCGTCCCCGGCCTCAACTGCTACTCCTGCCCCGGGGCCCTGGG
>CADACQ010000040.1 GCA_902786465.1 uncultured Eubacteriales bacterium | reverse complement strand
CGTGCCCGGCCCCTTCGGCAGCGGCAAGACCGTGGTCCAGCACCAGCTGGCCAAGTGGTCCGACGCGGACATCATCGTCTACGTGGGCTGCGGCGAGCGCGGCAACGAGATGACCGACGTGTTGATGGAGTTCCCGGAGTTGAAGGACCCCAAGACGGGTCTTTCCCTCATGAAGCGGACCATCCTCATCGCCAACACCTCGGACATGCCCGTGGCCGCCCGTGAGGCGTCCATCTATACCGGCATCACCATCGCCGAGTACTTCCGCGACATGGGCTATAAGGTGGCCATCATGGCCGACTCCACATCCCGCTGGGCCGAGGCCCTTCGTGAGATGAGCGGCCGTCTCGAGGAGATGCCCGGTGAAGAGGGCTATCCCGCCTATTTGAGCTCCCGTCTCGCGGAGTTCTACGAGCGGGCCGGCGTGGTGAAGGTCCTGGGCTCCGGCGACGTCACCGGCGCCATCTCCGCCATCGGCGCCGTGTCCCCGCCGGGCGGCGATATCTCCGAGCCCGTCTCCCAGGCCACGCTCCGTATCGTGAAGGTCTACTGGGGCCTCTCCTCCAAGCTGGCCTACGCCCGTCACTTCCCGGCCATCGACTGGCTCCAGAGCTACTCCCTGTACCTGGACCGCCTGGAAGGCTGGTTCAATGAGAACGTAGCCCCCGATTGGTCGGGCATGGTCCAGAAGACCATGAACATCCTCCAGGAGGAGAGCGAGCTCGATGAGATCGTGCGTCTGGTCGGCATCGACGCCCTCAGCCACAAGGACCGGCTCACCATGGAGGCGGCTCGGTCCATCCGCGAGGACTATCTGCACCAGAACGCCTTCCACGAGGTGGACACCTACACCTCCCCTCAGAAGCAGGCCCTGATGCTCAAGACCATCCTGGGGTACTACGAGAAGGCCAACGAGGCGCTGAACGCCGACGCGCCCTTTAATAAGCTCATCGCCCTGCCCGTCCGGGAGAAGATCGGACGACTCAAGTACGTGACCGAAGCGGAAGCCCCTGCTGCCTATGAGCAGATCATGCAGGAGATGGGCGACGAGATCGGTGCCCTGGTAGAAGGAGGTCTGAACTGATGCAGAAGGAATATCGTACTATATCCGAAGTCGTGGGCGCGCTGATGCTGGTGAACCAGGTGGAGGGCGTCAAGTACGACGAGCTGGTGGAGATCGTCCAGGAGGACGGCACCATCCGCCGGGGCAAGGTGCTGGAGGTCAACGGCGACCGCGCCCTCGTGCAGCTCTTCGAGGGCTCCCAGGGCCTCCGCGTCAGCACCGCCAAGGCCCGCGTCTTCGACGGCATGGGCAAGCCCAAGGACGGCGGCCCCGCCCTGATCCCCGAGAAGCATCTCAACATCAACGGCAACCCCATGAACCCCGCCGCCCGGGACTACCCCTCCGAGTTCATCCAGACCGGCGTGTCTGCCATCGACGGCCTGAACACCCTGGTCCGTGGCCAGAAGCTCCCGGTGTTCTCCGGCAGCGGCCTTCCTCACGCCCAGCTGGCGGCGCAGATCGCCCGGCAGGCCAAGGTTTTGGGTTCCGATGAAAAGTTCGCCGTGGTCTTCGCCGCCGTGGGCATCACCTTCGAGGAAGCGGACTTCTTCATCAGCGACTTCCGAAAGACCGGCGCCATCGAGCGTACCGTCACGTTCATCAACCTCGCGAACGACCCGGCCATCGAGCGTATCGCCACCCCCCGTATGGCCATCACCGCGGCGGAATATCTGGCCTACGATCTCGGCATGCACGTGCTGGTCATCATCACCGACATCACCAACTACGCCGAGGCCCTGCGTGAGATCTCCGCGGCCCGCAAGGAGGTGCCGGGACGGCGCGGCTACCCGGGCTACATGTACACCGACCTTGCCACCATGTACGAGCGGGCCGGCCGTATCCGGGACAACAAGGGCTCCATCACCATGATCCCCATCCTGTCCATGCCCGAGGACGACGTGACCCACCCCATCCCCGACTTGACCGGGTACATCACCGAGGGCCAGATCATCCTCTCCCGCGACCTGTACCGCAAGGGCCTGACCCCGCCCATCAACGTGCTGCCGTCCCTGTCCCGTCTGAAGGACAAGGGCATCGGCAAGGGCAAGACCAGGGAGGACCACGCGGACACCATGAACCAGCTGTTCTCCGCTTACTCCCGCGGCAAGGACGCCAAGGAGCTGGCGGTGATCCTGGGCGACGCGGCCCTGTCCGACACCGACAAGCTCTACGCCAAGTTCGCCGACGCCTTCGAGGCGGAGTACATCTCCCAGGGCTACTACACCAACCGGACCATCCAGGAGACCTTGGATCTGGGCTGGAAGCTGCTGGGGATCCTGCCTCGGACGGAACTCAAGCGTATTCGGGACGCCTATCTCGACAAGTACTACCATCCCGCAGAGTAAGGGAGGACGCCTATGGCGGCTATTCAGTATAAACCCACCCGCATGGAGCTGTCCAATCTGAAGAAACGGTTGAAGACGGCGGTGCGGGGCCATAAGATGATGAAGGACAAGCGGGACGAGCTGGTCCGACGCTTCATCGTGCTGGCCCGGAAGAACAAGGAGCTGAGGGAACAGACCGAGGCGAAGATGGCCGTAGCCATGCAGAACTTCGTCCTCGCCAAGGCCACCATGTCCAACAACGAGATCGAGGAGGCCCTCCTCTATCCCGCCCGGGGCATCCAGGTGGACGCGGAGAAGCAGAACATCCTGTCCATCCCCGTGCCCAAGCTCTCCATGAGCACCTCGGAGGAGATCGTGTACCCCTACGGCTTCTCCTCCACCAGCTCCGATCTGGATGGCGCGGTCCAGGCCATCGCCGAGGCCCTGCCCCTGATGCTGGAGCTTGCGGAGGTGGAGAAGAGCACGGCGCGCCTGGCAGACGAGATCGAAAAGACCCGCCGCCGGGTGAACGCCCTCGAATACGTCATGATCCCCCAGTACACCGAGGCCATCCGCACCATCCAGATGAAGCTGGACGAGAACGAGCGCGGGAACCTGTCCCGGCTCATGAAGACCAAGGAGATGCTGCAGTCCCAGGCCCAATGAACCTGACAGAACTGGTACAACAAGGGGGCTTTTCGGCAGGATATCTGCTGCCGGTGCCCCGATATGAGGAGTGGACGCGCCGCCGTGCAAGCGGCGCGTTTGCGCCGGAAGCGGACTGGATCGAGGGGGACCCGGCGGCCGCCTGGCCCTGGGCCAATGGTTTGCTGCTCCTCATATGGCCCTATGCGCCCTATGCTCCCGATGCGGGCCTCTCCGGCTACTATCCCGCCTCCCACCAGAGCTACCACGCCATGATGGGCCTGAAAAAGGCCCTGGAAGCTGTTGGCGTCCGGGCGGAGCGGGCGGCGGTGCCGGTGAAGAGCCTGCTGGTGGCGTGGGGGCTCGCCGCCTGTTTGGACAGCGACATGCTCTATATGCCGGGCATCGGCACCCGGTTCGTGATCCAGGCCTTGATGGTGGCCCTGCCGGAGGATGAGCTGACCTTCACGCCCAAACAGGCCCCCTTCCAGGCCTGCATCCACTGCAAGCGCTGCCAAAGGGCCTGCCCCGGCGGCGCCATCTCGCCCCAGGGTTACGACTGGCGCAAGTGCCTCCGGGCCTACGAGGACGGGCCCCAGATGCCAGCCTGGGTCATGGAGAGGATGACCTGCCTTTTGGGCTGCGAGGTGTGCCAGGACGTTTGCCCCCTCAACCACTTTATCCGGCCCCGGCCCGTGACCGAGGAAGAAAAGGCCGCCTTCGACCTGGGCAGGCTCATCGCCGGGGACATCAAACCAGCCCTGGCCCTCATCGGCAAAAACATGAAGAAGGGGGGCAAGCTCACCGCCCAGGCGGCGGTACTGGCGGCCAACCAAAACAGGACCGATCTGCTGCCCCTTTTGGAGGAGCAGGCCCAAAAGACCGATGATCCCCTGAAAGATACCCTCCTTTGGGCAATTTTCAAGCTTCAACACAATTAGTTTATTGAGGTTAGCGCCATGAACGATTTTGGAATCAATGAGATGCTGGAAATGCAAGCAGCGTTGCAGGAGAAATACAAGGACTTGTGGAAACCGATCGGCCCCGAACGCGGACAGGATCAGCTGCTGTGGATGATCGGCGAGATCGGGGAAGTGATCGATATCGTCAAAAAGCATGGCGGTCAAAAGGCTTGCCAGGATCAGGAATTGCGAACCAGGCTCATTGAAGAGATGGCGGATGTTCTCATGTATTACAACGACATCCTGCTATGCTACGGAATATCGGCAGAGGAATTGAAACAAGCCTATACCGATAAATTTGAAAAAAACATGAAGCGTTGGTAAATCTGAATCTATACGATTGTGAGCAATTTCCCACTTGAAAAATGCAGACTGATAGGGTATAATGCCTCTTGCGTGCCAGACGGGGAGGTAGCGGTGCCCTGAACCCGCAATCCGCTATAGCGGGGTTTCATCCCCCGTTTGAGGCTCGGCGCTGTGGTGCCTGCCGCGCGAACGGAGCGTTGAATCGTGGGACTCGTGCAACGGAAGCCTGTGAACCGTGTCAGATCCTGACGGAAGCAGCACTAAGCGGACCCTTCCGTGTGCCGCGAGGTCTCCTGCGAGGAGCCACCGGCAACCGGTAAGACGGTAGCGTCCTGTCGAGGACGGGGTGCACGCATTTGAAAAAGGATGGTCTTTTGACCATCCTTTTTCAATGTCCGAAGACATATTGCCCTGCTTCCCCTGTCCCGGGAGGGGCGTCTGGGCGACCCAAAGGGCTCAATACCCGTAATCCGTGTGGACGATGGACCCGTCCACGGCGTTGATGAGCAGGGTCTCCTGCATCGTGGTCTTGTCGTTCCGGCTGCTGTCCGGCCGCTGCCAGGGGTCGAAGTACACCACGTAGCAGGGCATCTCGTAGTAGTCCTCGCTGCCCGGCACGTGGAGGGTGTAAGAGGTGAGGCCGATCCGATAGATCTCCACGTTCAGCTTCAGATCCGGCTCGTTCTGCTTCAGGTCCTGGGCCCACCGGGTGAGGCCGTAGACCAGCCCCTGGCGGATGCGATCCTGGGCCTGGTCGAAGGGCAGCAGCTCCACGTTCTGGCTTTCGATGCCTGCGATCATCTTGGGCGCGTTGTAGCTGATGAGCTTCACGCCCTCCTCGTCGGCGAAGAGCCGCAGCTCCTCGGCGTTGATGTGCTTGTTGGCCATGAAGCTGTCGTCGCTGCCGTAGGTCAGGCCCTGGGCAGGCTCGAAGTTGCTGCCAAGATAGGGGTAGCTCCCGAAGTCCCGGACGAACAGGCATTCGTAGCCGCCGGCGAGGCACATGCGGCCGTCCATCAGGTTCGCCTCCTCCGTCTCGACCAGGACCATGCCCTCGATGCCCAGCTTAGCGAGAGCGTCCTTGGCCACCTGCTCGCACTTCTTTTGGTCCGCGGTCACGGGGGTGTAGGGGAGGGTGTCCTCGTCGTCAAATCGCTTCATCTCCTCATACTCATACCGCGGGTACACGTGGGTATGGTTGCTGCCCAGGCCCGCGTAAAGGCTCCCGTTCCAGGAGGGGTTCACGATCACGGTGTCCCCGGACTGCATCCGGTAGACCAGGATGCCCTCCTGGCCGGTGGGGATATGGTAGGCCGTGGTCGGGCTCTCCTCGTTGGTCTCCGGGGCTTTCTGGATCTGCGCCTGGTAGTTGGCCAGCTCCTCGTTGACCTCCTCCCGGGTGAGGGGCGTCTCGTCCCGATCCACCCCGTCGTCGGGCCGGCCCGCATCCTGCCAGTCCAGCTTGGCCTGGGCTTCCTGCAGATACCATTCCATCTCCTTCTGGATGTCCGCCTTGGTGGGCAGGTTCTGCCGCACGGCCACCGGGTCCGGGAAGAGGACGTTGAGATAGTTCACCATCTCCGCCTCCGTGAGCTGGTTTGCCCGGGTCCGGTACACGGGATAGAGCCCGTCCTCCTTCTGCAGGATGGGCGCGGCGAAGGACAGGGTCATGAGGTCCGCCTCATAGACCTCGTCCCACCGGTCCGGCACCCTCTGGGGGCCCCGGGCCTCGACGCTCTCGGCATCGTCCTTCTCCAGCTTCGCCGCCGCGCCGCTGTCCTTTTTGTTCACCACGTACTCCTGTTCCGGCGTGGGCTGGCAGGCCACGGCCCCCATGAGGAGCAGCCCCGCCAACAATAGAACCGTCAGTTTTTTCATGCCATTTCTCTCCTTTTCCTTTTTCCGCCTCCATCCTACACCCCATATTCGGACAAACTGCAACATAGTTGTAATAGAGTTGTAAGAGAGTTGTAAATACGAAAAAAGCCTCCCGAAGGAGGCGTACAGGACCGGGTTCAGTTGTTCACCGGAGTGTGCATCACGGGGCTGGTCATGTCGAGGGGCAGAAAGCTGTAGCCGTTCTCCAGGGCCCAGGGGATGAAGGCCTCCAGCGCTCGGACGCTGGCGCCGTTCAGATCGTGCTGCAGGACCACGGTGGGCCTATCGTCCGGCTGTATCCTGGCGCGAATGGAGCAGTAGTAGTCGAAGGAACTCCAGTCGTAGTTGCCGGCGGCGTCGCCGACGTTGGCGTTCCAGTCGAAATAGCGGTAGCCCATGTCCTCCATGATCTTGGTGAGCCGGGTCATGATGCCGCGGTTGAACCAGCTGGCGGTGTTGTTGCCGCCGCCGGGGAAACGGAAAATGGTGGTGTACTGGCCCGTTTGGGCATGGATGACTTCTTCCGTTGCCCAAAAGTCGGCGAAGAACGCTTCCTCGCTGGCGTAGATCTCTTCGAACACATGGGTGTAGGAGTGGACGCCGATGCTGTGGCCCTCTTCGTAAGCACGCCGGATCAGATCCGCTTGGGCCCGGTTCCCCACCACGAAGAAGGTGGCCTTCACGTCGTACTGCTTGAGGATATCCAACAGGATCTCTGTGTTGTAGCAGGGGCCGTCGTCGAAGGTGAGATAGATGGTCTTAGGCGGGGGATCGATCACTTCAGGCAGCTTCACGGGCACCACGGTCACGGTTCGCTGGACCTGGGTCTGCCGACCGTCGTCGTCCGTCACGGCGTAGGTGAGGGCGTATTCCCCCACCAGATAGGGGACCACGGTCCCTTCCACCGTGATCCGATCCGTCAGATCCGTCCCCAGATAATCCTGGGCCGCAGCGCCGGGGTCCTCAAAGGTGAAGGCGGCGTCCACGGTCAGGCGTTCGCCTCCCGTCAGGGTGATGATCGGATCGGTTACCGGCACGGGGGTGGGGGTGGGCTCGGCCGTCGGTTCCGGCGTAAAGGTGGGGGCGGGGCTCGGCGCCAGGGTCGGGGCCGGCGTCGCCGCAGGCGTGGGGGAGGGGATGGCTGTAGGCGCAGCCGTGACCGCAGGCGCATCAACCTCCGCCGGGCTCTTCTCGCAGGCGGCGAGAGGACACAGCGCCAGCAGGATGCAGACTATGCACAGTACGGTCCGACGGATCATTTCCTTTCCCCTTTGCCTCCTACAGGATCGCTTCCGCCGCCGCGTATACCCGCTGGGCGATGGCTTCGATGGGCAGCAGCGCGCCGTCCTCCATGCAGGGGATCACCTGCACGTTGGAAAGGCGCTCTCCAAAGGACAGATATTTGGCCCGGGCCCGGATCTGGATGGAATCCTGCTTCTCGTATTCGTCCTTCTCGTCGCCCACGTAGTCCCGATAGCCCTTCTTGGTCACGTTGTCCTGGGCAGCGGACAGATCCACGTCCAAAATGAGGTACAGATCCGGCTGGGGGAGCTTCAGCTGCCGGTGCTCCAGCTCCAGCACGAAGTCCAGAATGTCGGGCTGGTCCACGTCCCGGTCCCGGATGCTCTGATACACCGCGTTGCTTAGCACATACCGGTTGATGAGCAGCACGTCGAAGCGGCGGTAGTCGAAGCCCTGGAAAGCCGCCCACCGGTCCATGGCGAACCAGAGGGCCATGCTCCGCTGGTCCACGTCGCTGGCGGAGACCCCGTCCTTTTTCGTGAGATACCTGCCCACGCAGCCGCCGAAGAAGCTGTCGTAATCCGGGAAGGACAGAACGCCCACGGTGAGGCCCCGCTGCTCCAGTCTGGTCCGCAGCTGCTCCATCTGTACGCTCTTGCCGGTGCCGTCGATGCCCTCGAAGGCGATGATCTTCGTCTCGCTCATAATAGCCCTTTCTGTCGGATCCTATTTGAAAGCAAGTATACCATATCCGGCCCGCCGGGGCAAGACAGCGTTTTCATGGCAGGGGGACACAGGAAGGCAGGGAAGGGGGCACATGAGGCCGAGGCTCTGCCTATCCTGTCGGGAAGAATAGCATACGCCCGTGCCGGATTCGCCGAAAATGGACCCCTCCCATCGTCTACAATGGGGCCATGGATCGCAAGAAACAGGGAACGAACACAACGAAGCATCTTTTGGAGCTGGCCGCCTTCGCGGGGAGCCTGATCCTCTGCCGGGTGCGGGTGGGGGAAAGCTGCGCCCCCTTCGGCCTCGCTTCCATGGCGGCGGCGGAGCTCACGGGCGTGGATCCCCTCTTTGCCGGGGCCGGGGTGGTGGTGGGCGCTTTTTTGAGCGGGGAACCCCTGTGGGGGGTCATGATCGCCGCCGCAGCCTTCGTGCTGTTCACCCGGCTCATGAAGGTCGTCGTGGGGCCCGTACCTTCCAGCGCCCGGATGCTGGTGTTCCTGCTGTGCGAGATCGCGGTGCTGCCCTTTGAGATGGTTTTGACCTGGCGGTCCTCCGCCTATGCCCTGCTGGCCCTAGCCCTGTCCGCCGTGGCCGTGGTGCTGATGCAGCGGTGCTGGTCCCTGCTCCGCCATGCCGGGCAGCTGGCGGTGCTGCAGGAGAAGGAGCAGCTGATGCTGTCTGCGTTCCTGGGACTGCTGCTTCTGGGTATGGCCGACTTTGCCGTGGGCGGTGTCTCCCTGCCGGTCATATTGCTGGACGCGTACGTGCTGATCCTGGTCTTCACCAAGGGACCGGAGGGGCTGGGGGAGGGGATACTCACCGCCGCCCTGTTGGCCTTCGCTTTGGAGGAGGGGGCCCTGCTGCTGGGAGTCACGGCCCTGTGCGCCCTGATGGCCGCCCTGGTCGCTCCCTATGGCCGGGCCTATGCCGTGGGCGCCTTCCTGCTGACGGCGCTGGTACTCGCTGTATTCCTGGGGGCGGAGGGGGAGACCTGGCGGGCGGGCAGCGCCCTCATCGCCTGCCTCGTGGTGCTGGTGCTGCCCCGGGAGTGGATGGGTCGGCTGGAGCTCCTCTTCAACAGCCGCCTGTTCGGTGCGCGGAACGGGGCGGAGGCCATGGACCGGTGGAAGCGCCGCATGGCCGCGGAGGTGGAGGAGGCGGCGCGGCTCTGCGGGGCCCTGTCCGGCCTCTTCGACGAGGAGCGGGCCGGGGACCGGTTCGTCGTCGAATGGCCCCTGGGCGCGGCCCGGCGGGTGTGCGTGGGCTGCGAGGGCAGGGTCCTGTGCCAGCGGGAGGAGGGGGACTTTGATCAGGCGGTGCTGCGCCTTTTGTCCGCCTACGATCGGGGGGAGCCGGTGCGGCCCGTGTCGCCTATGGACAGCCATTGCAAGTTTTTTCGGGAGATCATGACCTCCGCCTACCAGTCCTACAACCAGGCCTTCGTCCACGAGGCGGGCCTTCGCCGGGCGGCG
>CADACQ010000039.1:3143-24869 GCA_902786465.1 uncultured Eubacteriales bacterium | reverse complement strand
GGGTCGCCCCGGTGGACCAGGGCCCGGAAGCCCAGGCGGCGGGCCGCCTCCACGTTGGGCGGGCTGTCGTCGATGAAGACGCAGTCGGCGGCCTCCAGGCCGAACTTCTCCAGGAACAGCTCGTAGATCTCGTGCTGGGGCTTCAGAAGCTTATAATCCGAGGACACGAACCGCCGCGCCCGGGGCAGATACTCGCTGCCGGGGATCCGATCGAAGTACCGGTGGAAGTCCTGGGACGCGTTGGAGAGCACGTACATGTCGTACCCCTTCCCATACAGTTCCTTCACCAGCTCCTTCGCGCCGGGCATGGGGATCATCCTCTCCCACCAGTGGAACACCAGCTCCCGGGCCCCATCGTGGAGCCGCTCCGGAAGCCGGGAACAGGCGCTTGCTGCCACGTCCTCCCCGGTGATGTCCCCCCGGTCGAAGGCCACCCACTCCCAGCCCTTGAACACCTCCTGCAGGAGGGCTTGGGCGTCGTCGCCGGTGTACCCGAGCCGGGCGATGAACTTAGGAGGGGCAAAGTCCATTAAAACCTGCCCCATGTCAAAGACGATGTTGGGCTTCATGCTTTCAACGCCTTTTTACGCTTGCCCGTAAGCCTGTCGAACCGATCCCGCCAGCGCTTCTTGGCATCCAGCCGTTCGCCCAGGTCCCGGGAGCCTACGCCGTAGACCAGGTACAGGATGAGACCGGATACGATCATGATGAACACCGTGGACGCGCATCGGCGGCCCAGTGCGTTCATATTGGCTCCGCGGCTGGCGTCGGCAAGCATGCCCTGAATGACCATGGCGTAGGTGATGCCGTTGGGGCTCTGGAAGGTGGCCGACATATCGTACTCTGTGAACAGGGCGTTGAAGTTCAGGGCGAACACGGCCAGCACGCTGGGCAGGATGATGGGCAGCTTCACCTGCAGGAAGGTCCTGAGCCCGCTGGAACCCAGGTTCCGGGCCGCGTCTTCCAGCTCCTCGTCGATGGCGTAGAAGGAGGCTTTGATCATGCGCAGGGAGAAGGGCAGCTTGACCACCGTATAGGCCAGTATGATGAGGAGCTTCACGTTCTGTCCGAAGTACAGGTTCTGGTTCCCCACGTACCAGACGGCGTCGGAATTGAAGAAGGTCCGATAGGAGTAGCAAATGAGGATGGTGGGCAGCAGCCAGGGGAACAGCAGGGCGTATTCCACGACGGCGCTCATCTTCTTGCCTTTCTTTTTAAAGATATAGTTGCAGGCTACGATGACGATGATGCACGCCAGGGCCGCCGCCACCGCCGAGAGGATGAAGCTCAGCTTGATGCCGCCCAGGGTCTTTTCGTTGGAGAACACGCCGGAGATGGCGCCGACCACGGTCTTTTCCCGGCCCCGGTCGTTGAGATAGGTGTAGTCCGCCGTTCCGAAAAAGTTGATCAGCGTCCAATCGTGCAGATCAAGTCGCCGCGCCTTGATGGCCGTGTAGTTCTGGAACGAGAACACGATGATCATCACCACGGGCGTCATGTAGATGACGAAGAGGATGTAGGCATAGATGTGGGCGATGACGTTCGCCACAGGGTTGTTGATCTTCTGCTTCTGGAGCTTGGCCTTGGTCTTGCTCACCGAGAGATAATGGCCCTTGCGCTCATAGGCGGAAAGCACGGTCAAAAGCACGATGGTGAACAGGGCCAGGATGATGGACAGCAAGGCTGCCCGCGCCTGAGGGAAGGACTCGTCTGCCGTCGTGGAGCCGGCCAGGCGCACGATCTCCGGGTTGATGGAGTCATAGCCCAGCAGGGTGGGCGCGGACATGGCGCAAAGACCCGTGATGAAGGTCATGACCGTCAGAGAGAACAGGGTGGGGATCAGGGTGGGCAGCACCACTTTCCACAGCACCTTGAAGGGGTTGGCGCCCATGTTCCGGGCCGCCTCCACGGTGTTGTAGTCGATGCCCCGGATGGCGTTGCGGAGAAACAGCATATGGTTGCTGGTACAGGCGAAGGTCATGGTGAACAGCACTGCATTGAACCCGGAGAACCAGTTGGGATTGAAATTCGGAAACGCATTCTTCAGCAGCGTTGTGATCATTCCGTCCCCGGCGTACAGGAACATATAGCCCGTGACCAGAGCGACGCCGGAGTAGATCATGGTGGTCATGTACCCCATGCGCAGGATCTTGGCGCCCTTGATGTCGAAATACTCCGTGAGCAGCACCAGCGAGATGCCCACCACGTTCACCGTGATGACAAGGCAGATGGCCAGCTTCAGGGAGTTCCACACGAACCGGGGCATGCTGCCTGCCATAAAGAACCGGATGACCTTCAGGGGGTCCCTGACGCCGTCGGTCTTTTCATTGAAAATGCTGGTCAACGTGTTCAGGCAGGGGACCAGCATGAACCCCAGGAAGAAGTAGGCGAACAGGATCAGCAACAGGATCCTGAGCACCAGCTCCGGGGTGAAGCGCCGTTTATCGCCGTTCATCTCAGGCCTCCTCCTTGGCGTCGTAGGCCATAATATCCCTGGGATTGATGAGCACGTCCACCGCCTGGCCGGGCTCGTAGATGTTCACGCCGTCGTTTTTCTCGATGACCTTGATGGTCTGCCCGTCCAGTGTGATGTAATACTTGATATACAGGCCGTAATACTCCCGGCTCTCCACGGTGCCTTTCAAAACCACCTCGCCCTCGGCAGGCGTTTGATTCACGTGGAGCCGTTCGAGGCGGATATAGTTGTGCTTCTTGAGATCCACATTCGCCCCGGCCTTCACCAGCTCCCGGAGCACGCCGTCGCCAAGACGGTTGATGTCGCCGATGAAGTTGCAGACGAACTCGGTCTTGGAGAAGTTGTAGACTTCGTTGGGCGTGCCGATCTGCTCGATGAAGCCCTTGTTGAACACGGCGATCCTATCGGACAGGGTCAGGGCCTCCTCCTGGTCGTGGGTCACGTAGATGGTAGTGATGCCGAAATCCTTCTGCATCTTCTTGAGCTCGTTGCGAAGCTGGACCCTCAGCTTGGCGTCCAAGTTGGAGAGGGGCTCGTCCATGCAGATGATGGCCGGGTTGGTGACCAGGGCCCGGGCGATGGCCACGCGCTGCTGCTGGCCGCCGGAGAGCTGGGACACAGCCTTCTGGAGCTGCTCGTCGGAAAGGTCCACCTTCCGGGCGATCTCCCGGACCCGCTTGTCGATCTCCGCTTTCTTGACCTTCTTCACCTTCAGGCCGAAAGCGATGTTGTCATAGACCGTCATGGTGGGGAACAGCGCATAGCTCTGGAACACGATGCCGATGTTGCGGTCCTCGATGGGCACATGGGTGATGTCCCGTCCCTTGACGAACACGCTGCCGGAAACGGGTTCGATGAAGCCCGTGATGGTCCTGAGCGTGGTGGTCTTGCCGCAGCCGGACGGTCCCAAAAAGGTAAAGAATTCGCCCTCCTTCACGTGGACGTTGATGTCATGCAGGGCGGTAAAGTCGCCGAATTTAACAACGATGTCATTGAGCTTGATCATGGTCCCTGTTCCCCTTCCTCTTTGGTGCGTTTTGAAAAGGGATATGGCGAGCCGGTGTCGACTCGCCATATCCGAATGGTCTTATTTGGTTTACTCAGCCTTCTTCTGGGTCAGCGTGGCCCAGTCCAGGGTGTCCCAAGCGGGCTCGGCGGGTGCGGCGTTGGCATCCTTCCAGTAGAAGCCCAGGTTGGTCATGATGTTGGTCCACTCAGCGCTGTGGGCGGCCACATACTCGGCGTAAGTCATCTCCGTGCCCTCCACCTTGTTCAGCGCAAAGTTGGGGATCTGGTAGATGGCGGGAATGCCGTTGGGATAGAGCTCAGCGGCGGCCACGGTGTTGCAGGGGAAGGAGTCGAACTCTTCGCCCCAGGCAGCCTGGACCTTGGAGGAGCCGAACCACTCGGCGAAGGCCTTCACAGCCTCGGTCTGCTCGGCGGTACGGTCGGCCTTGTCGAGGATGCCCAGGTACTCGGCGATGTAGTAGGTGCCGTCCTTGATGTCCACCAGAGCCCAGTTCTCAGGATTCATGGTGCCCTTCAGAGGATGATCGCCGGTCGCGGTATCGATGGAGCCGTACAGGGAGGAGGAGTAGAACTCGGTAACGGCCACGTCGCCCCGGTTCAAGGGATCGAAGCCGTACTTCCAGTCGTCGCCGCCGAACTTGCCCTCGGCGCAGAACTTCCACAGCTTCTTCCAGCCGTCCACGGAGATGCCGCCGGCGGGAGAGGTGGGATCAGCGAAGGGATAGAGCATGGCGGAGTTGATGTTGGCGTTGGTGGTGCCGCCAACCTTGTTCTGACGGTACCAGGTGTAGCCGCTGTCCATCACGTCGGCCCAGTGGTCGAAATGGAGCTCCTGGCCGTTGGTGCCCAGCTCGTCGTTCCGATAGAGCATCAGGACGTTCTGGATGACGATGCCGTAGGCTTTGCCGTCATACTTGAAAGCGCCGACTTCCTCAGCCCAGGCAGGCGTCCAGTCCATGATCTTCAGGTTCTCATACTGACCGTTGACCAGCTGGCCCCAGCGGGTCTCGTTCAGACCGAAGATCAAATCGCCGTCTTTGTTCTCGTTGGCGGCCTGGATGGCGGCGGTGTCGCCGGAATAGACTTCGTTGGTGTCCAAGCTGATGGTGAAGCCGGCTTCCTTGGCCTTCTCGACCAGCCAGGTCACACGCTCGGCGGAGTTGGAGTTGGAATAGATCCGGATGGTATAGCCGGAGTAATCCTTCTTCTCCTCAGTCTTGGTCTCGGCGGGCTTTTCGGTCTCCGCGGGCTTCTGTCCGCAGGCGACGATGGCCAGCACCATGATGAGAGCCAACACAAGTGCAAGAACTTTCTTCATGATTCTTCTCCTTTTTTTCCTTTATGGGCTTTTGCCCTAACTGCTATTATACTTATTCGGAAAGAAAATATCAAGGGGGCCAGGCTTACTTTCTGGACCTTCCCCGGCTTTTCTTGGCGGAGCCCACCATGCCGGGCCGGACGGCCTTGGAGGCGGTGACGGCCTCGCCCATGAGCTTCTTGATCTCGTCCCGGAGCTTGGCCGCCTCCTCGAATTCCAGCTCCCGGGCTGCCTGCTGCATCTGCTCCTTCAATATCTCGATCCGAGCGGCCTTCTCCTGCTCCGAATAGGCGGTCTCGCCCGCCTCCGCCCTGTGGCTGATGCCCAACAGGGCGCCGACCTCCTTGCGGATGGTCCGGGGCGTGATGCCGTGCTCGGCGTTGTAGGCCATCTGCTTTTTCCGCCGGCGCTCGGTCTCGTCCATGGCCCGCTGCATGGAGGGGGTCACGGTGTCCGCGTAGAGGAGCACCCGGGCCTCCGCGTTCCGGGCGGCCCGGCCGATGGTCTGGATGAGGGAGGTCTCGGACCGGAGGAAGCCCTCCTTGTCCGCGTCCAGGATGGCTACCAAGCCCACCTCGGGGAGATCCAGCCCCTCCCGCAGCAGGTTGATGCCCACCAGCACGTCGAATTCGCCGAGACGCAGATCCCGGATGATCTCCATCCTATCCAGGGTGTCGATGTCGCTGTGCATGTACCGGACCCGGACGCCCATGCCGTCGAGGTACTCCGTCAAATCCTCCGCCATGCGCTTGGTGAGGGTGGTGATGAGGGTCCGATACCCCTTCTTCGCCGTCAGGCGCACCTCGGAAAGGATGTCGTCGATCTGCCCCTGGATGGGCCGGAGGAAGATCTCCGGGTCCACGAGGCCCGTGGGCCGGATGATCTGCTCCGCCACCTGGGTGCAGCGAGAGAGCTCCCAGGGGCCGGGCGTAGCCGACACGCAGAGCATCTGGGGGATGCGCTCCAAAAACTCCTCGAACCGCAACGGCCGGTTGTCGAAGGCGGAGGGGAGCCTAAAGCCGTACTTCACCAGCTCCTCCTTCCGCATCCTGTCCCCCCGGTACATGGCGCCGATCTGGGGGATGGTCACGTGGCTCTCGTCGATGATGAGCAGGAAGTCCTGGGGGAAGTAGTCGATGAGGGTGTAGGGCGGATCCCCGGGGGCCCGGCCGTCGAAGTAGCGGGAGTAGTTCTCGATGCCGTTGCAGTAGCCGATCTCCTGCATCATCTCCATGTCGTGGCGGACCCGCTGCTCGATGCGCTCCGCCTCCAGGGGCTTGTTCTCGTCCAAAAACTGGTCCCGCCTGAGCTCCATGTCCCGCTCGATCTCGTTCATGGCGGCCATGAGCTTGGCCTGCCCTGTGGCGTAGTGGGAGGCGGGGAAGACGATGGCGTGGTCCTGGCGGCTCAAGACTTCCCCGGTCAGGGTGTTGATCTCGGTGATCCTCTCGATCTCGTCCCCGAAGAAGCTGACCCGGATGGCCCGGCCTTCGTTGCCCATGGGGAAGATGTCCAGGGTGTCCCCCCGGACCCGGAAGGTGCCCCGCTGGAAGTCGAGATCGTTCCGCTGGAACTGGATGTCCACGAGCTTGCGCATGACCTCCTCCCGGCTCACCTCCATGCCGGGCCGCAGGGAGAGGGACAGGTGCAGATACTCCTCCGGGTCGCCCAGGGCGTAGATGCAGCTCACCGACGCCACGATGATCACGTCCCTTCGCTCGTTCAGGGCGCAGGTGGCGGAGTGGCGCAGTCGGTCGATCTCCTCGTTGACGGCGGTGGTCTTCTCGATATAGGTGTCGCTGGAGGCGATGTAGGCCTCCGGCTGGTAATAATCATAATAGGAAACGAAGTACTCCACCGCCGAGTCGGGGAAGAACCCCTTGAGCTCGGAGCAGAGCTGGGCCGCCAGGGTCTTGTTGTGGGCCAGCACCAACGTGGGCTTCTGGACCTTCTCGATGACCTTGGCCATGGTGTAGGTCTTGCCGGAGCCCGTGACGCCCAGCAGCACCTGCAATTTATCGCCCCGCAGGACGCCCTCACTGAGCTTCGCTATGGCCTCGGGCTGGTCGCCCTGAGGCGTGAAGGGGGAAACGACTTGGAACATCTTAATACTCGTAATCGACCGTGTGGGATTCCAGCACGTGCTGGTGGATGTACACCCGGGCCTCGTTGTGGGTGGGGGCCGCGTCGTAGGCGAGATACCCCGCCTTGTCGTTGAAGGTGACGATCAGAGCCGCGTCGTAGCTCCGGCCCTTATGAAGCTGGTCCATGGCGTACTCGATTTCCACGATCTCCGGCACGGTCTCCTTCAGGGCTAGGAGCTTCTGCCCCACCACAGGCGCGCACACCTCCGGGTCGATGAACTTGAACATCAGAACATGCTTGAACATACAGCGTACTCCCTTCTTTTTCTTACATTTAGTATACCGTATAATCCCGAGATGGGCAAGCCGTCGGTCTTGCCCATCCTGCCAAAAGGCGCTATACTGTAATCAAATACTGGGGAGGTATGGGTATGAAGGACAGCGAGCAGCGAAAGGCGGCGCGGGAGTTCATCAAGGACTGGACGGGCCGGGGCGATGAAAAGCAGGAGACCCAATCCTTCTGGCGGGCCCTGCTGGGCAAGGTGTTCGGCGTGGAGGAGCCCGAAAAATGGCTCTCCTTTGAGCTGCCCGTCCTCCTGAGCCACACCAGCTTCATCGACGCCTATATCGAAAAAACCGGCGTCCTTATCGAGCAGAAGGGGAAGGACGTCGATCTCAAGAAGGGCTACAAGCAGTCCGACGGCTCCCTCATGACCCCCTACCAGCAGGCTCGGCGCTACGCGGGGTATCTGCCTCACAACAAGAACCCCCGCTGGATCGTGGTCTGCAACTTCAAGGAGTTCCACATCTACGACAACAACCGCCCCAACAGCGACCCGGAGATCGTGCTCCTTCAGGACCTGGAGCAGGAGTACCCCCGGCTGGCCTTTTTGGTGGACACCGGCGACGAGAACATCAAGAAGGAAATGCAGCTCTCCATCCAGGCGGGCGAGCTGGTGGGCAAGCTCTACGACGCCTTTTTGAAGCGCTATAAGGACCCCGCCAACCCCCATTCCCTCAAGAGCCTCAACGCCCTGTGCGTTCGCCTGGTGTTCTGCCTCTACGCCGAGGACGCGGGCATCTTCGGCAAAAAGAGCCTGTTTCACGACTATCTTCAATCCCGGGGCGTGAGCCGCGCCCGCAAGGCCCTGATCGAGCTGTTCCGGGTCCTGGACCAACCGGAGGCGGAGCGAGACCCCTATTTGAAGGACGACGACCCCCTGCTGGCCGCCTTCCCCTATGTGAACGGGGGCCTGTTCTCCGATGAAAACATCGAGATACCCGCCTTCGACCAGGAGATCTACGATTTGCTCCTCGCCAAGGCCTTCGAGAGCACCCTGAACCCGGAGACCCGGCGCTCCGGCGGCATGCACTATACCTCCATCGAGAACATCCACAAGGTCATCGACCCCCTGTTTTTGGACGATCTCAAAGCGGAACTGCAAGCTATCCTGGACAATCCCGTCATCAAGACCCGCAGCAAGCTCCTGGACGCCTATCAGAAGAAGCTGGCCTCCCTGAAATTCCTGGACCCGGCGGCGGGCAGCGGCAACTTCCTCACGGAGACCTATCTCTCGTTGCGCAAGCTGGAAAACGAGGTGTTGAAAGCCCGGCTGTCCGGCAGCATGATCGGCCTCGGGGTGGACGAATCCTCGCTCATTCAAGTGTCCATCCATCAGTTCTACGGCATCGAGATCAACGACTTCGCCGTGACGGTCGCCAAGACCGCCCTGTGGATCGCCGAAAGCCAGATGCTCAAAAAGACCGAGGAGATTTTGAGCCTGGATCTGGACTTTCTGCCCCTCAAGTCCTACGCCAACATCGTGGAGGGCAACGCATTGCGTCTCGATTGGGAGACCGTGGTGCCCAAGGCGGAGCTGAACTATATCATGGGCAACCCGCCGTTTGTGGGGTACAAATTACAAACAAGCGCACAAAAAGAAGACCTTATTCCTCTATATCAGGATGTGAAAAATATAGATTATGTAGCAGGATGGTATTATAAAGCTTCTAAATTGATAGTAGGAACCCCCATACGGTGTGCATTCGTCTCAACTAATTCTATTACGCAAGGTGAGCAGGTTGAAGCGGTCTGGAAACCGCTGTATGATCAATTTCACATCCATATAGATTTTGCATATACTACCTTTAAGTGGGGTAGTGAGGCAAAAGATGTTGCTGCTGTTCACTGTGTTATTGTGGGATTTAGTGCAGAAAATAGTTCAAAACAACCTGTTTTATTTTCTGGTGATTCTGCGAAGAGAACTGTTTCAAAAATAAATCCTTACTTAGTAGAGGCAGATGTCTTTTTCATTGAAAAACGCAGCAAACCGCTTGCTAATGTGGAAACAATGGTTTATGGAAGCGAACCGCGAGAAGGCGGATATCTAATTTTATCCGAAAAGGAAAGAGAAGAGTTAATTAGTGAAACACCTGCTTCGGAGAAGTATATTAAACGTTTTGTTAGTTCCGATGATTTTATCAACAATAGAATTAGATATTGTTTATGGCTTGAAAATGCGGATTTTACTGAAATAAGAAAATCAAAAATTATCATGACACGTTTGGATAACTGTCGTGTGTTTAGGGAAAACAGCAAGCAAAAACAAGCCCATGAAGCTGCAAAAACTCCTTATCTGTTTTCAAGTCCAAGACAACCTAAAACAGATTATTTGCTTATTCCGATTGTCTCGTCAGAAGGGAGAAGGTATATTCCAATCGGATATGTTTCAAAAGATATCATCGTAAGTAACGCTTGTTTCACCATATCCAACGCTTCGTTATATACATTTGGTATTCTAACTTCGAATGTACATATGGCATGGATGAGGACGGTTTGTGGAAGATTGAAAAGTGATTACAGGTATTCAAACGGAATTGTGTATAATAATTTCCCGTGGCCTGATCCTACAGACGCCCAACGGAAGAAGATCGAGAAGACTGCCCAGGACATTTTGGATGCTCGAGCACTATATCCAAAATATTCTTTCGCCGATCTTTATGACAGAACAACGATGCCCCCAGAACTGATTACCGCCCACCAGAGGAACGATCGGGCCGTCATGGAGGCCTACGGCTTCTGGGGCAAGCTCAACAGCGAATCCGCCTGCGTGGCCGAGCTCATGAAGCTCTACCAGCAGCTCACGGAGAAGTGAGGAAGGCCATGCGCTACATCGCCTTCGACGTGGAGACGCCGAACCGGTACAACAACCGAATGAGCGCCATCGGCATCGCCGTGGTGGAGGACGGGCGGATCGCGGACACCTTCTATTCCCTGGTGGACCCGGAGCAGCCCTTCGACTGGTTCAACACCCAGTTGACCGGCATCGACAGCGAGGCGGTCCTGGGGGCGCCCACCTTCTGGGAGCTGTGGCCCCGGATCGAGCCCATCCTAAGCTCCGGCGTCCTGGTGGCCCACAACGCGCCCTTCGACCTGGGCGTGCTGAAAAAGTGCCTCCGGGGCTACGGCATCGAGTGGCGGACCGAGGTGCCGGGGCTTTGCACGGTGCGCATGGGGCGGCGGCTCCTGCCGGGGATCAGCCACCGGCTGGGCGACATGTGCGAATATTACGGCATCGACCTCAACCACCACCGGGCCGACAGCGACAGCCTGGCCTGCGCCGCGATCCTGATCCGGTACATGGAGGCCGGAGCGGACCCCGGAAGGTACGTTCGATACTATACCATGGAGTGATTTTTTCTTTTGGGCACCTTTTCTTTTCGAAGAAAAGGTGCGAGACTTTCAATATATTCCCTATAAAACCAAATTCCCGTTGCGCCGCCGGGGCATGTGTGCTATGCTGTTTCCGTTATGAAAAGCAACCTGAAAAAAGCAGTATTTTGTCTTCTTTTGGCCCTGTTCCTGCTGCCGCTGCCCCTGATCCCCGCCGCCCAGGCGGAGGGCGCGGTCAGGGAGGTGACCGGAGAGTGCGTCTATTTCCTGCCGGACAATGGCGTCGCGGCGCGGCTCACGGACGAAAGCCTTTTGAGCCGAGCCACCATCAAGGGCAACCGGTCCATGACCGTGGATCTGCCCGTCTGCGAAAAGCCGTCCATGTACCTTGCCTGGTTCACCCGGCCCCAGACCCTGACCATCATCCAGTCGGACGCCCAGGGCCGCGCCATCCAGCGGCAGGACGTGAGCCCCGCCGCCCCCTTCGAGCGGTACGAGCTGGACTCCAACTGCCGCAAGGTGGCCATTTCCTCCGCCCAGTCCTGGACGGTCAGCTCCATGCGCTTCTTCGACGGGGCGCTGCCGGAGGACCTGATCTGCTTCAAGGCGCCCCTTCAGCAGGCGGACATGCTGGTCCTGCTGGGCCAGCCCCAGGCCCTTTTCGAGGAGCTTGGCGGCCTCTCCGCCCTGTACATGGGCAAGTATGAGCTGAAGACCGCCTACTGCTATCTCAGCGAGGACAACGCCGTGCTCCAAGCCGTGGCCGGCGACAACCGGCCCCTGAACGAGGCGGTGACCGCCCTCTGGTCCCTGGGCTACCGGGAGGCCCCCTTCCTGGGCGGGTTCCTGGATCACGATTACAACGAGCTGGCGGACGTGCAGAACAGCTGGACCGACAAGGCCCTGGAAGCGTATCTGGTCAAGCTGATCCGGTCCCTGAAGCCCAAGCTGGTGGTCTGCGCCGGCGGCGGGGAGGAGGACCAGCGCAGCGCCTACGCAGCCAGCCAGATCGAGAAGGCCGTGAAAACGGCCGCCGACGCCGCCAAGTACCCGGAGGCGGGCAAGGCCCACAAGGTACAGAAGCTGTATATCTCCGATCCCAAGGGCGACACCGTGATCTCCTACGCTGCGGTGGAAGCCGAGACCGCGGCGGCCTATGGGCACCTCCTTTCCCGTCAGTTCTATAAGCGGGCCCTGCCCGAGGCGGGCCGGTTCACCCTGGCGTACACCGCGGTGGGCCAGGACAGGAAAAAGACGGATCTGCTGGAAAACCTGAAGGCGAAGGACCTCATTTCCTATGCTTCGCCCACCCCCACGCCCACGCCCGTCCCCACGCCCACACCCACGCCGAGCCCCACGCCGACGCCGAGCCCCACGCCCACGCCTACGCCTACGCCCACCCCGAGCCCCACCCCCACGCCCACGCCGACCCCCACCCCCACGCCCACGCCGAGCCCCACCCCCACGGTGACGGAGAAGGTGGCCCGGCTCCCCTACAAGGGCGCTCTGGAGATGGTGATGGCGGCCGTGCTGGGCCTGGCCGTCCTGGGCAGCCTGGTGGTCTTCCTTCTGCATCTTCGGGGCAAGGACGTGCCGCTGCTTCTGGTGACCGTCGTCGCCATGGTGCTGTGCGTCATAGCCATCGTCGGGTTCTCCTATCTTAGATACGTGGCCGTCCCGCCGCCGCCGGCGCCGACCCCGACGCCCACCCCCGTGCCTACCTTCACTCCGGCGCCGACCTTTACGCCCACCCCGGAGCCTACGGACACGCCGGAGCCTACGCCCACGCCTACCCCCACCCCGGAGCCCACGCCCACGCCTACGCCGGACCCCTACCCCTTCCTGTCCTACGGGGAGCAGGAGCAGGTGGAGACCTTCGACAACGAGGCCGGCAAGTGGGTCTATCGCTCCGACATCCTGAGCGTGGAGATCCAGCGCCGGGCCTATGCCGTGCCTGAGCTCCTGGAGGCGGTGGTCATGGAGAAGCCCTACGAACTGGCCGGCGGCCGGGAACAGGGCCAGCCCGTGACCTACTTCGTGGCCCACGTGTACACCCGGGACTGCGACAGCTTCTATCCCACCTTCGCTTCCAATCGGAAGAACAGCTACGCCCGGTGCATGCCCCAGGAGATGGCCCTTCGATATAAGAGCGTCATCTGGTTCACCGGCGACAACCTGATCCAGGCCGAAGCCGCCGCCAAGGGCGTCCTGATCCGGGACGGCCGGGTCTTCAGCCAGCTCAGGGCCTCCAACGCCATGGCCTACTATTCGGAGACCCAGTCCTTCAAGGTCATCGACAAGCGCGCCATGGACGCCCTGACCCTGTGGGAGACCGGCACCCAGGACGTGTTCTCCTTCCCCCGGGGCTCCGACCTCATCATGGAGGGGCAGATCTCCGCCGGCGCCATCAACACCACCCAGCGGAACCCCCGCTGCGCCGTGGGCATGGTGCAGCCGGGCCACTTCGTCGTCATCGTGGCGGACGGCCGCCAGCCGGGCTACAGCATCGGCTTTAGATTGATCGAGCTGGCTAAGATACTGCAGGACGAGGGCTGCGTGGAGGCCTTCAACCTGGACGGCGGCATCTCCACGGCCCTGTTCTTCCTGGGCGTGAAGCTGAACCATCACGGGGACGAGGCCGGTACCGGCAACGTGGTGGACTACAAGCAGCGCCCCCTGCCCGAGGGCCTGGCCTGGGGCTATTCCGAGCTCTGCGGGACCGTAGGCGCGGGAGAATAGGGCGCGAACGGGCATACTATACGATACAGGAACGAAACGATGAAGAAAGATATGCTGGAACTCAAGAACGTGTCCTTCCAGGTAGCGGAGGACAGGGGCGACAAGGAGATCATCCGCGGGGTGAGCCTGGCGGTGCCGGAGAGCAAGCTGGTGGTCATCACCGGCCCCAACGGCGGCGGCAAGAGCACCCTGGCCCGGCTCATCGCGGGCATCGAGAAGCCCACCGAGGGGCGCATCCTCTTCAAGGGGGAGGACATCACCGACAGGAGCATCACCGACCGGGCGCGGCTGGGCATCGCCTACGCCTTCCAGCAGCCGGTCCGGTTCAAGGGCATCAAGGTGCTGGACCTCATCCGCATCGCGGCGGGGAAGCACCTGGCCGCGGCGGGGGCCTGCGAATACCTGTCCGCCGTGGGCCTCTGCGCCCGGGACTATATCGACCGAGAGGTCAATGCGAGCCTGTCCGGCGGGGAGCTGAAGCGCATCGAGATCGCCACGGTCCTGGCCCGGGGCGCGGCCCTGTCCGTCTTCGACGAGCCGGAGGCGGGCATCGACCTCTGGAGCTTCCAAAACCTCATCGAGGTCTTCGAGAACATGCGGCGGACCATCCAAAATAGCTCCATCCTCATCATCTCCCACCAGGAGCGGATCTTGAACATCGCCGACGAGATCGTGGTGCTCAAGGACGGCCGGGTGGAGAAGCAGGGGCCCCGGGATGAGATCCTGCCCCAGCTCATGGGCACCTCCTCCGCCGTGTCCGAATGTCACATGATCTCAGGGAAAGGGGGCGCGCAGGCATGAAGCTGGACGAGATCCAAAAGCGGCTCCTCCGCGAGATCGCGGACCTGCACGCCGTGCCCGAGGGGGCCTACAACATCCGGTCCAACAGCCAGATGGCGGGCCGCCGGTCCACGGCCAACATCGAGATCACCTCGAAGACGGACGTGAGCGGCATGGACATCCGCATCGCGCCCTTCACGAAGAACGAGAGCGTCCACATCCCCGTGGTCCTGACCCAAACGGGTCTCAAAGAGGTGGTCTATAACGACTTCTTCGTGGGCGAGGGGGCGGACGTGCTGATCGTGGCGGGCTGCGGCATCGACAACTGCGGCAACCAGGACGCGGAGCACGACGGCGTCCACCGGTTCTACGTGGGCAAGAACGCCCACGTGAAGTACGTGGAGAAGCACTACGGCTCCGGGGAAGGGAAGGGCAAGCGCATCCTGAACCCGGGCACCGAGGTCTACCAGGACGAGGGCAGCACCGTGGAGATGGAGATGGTGCAGATCAAGGGCGTGGACGACACCGTCCGCACCACCACCGCCGAATTGAAAGCCGGGGCGAAGCTCCTGGTCCGGGAGCGGCTCATGACCCACGGCGAGCAGCGGGCCATCAGCACCTACGTGGTGGAGCTCAACGGCGCCGGCGCCACGGCGGACGTGGTCTCCCGGTCCGTGGCCCGGGATTCCTCCTACCAGAAGTTCGACGCCAAGATCGTGGGCAACGCCCCCTGCTCCGGCCACACGGAGTGCGACTCCATCATCATGGACAAGGGCCGCATCCTGGCGGTGCCGGGCCTGGAAGCCAACGATCTGGACGCGGCGCTGGTCCACGAGGCCGCCATCGGCAAGATCGCCGGGGAGCAGCTCACCAAGCTCATGACGTTGGGCCTTACCGAAGCGGAGGCCGAGGAACAGATCATCAACGGCTTTTTGCAATAATGGTTTTTCACGGAAGAGAGGGCTCGCGCCCTCCTTTTTATTTCTTGCTTTCTGGCTCAAGTTCACGAAAAATACAAATTGTTTGAATAATTTTTCATTTTCCCTTCCATATTCCGTTTTTGCATGATATACTATAAACATCCCGATCTGCCCGGATTTGGCCGGGTGGGGGAGAAAATAATTCAGGAGGGGTTTCTATGGCAAACAACGAACCAAAGAAGGGCGGTATCCTTAGGGCGTACCTGAACTTCAACGTACTGTACAAGATCCTCATCGGCCTCGTCATCGGCGCGGTCGCGGGCATCATCCTGGCCGCCACCGGCGTCACGGCCCTGCCCAAGTGGATCAGCATGTTCGGCACCATCTTCACCCGGTTGCTGAAGATGATCATCATCCCCATGATCGTGGGCTCCCTGGTGGTGGGCGCGTCCTCCGTCTCTCCCGCTAACGTGGGCAAGGTCGGTATCCGCGTGGTCATCATCTACCTCATCACCTCCGCCTGCGGCGTCATCATCGGCTTGGTCATGGGCAACATCTTCCAGCCCCATGCTGAGCTGGCTGGTCAACGAGACCGTGCTCCAGGTCATCTTCTTCTCCCTGGTCTTCGGCCTCTGCCTGTCCTTCATGAAGGTGTCCGAGGATGAGCGCATCCGCACCATCGCCACCACCATGTACAACATCTTCGACTGCCTGGCCGAGGTCATGATGAAGATCGTCTCCGGCATCATGCAGTACGCCCCCATCGGCGTGGCCGTCCTCATCTGCGAGGTCTTCGCCAAGAACGGCGCCAAGGTGGCCGGTGCTCTACTCACCGTGACCATCGCCTGCTTCCTGGGCTATGCCATCCACATCATCGCGGTCTACGGTGGCCTGCTCGCCATCTTCCGCATCAAGATTGGCACTTTCTTCAAGGAGGCCCGGACGCCCTTCATCACCGCCTTCGTCACCCGTTCCTCCAACGGCACCCTGCCCACCACCTTCGCGGCGGCGGAGAACCTGGGCATCGACAAGGAGGTCTACGCCTTCTCCCTGCCCCTGGGCGCCACCATCAACATGGACGGCACGGCCATCTACCAGGGCGTCTGCGCCTTCTTCCTGGTGATGTCCACTCAGGGCCGCGGGCTGACCATGGGTGAGATGGGCATGATCGTGCTCCTGGCCACGCTGGCCTCCATCGGCACCGCGGGCGTGCCCGGCGCCGGCGCCATCATGCTGGCCATGGTCATGTCCGGCATCGGCTTCCCCATCGCGGAGAAGACCGACCTGGCCGGCGCCTACGCCATGATCCTGGGCATCGACGCGCTCCTCGACATGGGCCGTACCGCTCTGAACGTCACCGGCGATTTGACCTGCACCGCCTGCATCGCCAAGAAGCTGGGCTTCGTCAAGGCCGACTCCGTGCTGAAATAAGGCATGCAGCGGAACGACCTGGACAACCGGCTCAGGGAGCTGGGCATCTACAGCGATTTCTACTATCGCAAGGAGCTCAAGGCCTTGATGCAGATGCTGGGGGAGTACGAGCGGCTCAACTGCCTGCTCACCGGCGTCCACGAGGGCAACCGGAAGATGGTGGCGGTCACGGACCGGCGGATCATCGTCCTCTTCACCGCCCTGGGCGGGGGGGACGTGAAGATCATCCGGCGGGAGTCGGTGAAGACGTACCGCTTCGACAAGAAGTTCCTCTTCTCCACCCTCACCGTCGAGACCAACGGCGGCGCCGTCTTCACCTTCACCAACACCCAGGGCAAGCTCAAGGACCTGTTCGACTGGGCCATGAAGGAGCCGCTTCCCGGGGCCGAGTAAACGGAACAAACGAAAAGGACAGTCTGCGGACTGTCCTTTTTGCTGTCTATGGGTTGGTTTTTCGGTCAATCGATCTGGACCGTGACCCCTTCCCCGGCCGCGCCCGCCGGAAGCTCCACCAGCACCAGCCAGGCGGCCATGTCGGCAGTGCATACCTCAGGAACGATCCGGCGGACCGCCACCGTGACGCCGTCGGGCCCCGGCAGCACGTCCGTGATCTCGTGGTCGATGGACCCGCTGCCCTCCTCCAACAGGATCAGCACCAGCTCATGATCCGTGAAAAAGGCCTCGTCCCGGTCCGGCAGGGCGCCGTCCTGGGCCGTTTCACCGGCCAAAGCCGCCTGCAGCTCCCCCTGGGAGCGGATGATCCGGGCCTGGGGCAGCTCAGCAAGCCCCTCCCGCCAGCGGATACGGGTCCTTTCCCAGGGCGAAGCGGGGGCCTGGGCCAGGCTGTCTTGGAGGCAAAAGGTGTAGTAGCCGTCCCCGTGGCTCTCCCCCGTAAAGTAGGCGTGGACCTCGAAGATGCCGCCCCGGCCGTCGGGCAATTCCACCATTACCGTGTCCCCGTCCACCGTGAAGGGCAGCATTTCATAGTCGCTCTCGTATTTGGCCGGATCCCCGGCGCAGGCTGCATCCCAGCATCGGACGGTCAGCTGATCCAAGACCAGCCCGCTCAGATCGAAGGTCAATATCACCGCCCCTTCGTCCCCCAGGGGGAGGGGCGTCACATGGTCCACCATGTCCAGGGGATGGAGGCCGTCGGCTTCCACGCCGGTGTCGGTGCCGTTGCCGTTGGGCCAGGTCCAGGAATAGGTGCCCAGGGCAGCCTGGCCTTGGTTTTCACCGACCCGCACCGTCAGCGCCGGGGGCTTTTTCCACATGGTCGAGTCGCTTTTGCCGCCGTGGGCCGCGGTTGGGGTCGCCCTGCAGCCCCCCATCAGGAGGAGGGCCAGCAGCAGGATGGATATGCGCTTCATGATCGTTTCTCCTTCGCTCTTTGCCCATAACACCCCGCAGGCCCGGAGCAGGTTGCACCGTCGAAAGAAAAGCGGCGGCCGCCTTGAAAAGCGGCGTCGGTTGTGATATTCTTATGTATATATTGGAGAGGTATGGCCAAGGAGGAAAAAAGCATGAACACGCTGAAGGATATGATCCTGACCGAGATCGAGGGCGAATGGTACGCCGTGCCCGTGGGCGAGGCGGCCAAGCGGTTTTCCGGCATGATCCGCATGAACAAGACCGGGAAGCGGATCTTCGAGCTGCTGATGGAAGGCAAGGACCAGGACGGCGTGGTCAAGGAGCTCATGGAGGAATACGAGGTGGACGAAGCCACCGCCCGTTCAAACGTAGGCGACTTTATCGGCAAGCTTAAGGGCGCAGGCGTGCTGTAAACAGGAGGCAGGATGCGGGTCTATCGCATGGCGGAACGGAATATCGGCATCGAGGCCCTGCACGAACGGGTCCATGCCCGCTGCGCCGAGTACCGGGTGGAGGCCGCTCCGGATTTCGTCGTGCGCACCGCTCCGGCGGACATAGACCGGGAGCGGGAGAACTCCGCCCGGGAGGATAGGCTGGAGGGGCGGCCCGTGGTGCCCTGGCACGACGAGTATCTGGAGGAGCTGGCCGTCTATCGTCAGATCGCGGAGAAGATGCCTGCCTACGACACCTTCCTCTTCCATGGGTCCGCCGTGGCGGTGGACGGCTGGGGGTATCTGTTCGCGGCGAAAAGCGGCACGGGCAAGAGCACCCATGCCCGGCTCTGGCAGCAGCTGCTGGGGGATCGGTTCACCTATGTGAACGACGACAAACCCCTGGTGCGCATCACGGATCAGGCGGCGGTGGTCTACGGCACCCCCTACGACGGCAAGCATCATCTGAGCAGCAACATCGCCGTGCCCCTACGGGCCCTGTGCCTGCTGCAGCGGGGGGCGGAGAACAGCATCCGGCCCATCAGCGCCCGGGAGGCCTTTCCCCGGCTCATGCAGCAGGTCTACTGCCCGGAGGATCGGGAGGCGTTCGCGCGGACTATGGGGCTGCTCCAGGAGCTGACCAGGCAGGTCCGGTTCTACGAGCTTTCCTGCAACATGGATATCGAGGCTGCCCGGGTGGCGTTCCAAGCCATGGCTCCGTCGGGGAGCTGAGGAGGCGCGGGTGGAAGAAAAACTCAGCTACGAGGAATACATGGACAAATACCAGCGGCTGGTGCGGACCAACGTAGGCGTCAGCATGCTGCCCCTGCTGCGCCAGGGGAGGGACCTGTTCATAGTGGAGAAGCGGGGCCCCGGACGGCTGAAGGCGGGGGACGTGGTGCTGTACCGGCGGCCGCCGGACAAGTACGTGCTGCACCGGATCGTACAGGTCCGGGAGAAGGACTACGTGATCCTGGGGGACAACTGCGTCAACCGGGAATACGGCATCACCGACGACGATATCCTGGGCGTCATGACCGGTTTCGTCCGGGACGGGAAGCAGCACACCGTCACGGAGAGGGGCTACCGGCTCTACCGTTTCCTGTGGCTCCATGGCGCTCCGGTGCGGGTCTTCCTCAAGAAGGCCGTATGGCGCGTCAAGGCCGGGATCAAAAAAGTTTTGGGCATACAAGGAACGAAGGCATGACCATGGAACACAAATCAGCCACGATCGGTCCTCTCCGCTGGGTCTGGCGCATCAGCGCCGGGACCCGGTGGGAGGTGCTGCTGCTGTTGGCCCTGAACGTGATCAGCGGCGGCAGCGGCGTGGCGCTGGCCTGGACCCTTCGGAACATGATCGACAAGGCCGTGGCCCGGGACGGGGGCGGGTTCCTTCTCCAGGGCGGGCTGTTCCTGGGGGTGATCCTGCTGCAGCTGCTGGTGGGGGCCCTGATCCGCCGGAGCCACGAGCACGCCTCCGCCACGTTGGAGAATCGGCTCAAGAAGCGGCTGTTCGAGACGCTGCTCTATAAGGATTACGCGTCGGTGACGCGGCTCCACTCGGAGGAGTGGATGAACCGGCTGGTGTCCGACACCACCGTGACCGCCAACGCCATCGTGTCCATCGTGCCCCAGATGAGCGGCATGCTGGTCATGCTGGTGAGCGCCGTGGGCGCGGTGCTGGTCATGCTGAAGGCCGCCGTGTGGGCCATCCTTCCCGCGGGGGTGATCATCTCCCTCATGGGGTATCTGTTCCGCAAGAAGCTGAAGGCCATGCACAAGGACATCCGCCAGGCCGACGGGAAGGTGCGGGTGCTGCTGTCGGAGCGGTTGAGCGAGCTCATGATCGTGCGCTCCTTCCGCCGGGAGCAGACCGCCGTCCGGCAGGCGGAAGGAGCCATGGCGGAGCATCGGGCGGCCCGGATGCGGCGGAACCGGTTCTCCAACCTGGCGAACTTCGCCTATGGGCTCATGATGCGGAGCCTCTACGCCGGGGCGGCAATTTACTGTGGCTACGGCATCCTCAAGGGCACCGTGACCTACGGCACCTTCGCCGCCGTGCTGCAGCTGGTGGGGCAGATCCAGACGCCCTTTGCGAACCTGTCCACCTTCATCCCCCAGTATTACGCCATGATCGCCAGCGTGGAGCGGCTCATGGAGGCGGAATCGTTCCCGGACGACTGCCCGGAGGGGCAGCTCGACCAGGAGGAGATCGACCGGCTCTATCATGGATCGTTCCGGGGGCTGCGGTTTGAAAACGTGTCCTTCGCCTATCCCGACCGGGAGGAGCGCGTCAGCGTCCTGAGCGACGTGAGCGCGGAGGCGAAGAAGGGGGAGATCGTGGCCGTGGTCGGGCCTTCCGGCCAGGGCAAGAGCACGCTGCTGAAGCTCCTGCTGTGCCTGTACCCGGTGGACGGGGGCCGGCGGCTGCTGCAGACCGAGGCAGGGGAGGAGCCCCTGCGGGCGGCCCACCGGGGGCTGTTCGCCTATGTGCCCCAGGGGAATCGGATCTTCAGCGGCACCGTCAGGGAGGCGCTGACCTTCGGGGACGGGGACGTGGCGGACGAGGAGATCTGGCGGGCCCTGGACGTGGCCGCGGCGGACTTCGTGCGGGAGCTGCCCGAGGGGCTGGAAACGAAGCTGGGCGAACGGGGCGCAGGCCTGTCCGAGGGGCAGCTCCAGCGGCTGGCCATCGCCCGGGCCGTGCTTTCGGGGCACCCTATCCTGCTCCTGGACGAGGCCACCAGCGCCCTCGACGAGGGCACGGAGGCGCGGCTCCTCGATAACCTCAAGCGCATGACCGACAGGACCGTTCTGATCGTGACCCACCGGCCCCGGGTCCGCGAGATCAGCGATCGGGTGTGGGAAGTGGAGTAAGCGTTTGTTTACTGCCGCTTTTTTCTCTTCCGTGAAGAGAAAAAAGCGGCGCAAAAAAGAGAAGCACATGGGGATTTCATGGGCTTCTCAACAAAACATATTTTCTTCTTAAAGTTCTTTGGGTGCACCCTTTCTTTCAAGAAAGGGTGCGTACTTTTATTCTTCCTCTATCCTGGTGATGCTGGCGCCCAGGGCGTTGAACTTGTGCTCCAGGTGCTCGTAGCCCCGGTCGATGTACTCGATGCCCCGGACCTTGGTCTCGCCCATAGCGGAGAGCCCGGCCACGATCAGCGCCGCCCCGGCCCTCAGGTCGGTGGCGTGGATGTCCGCGCCCCGCAGGTTCTCCACCCCCCGGACCCGGGCGGTGCGCTTGCTGACGCTGATGGAAGCGCCCATCTTGCGGAGCTCCTTCACGTGGTTGAACCGGCTCTCGAAGATGTTCTCCACCACCACGGAGTTGCTGCTGGCGGTGGTGAGATAGGCCATCATGGGCTGCTGCAGGTCCGTGGGGAAGCCGGGGTACACGGCGGTCTTGATGTTCACGCCCCGGGGCCGGCCGTCCATCTTCACCCTCAGGTAGAACTCCCGGCCGTCGTC
>CADACQ010000039.1:0-3077 GCA_902786465.1 uncultured Eubacteriales bacterium | reverse complement strand
TAGGTGCCGGTCTCGATCTGATCCGGGATCACGGCGTAGCTGCAGCCGTGGAGCTTCTTGCGGCCCTGGATACGGATCACGTCCGTGCCCGCGCCCTTGATGGACGCGCCCATCATGTTGAGGAAGTTGGCCACGTCCACCACGTGGGGCTCCTTGGCCACGTTCTGCAGCACCGTCTGCCCCTCGGCCTTGCAGGCGGCCAGCATCAGGTTGATGGTGGCGCCCACGGACACGAGATCGAAGAAGATCTCCGCCCCGTGGAGCTTGCTGGCCTGGGCCCGGACCACGTTCCGGCTCTCGTCGATGTACACGTTGGCGCCCAAAGCCCGAAGGCCCTTGATGTGCTGGTCGATGGGCCGGGGGCCGATGACGCAGCCGCCGGGCAGCGCCAGCTCCACCTCGCCGTAGGCGCCCAGCATGGCGCCCAGCAGGTAATAGGAGGCCCGCATGGCGCTGATCTCCGAAAACGTGGCATCCACGGTGTTGATATGGGTGGGGTCCACCCGCATGCAGTCGCCCCGGGTGAAGTCCACCTGAGCGCCCATGCGGGAGAGGATGTGTTTCAGGGTCTGCACGTCCTGGATGGCGGGCAGATTCTCCAGGATACAGCATTCTCCGGCCAGGATCGCCGCCGGGATGATGGCCACCGCCGCGTTCTTCGCGCCGCTGATGGTGACCGTCCCCTCCAGCCGCCGTCCGCCCTGGATGCTGTAGTATTGATTCATAGAAAAACCTCCGTGAAGTAGGAGTAAACCGCTATTCTTTACTATATCGAATTATCCCGTTCCCGTCAACCTTTTTCAGCCTTCCCCTGGAGGGGAAGGGGGACCGCCGCAGGCGGTGGATGAGGTGCGTTCCTCCCCATCACCCTAAATCGTACAGCAGGTCGTAGGCTTCGTACCATTTGCGCAGGGTGCCGTCGTTGGCCCACTTCAACAGCTGGCTGTCGATGAGGGACAGCAGATCCTTCTCCTCCCGGGTGCCGATCACGTGGTAATCCACGGTGCCCAGGGCGTAGCCGGACAGGACCATGGCCTTGTCCCGGTGGGAGAGGGCCACGGTCCGGGGCATGCACGCCGCGTCCACGGACCCGGCCCTTAGGGCCACCAGCATGTCGTAATAGGCGGCGAAGGGGACGATGACGAGGCCGTTCTCCTCGTCCTGCTGGTACTTGGTGACCACGGTGTAGCAGGCGGTGTCGTGGAGCACGGCGATCCGCTTTTCAGAGAGGTCCGCCTTGGCGGGGATGGAGTAGCCCATGAGCACGCAGGGATCCCGGTAGAAGGGGTTCTCGGTGGCGATGTAGGCCTTGCCGCTGAGCTTGTCCAGGCTCATGATCGTGATGTCGATGTTCCCCTCGCTCATCTGCCAGGCCACCGTATGCCGGCTGACGGGGATCCGTTCGCAGCCGTCGGCGCTGTTGAAGATCACCTGGGACAGGGCGTCGCACAGCGCCAGCTCCAGCCCCTTGCCGCTGTGGTTCAGGCCGTAGACGTCCTCGTCCACGCCCACCCGCAATGTGCCTTTCTTCCGGAGCACGTCGATTTCCGCGTTGTTCATGTAGCTGTCCGCAGGCTGGTTCACCAAAATGGCCACGAAGATCACCAGCAGCATCCCCAGCAAAAAGAGCACAGGGCGCAGGGGGAGCTTCTCCTGCCAGTTGTCGGGCAGGAGCCGCCGCCGGTGCTTCTGTACCTTTTTGTTGAATTTGGTCTCCATCCTTTTTAGTATAGCAGAAGGAGATATTTTTTGCACCTTTTTCTTTTCGGTGAAAAGAAAAAGGTGCACGAAAAAGAAAAGCACAGGAAGGGAAAAGGGCATGCAAGGAAGCCTCATTACCTTCTTAAAGTTCTTTGGGTCTTACCCTTTCTTTCAAGAAAGGGTAAGAAAGCTTCTAATCATTCCACACCAGCCGGCGTCAGCAGTGCCACGCCCGTGGGGAAGGGCTCTGTGAGCGTGTCCAGCTTATGCACGGGTACGCTGGGATCGAGGGCGCTGAGGAAGGGCTCCTCCGTAGAGATGACCTCGAAGCTGTGGCCGGGGCAGCGGTAGTGCATGGGCACCACCAGCTTGGGGCGCAGGGCCCTCACCGCCTCCGCCGCCTCCTCGCCGGACAGGGTGTAGAAGCCGCCCACGGGGATGAAGAGCACGTCCGCGCCGCCGCAGGCGTCCACAAGGGCGGGGGTGGGCGCTTCGCCCAGGTCCCCCAGGTGGACGATCTTCAGCCCCTCGGCCTCGAAGATATAGGCCCGGTTGGGGCCCCGCTTCTTGCCCTGGACCTCGTCGTGCCAGCAGGGGGCACAGGTGATCTTCACGTCCAGGAAGGTGGTCGTTTTCGTGCTGTTCACGATCACGTAGTCCCCCTTCACCTGGGAATAGTCGCAGTGATCGAAGTGCTCGTGGGACGCGGTGACCACGTGCGCCTTCACGACGGGATGGGGCAGGATGTCCTGGGCGTAGGGGTCGGTGACGATCCGGGTGCCGGCCGCCGTCTCCAGCAGGAAGCTGGCGTGGCCCAAATAGGTGATCTTCATGGTCTTTCTCCTCTCAATTTCTGTATGGCTGCCGCCGCGCCGCCGCAGCGGTTCTCCAGCGCGATCCGTTCCCCGCCCGTGAGAGCGTGGGTCATGGTCAAAACCGTCCGCTCGTCCGCCGCCCGCCAGAAGCCCCGCTGATAGGCCAGATACGATGCCCACAGCGCCTGGCGCACGTCCTCCGATTCCGGGCAGGGGGCGTCCCCTTTCCGGGCCAGGATGGCCATGCGGTTCTCCACATAGCTGCCGCCGGGCCGGGTGTCCAGCCCCTGGGCCCAGCGGATGAGCCCGTCGAACCAACTATCGGACAGAAAGAACAGCAGCCAGCCGTTTTTCGCCTTCACTGCCCGGACCTGGGGGCACAGGGAAGCGTTCAGCTTGTCCGCCGCCTCCTGGGCCCCGCCTTGGACGAAGGTCCCCACCGACAGCTGCCCCTCGCTTCTTGGCAGGCGGAACTCCGCCGCCCCTACTTCGGCCCCGGTGACGGCCGTTACCCAGGCGGCCAGGGCCTCCGTCAGGGTCGTGTACAAATCTTCCATACAT
>CADACQ010000038.1 GCA_902786465.1 uncultured Eubacteriales bacterium | reverse complement strand
CGCCGGCAGCACCGGCGGCGGCATGAAGGTGAGCCGCATCCTGATCCTCATCAAGAGCCTGAAGAACCAGATCGCCTCCATGCTCCGGCCCCGGAGCGTTCACATCGTGCGCCTCAACAAAAAGATGGTGGACGATTCCACCGTTCGGGGCGTCCACGTGTTCGCCCTGGCCTATTTCTTCATCCTGGGCATCTCCGCCCTCATCGTGTCCCTGGACAACTACGACGGCGTCACCACCCTGACCTCCGTCATCGCCTGCATCAGCAACATCGGCCCCGGCCTCAACATGGTTGGCCCCACGGGGAACTACGCCGCCTTCTCGGACTTCTCCAAGATCGTCCTGTCCCTGGACATGCTCTTTGGCCGGCTCGAGATCTTCCCCATGCTCCTCCTCTTCTCCCCCCGGGCCTGGCGGAGCAACGGATAAGCGACGGCCACACAGCTAACAAAGTACAGAAAAAAACAAAGCAGGCGTCATGCCTGCTTTTTTTGTGCTTTTTGCAGCCGATCATCTCGTCAGCTCATAGAGGAGGATCGCGCCGAAGACGGCGGCGTTGAGAGACTCGGCCCGACCGGGCATGGGAAGGCGATAGGGATAGCAGAGGGCGGCGGCTTCGTCCGTGACGCCGTTGCCCTCGTTCCCCACCAGCAAAGCCATTCTGCCGGTCTTGGGGGGCAGGGTCTCGCTGCCTTTCAGGTGGCCGCAGAGGCAGGTGTAGCCCTGATCGTTGAGGGCGCGGAGGGCAGCGGGGATATCCGTCACATACACGGGCAGATGGTAGACGGAGCCCATGGAGGCCCGGAGGGTCTTGGGCGAGAAGGGGTCGGCGCACTGGGGGGACAGGATCACGGCCCCGGCGCCCAGAGCGTCCGCCGTACGGATCAGAGTGCCCACGTTGCCCGGGTCCTGGACGTCCTCCAATAGGAGCACGATGCCCTGAAACGCTTCCGGCAGCGGGGCGGCGGGGGTCTTCGCCACGGCGCACAGGCTTTGGGGCGTGCCCGCGGTGGAGAGAGCGTCCATGACGCTGCCCGAGACCTCCACGGTCTCACAGGGAAAGTTCAGGGTTCCGGCGTACCCCGCCCGCACGAAGACGGTTTCGAGGGCCGCCCCGGAGATCAGGGCCTCCCGGACCAGCTTGTCCCCTTCGATGAAGTGGCAGCCGGTCTCCTTCCGGTACTTGCTCTCCCGGAGGGATCGGGCCCGCTGAACGCGGGGATTGGTGCGGCTGGTGATGCGTTCCATAGTTCTACCTCGACAAAATGAATGAAAAAAGCCACCTTTCAGGTGGCCTGTTGTTTGTCAGTCGCTCAGACGCTGCGGACGATCTTGCCGGAACGGAGGCAACGCGTGCAAACGTTCATGATCTGAGTCTTGCCATCAACGATCACATGGACGCGCTGTACATTGGGAGCCCAGCTGCGCTTGGTCTTGCGATTGGAATGGCTGACATTGTTACCGGACATCTTGCCCTTGCCGCAGACTTCACAGAACTTACCCATTCAAGTCCACCTCCTTTGCAAAAATCGAACGGAGCTATATTACCATAGACCTCCCGTAAATGCAAGCTTTTTTTAGGCCAAATCTAAAAAATTATTTTGCCGCAGAGCTTCATACAGGACGATGGCCACCGAGTTGCTCAGATTCAGGGACCGCTGGCCCTCCCCCATGGGGATGCGGATGGCACGATCGGCGTTTTGGGCCAGCAATTCCTTGGGCAGGCCCGCCGTCTCCTTGCCGAAGACCAGGAAGTCGCCATCCCGAAAGGCCGTGTCCGTGTATCGGTTTTGGGCGTGAGTGGAGGCATAGAAGAACCGAGCGTCCGGGTACAGAGCCTGGAGCTCCTCCAGGCTGTCGAAATAGCTGATGTCCAGGGTGTGCCAGTAATCGAGGCCCGCCCGCTTCAGGTGCTTGTCGTCCACGGAGAAGCCCAGGGGACGGATGAGGTGCAAGCAGGAGCCGGTCACGGAACAGGTCCGTGCCACGTTCCCCGTGTTCTGCGGTATCTCCGGTTCCACCATGACGATATGAAACATAGGTCGATTCCCTCCAACTGCTCTCTTTTACGTAAAATTTTAGCATAATTTTTGTGACAGCGGTTGAACAATCTGTGAATAGACGGTATAATGCAAGCATGTATACGCGAAAGAATGTCCCTGAGAAGGCGACATCCAAAACTGCATCCTCGAAACGCCCCGCCGACAGTACTGCCCGGTCTTCTTCGTCTGCCCGCACGGCAGAGCTGACCGAGGAGGAAAAGGCTCGCCGCGCCGCCGCCGCCCGCAAGCGCGCCGCCGCCCGCCGCAAGGAGCAGGAGCGCAAACGGCAAAAGCGCATCTTCCTGCTGGCGGCCGGCATGTTCCTGACCGCCGTGGTGGTGCTGGTATGGGCCGTGGTCCTGATGGTGAAGCGCAGCCGTCTCGACGTGGTCGCGGTGGACGCCAGTCCCGACGCCACCGCCTATACGGCTCCCGCGCAGGCTGGCTCCAGTCCCACCAGTCAAACCAGCGATCCCGGCTCCATCCCCCCCGCCTCCAGCGTCATCCCCCGCGGCGTCACGGTGAACGGCGTCACGGTGGGCGATCTTACCGTGGATCAGGCTCGATCCGCCCTGACCCAGAGCTTTGAAAACGATCTGAACAGCGTAGCTATCACGCTGAAAAACGAGTATTTCAACGCCACGCTGAACCGCAACGATATCGGCGCTTATTTCGACATGGACGCCGCCCTGGCCACCGCAGCGGCCTCTGCCAGCGACGCACAGGTGAAGGCCACCATGCTCTACGATAAGGAAACGCTGATGCAGGCCCTGGCCGCCCTCAACGACAAGGTGCCCGGTCACGCCACCAACGCCACCCTGTCCATCGACTACGACAGCTACACCGTGGGCAAGACCACCTACCAGAAGCCCAAGTTCGTCTACACCGATGGCACCAACGGCATGCAGCTCGATACGGTGGCGGTGGTCAGCCAGATCGAGTATGCTTTGCAAAGCGGTACCTATCAGCTGTCCTTCTCCCCCAACGTGACCGTGTCTGAACCGGCGGTGACCGTGGAAAGCCTTAAGAAGGCCACCACGAAGCTGTCCTCCTTCTACACGTTGTACTACTTCACCGGCACCAGCTCCACGGCCAAGGATATCCTGGAGACCCGGCAAGGCCGGGACGCCAACATCAGCAAGGGCGTGGGGATCATGAACGTGATCACGCTCAAGCCCGGGGAGTCCTTCAGCTTCAACAAGAAGACCGGGGACAGGACCGAGAAGAAGGGCTGGGCTATGGCGCCCGCCATCTACGGCAAGGATCACAGGCCTGAAGCCGGCGGCGGCATCTGCCAGGTGAGCACCACCATGTACAACGCCCTGCTGCGGGCCGGCGTGGAGATCACCTATCACCGTCCCCACACGATCCCCTCGGACTATGTGGACCTGGGCTGGGACGCCACGGTGGACTCCAACCATATCGACTTCAAGTTCAAGAACAACAAGAAGGACACCATCTACCTGTTCGTGTACATCACCAAGAACAAGGACAGCGCCCGGAAAAAGGAGATCCATGTGGACGTGTACGGCATGGAGGAACCCGGCATCACCTACAAGACCCGGACCGAGCTCCTTTCCGAGGACAAGGCCGTCAATCCGGAGATCAAGTACGACAAGAAGCAGTACGAGGGGTATCAGGAGAAGACCCGCGAATCCCACGACGGCTACGTGGTTGCCACCTACGTGGACATGTATACCGACAAGAAGAATCCTCAGACCATCTACTCCTACACCGCCTCCTACGACAAGATCGAGGAGCTGTGGATCTACGGCACCAAGCCTACTCCCACGCCCGGCCCGACCAAGACGCCCAAGGGCGCCATCCCCCCCAAGACAACGCCCACGGCGGAATCCTACGTACCGGGCTACTGATACCTCAAATAAAAAGGAGGGCTCGTGGAGCCCTCTTTTTTCATGCGTTATCGGATGCCGTGTTCGGTCATGGACTTCAGCAGGAAGTCCCGGGCCTTGCTGGGCGGCAGGTGCGCCTGCACGTCCCGCGGGTCCACATAGTCTCCATTGTCCACGCAGGCCAGCAAAAGCTCGATGGTGAACACATCGAAGATATGGGGATCGGAGAAGGCCTTCTCCACGGTGGTGTTCATGCGGGTGTTCAGGGCTTCCAGGATGCAGGTATAGACGAAATGATCCCGGCCCAGCAGCTCTCCCAGCCGATCCAGGCTGTTGAGAGCTTCCTGCATCTGAGCCACCAGCACGTGCCGCCGATAGCCGCCCGTGCCCTCTCCGCCCGTCAGGATGGCGTCCACGGAGCAGTGGAGCAGCACCGCCAGATCCGGCAGCAGCGCCACGTCGGGCAGGGTCTCCCCCCGCTCCCAGTTGGAAACGGACTGGGCGCTGACTCCCAGCCGCTCCCCCAGCTTCGCCTGGGTCAGGCCCACCTCCTTGCGGCCCGTTTGGATGAACGCGCCGATCTTTTCCAAATCCAAATACATGATCTTCATCTCCTTTCCAAAGCAAGGATACCACCGGAGGACGCCTATGACAATCGAGCGCTCCTTGAGCGCCACGGCCAAAAGATCAAGGAACGGTTCTATACAAAAGGAAGGTCGCTGCCGACCTCCCTTTCACCCTTTCCTGTTATGCGTTCCGCTTGCTGTGAAAGTGTACCAGCACCCCCAGGAGCCCCGCCGCCAGGCAGCCGACGCCGCCGCCCACCGCGCCCTTTACGAGCATGAACAGGCCCGCCGCCGCCAGGATGGCCGACGCCGCCAGAAAGAATGTGGATTGCGTGGTACGCCGTTCCTTTGCCATAGCCTTACCTCTGCCGCTTCCCGCTTTTCGCTGTCAGGATCACTTGCCGTCCTCGTCCATGTACCTGGCGCGGTTGAAGCGATCGTTCACGTCGAGGACGTTGTTCACCGTCTTCTCGGACAGGACCTGGTCCTGCTCATGGGCAGAAGCGTCCTTCTTCGCGGCTTTCCGCCTCGCCATGGCCCAACCGACGATCCCCAGCAGGATCACGACGGTGATAAACACGGTGAAAAGTTGTCCGAAAAAGCCCATGGCTATATCCTCCCGTCCTTGATTCAGCTCGCCGTCAAGGGATCATTCCACGTCTTCAATGACGTAAGCAATGGCGTCCACGGAAGCAGGCACGATGCCGTTGGCTTTGTAGTAATCCATGAACGTGGAGGAAATATCCTTGCGGACGATCATGCTGCTGCCCGGCGTCAAAGCTTTATCGTCGTACATGTTCTCATCCTCGATGTCCAGGATGTTCCCTTCCGCATCCAGCAGAGCGAGCACCACCCGGATGCCGTACAACGGCTTATCCGTGTCGTTGGTCACCGTGGCGTACATATAGTTGTAAGTCCACCAACCGTCCTTAATATCCAGCTGGAGGTCGGTTTCCACCGGCAAACGCAGCGTACGCTTGGAGGTGTCCGATTTGCCGGTCAGCGTCAGCGCGTAATCGGCAGCCTTTCCCGTGGTGATCTCACTGTACATCTTGACGTACGTGTAATCGCCGGGCTCCAGATACTCGGCATACGCAGACAGGTAATCGCTGGAAGTGATGACGTCGCCGGCTTCGTCATAGATCTCCAACACGCCGGCGTTGACCTTTATCGCTTTATCTCCCGCATTGGTGACTTTGGCGTAAGCATAGCCGTACGTCCAGTAACTGCTGATCACGTGGAAATTCTCCTGTTCGACGGACAGCTTTCCAGCCGCATACGTGGTCGCGCTGACAGAAAGCAGCAAAATGACAAGAAGAACCGAGATCACTTTTTTCATTTGGACTCATTCCCTTTCTTTGATTTCTTTATGCATTATACTATGTTTCAACATACATTTCAACATCAAAAAGCAGGTTCCCTTCCCATCGCTCGTGCACGACCATAGAAAAGGAGAGAAAGGGGTTTCCCTTCCTCTCCCAACAGTCCCTGTTCGTCTGTTTTTTACTTCCCGAAGTAGCGCTTGAGCAGACCTGCGAAGGCCTTGCCGTGTCTCGCCTCGTCGCGAGCCATTTCGTGGACGGTGTCGTGGATGGCGTCCAGGTTCAGCTCCTTTGCGCGCTTAGCCAGGGCGGTCTTGCCGGCGGTGGCGCCGTTCTCGGCTTCCACCCGCATCTTCAGGTTCTTCTCGGTGGAATCGGTCAGGACCTCGCCCAGGAGCTCCGCGAACTTAGCGGCGTGCTCGGCCTCTTCGAGACCCGCCTTCACCCAATATTCGCCGATCTCGGGATAGCCCTCACGATAGGCGACCCGGGCCATGGCCAGATACATGCCCACCTCGGTGCACTCGCCGGTGAAGTTCTTACGGAGACCCTCGATGATATCCTCGGGCGCGCCCTGGGCGACACCCACCACATGCTCGGCGGCCCAGGTCATTTCCCCGGCCTGCTCGATGAACTTGGAAGCGGGGGCCTTGCAGATGGGGCACTGCTCGGGAGCCTTCTCGCCTTCATACACGTAACCGCAGATGCTGCATACGAACTTTGCCATGATAGATCCTCCTGATATGATTTTATCGGTGTTTCCCCGCCCGTTCGCGGGTACTCATCCTTTATATTGTAAGGTCTCCCCCGCCCCTCTGTCAACACTCGACGACAAGTTTTTGCCGTTTACGATCCCAGCGTCAGCTCCACCACGGTGTCCAGGTCGATCCGGGCGCCGTCGGTGAGGGACAGGGTACGGTTGGGCTCGTCCAGGCGTCGGACACGGCCGGTGAGGGTCTCGTACTGACCGCCGTCCTTCTTCTCGTCAGGGACGAAGCGGGTGATGGTGACCTCCGGCTGCTCCGGCAATCGCCGGCGCAGCAGGGCCAGCTGCCGGTCCAGAGCTACGAGGGCGTCCACCCCCAGCTCCGGAGCCGCCTGGGTGAGCCGACCCGTCTCGGCGATCTCCCCCTCGAAGCCAGTCAGGGCCGCGAAGGGTAGAAACTGAGCCGCCCGCTTGCTCATGGGCATGGGCGGATGCTTCTTCGACACGGGCCGAGGCAGATTTATGATGTCGTCGTATTGGCCGGGCATATCAGCGGATGAAATTGGTGCGGTTGCCCCGCTCCGTCTCGGGCAGGGGCACGCCGGCCTGGCGGCCCGCCTCCTGGCACTTCAGAAGATAGGCCATGTTCCTGGCCAGGTTCCGCATGGTCTGGAGCCCCTCGGCGTCCTCCGCCGCCTCCCCCGCCTTGGCGCCGTGCATGAGGTTCCAGTAGGTGGCCCCCACCACGGGCATGCGGGAGATGCCGAAATATTTGTTGAGCACGTCGAAGGAGGCCGAAGTGCCGCCCCGCCGGGCTACGGCCACGGAGGCCCCGGGTTTGAAGGCGAAGGCCGCGCTGGCGCTGTAGAAGACCCGGTCCAGGAAGCTGAGGATGCGGCCGCTGGGATGGGCATAGTAGACCGGGGTGCCGAAGACGAAGCCGTCCGCCTCCCTGGCCTTGGCGATGAAGTCGTTGACCCCGTCGTCGGCTCCGAAGGCGCAGCCCGCCTCGGTGCAGGCGCCGCAGCCCAGGCAGTCCCGCAGGGGGCCATTGCCTACGTTCACGATCTCGTAGTCGATCCCCTCCCGCCGAAGCTGTTCGCCGATCTCCCTGAGGGCGATATAGGTGTTGCCCGTGGGCCGGGCGCTGCCGTTGAGCATCAATACTTTCATGTGTTGCCTCCTTGTATTATTATGCGTTTATGCTGTATATATGCAGCTTGTCAAGCTTTATGACCGCCGATCTGGGCGTTCCGGTCCTTGGTGGTGGCGCCGTCCTTCAGATCCATGCCCTTCAGGATGGCGTTGCCGCCGAACTTCTTGCGGATATCCAGCACCGCCTGCTGGGCCCGCTGTTCCCGCTGCTGCCGGTTCCGGTGCGCCTGCCGGGCCTGTTCCTCCGCTTCCGGATCGCTGAACAGATCCAGCTGTTCGCTTTTGCCGCCTGCTGGGTCCATACCCATCTCCTCCAACCGCCCGGCCGCCACCTGGACCCGGCGCACCGTGAGGCTTGGATCCGCCACCCGGTCGAATACGGCCACCAGGGCCGCCGCGATATCTTTGGTGGAGGCGGTGGGCTCCCGAAAGCGGTGGCTGCCGTGGGTGGGCTTGGGGGCGGAGCGGCCGTAGTAGTCCACGATCACCTCTCCCCTGTAAGTGGTGCCCTGGGCCAGGTTCTCCACGTCGTACCCGATGTACAGGTACACCTCCCCCGCCAGCAGGCCCCGATAAACCAGGTCCAACGACAGGTTCTCCGCCATCTCCCGGACGATGAGCCGTGCCTCCGAAAAGGCGTAGGGCCGCATCAGGACCTGACCGCTGCCCACGCTCCTGGACTCCGGCGTGTAGGCCTTGACGGCCGCCAGATTGCAGGGCTCGTGGCCCCAGGCGTGGTCGATGAGCAGCTCCGCGTTCACGCCGAAGATTTTGTACAGGGCGTCCTCGCTGCTCAGGGACATGCGGGCCAGGTCCCCCATGGTGTAGACGCCTCGGCTGGCCAGACGCCTGGCCGTGCCCATGCCCACCCGCCAGAAGTCGGTGATGGGCCGATGGTCCCACAGCTGCTCCCGATAGGTCTGCTCCGTGAGCTCCGCCATCCGGGCCCCGTGCTCGTTGGGTTCGGCATGCTTGGCCACGATGTCCATGGCCACCTTAGCGAGATACAGGTTGGTGCCCACCCCCGCCGTGGCGGTGATGCCGGTCTCCCGCAGCACCTCCTCCATCATCCTCTCCGTCAGCGCCCGGGGCGTGAGACCGTAGGTCTTCAAATAGGGCGTCAGGTCGATGAACACTTCGTCGATGGAATAGACCTGGATGTCCTCCGGGGCCACGTAGCGCAGGTAGACGCTGTATATCCGGGCGCTGTAGGCCATGTACTTCTTCATCTG
>CADACQ010000037.1 GCA_902786465.1 uncultured Eubacteriales bacterium | reverse complement strand
AAAAACCGAAATTCTTACTCCGTTCGACTTGCATGTGTTAGGCACGCCGCCAGCGTTCGTCCTGAGCCAGGATCAAACTCTTGAGTTCAATCTATTACAACGATCTCTCGTTGTCTGGTTCTTTTACTTCGCTTGGTCGTTTCGCTCTCGCGTTGTTGTCTCTCAATTACTAAGAATCAACTTGGCTTGTTTGTTGTTTCGCTATATAGTTTTCAAGGTGCTTTCGCTGCCCCGTTCCTCTCGCGCTCGCGCTCGTTTCCCGCGACAGCTTTGACAGTATACCTCCGACCCTTTCGCTTGTCAACCCCTTTTTTTATTTTTTTGCCAAAATATTTTTTAGGTTTTTTGACGCCCTTTTAGGGGGGAGTGGAAAGTATTTTACTATATCAAATTGACAAATGCAAGCCTTTTCGTTAAAATATCTTCGATTATCTTCTATTATTATTTTCAGGAGGCAATTCTATGCGCAATCTGTCCAGCCGGGAGCTTCGGCAGCTGTATCTGGACTTCTTCCGTTCCAAGGGCCACGCGGTGATCCCCAGCGCGTCCCTGATCCCCGAGAACGATCCCACGGTGCTGTTCACCACCGCGGGCATGCATCCCCTGGTGCCCTACCTCATGGGGCAGAAGCACCCCGCCGGCACCCGGCTCACGGACGTGCAGAAGTGCGTCCGCACCGGCGACATCGACGAGGTGGGCGACACCTCCCACTGCACCTTCTTCGAGATGCTGGGCAACTGGTCATTGGGCGACTACTTTAAAAAGGAATCCATCGCCTGGAGCTGGGAGTTTCTGACCGACGAGAAGTGGCTGGGAATCCCCAAGGAGAAGCTTTCCTTCACCTGCTTCGAAGGCGACGCGGACGCCCCCCGGGACACCGTCTCCCACGACCGGTGGGTGGAGATGGGGGCCGACCCCTCCCACATCGTGTACCTGCCCAAGAAGAACAACTGGTGGGGCCCCGCCGGGCTCACCGGCCCCTGCGGCCCCGACACGGAGATCTTCTACGACACCGGCCGCCCCGCCTGCGGTCCCGACTGCAAGGCCGGCTGCGACTGCGGCAAGTACCTGGAGATCTGGAACAACGTGTTCATGGAATATAATAAGGTAGGCGAAGGGAAGTTCGAGCCCCTTATCCAGAAGAACGTGGACACGGGCATGGGCCTCGATCGGACCATCGCCACCCTCCAGGGCGTGGAGAGCGTGTTCGACACCGACGCCTTCGCCGGGATCATCGAGCTCATCGGCAAGCTCAGCCATCATTCTTATAAGGAAAGCGACGCCACGGTGAAGGCCTTCCGCATCATCGCGGACCATATCCGTTGCGCCACCTTCATCCTGGGCGACCAGCGGGGCGTGACCCCCTCCAACGTGGACCAGGGGTACATCCTCCGGCGGCTCATCCGGCGGAGCATCCGCTACGCCATGCAGCTCAACATCCCCCGGTACGGCATCGTGGAGATCGCGTCCGCCGTCATCGACCAGTATGGCGACATCTACCCCGAGCTGGAGGAGAACCGGGAGAAGGTGCTCTCTGAGCTGAAGCGGGAGGAGAACCGGTTCGCCGACACCCTGAAGAAGGGCATCAAGGAGTTCAACAAGACCGCCGCCAACGCTCAGGACGGGAAGATCGACGGCATCTCCGCCTTCCACCTGTACGACACCTACGGCTTCCCCATCGAGCTCACCATGGAGCTCGCCCAGGAGAAGGGCATCACCGTGGACGTGGACGGGTTCCACGCCGCCTTCGCCGAGCACCAGAAGAAGAGCCAGGCGGGCGCCACCCAGCGCTTCAAGAGCGGCCTTGCTGACCATCAGGAGGCCACCACCGCCCTGCACTCCGCCACCCACCTGCTGCACAAGGCTCTGCGGGTGGTGCTGAACGACGACACCATCTCCCAGAAGGGCAGCAACATCACCGCCGAGCGCCTTAGGTTCGACTTCAGCTTCCCCCGGAAGCTGACGCCGGAAGAATTGAAGGCCGTGGAGGATCTGGTCAACGAGCAGATCGGGCGGCACCTGCCCATCACCTGCGAGGAGATGACCGTGGCCGAGGCCAAGGCCCAGGGTGCTATCGGTCTCTTCGAGAGCAAGTACGGCGAGCGGGTCAAGGTCTACACCATGGGCGACTTCAGCAAGGAGATCTGCGGCGGGCCTCACGCCCAGAACACCGGCGATCTCGGGCACTTCGTCATCAAGAAGGAGGAAGCCTCCTCCTCCGGCGTGCGCCGCATCAAGGCCATCCTGGAGAAATAAGCGGACGCCATGACGGATTGGCTCACATACGAATGGGAGTTTCGCGGGGAGCGGGCCACCTTCCGGGTGGACATGCAGTATTGGGAGCTGCTCCCCGTGCTTTCCTATTCCCAGCTGATCTACGTGTGCGCGGCCCCCAAGGACTCCCTGGCCAAGGGGTTCAACAAGGTGGAGCAATACCGGTTCAGGATGCTGCGGCACCGGCTCATCGACGAGCTGGAGGGCCGGGCCATCCACGTGGGGAGCGTGTATACCGACACCCTGCGGTGCCTCTACTTCTACGCCGCCGAGACGGACGTGATCCAGCAGGCCTCGGCCATCTGCCGGGAGTACGGGATGTTGGCCATCACCTGTGCCCACGCCTCCGAGCCCCATTTCAACACCTACTATCGGTTCCTGTACCCGGACGACGCCCGGCTCCAGTCCGTGGAGAACGCGGTCTACATCGAGTCCATGCGGAAGAAGGGGAGCGATCTCGAGATGATCCGGCGGGTCACCCTGACGCTGAGCTTTCTCACCGTAGAGGACCGGAGCGCCTTTTTGAAGGACGTGCCCAAGCTGGGCTTCACCCCCGGCGGCACCTCCTGGCAGGGGGAGAGCACCCACCCCGCCTGCTGCACCGTCAGTGGGTTCACCTCCCTGTCCCTCCCCAAGCTCAACAAGTTCACCGCCCGGGCCATCAGCGCCGCCGCGCCCCTGGAGGGGATGTTGACGGACATCGACGCGGAGTTCGTGCAAAAGTATTGAATCTTCCAAAAGAAAAGGACCGTCGCGCTTGCGGCGGTCTTTTGCTGTGTTTTAGGTCACTTCAGGCAGTTCTCGATGAAGTCCCTGGTGATCTTTTGGTAACGGGGCGTGTCCATAAGGTAGCTCATGCCGTGGCCGGCGTCCGGGAAGGTGAAGCGGGTGACCCGGGCGGGGTTGGCGGCGGCCATGGGCTCGGACATGTAGGCGGGGACAAAGCGATCGTCCTCCCCGTGAATGATCAGGATGGGCACCGGGGTGTGCTTCACCGCCTCATGGCAGCAGACGTGGTCGAACCGGAGGCCCCGGGCGAAGAGGAAGGCACCCACGCACAGGAAGGGCCACAGGAGCCCGGCCAGGGGTCCGGCGCTCTTCTTCGCCGTCAGGGTGATGATATCCTTGGGCACGTCGTAGGGGCAGTCGGCCAGGATGCCCTTCACCGCCTTGGGCAGGGGCAGAGCCGAGGTCATGAGGACCGTAGCCGCGCCCATGCTGATGCCGTGGAGGAAAAGGGGCGTGTCGGGGCAGCGCTTCGCGCAGTACTCCGCCCACAGGCGCACGTCCTCCCGCTCCCGGATGCCAAAGGTCATGGTGTGGCCCTGGCTGTCCCCCTGGCCCCGCTGGTGGATGAGGAGCACGGAATCCCCTCGACCCAGCAGGGTCTGGGCCCCGCCGCAGAAGTCCCGGACGCCGAGGCCGCGGTAGCCGTGGCAGCAGATATGGACGGGATGGCCCGGTTCTCCCGCGTGCCAGTCCCCCGCCAGCTTCAGCCCGTCCCGGGAGGTGATGTATACCCGCTCGCAGGGCAGGTCCACCAGTTCCTTCGTGAGGCGATACATCTCGTCGTATTTGGGCATGTACTGGGGCCCGTTTGGCAGATGGAACGGATCGTTTTGCTGGCCCAGGGGCGCATAGAGCACGTAGCGATAGACGCCGTAGCTGACGACGAGCAGCAACAGCAGCAGGACCAGCAGGATGACGAGAACGACCATGGGCGACCTCCGAAGATATGTTGATATAAGTATATAACCTTTTGGCGGGCCGCGCAAGGAAAACCGCGGGGCGACCCCTGCCCCGCGGCTCTCTGTCCCTATTCCGTTCGTTCCTGCACGGCGTGGTAGCTCCCTACCGCCGCCATGGCCACGATGACGCCGTTGATAAAGCAGAGCAGGACGTCCTCCGCATAGATGGTGTCCGAGGTGAACACCACCGCCGTCAACAGCAGCACCAGGGCAACACAGTACGCCCACAGCCGGGTGGGTATCCGGCGAATGAAGGGCAGGTCCTTGGTGAATTCGGTGATGATGAGCACCGCCATCACCGCCCCGCCGTAGGTGGCCAAGTCGCCCCAGGTAAAGAAGTGTTCCATCATGTCTGTTTCCCCTCCGTTTCGTACAGGAGGCGCTTGAGCTCCTCCCTCAGTCCGTTCAAGTCGCCGTTGCCGCCCAAAAGATCGTGATAGATGTGGTGGCCCCGGTTCCAGTTGCGCAGCTCGTCGTAGGTGACGTACCCGCGCCGCAAGTATTCCAGCGCCTGCTGCTCCAGTCGATCCTGCAGCAGGTAACGGAGGCCCTGGCTTTCGCCGGTCTCGGTGCGCCGCTTCTCGGCCCGCCGGTTCACGAGCCCGGTCACCAGGGCTGTGGCCGCGCCGCTGCCCAGCAGAGCGCACAGGATGGTGATGATCCCGTCCATAGTTTCCTTCCCCCGCCCCGTCGGGCAAGGGGTGTTTTGTCCTCTCTTTCCTCGTATTTCTGACCCCGACCACAGCATACCGCAGGAAAGGGGGCCGTGCCTCCGATAATTCGTTCATATTTATATTGCAAAACGGGGCGAAATGGGGTATGATGCGGTGCAATGATGTGGAAACGGTTTAGAGAAAAGTATATCGGGGATCGAGCGTTCTATCGGCTGGTGCTGACCATCGCCCTGCCGGTGATGATCCAGAACGGTATCACCAGCTTCGTGAACATGCTGGACAATCTCATGGTGGGCGGCATCGGCACGGAGCAGATGTCCGGCGTGGCCATCTGCAACCAGTTGATCTTCGTGTTCAACCTGTGCGTATTCGGCGGTCTCAGCGGCGCGGGCATCTACGGAGCCCAGTTCCACGGCAAGCGGGATCTGGAGGGCGTGCAGAACGTGTTCCGGTTCAAGCTGTGGCTGGTGGGGTTCCTGTCCATTTTGGGGGTGCTGGCCCTCCGCTTCGACCTGGTTTTGACGCTCCAATGCGCCAAGGCGTATTTGGCTGTGGCGCTGATCGGCCTGCCCGTGTGGGCCCTGTCCCAATCCTACGCCTCCACCCTGCGGGAGACCGCCAGCACCACCCTCCCCATGGGCGCGGGCATCGCGGCCATGCTGGTGAACCTCATCGGCAACTGGATCCTCATCTACGGCCGCTTCGGCGCGCCCCGGCTGGGCGTGGTGGGCGCGGCCTGGGCCACGGTCCTGTCCCGGGTCGTGGAGCTTATAATCATCCTGGTGTTCTCCCACGCGAACGCGAAGGATCATCCCTTCGTCAAGGGGCTGTACCGGACGCTGAAGGTGCCCCGGGCCTTGACGGACATGATCGTGAGAAAGGGCATGCCTCTGCTGTTCAACGAAGCCCTGTGGTCCTCGGGCCAGACCACCCTGGTGCAGATCTACTCCACCCGGGGCCTCGCGATGGTGGCGGGCATCAACATCTCCAACACCATCTCCATGCTGTTCAACATCGTGTTCATGTCCCTGGGCTCCTCCATCGGCATCGTGGTGGGGAACCTGCTGGGGGCCGGGGACATGGCGGAGGCTAAGCGGACCAACACCCGCATGACCGCCTTCTCCGTGATGTGCTGCTTTGCCATCGGCGGGCTGCTGGCGGCCACCTCCGGGGTCTTCCCCCTGCTCTACAACACCACGGACGAGGTGCGGCACATCGCCTCCCGGCTGATCCTCATCACCTCCGCCGTCATGCCCTTCCACGCCTACACCAACGCCTGCTACTTCACGCTGCGTTCCGGCGGCCTGACCCGGCTCACCATGGTTTACGACTGCAGCTTCGTCTGGTGCGTGTGCATCCCCCTGGCCTTCGTCCTCTGCCGGTTCACTCCCCTGCCCTTCGTTGGGTGCTACGCCGCCGTCACCGCCACGGAAGGGCTCAAGGCCCTGTTCGGCTACCACCTGGTCAAGCAGGGGAAGTGGATACGGAATATCGTGAGCGAGCAGTGACCGCCGTTTTCTCTTGTGTATAAAAAGACCCCGCCGTTTCAGCTTGGCTGAGACAAGCGGGGTTTTCTATGCGTTGTGATCCGGATCAGTTTGCGTCCAGGTCGATCCACAGGGCGGGACGAACGGCGGGCGAATCGTTGTTGACACAGAAGCCAGGGGTGTATGGAGCGCCCTCCGGGGTGACGGCCATGCAATCGATTTGTCCCTGGCCGGACGTCCGCAGCCACCAGTATACGCGACCGTCCCTTTCTGTCGCACCTGCTTCATGGCAGTACGGGGTTCCGTAGCACTGTCGTGCGCCGTCTGAATCGAAATACCGGAGAGCTTCCTCCACGCTCAGAAGGAAAACGGAATCCATCGTGTTGCTCCCTGAAGAAGTCCCGTAATCGGGGTTTTTATCCGTCGTTGTCAAAGTGTTGACGATCATCTTCCGATGTTCAGGGCTGAAGGCCGCCGTATAGAACGTTTCGTTCAACCATTCCCGAAGGGAGCATCCGGACCAGGAGCAGGCGACATATTCTTCATTGAAATGCTTATGATCGAGAGCGTTTTCGCTGATGATCAGCGCTTTGCTCCCGTCCATAGCCAGCACGTTCCATTGGATTTCTTCCATTCCATCGTGGGAAAGGTTGTCCTGCTCATAGCTGCCGAACCGGATCGATGACCCGACCTTCACCTCATGAAGACGATCCCTTTGGATCCGAAACAAGCAGGCCGCCGCTTTCTCGGAGCTGTCCTTATAATCCAGGCCATTCAGCAGGGCATAGGCCGCTTCCTGTTCGCCGGCGGAGATCATGGTCGCCGCCCGGTCGTATTTGCTGGCCGCCACCGCTTCCCTGTCCCCCAGCTCCTCCAGGAGCGCATATGCTTTTTCGTACTCCCCGGACGCAATCAGTTCCCGGGCCCTGTTCCGCTTTTGCTTCGGAAGAATCACAAATGCCAGCAGAATGGCCAGCACGCCGCACACCGCTGCAATCACCGCGACCGCAATTATGGTTTTCTTGCCTTTTGTGATCATCATGTCCTTCCCTTTCGGTCTCGATCTGCCCCTACAGGCTTCATCCCTATTTTCGCACCGGTACGATCTCTATCCAGTAGCCGTCCGGGTCCTCGATGAAGTAGATGCCCATCTTGGGATTTTCGAAGCAGATGACGCCCATCTGCTCGTGTTTGGCGTGGACGGCGTCATAGTCCTCCGCCCGGAAGGCCAGATGGAACTCTCCCTCCCCCAGGTCGTAGGCTTCGGTCCGATCCCTGAGCTCCGTCAGCTCCAGAGCGAAGGGCGAGCCTGCCTCGTCCTGGAGGAAGACGATGCGGAAGGAGCCGTCCGCCGCCCGCTTTTCCCGCTGGGGCGTGCGGCCCAGGGTCTCCTGATAAAAAGCCAGGCTCCGCTCCATATCCAGCACGTTGAAATTGAAATGGTTGAAGGTCAGCACGGTTTCTCCTCCTTGGCGATGGTGTATAGATAGGCGTTCTTTTTGCGCCCGATCCGACGGATGGCCCTCATGTGCGAGAGCACCCCGGCGGCGGCGCTGCTCTGTCCGGCGGGCAGACCCAGGGCTTTGCCGAGCTCCCGGGCGGTGAACTCTCCCGCCAGGTCCGGCGGCAGCAGGGCGGCGTAGTCGGCGGGCGTCTTCAGCCGGATCGTGCCCAGGAACCGGGTGGGAGCGAACTCCAAAGGCGTCACGGGGCGGCGACGATCCGCGGTGCGCATCCTGAGCTGCTCTCCCTCCAGCCGGACCAGCAGGAAGGACAGGTTGGGGTCCAGCAGCAGGGGCTTCAGGTAAACGAGGTCCGGCAGCATGTCCGCCGCCCTCCCCCGCTTGGGGCTTTTGCGGCGATCGTGGAGCTCCCCCGTCTCCGGGTCCATGGTCATGAGCCACTTGGTCTCGATCACGGGCACCACCACGGTCACGGGATAATAGGGCAGCAGGGCTGCGAGCTTGGGCTTCAGCTTGTGCAGGCTCCGGGTCTGGACCTCGAAGACGCCCCGGTCGTTCAGTATGTCCGCCACGTAGCTCCCCAGCTTCACCTCATGGCGGGACATATCCGGCTCGATCATGCGCTTGAGCACCATGTGGAGGGTCTTCTCCCCCAAGGTGCCCACGCCCTGATCCGCCCGGCCCACCGCCTCCACGGCCCGGCAGGCTGCGGCGAAGGTCGATTCGTCCATGTCCCAAATCGTTTCCATGATAATAGTATAGCGCAGATGGGAAGCGGAGTAAAGAAAAATCCCCCGGCATAGGCCGGGGGATCATGTTTAGGTGAGGTTTTGCCTTAGGCCATCAGACGATGCCCTGAGCCATCATGGCGTCGGCCACCTTGCGGAAGCCCGCGATGTTGGCGCCGGCCACCAGGTTGTAGCCAAGACCGCACTCTTCGGCCGCTTCCACGGAGGCGGTGTAGATGTTGTCCATGATGTTGTGGAGCTGGGCGTCCACTTCCTCGGCCTTCCAGCTGAGGCGCTCGGAGTTCTGGCTCATCTCCAGACCGCTGACGGACACGCCGCCCGCGTTGACCGCCTTGGAGGGGGCCACGGTGAGGCCACAGAGCTTCGTTGGTGGTGGGCATGTTGGCGACTTCGATGTAGTACTTGATGCCGTTGTCCACCATCTGCTGGGCTTCCTTCATGCCGATCTCGTTCTGATAGGCGCAGGGCATGCAGATGTCGACCTTGCGGCTCCAGGGCTTCTCTTTCGGGAAGAACTCCACACCGAACTTGTCGGCGTAGTCCTGAGCGCGGTTACGGTTGGACGCACGCATCTCCAGCAGGTACTCGATCTTCTCGTCGGTGACCACGCCGTCGGGATCGTAGACATAGCCGTCGGGGCCGGAGATGGTCACGACCTTGGCGCCCAGCTGAGCGGCCTTCTTGCAGACGCCCCAGGCCACGTTGCCGAAGCCGGAGACCGCGATGGTCTTGCCTTCCATGGTCTCGCCGTCATGCTTGAGGACGTTCTCGGCGTAGTAGATGGCGCCGTAGCCGGTGGCCTCGGGACGGATCAAGCTGCCGCCGAAGGAACGGCCCTTGCCGGTGAGCACGCCATTCTCATAGGCGTTGACGATGCGCTTGTACTGGCCGAACAGGAAGCCGATCTCCCGGCCGCCTACGCCCAGATCGCCAGCGGGCACGTCCAGGTTGGGACCGATGTGGCGATAGAGCTCCGTCATGAAGCTCTGGCAGAACCGCATGATCTCGGCGTCGGACTTGCCGGTGGGATCGAAGTCGGAACCGCCCTTGCCGCCGCCCATGGGGAGGCTGGTCAGGCTGTTTTTGAAGGTCTGCTCGAAGCCCAGGAACTTCATAACGGACTGATTCACGTGGGAAGCGAAACGGAGGCCGCCCTTGTAGGGGCCGATGGCGCTGTTGAACTGTACGCGGAACGCGCGGTTCACCTTCACCTCGCCGGCATCGTTGACCCAGGGTACCCGGAACTGAATGATCCTCTCGGGCTCGACAAGGCGCTCCAACAGAGCGGCCTTCTCGTACTCGGGGTGCTTCTCAATGACCTTCTCCAGGGAACGGAGAACCTCTTCCACGGTCTGAATGAATTCCTTCTGATCCGGATCGCGGCGCTTTACATCCTCAATGACTCTCTCGATGTATGCGTTCATAGTGACCTCCATTTTGAATTTTGTTGCCTCCGCCTGCACCGCATTATGCAGGTTTCATTGCATCTCTATCATATCACAACGGCAAAACTTGTCAACCCGAAAAGCACTATATATGCTCTTGAAAACCCGGTGCCTCCGGCCATTCGGGTGCCCCTTCCGTCGCTGACGTGACACCTCCCCCATCCCTTACGGGACAGGGGAGCCCTTTGGCTGCCGAGAAGGGTGGCAGAAACGGCGTTCTTCGACCCGAAGCTGTACAAAGGTGCTGCGAGAGGTCGAAAACGCCGTTAATTTGCGGCAATTTCAATAAAAGAAATGGCGCTGTTCGGCGCCATTTCTTCCTGCCAGAATTGTTCTATATCCTATTTGCCGCAAATGGTCTGGTGCCCTTATCGACAGCCTTATTTGATCAGCTGCTGGGGCTTGGGTTCTTCGCCCTCGGGGGTGGCGCCCTTGCGGACGATCAGGTTGGTGACGATGCCCAGGATCAGGGCGCAGGCCACGGTGGTGATGGTGATGGTGCCCATCTTGGTGGCGAAGGAGAGGCTCAGGCCGCCCACGCCCGCGATCAGGATGACGGAGGCCACGAACAGGTTCCGGTTGTCGTTCAGGTCCACGGGCTGGAGCATCTTGAGACCGGACACGGCGATGAAGCCGTAGAGGGTCATGCACACGCCGCCCATGACGCAGGGCGGGATGGTGTCGAGGAAGGCCACCAGGGGCGCGATGAAGGCCACCAGGATGGAGAGGAACGCGGCGTAGGTCACGGTGATGACGGAGGCGTTCTGGGTGATGGCCACGCAGCCGATGGACTCACCGTAGGTGGTGTTGGGGCAGCCGCCGAAGAAGGCGCCGGCCATGGAGCCGATACCGTCGCCCAGCAGGGTCTTGTCGAGGCCGGGGTCCTTGGTCAGGTCACGCTCGATGATGGTGGACAGGTTCTTATGGTCGGCCAGGTGCTCCGCGAAGACCACCGCGGCCACGGGCACGTAGGCGAAGAAGATGCTGAGCACGTAGGTGCCGTTGAGCTCCTTCAGACCGTCCTTGGCGATGAGGAAGGAGAACTGGGGCACGCTCAGGAAGGTCTTGAGGCTGACGCCCTCCGCGAACAGGGCGGTGAAGGGGGCGAAGTTGATGACCTTCAGGGCTTCGTTGTCGGTGGCGTTGCCGATGAGTGTGAAGACCAGGGCCACGGCGTAGCCGGCCAGGATGCCCAGGATGAAGGGGATCAGGCGGACCTTCTTGCTGCCGTAGACGGAGCAGAGGATGACCACGAACAGGGTGACCAGAGCGCAGATGAGGGCCACATAGGGGGAGGTGGCAGCGCCGTCGCCCTTGACCATGTCGCCCACGGCGTTGCCCGCCAGGCTAAGGCCGATGATGGCCACGATGGGCCCGATGATGACGGCAGGCATCAGCTTGTTGATCCACTGCACGCCGGAGGCTTTGACGATGAGGGCGAAGACCACGTACACGAGGCCCGCGAACACGGCGCCCAGGATCAGGCCCAGGAACCCGAGGCTCATGGATACGCCGCCGGCGAAGGCCGCGAACATGGAGCCCAGGAACGCGAAGGAGCTGCCCAGGAACACGGGGCTGCGGAACTTGGTGAAGAGCTGGTAGACCAGGGTGCCGATACCGGCGCCGAAGAGGGCGGCGGAGGCGGTCATACCGTTGCCCACGATGGCGGGCACGGCGATGGTGGCGGCCATGATGGCCAGCAGCTGCTGGAACGCGAACACGACGCGTTCGGAGAATTGAGGCTTGTCCTCCACGTTGTAGATGAGTTTCATAGATGTACTCCCTTCCTTTTTTTCCTATACTCTATCCGCTTGTTCAACGGAGCGAAAACAGCTTGACGCCCAGGGGCTCCCCGTCCACCTGGGGGACCGTGACGAAGATCATCTCGTCCCGGGAAGTGGGGATGTTCTTGCCCACGTAGTCGGGGCGGATGGGCAGCTCCCGATGGCCCCGGTCGATGAGCACGCAGAGCTGGATGCTGGCGGGACGGCCGAAGGCGAAGATCCCCTCCATGGCGGCCCGGGCGGTGCGGCCCGTGAAGATCACGTCGTCCACCAGGATGATGTCCCGGCCCGTAACGGGCACCGGGAAATGGGACTCCCCGGCGTCGGGCAGGGCGCTGATCTCCGAAAGATCGTCCCTGTAGAGGGTGATGTCCATGTAGCCCACGGGGCAGGACGCGCCCTCGAACTTCTGCATGTTGGCGGCGATGTCCTCCGCCAGGGGCAGCCCCCGGCGGCGGATGCCCACCAGCAGGATGTTGTCGATGCCCTTGTTGCGCTCGATGATCTCGTGAGTGAGCCGAGCCAGGGACCGCTGCACGGCGGCCTCGTCCATGATCTGGGCTTTGAACTCCATGGGCATCCTTTCCGCGGCGGCCGGGGCTATACAAAAAGCCTGCCGGTGTGATCACCGGCAGGCTGAGCATACATCTTCTGCGCCTTTTTTGCGCGCCTCGATTTGCTGACCTTACCGGCATCTCTGTACCGCTTAAAAATCATCGTGGGTATATTAGCATGGGTTTTTGGATTTGTAAAGGGGGTTTTGAAAGATTTTTGGCATATATTTTGTGGCCCCACATACCTGGAGCCACAACACCTGCGCTTATGCCCCGTAGCCGTAGACCTGGAGGAAGTAGCGGTAGAAGGGCATGAGGGCGGAGAAGCCGTCGGCGCAGAGGGATACGAAATCGTGGGAAAAGAGCTTTTCGTTGAAGGGCTCCCTGTGCATCATCCACAGATACTTTTTGTTGTACCAGGGCCCCAGCTCGTCGTCGGCGTGGCCCTTCTTGCGGCTGTACTCCGGGCCGTTGAGGGTGAAATAATCCTGTCGGTCGAACCAGCGTGCCAGCTGCCGGAAGGTTTTGGGGTCGTCGTCCATGCTCTTGCGGAAGCCCGCCATGCCCTTGGGGTCCCGCCAGTAGTCGCCGCCGATCTGCCAGGAGAGGGCGTCGATGCCGAAGAACAGGGTCCCGCCCCCCTCCATGCTCCGGGAGGGCTTCATGGAAAACCACAGCTCCTCCTTGTAGGGCCCCCGGCCGAAGAGGCGGCGGGCGTCCCGGTAGATGCGGGAGATGTGGAGCTCAAAGGGGTCGTCGGGGAAGCGGCGGACCATCTCGGCCATGACCTCCTTCGCCAGCTCGTCCATGGGCTGTTTCAAGCTCCGCTCGTAGATCTCCCGATGGCGCTCGAACCAGGGCCTGTCATTGTTCAGCGCCAGGTTCATCATGAACTCGCTGGTCTCCTGGGAAAAACCGGTAAACATATGGGTATGCCCTTTCTCTTGTATCGTCGTGCCATTGTAGCGTTTTTCCCGGGGCCCTGTCAAGGGCGGGACTTTGAAAACATTTTGGCGGGATCGGAAAGATTTTTCTTGCTTTTTTCACGGTATACCGTCATAATAATACATATTTTCATAGGAGGAGAAACACATGGCAGAGGTGAGCAAGGGCTTCGCGCCCCTTCAGGAACGCATTCGCAAGGAAGGCCGGGTCCTGCCCGGGAACATCATCAAGATCGACGGTCGAGCTGAGCCATGAGTTCATTCGCCGGTTCGATACATCCAAGGTGACCCTGGTCATGACCGTGGAAGCCAGCGGCATCGCCCTCGCCTCCGCCGTGGCCGCGGATCTGGGCGTTCCCCTGCTCTACGCCAAGAAGGCCAAGTCCGACAACATTGAGGGCGGCCTCTTCCAGAGCGAGATCATGTCCTATACCTATAAAAAGAAAGTGACCCTGCTGGTGTCCCGCCAGTGGCTCCATGAAACCGACAAGGTCCTGGTCATCGACGACTTCCTGGCTATGGGCGAGGCGCTGCGGGGCGTGACGGAGATCGTGAAGCAGTCCGGGGCGGAGCTGGTGGGCATCGGCGTAGCCGTGGAGAAGGGCTTCCAGCCCGGGGGCCAGAAGCTTAGGGACGCCGGCCACCACGTGGAGTCCCTGGCCATCATCGAGAGCGCGGACCCGGTGGAAGGCATCGTGTTCAGAGGGGAATAAATCTTATATTTGCGACTTTTTCTTTTCGGTGAAAAGAAAAAGTCGCCCAAAAAGAAAAGCTTAAGAATATAGCAAGGGATCGTACGAAGAATACGATCCCTTTTTGAGTTTCTCTTTTTGCGCCGCTTTTTCTCTTTTTCGAAAGAGAAAAAGCGGCAAAGAAAGTGGAAATCAACTTAGCTCAAACATGCCCGTATAGAGCTGGTAGTACCTGCCCTTTTGTTCCAACAGCGCCTTATGGTCGCCGCGCTCGATGATCTTGCCGTGCTCCAGGACCATGATGGCGTTGGCGTTGCGGACGGTGGAGAGCCTATGGGCGATGACGAAGACGGTCCGGCCCTTCATGAGCTCGTCCATGCCCTTCTCGATGTGGGCCTCGGTGCGGGTGTCGATGGAGCTGGTGGCCTCGTCCAGGATCAGCACCGGCGGGTCCGCCACGGCGGCCCGGGCGATAGCGATGAGCTGGCGCTGGCCCTGGGACAGGTTGGCACCGTCGGCGGTGAGGACCGTGTTATACCCCTCGGGCAAGTGGGAGATGAAGAAGTGGGCGTTGCTCCTTTTGGCGGCGGCGACGCAGTCCTCGTCCGTGGCGTCCAGGCGGCCGTAGCGGATGTTCTCCATGACCGTGCCGGTAAAGAGGTGGGTGTCCTGGAGCACCATGCCCAAGGACCGCCTGAGGTCGTCCTTCCGGATGTCCTTCACGTTGATGCCGTCGTAGGTGATGGCGCCGGTCTGCACGTCGTAGAACCGGTTGATCAGGTTGGTGATGGTGGTCTTGCCTGCGCCGGTGGAGCCCACGAAGGCGATCTTCTGGCCGGGCTTGGCGTAGAGGCTCAGATCCTTCAAAACGTTCACCTTCCCGTCGTAGGAGAATGTCACGTGGTCGAACCGCACATCGCCCCGAAGGGGGATGCGCTCGGTCCCCCGGACCCAGGCCCACTGCTCCTTCCCCACCTTCTCCAGGGTGTACTTGCCCTCGTCCACCTCGGGCTCCGTGTCCATGAGGTCGAAGATCCGCTCCGCACCGGCCAGGGCGTTGAGCACGCTGGTGACCTGCTGGGAGATCATGTTGATGGGCCGGGCGATCTGCTTGCTGTACTGGAGATAGGCAGCCAGGGTGCCGATGTCCATGAGGCCCCGGATGATGAGGCTGGTGCCGGACATGGCGCTGACGGCGAAGAGGATGTAGCTGGTGTTGCCCATGATAGGCATGAGGATCATGCCGTAGGAGTTGGCCTTGGCAGCGGCGTCCCGCAGATTCTTAGCGCGCTTCCCGAACTCCGTCTTGACCTTGCCCTCATGACAGAACACCTTCACCTCCCGCTGGCCCTCGAAGTGCTCCTCCACGTACCCGCTGGCGGCAGCGATGGCGGCCTGCCGGGCCCGGAAGTATTTGGCGGAGAGCTTGGTGAGGCGGCCCACCAGGATGGTCATGATAAAGAGGATGCTCAGCACCAGCAGCGTCAGCTTCCAGTTCATGAGGAACATGGCCACCAGCACGCCCAGAAGGGTGACCGTGCTGCTGATCATGTTGGGCAGAGCGTTGGACATCATCTCCCGGAGGGTGTCGGTGTCGTTGGTGAACCGGGACATGATCTCGCCGTGGGTGCGGCTGTCGAAGTATTTGAGGGGCAGCTTTTCCAAATGCTCGAACATCTCGCACCGGATCTCGCAGAGGACCCGGGTGTTCATCTTCATGAGCAGATAGTTGACCCCGTAGTTGGCGGCCACACCGGCCACGTACACCCCCGCCAGCAGGAAGATGTTCCGGAGGATGGGACCGAAGTCCCGGCTGCCGGTCTTGAACATGTCCGCGGCGATGTTGAAGATGGGTTTCAAGAGGTAGGTGCCGATGACGCCGGAAAGGCTGTTGACCAGCAGCAGCACGGCCACCACCACGAGCTTGCCGATGTGGGGGCGGAGATAGCCGAAGAGCCGGGCGAAGGTCTTGCCCACGTTCTTGGGTTTCGCGAAACCTTTTGCCATGTTACGCCACCTCCTTCTGGGTCTGGGATTCATAGACCTCCTGATAGATGGGGTTCCTGGCCAGCAGCTCCTCGTGGGTGCCTACGTCGTTGATCCGGCCCTCGTCCAGGACCACGATCCTGTCCGCGTCCATGACGGAGTTGAGCCGCTGGGCGATGATGATCTTGGTGGTGCTGGGACAGACGGTGCGGAACGCCTCCCGGATGGCCTGGTCCGTGGCGGTGTCCACGGCGCTGGTGGAGTCGTCCATGATAAGGATCTTGGGATTCTTCAGCAAGGCCCGGGCGATGCACAGCCGCTGCTTCTGGCCGCCGGACACGTTGACGCCGCCCTGGCCCAAGTCCGTGTCGTAGCCCTTGGGGAAGGATAGGATGAAGTCGTGGGCGCAGGCCACCCTGCAGGCCGCTTCGATCTCCTCGTCCGTGGCGTTGGGGTCGCCCCACTTCAGATTCTCCCGGATAGTGCCGGAGAACAGTACGTTCTTCTGGAGCACCATACCGATAGCCCCCCGGAGGACGTCGGTGGAGTATTCCTTCACGTCGACGCCGCCCACCTTCACGGTCCCAGCGGTAGCCTCATAGAGCCGAGGGATCAGCTGGACCAGGCTGGTCTTGCCGCTGCCGGAGCCGCCGATGACGCCGATGACCTCGCCGCTTCGGATGTGCAGGTCGATGTCGGTGAGGGTGGGGTTCTCGTCGGTGCCCGTGTAGGAGAAGTCCACATGGTCAAAGTCGATGGAGCCGTCCTGCACCGCCAGGGTGCTGGACCGGTTCTCGTCGATGTCCGGCTCCTCGTCCAGGACCTCCACCAGGCGCTTAGCCGACGCGGAGGACATGATGAGGGTGATGAAGTACATGCTGAGCATCATGAGGGAGATCAGGATGGAGCTGATGTAGGAGATGAAGCTGATGAGCTCGCCGGAGGTCATCCGGCCCGTGGCGATATGGCTGCCGCCGATGCCCACCACCGCCAGGATGCAGGCGTACATGGTCAGGGTCATGAGGGGCCCGTTCAGGATCAGGATCTTCTCCGCGCTGAACTGGGCGTCCCGCACGTCCCGGGCGCTCTTCTGGAACTTCTCGGTCTCGTAGTCCCCCCGGACGAAGGCCTTCACCACCCGGATGGCGATCAGGTTCTCCTGGGTGGAGGCGTTCATGTCGTCGTACCGATGGAGCATGGCCATGAACCGGGGATGGGCCCTGGTGCCGATGAGGATGAGGCACCCGGCGAGGACCGGCAGCGCGCACAGCAGCACCAGGGACAGCCGCCGGGAAATGCGGATGGCCATGAAGGTGGCCAGGATGAGCTGGGCCGGGGACCGCATGGCCATGCGGATGGTCATCTGGAAGGACTGCTGCACGTTGGTGATGTCGTTGGTCATGCGGGTGATCAGGGACGGCGTGGTGAACTTGTCCGTGTTCTTGAAGGAGAAATCCTCCACCGCCCCGAAGACCGCGTTCTGCAGGTTCATGGCAAAGCCCGTGGAGGACCGGGCCCCGAAGATGACGCCCAGCATGCCCAGGGCCATGGCGCCGATGGTCAGCAGGATCATGACGGTCCCCATGCGGTACACGTAGGACGTGTCCCCCAGGCTGATGCCGTTGTCGATGAGCAGGGCCATGTATCGGGGGATCAGCACCTCGAAGACCACCTCGCCGATCATGCAGATGATGGTCAGGATGGCCGGGTACTTGTACTTCCCCACGAAGCCCAGCAGCCGTTTGATGGTATACTTCATTTCTTCTCCTTCCGCTTGTCCGCTTCCAAAAGGGAGCCGAAGACCTGATTGGGGTCCAGGTCCCGGCCGCCCAGGTTGTCCATCATCTGATCCAGCACCCGATCGAAGGTGGCTAAATCGCCCTCCTCGATGTGGGCGAAGGCCCGGGCGTTGACCCGGTCCAGCATGGCCCGCTTCTCCCGGGTCAGAGCCTCCCCCGCCTCCGTCACATACAGCTGGTTCTTCCGCCGGTTCACCGGGTCCACCCGCCGCTCCAGCAGCCCCTCCTTTTCGAGACGCTTGCAGCTGGTGGCTACGGAGGCCGCCGAGATGTAGAGAAAGCTGGCGATCTCCCCCTGGGTGCAGCCGGGATGCTCCAGCACGTAGGCCGTGAGGGGCACTGGGATCAGCTTCTGTCCCAATCGCTCCCGTTCCCGGTTCAGGGCCGTGCGCCGCAGGGCGTAGACCAGGGCCATCTTTTTGGACAGCTCCTCGATTTGCATAAACGTTTCCTTTCTGCATAAAAGTAAATAGTTAACTGTTAATCAGTTAACTATTATAGCCCTACATATCGGTTTGTCAATGGGTATTTTTCTCTATTCCTCCAAAAGGCTGTGCAGGATGCGTTTGCGGTCGGAGAGGAAAAGGCTGGTGATCTGGTAGCTGTCCGTGTCCTCGTAGGAGACGGGATGGATGGGCCCGTCGTCGAAGGAGAGGATGGCGGCGTCGGGGATCCCCAGCAGGATGGGCGAATGGGTGACGAGGAAAAACTGGGCCCCGGCCCGGGCGCAGACGTATATCTCCCGCAAAAGGGTCAGCTGCCGCTGAGGGGACAGGGCCGCCTCGGGCTCGTCCAGCAGATAGACCCCGCCGGGCCGGAAGTTGTTCTGGGCCGTGGCGAGAAAGCTCTCCCCGTGGGATTTCTTATGGAGATTCTGAGGCACGCCCCCGGGGCCGCGGCTGTACTCGTCCTCCGCCGTGGCCACGTTGTAAAAGCTCTCCGCCCGCAAAAAGTAGCCCCACCGGGTCTTCTTCGGCCCCTTGACCAGGCGCATATGCTGATTCAGCTCGGAGTGGGAATCGAAGGTGGAAAAGGAATAATTCCTGGTGCCGCCCTCGGGATTGAAGCCATAGCTCACGGCCATGGCCTCCAGGAGGGTGGATTTGCCGCTGCCGTTCTCCCCCACGAAGCAGGTGACGGGCTTTTCAAAATCCACCCGATCCACCCCGGCGACGGCCGGGATATTCCAGAGGTAGCTGTCCTTTCCTACCCCGTCCCAGTCCATGCAGGCGGCGCGGATAAACAGATCGCTCATGGTTCCAGACGGCCCTTGATCTTCCAAAGCTTGTCCTCGGCGATGAGGACCTTGACCCGGGTGCCGGTTTCCTCGTGGGATTCCTCCAGGATGTTGCCGGCGGCGCGCAAGGCCTGCATGGCGTCGTACTTCTCGTAGGGGACGAACAGCTCCATGAGCCGCTGGCCCCGATTGAGCTTGTCCTCGGCCTTGGCGAGAAGCTCGTCCAGGCCCTGGCCCGTGAGGGCGCTGATATGGACGAAGTCGCCCCGATGGGCGGGCAGGGCCCCCTCCTTGTCCACCTTGTTGTATACGTCGATGCGGGGGGTGTCCCCGGCGCCCAGGGAGGTGAGGACCTCGTCCACCACCTGCATCTGGACCTCGTAGTGGGGGCAGCTGCTGTCGACGACGTGGAGGATGAGATCCGCGTCCCGGACCTCCTCCAGGGTGGAGCGGAAGGCTTCGATCAGGTCCGTGGGGAGCTTGTTGATGAAGCCTACGGTGTCGGAAAGGATGCAGGCCGTGCCCTGGGGCAGGATGATCTGCCGGACCACAGGGTCCAAGGTGGCGAAGAGCTTGTCCTCGGCCAGGACCGAGGCGTTGGTCAAGGCGTTGAGCAGCGTGCTCTTGCCCGCGTTGGTGTAGCCCACGAGAGCGATGAGGGGCACGCCGGTCTTTTTCCGGGCGGTGCGGCGGAGGGAGCGCTGGCCCTCCACCTCCTTCAGCTCCTCCTTCAATTCATATATCCGGCGGCGGATGCGGCGGCGGTCGATCTCCAGCTTCTTTTCGCCGGGACCTCGGGCGCCCACGCCCGCGCCCTGGCGGGAGAGGGCGAGGCCCGTGCCCAGGAGCCGGGGCAGGCGGTACTGGAGCTGAGCGAGCTCCACCTGCAGCCGCCCCTCCCGACTGGTGGCCCGGGTGGCGAAGATGTCCAATATGAGCATGGTCCTGTCGATGACCGGGGTGCAGAGGATGTCCTCCAGGTTCCGTATCTGGATGGCGGAGAGCTCGTCGTCGAAGATGAACAGATCCGCCTCCGTGGCGCTGGCCATGAGCCGCAGCTCGTCCGCCTTGCCGGAGCCGATGTAGGTGGCGCTGTCGATGGACCGCTTCTTTTGGCTCTCCCGGCGGATCACGTCCACGCCGGCGGTCCTGGCCAGCTCCTCCAGCTCGGACAGGGTGTCGTAGCCCTCGTTGTTCTCGATGCCCACAAGGATGGCCCGCTCGGGCTTGGTCCCGGCCACGTCCACGGCGGGGGCTTTCAACCGCTGGTCCGCCTCCAGGATGGCGTCCAGCAGGCCCCGCTGGGGGAGCCGGTCGTAGCGCAGGGGGCCGTAAATAAGAGACTTTCGCTCCTCGTCCACCACCTCGCCCACGAAGGCCGCGTAGAAGCTGGTGGGGCTCCCGTCCTTCACGCCGACGGCGCACATGGCGTCCAGGCGCATGGCGTTCAGGGTGCCCAAATCTACGTCCGAGAGATACCCGCTGCCGTTGGGGTGGGTGTGGATGCAGCGGACGCCGCAAAGCCGGTCCACGTTTCGGACCAGGCGCATCTCGGGCATGGACACGGTGCGATCGTCGCCGATGGACACGTCCTTGATGAGGCCCGCCCGGGAGATGTACACGCTGATCTCCCGGTTGATCCGGCCCGTGAAGGCGCACAGGGCTTCCAGCAGCTCCCGGGAGGCGAAGGTGCCCGCGGGCTGGTCCATGTCGTAGAGGGTCTTCATTTCGTCCAGCAGCACGTCGCGGATGCCGCTGATGTTTCCATTGATCTTCTGTTCCATGGGAGAAAGTATACCATGGGCCGGGGGGATTGTAAACGAAAACCGGTTGTCTATTTCCCGAAACCTGCTATAATATAGGTATCACTTTTTGTCGGAGGATAATATGAAGCAGGATATTCAGGCGTTGATGGACTTTTTGACCCGGTCCGTGTCCCCCTACCACGGGGTGGCGGAGGTGCTGCGCATACTGAAGGAGGAGGGCTTCGAGGAGCTGCCCCTCACGGGCGACTGGCAGCTGGTCCCCGGCGGCAAGTACCGGATCGACTGCCGGGGCACCATGGCCGTGGCCTTCACCGTGGGCGAGAGCTTCCGGTCCCAGGACGGGTTCCGGGTGGCGGCCAACCATATGGACTGGCCCTGCTTCTACATCAAGCCGGACCCGGAGCAGGTGGCTGCAGGATGTCTCAAGCTGAGTGTGGAACCCTACGGCGGCCTCATCCACAGCACCTGGATGGACCGGCCCCTGTCCTGCGCAGGCCTCGTGACCCTGAAGGGCGAAACGGCCATGGCGCCGGAGCGGCGGCTGTTCGACTTCGGCCGGCCCCTGTTCACCATCCCCAACCTGGCCATCCACATGAACCGGGAGGTCAACAAGGGCGTGGCTCTCGACCCCGCCAAGGACCTGCTGCCCCTCTGCGCCACCGTGGAGAAGGAGTTCAACAAGAACGGCTTCTTCCTCGGGAAGGTGGCCGAGGCCATGGGCGTGGCCGTGGAGGACATCCTCTCCTTCGATCTGGTGCTCTACAACGCCGAAGCGCCCCAGCTGCTCGGCTTTGATGGCGAGCTCCTCTCCGCGCCCCGGCTCGACAATTTGACCTCTGCCTTCGCCTGCCTCGCCGGCATCACCGGCCCCCAGCGGAAGGCGGGTGTGAACATCGCCGCCTTCTTCGACAACGAGGAGGTGGGCAGCCGCACCAAGACCGGCGCCGACAGCGATACCCTGAACTTCATCACCGAGAAGATCGCCTGGGCCCTGGGTCTCGATCGGGCCGGGTATCTCAACGCCCTGCTCTCCGGGTTCCTGCTGAGCTGCGACGTGGCCCATGCCCTGCACCCCAACAAGATGGAGATGTACGACAACGGGGTCTGCGCCCTCTTGAACAGGGGCGTCACCGTCAAGATGAACTATTCTCAGAAGTACGCCACGGACGCCGTGGGTGTGGGCATCGTGGAGGGCCTCTGCAAAGCCAAGGGCATCCCCTTCCAGCAGTTCATGAACAAGGCGGGCAGCGCCGGCGGCGGCACCCTGGGCAAGTTCACGGCCACCAACCTTTCCATGCGGTCCGCGGACATCGGCGTGCCGATCCTCGCCATGCACTCCAGCCGGGAGCTCATGGGCGCCAAGGATCAGAAGACCATGAACGACCTGGTCAGCGCCTTCTTCGCGGAAGCGTGAGTATGGACCAGCAGCGGTTCGTCGACAACCTGAAGCGTCGGGGGTACGAGGTCACCGTCTTCGACACGGGGGCCCAGGCCGCGGCGTACCTGAACGAGGCCATCGACGGGAAGACCGTGGGCTTCGGGGATTCGGAGACCATGCTGTCCATGGGGCTCTACGACCTGCTCTCGAGCGAGACCGGGGAGCTGGTGAACATCGACGGCACGGGGAACCGGGTGGCCGGGTCCCTGTTCGGCCACGAGAAGGTGTACTTCGTGGTGAGCCTCTCCAAGCTCTGCCCCACCCTGGACGACGCCATCTTCCGAGCCCGGAACGTGGCCGCGCCTCAAAACGCCGCCCGGCATGGGTTCTCCAATCCCTGCGCCCTGAAGGGCGATCGGTGCTACGACTGCTCCGCCCGTGACCGCATCTGCAACGCCCTGGTGGTCCACTATCGGAAGATGCGAGGGATCAAGATGGAAGTGGTGCTGATACGGGAGACGCTGGGGTTGTAGGCCTTCTTCTGCGACTTTTTCTTTTCAGTGAAGAGAAAAAGTCGCCCAAAAAGAAAAGCACAAGAAAAGAGTATGGCTATCGTTGGGATGCCATACTCTTTCTTTGTGTTTTTATTCTGCGGGATAGGCCACCAGGGAGGAGGCTTCCAGCACGTTGCGGATGGGAACGAGGCGAAGGCCCGGCAGGTCCCCTCGGACCCCCTCGGGCACGAGGACGCTGGTGTAGCCCAGGCGCAAACACTCCTTCAGGCGGGCGTTCATCTGGCCCACGGGCCGCACGTCGCCGGTGAGGCCCACCTCGCCGATGGCCGCCGTATGGGGCGGCACGGGCTTGTCATAACAGGCGGAGGCCACCGCCAGCACCGCCGCCAGGTCCGCGCCCCGATCCTGGAGCCGCAGGCTTCCCGCCACGCTGAGGTAGGCGTCCTTGTCCGACAGCCGGAGGCCCGCCCGGCGCTCCAGGACAGCGAGGAGCATGTTGAACCGGGGCACGTCCATGCCCACGGCGGTCCGCCGGGGGGACCCGTACACCGACGGGCACAGCAGGGCCTGGACCTCTGCGAGCAGGGGTCTCGATCCCTCCAGCACACAGCCCACCGCACAGCCCGGGGCCGTCCGGGCCGCGGACAGGAACAGGCCGCTGGGGTCCGGCACGGGCTCCATGCCCTTGTCCGTCATCTCGAAGACCCCCAGCTCGTTGGTGGAGCCGAATCGGTTCTTTTCGGACCGAAGGAGCCGCAAGCCCTCCTGCCGGTCCCCTTCGAAGTAGAGCACCGTGTCCACGATGTGTTCCAGCACCTTGGGCCCGGCCAACGCCCCCTCCTTGGTCACGTGGCCCACCAGGAACACGGGCGTGCCGCTTTCCTTGGCGAAGCGGGTGAACTTGGCCGCCGAGCCCCGGATCTGGGTGACGCTGCCCGGGGACGAGGGGGCGTCCTCGGTGAACATGGTCTGGATGGAGTCCACGATGAGGAAGGAGACCTTCCGGCTCTCGGCCTCCGCCAGGATGGATTCCACGGAATTCTCGCACAGCAGCAGCACCTCCCCGCCGAGGCCCAGCCGATCGGCCCGGAGACGGATCTGGTGGCGGCTCTCCTCCCCGGAGGCGTAGAGCACGGGGCCTACCTGAGCGAGGTGGTCGGCGCATTGCAGGAGCAGGGTGGACTTGCCGATGCCGGGGCTGCCGCCGATGAGTACGGTCATGCCCGAGGTGAGACCGCCGCCCAGGACCCGATCGAGCTCGCCGATGCCCGTGGCGATGCGCTGCCCCGCCTGGGCGGACACGTCCTTGAGGGCCACAGCCTTGCTGGGGGCGGCGGGGGCCTTCAGGCTCACCCGCTCCTCCTCCACGATGGTGTTCCAGCTGCCGCACTGGGGGCAGCGGCCCAGCCAGCGAGGGGTCTCGTAGCCGCACTCCCCGCAGACGAAAACGCTCTTTTGCTTCATGGCTCCTCCGTTTCGGTGAGATCCGCCGAAAAATCGTTCAGGTGCATGTATTCGATGATATCCCTATCCCGCCAGGTCACGTCCATCCAGATGGCGAAGTCTCCCCCGCCCCCCAGGAACATGGCGCTTTCGCTGGGCCGGGTCAGGCAGAAGGTGGCCCCATCGTCCAGGAAGTAGACGTAGGTCTTGTCCAGCATGCCGTAGACGATGGCCCCGTCGGCCAGGGCAAAGTCCGCCGCCCCGTGGGCCGCGGTCACCAGCTCTCCCCGCTCGTCCACATAGACGAGGTCGCTGTCCTCCCCGTGATAGCCGGTCAAGAAGGCGGTGATCTTCCCGTCGGTCTTGGGGTCGTGGACAGTGAGGCCGAAATGGTCCACTTTGCTTTCGCCGGAAGCGAGGTCCATGGTCTTCATGGCTCCGGCGCCGGTGACGTACACCAGCTTCCCGCCCCCCACCGAAACGGCGGAGACGCCCGCGTCCGTGTTCTCGAAGACCTCCAGGGTCACGCTTTCGCCGGTGTTGAGGTCGCAGCCGAAGAGCTTGTCCCGGCTGGTGCCCGTGCGCTCGATCCAGAAGACGGTGTCCTCCCACAGGGCCAGTGTGGGCAGGCCGATATGGACGGTCTTGAGGATGCGGTTCTCCCCCGTCTCCCGGTCGCAGGCCCGCAGCTGGCCGCCGCTGGAGGAGAGGGCGTCTACGTACACGATCCACTTGTCGTTCATCTGGGGATGGCGGATGGATTTATAGGAAAGGTCCAGCTTCTGATAGGTGGCCTGCCGGGCCTCGGTGTCGTAGAGAATGGCCCGGGTGAAGGCGGCGGTGCCGTCGGCGGTGTAGTTGCCCACCACGAAGAGGATGGTGTGGCCCCATACGGTGAAGTCCCCGGCGTACTGATATTCGGGGATCAAAATCTCGTGCTGGACCCGAGAGAGGTCCACCCCGTAGATGGTGCGCTCGGTGCCGGGCACCGGCGTGGGGCTGGGCACGGGCGTAGGCGACGGGGACGGGCTGGGCGCCGGGGTGCCAAAGCCCAGGCAGCTGATATCCGCAGGCCGATCCGCCACGTCCCGCAGCACGGGCCAGCCGAAGCGCACAAAGGCGTAGAGGCCGCCCCCCAGCAGCGCCAGCGTCAATAGCGCCTGGAGCAGGGGGCCCAGGCGGGTGCCTCTAAGAGGAAGGGGCCGCCAGCGCTTCTTCGGTTGTTTCTCCCGTTTGTCCATACAGGTACATTGTACCCTTTTCTTCGGTGGAGGTCAACAGCCAGCACGCGGTTTCCTCCCCTGTCGAATCTTTTGGAAAATGCAGGAAAAGTTGCGGATAAGTGGTTGCCACCCGGGGGAGGCCGTGGTATACTGTACGTGTTTCCATGAAATTTCATATTTTGTCAGGGAGGGATCTATGTTCAGCGGATCAGGCATCATCCGAATCTATGCCGGCCAGGCCGGTCGTCCCTTTGCCAAGCGAATGTGCGCCTACCTGGGGGCCCAGCTGGGCGACTCTGAAACCATCATGTTCTCCGAGGGCAACCTGTTCGTGCGCGTCAACGAGTCCATCCGGGACAAGGACGTGTTCCT
>CADACQ010000036.1 GCA_902786465.1 uncultured Eubacteriales bacterium | reverse complement strand
ACGCTCCGGGGCCGGAGCATGGAGGCGATCTGGTTCTTCAGGCTCTTGATGAGGATCAGGATGCGGCTCACCTTCATGCCGCCGCCGGTGCTGCCGGCGGAAGCGCCCATGAACATGAGGAGGACCAAAATCCACTTGCTGAGTTCCGGCCACAGGTTGAAGTCCACCGTGGAGAAGCCAGTGGTGGTGATGATGGAGCAGATGGTGAAGAATACGTGGTGGATCGCCTCGCCCAGGTTGGGGAAGAGCTTGCGGGTGTTGAGGACCAGGATCACCAGCACCCCCAGGATGATGCCCACGTACCAGTGGAGCTCCTCGTCCTGCAAGGCCCGCTTGGTCTGCCGGGTGAGGATCAGGTAGTACACGGAGAAGTTCACGCCGAAGGCCATCATGGCGAAGGACAGGACCGTCTGGGTGTAATGGCCGTAGGCCGCGATGCCCGCGTTCTTGATGGCGAACCCCCCCGTGCCCGCCGCGCCCACGGCGTTGCAGAAGCTGTCGAAGGCCGGGTCGCCGCCCAGGACCAGCAGCAGGAAGGTCAGCAGGGTGATGCCGAAGTAGATGGCGTAGAGGACCCGGGTGGTCTTGCGCATGGTGGGGGACACCTTGCCTACGTCCGGGCCCGGGCTCTCCGCCCTGAGCAGGTGCATGCTCTCGCCGCTGCCCTTTGAAAGGGGGATGATGGCCATGACGAACACCAGCACGCCCATGCCGCCGATCCAGTGGGTGAAGCTGCGCCAGAACAGCAATCCACGGCACAGGCCCTCGATGTTGGTCAGGATGCTGGCTCCCGTGGTGGTGAAGCCGGAGGCGGTCTCGAAGACGGCGTCCACGTACCGGGGGATCTCCCCGGAGATGGCGAAGGGCAATGCGCCGAACAGGGACATGAGCACCCAGCTCAACCCCACGATCACGAAGCCCTCCCGGGCCTGCATGCTGTGGTCCCCCTTCTGGCCGATGAACAGCAGCAGGGAGGAGAAGACGAGCAGGGCCAGCATGGTGATGAGGAACCCGTTCACCGCGCCCCAGGTCTTATCCACGATGGCGATGATGAGAGCGGGGAGCATCAATATGGCTTCCCACCGGAGGATATGGCCGATGAAGTATCGGACGGCCCGACCGTTCATAGGCTGCCTCCCGGGAACACGTCCTTAAGCTCGGAGATGGTCACGTCCCGGGGCGCCACGATCACCACCCGATCCTCGGGCAATAGACAGTCGTTGCCGGTGGGGATGATGAGCTGCCGGTTCCGGGCGATGGCCGCCACCAGGGTGTTCTTCCGCTTGCGGTCCTGAAGGGCCCGGAAGGGGATGTCGCAGTAGCTGGCGCCAGCGGGGACCACGAACTCCATGGCTTCCACCCGCCCGTCCATGAACCGGCTCAGGGCCAGCATGGACTGGCCGGACCGGCTGCCCATGGCTCGGACGTAGCGGACGATCTCGTTGGCGGTCAAAAGCTTCGGCGAGACGATGGTGTCGATGCCGGCGTTGGTGTACACCTCCAGATGCTCCGTCCTATCGATCTTAGTGACGGTCTTGGGCACCTTCAGATAGTTGGCGAACATGGAGATGGTCAAATTCTCCTCGTCGAACCCCGTGAGGGCCAGCACCGCGTCGGTATCCTTCACGCCCTCCTCCAGCAACACCTCCTGCAGGGAGCCGTTGCCGCAGAGGATGGTGGCCTCGGGGAGCATGTCGGTGAGAAGCCTGCACTTTTGCTCGTCGTTGTCGATGATGGTGACGCGGATCTTGTTCTTCAGCAGCATCCGGGCCACGTGGATGGCGATGCGGCTGCCGCCCACGATCATGACCTTGCGGATGCTGGGGGTGGAGAGCTTGAGATCGCTCATGAACCGGACCAGGCCCGAGGCCTCGGCGGTGATGGAGATGCGGTCGTTCCCCTGGAGCACGAAGGTGCCGTCGGGAATGGTGACCTCGCCCTGGCGCTCCACGGCGCAGATCAGGGCTTTTTCGTCGGTGATGCGCCTCAGGTCCATGAGCTTGAGCCCGTCCAGCTTGCTGCCGGGGGCCACCTTCAGCTCCACCAGCTCCGCCTTGTCCCTAAGGAAGGTCTCCCGTTTCAGGAAGGCGGGGAAGCGGAGGATGCGGAAAATCTCGCGAGCGCAGGTGAGCTCCGGGTTGATGCTGAGGGAGATGTGGAATTCGTCTTTCAACAGTCTGAGATCGCTGTCGTATTCCGGGTTCCGGACCCGGGCGATGGTGTTCCTGGTGCCCAGCTTCCGGGCCACCATGCAGCTCAGAAGGTTGACCTCGTCGCTGTCGGTGCAGGCGATCAGCAGGTCCGCCCGGGCCGCGCCCGCCTCCTCCAGCACGGAGCCGGCGGCGCCGTTGCCGCAGAGGGTGGCTACGTCCAGCGTCTCCTGGAGCTTCTTGAGCACCTGGTCGTCGTTGTCGATGGTGACGATGTCGTGGCCTTCGGCGCACAGCTGGGACGAAAGGGTGGTTCCCACCTTGCCCTGGCCGACCACAATGATGAACATATCTTTGCCCCCATGTTGATAATGATTATCGTATATATTACCATATCTCCGTATTTTTGGCAACTTGTCCCCGTCAGCGTTCAAGGAATGTTCATTTGACGCTCTTCCCGGGAGGGGCTACAATGGGGCTGAAAGTGACGAAAAAGGGAGAAAACCTATGCAGATCGTGGTCCTGGACGCAAAGACCCTGAAGGTGGAGGAGCTGGACCTGAGCCCCTGGCGGGCGTTGGGCACCCTGTCCCTCTACGATAGGACGGACCCGGCGCTGGTGCCCCAGCGGCTCCGGGGGGCGGACGTGGTGTTGACCAATAAGGTGAAGCTGTCCGCCGACGCTCTGAAGGGGGCCGCGGCCCTGAAGATGATCGGGGTCCTGGCTACGGGGTACGACGTGGTGGACGTGAAGGCCGCCCGAGCCCTGGGCATCCCCGTGTGCAACGTGCCCGGCTACGCCGCCGGGGGCGTGACGGAGAGCGTGTTCGCCTTTCTGCTGGAGATGACCCGCCGGACGTACCAGAGCACCGCCCGCATCCGCCAGGGGGCCTGGACCGCCTGCCCGGAGTTCTGCTGGTGGGAGAAGACCCCTATGGCCCTGGAGGGGAAGACCCTGGGCGTGGTGGGCTGCGGGGCCATCGGGTCCCGGGTGGCGGCCGTGGGGCTGGCCTTCGGCATGCGGGTGCTGGGGTATGCCCGGCATGAGCATCCCGCCTTCCCCGGCAAGCAGGTGCCCCTGGAGGAGCTGTTGGCCGCGTCGGACGTGATCAGCCTCCATTGCCCGGCTACCGCCGAGAATATGGGCTTTATCAACGCCGAGACCATCGCCCAAATGAAGGACGGGGTGTTGCTCATCAACACCGCCCGGGGGTCCCTGGTAAACGAAATGGATGTGGCGGCGGCCCTTGCCTCCGGGAAGCTGGGGGGTTACGGGGCGGACGTGGTGAGCCGGGAGCCCATCGACATCCACAACCCCCTCTTGAAGGCGCCCAACTGCTACCTTACGGGCCACTCCGCCTGGGCCACCGTGGAGGCCCGGCAGAAGATCGTGGACGTGACGGCGGACAGCATCCGGGGCGTATTGGAAGGTAAGCCAGTAAATGTCGTAAACTGACCCCCTTATCCCATATAAAGTTCTTTGGGTCGCACCCTTTCTTTCAAGAAAGGGTGCGTGCTTTTATTCATTCCTATAAAAAATACTTGTCAAAAAGCGGCGCAAAGGGTATGATATATATAATTATAATCGGGGTCTGGTATCCATGCTGCTCTTGACGGAACGAACGCTGACAGCCTGCCGCCTGTACGGGCGGGAGGCTGTGGTGTGCGCATTCTCCGGCGGGCCCGACTCCACGGCGCTGCTGCTGGAATTAGCGCGGCTCCGGGACGAGGGGCGGATCGGCCCCCTGTACGCGGCCCATTACGAGCACGGCATCCGGGGCGCGGAAGCCCGGGCTGACCTCTGCTTCTGCCGGAAAACGTGCCTGGAGCTGGGGGTGCCCCTGTTCAGCGAAAGCGGGGACGCGCCCGCCTTGGCAAAAAGCCGGGGTCTCTCCCTGGAGACGGCGGCGCGACAGCTCCGATACGCTTTCCTCCGGCGGCTCAAGGACGCCCTGGGCGCGGAGGTGATCGCTCTCGGCCACCACCGGGACGACCAGGCGGAGACGGTGCTCCTGCACCTGGTCCGCGGCAGCGGCATGGCCGGCCTCACCGGCATGGCCCCCCGCAGCGGCGACCTTATCCGGCCTCTGCTCAGCGAGGGCAGGGACGAGATCATGGCATACCTGGCCGAAAGGGATCAGGATTACCGGCTGGACAGCACCAACGCCCTGCTGGACGCCAGTCGGAACCGACTCCGGCAGGAGGGCATGGGGGTTCTCGCGACCATCAACCCCCAGGCGGCGGCCCATATCGCCCACTGCGCCGACAAGCTCCGGGCGGAGGACGAGTTCCTGGACAGCCTGGCGCAACAGGCCCTGGACGACGCCCAGGGCAGCCGCAAGGCCCTGGCGGCGCTCCCGCCGGTGCTCCAAAACAGGGCGGCCCTGCTGCTCCTGCGCGGGGTGACGGAGGATTTCACCGAGGCGGACGTGACCCGGCTCACGGATCTGTTCGCCCAGCCCTCGGGCCGGTGGGCGCCCCTTCGAGGGAGCCTGATCGCCCGGGCGGAGGGGGACCGGCTCGTCATCGGCCCCCTGTCGGAAGCGGAGCCCTTCGAGGCGGAACTGCCCATGGGCGAACCCCTGGCCACCCCCTGGGGCGTGTACGAGGCACGCTGGGTGGAGAAAGCGGCCATCCCCTGCCCGGCCCGCGAGGCGTATCTGGACGGGGACAAGATTACCGGGCGGCTCGTTCTGCGGCCGGCTAGGCCTGGGGAACGGTTCGCGCCCCTGGGCATGAAGGGGAGCAAGCTCCTCTCGGACTATTTCACGGACCGGAAGCTGTACGGCCGGGACCGGCTGACGCCCCTGGTGTGCGACGAGGAGGGGCCCCTGTTCGTCCCCGACGGCACGGTGGCGGACCGGGCGAAGATAACCAATGAGACCAAACGCATTCTGCATATCATCTTTACGAAGGGGGAAGAACGTCATGAAGAACTGGGGAACTGAATTCATGAACAAGGACATCGCCGAGGTGCTGGTCACCGAGGAGCAGATCAAGACCCGGGTGAAGGAGCTGGGCGAGCAGATCAGCCGGGAGTACGCGGGCAAGGAAGTGATCCTGCTGTGCGTCCTCAAGGGGGCCTGCGTGTTCTTCACGGACCTGGCCCGTGCCATGAGCATCCATCTCAAGATGGACTTCATGAGCATCTCCAGCTACGGCGACGCCCAGAAGACCAGCGGCATCGTCCGCATCAACAAGGACATGGACAGCAGCATCACGGGCAAGCACGTGATCATCGCCGAGGACATCATGGACAGCGGCCTCACCCTCTCCTACCTGACCCGGCTCCTGTCCGAGCGCAAGCCCGCCTCCCTGCGGGTGTGCGCTCTCCTCGACAAGCCCGAGCGTCGGGAGTGCGAGATCACGCCGGACTACTGCGGGTTCACCATCCCCAACAAGTTCGTGGTGGGCTACGGCCTCGACTACAAGGGCTACTACCGGAATCTGCCCTACGTGGGCGTGCTGAGCCCCCGGGTGTACGAAGAACAATAAACCGGCAGGGGACGGCCCTGCGTAAGGAGAACATCCATTGAATCCCAAGACGAGAAAAGGATTATCGACCCTGCTGATCTGGGTGCTCATGGGCGCCTTGATCCTGTATATGATCAGCGGCGGCTTCACCACCAAGACCCCGGACGAGATCACGCTTCAGGACTTCGTGAAGCTGGTGGAGGACAACAAGGTCCAGGCCGTCCATGAGACGCTGGGCTCCGGCCTCTACAGCGGCCTCTATACCGGGTCCAACTATACCACCAAGGATCTCCCCAACCGGGCGGACTTCACCTTCACCTGCTCGGAGGAGGAGTTCAGCAAGAACATGTCCCTGCTCATCGCCAGGATGCAGGGGAAGGACGCGGACGCCGTGTCCTCCGTGGACTATCCCTTCACCTACACCGTCGTTCAGCCCAAGGGCGAGAGCTGGCTGGTGGTGATATTGCCCTACTTGCTGCTGTTCGGGTCCATGGCTCTGTTCATGTGGTTCATGTACCGGCAGCAGGGCGGCGGCAAGCAGATGGCCAACTTCGGCCGGTCCCGGGCTCGGGAGTACGCCCCGGGGCAGAACCCCATCACCTTCAAGGACGTGGCGGGGGCCGACGAGGAGAAGCTGGAGCTGCAGGAGATCGTGGACTTTTTGAAGGAGCCCCAGCGGTTCTCCGAGGTGGGCGCCCGGATACCGAAGGGCGTGCTGCTGGTGGGCCCGCCGGGGACCGGCAAGACCCTCATGGCCAAGGCCGTGGCGGGGGAGGCCAAGGTGCCCTTCTTCTCCATCTCTGGCTCCGATTTCGTGGAGATGTTCGTGGGCGTGGGCGCGTCCCGAGTCAGGGACCTGTTCAACACCGCGAAAAGGAGCACCCCCGCGGTGATCTTCATCGACGAGATCGACGCCGTGGGCCGGCAGCGGGGCGCCGGATTGGGCGGCGGCCACGACGAGAAGGAACAGACGCTGAACCAGCTTTTGGTGGAGATGGACGGGTTCGCCCCCAACGAGGGGATCATCGTCATCGCCGCCACCAACCGGCCGGACATCCTGGACCCCGCATTGCAGCGGCCGGGCCGGTTCGACCGGCAGGTGACCATGAACTATCCCGACGTGAAGGGCAGGGAAGCCATCCTCCACGTCCATGCCCGGAACAAGAAGTTCGAATCCGACGTAGACTTGGCCGTCCTCGCCCAGCGGACGCCGGGATTCACGGGTGCTGATTTGGAGAACGTGCTCAACGAGGCCGCCATCCTGACCGCCCGGGCCCACCGGAAGCTGATCTCCCAGGCGGATCTCGAAGAGGCCATCACCCGGGTCCAGATGGGGCCCGAGAAGAAGAGCCGGGTGGTCACGGAGGAGGATAAGAAATACACCGCGTACCACGAGTCCGGCCACGCCATATTGGCCATCGAGCTCCCTAAGTGCGACAGCCTCCACGAGGTGTCCATCATCTCCCGGGGCATGGCCGCGGGCTACACCATGACCCTCCCCAAGGACGACTGGAACCACGTGACCCGGGCGCGCCTCGAGGACCATATCTGCATGACCATGGGCGGCCGGGTGGCCGAGGAGCTGGTGCTGGGGGATATCAGCACCGGCGCCAGCCAGGACCTGAAGCAGAACACCGCCACCGCCCGGAAGATGGTGGAGCAGTACGGCATGAGCGAGATCCTGGGGCCCGTGTTCTACGGCGGGGACCAGGAGGTGTTCATCGGCCGGGACTGGGGCCATGGGAAGGAGCATTCCGAGGCCGTGGCCGGGCGCATCGACCAGGAGGTCAGCCGCATCCTGGCTGCCCAGTACGGCCGGGCCAAGGATATCCTTGGGCGGAACCTGGAGGGGCTCCATCGGACCGCCGCCCTGCTCATCAAGTATGAGCGGGTCACCGGCGAGGAGTTCGAGCGGGTCTACCGGGGCGAGGATATGGACGCGGTCATGACCGCCAAGAAGGAAGCGGCCGCCGCGGCGCCGCAGACCGGCGAAGGAGCAAAGGAAGAAGAAAAGGAAGCGGCAGCGAAGAAATGAGCCACAGATTTGACCTGCACACCCATAGCGACCACTCCGACGGCACCTACGCGCCGGCGGAGATCGTGCGCTTCGCCGCCCGGGGGCATATCGACCTTCTGGCGCTGACGGACCACGACTGCATCTCCGGGGTCCCGGAGGCTGTGGCGGCAGGCAAGGAGGAGGGGGTCCGGGTGATCCCCGGCGTGGAGTTCGACAACGAGTGGCATCACGAGCTGCACATCCTGGGTCTGGATGTGGATATGGACCACCCCGTGCTCATTCGGGCCATGGAGGTGGCCCGGGAGCGGCGGGACCGGCGGAACGAGATCATCCTCTCCCGGCTGGACGCGGCGGGGATCGAGGTCCGGTCCTTCATGCGCACCGGCCAAACCGCCACTACCAAGCTTCATATCGCCCACGCCATCATCGCCGCGGGCTACGCCTCGGAGGTCCGGGAGGCGTTCATGAAGTATTTGCGGCCTGGGACCCCCGGCTACTACACCGAGAAGCGGTTCACGCCGGAGCAGGTGCTGGAGATCATCCACAGGAGCGACGGCGTGCCGGTGCTGGCCCACCCCTGCCATATCCGGGAGAACCTCCACGGGCTGGTCCGGGAGCTGGTGAGCATGGGGCTCTTGGGCATCGAGGCCTATTACCCCGCCAACACCCCCCGGCAGACGGAGCTCTATATCTCCCTGGCCCACCAGTACAAGCTTCTGGCCACCTGCGGCAGCGACTTCCACGGGAAGAACCGGCCCGGGGTGCCCGTGGGCTGCGCCTGGCGGGAGAGCCGGGAGCTGGATCGGACCTACGAGACGCTGGTTAGGAGAATGGACTCTTGATTTTTGCGACTTTTTCTTTTCAGTGAAAAGAAAAAGTCGCCCAAAAAGAAAAGCTCAAGAAGAAAAAGAGGAAGTATAGCTAAGCCATACTTCCCGAATAAAGTTCTTTGGGTGCACCCTTTCTTTCAAGAAAGGGTGCATGCTTTATTTGTTTCCTCTATTACAACCCCATCTCTTTCTTCACTTCGCCGAAGCACTTGACGGCGAAATCGAGATCCGCCTTGGTGTGGCCGGCGGAGATCTGGGTGCGGATGCGGGCCTTGCCCATGGGCACCACGGGGTAGCAGAACCCGGTCACGTACACGCCCTTGTCCAGCATTCGCCGGGCGAACTCCTGGGCCACCTTGGCGTCGTAGAGCATGATGGGCACGATGGGGTGTTCCCCGGGCAGCAGGTCGAAGCCCAGCTTGGAGAGCTCGGCGCGGAAGTAGTTGGCATTTTCGTGGACCCGATCTCGAAGCTCCGTGGACGCTTCCAGCATGTCGAGGGTCTTGATGCTGGCGGCGCAGATGGCGGGGGCGAGGGCGTTGCTGAAGAGGTAGGGGCGGGACTTCTGCCTGAGCAGGTCCACGATCTCCTTGCGCGCCGCGGTGTAGCCGCCGGAGGCGCCGCCCAGGGCCTTGCCGAAGGTGCCGGTGATGATGTCCACCCGGCCCATGACCCCGCAGTATTCGCTGGTGCCC
>CADACQ010000035.1 GCA_902786465.1 uncultured Eubacteriales bacterium | reverse complement strand
ATTCGTGGACAGGATCCTGGTCCACGGCCCCCGGCGCGTGGGCGGCATGAAGATCCAGCCCGTGGAGATCATGCTCAAGCACATCGGCAAGGTGGATCTACCCGAGGAGGAGCCACCCGTCCCCCTCACCGAGGAGGAGCTGGTCGCTGAGAAGCGCCGCCGCCGGCAGGAGTACGACCGCCGCTATTACTACGAGAAGCGCAAGCCCAGGATGGAGGCCAAAAAGGGCTCCGCCCTGGCCGAGCCGACGGAGGACGACGCCGATACCGACGAACAGGCATAGCACGCAGCCCCGCAGGGAAAACGACCCTGCGGGGCTTAACGTGTTTTGGGTGAAATCTTTACTTTTCTTGCAGAAGATAGTGAAATATCTTTACTTTTTCAAGAAGAAAGCATATACTATATAAAGATAAAGGAAGGAGCAGAGCTATGATCTCCTACGAGGGCTTGCAAAACCAGCTGCAGCAAAAGGGCATCACTCGGAGCGATCTCGTCACCGCGCTGGGCATTTCCTCCCGAACCATCGCAAAGATTGCAAAGGGAGAAAAGTTGTCTCCCCGGACCCTGGGGCGGATCGCGGAATATCTCGAATGTGACCCGGCGGCCCTTTGCCGGGAGGTTTCGGAGAATATCATCCTGCAAACCCTGCGGGACGAGAAGGCCGGGCGCGTGTCCGGCGGCCTCTATCATGAGCTGCAGGTGCGGATGACCTTTAACTCCAACCACATCGAGGGCAGCAAGCTTACCGAGGACCAGACCCGCCTGATCTTCGAGACCAACACCATCGACGTGGGCGACGGAGTGCCGGTGGACGACATTCTGGAAACGGTCCATCACTTCCGGGCCATCGATTATGTGATCGACACCGCCGAGGAAGCGCTGACGGAGGCCATCGTCAAGGAGCTCCATTTCATCCTGAAGCACGACACCCAGGACGCCCGGCTGCCCTGGTTCGCCGTGGGCGACTACAAGCATCGGCCAAACATGATCGGCGGCCATGAAACCGTCCAGCCCAAGGATGTGCCGAAGCGCATGAAAGCCCTGCTGGAAAGCTACAACGCCAAGGCGACGGTCACGCTGGAGGACATCGTGGCCTTTCATGCGGCGTTTGAGTACATCCACCCCTTCCAGGACGGCAACGGCCGGGTGGGCCGCCTGATCGCGCTAAAGGAGTGCCTGCGCCACAACATCGTTCCCTTCCTCATCGAGGACGCCAAGAAGGCCTATTACTATCGGGGCCTGGCCCAATGGCGGGACGAGCATGGCTGGCTCCTGGGCACCTGCCTGGACGGCCAGGATACCTTTATTCGGCTCCTGGACGCCCTGGGCATCCCCCATGCGTGACATTATGTAGGTTTTCTTTTACAGAGAGTACGGTATACTATGGCATCCCGTCATTTAGTGAGAGCTAGTCAGGAGGCTTATATGGAAAACATACCGAAAAGAATGGACGAAGCGCAACGAATCGTTGAGCAGTTGCTAAATAGCCAGCAATACACGTTCCGGGGGCTTATTCCTTCAATGTTGGAAAATGTTCCGGGCGTTTATGCGATCTTCGATCAGGTGACGGGAGCGACGCTGTACGTCGGCAGGACAAAGAACATCAGGCGTCGGCTCTACACCAATCATTTGATGGGGCCTGAGACCAACGCCCGACTAAAGAAATACCTGTATAAGGACTCCGACCGTCCGGACATTCCGGATATGGTCGCTGCCAAACAGTATTTGATCGACAACTGTTATTTTCAATACATTCGCGTGGATGAAATGGTTAAACGCGGACAGATAGAAGGACTCTTAAGCTATCTGTTGAATGTCACCTATATCCACGAGGAACACTGAACTAAAAAACCATAAAGCCCCAAGTCAAGGATTACTCCGCCGAATTCTCCACGATCCAGGCGAGGAGCTCCTCGCAGCTCATGGTTCCGGACGCCACGGCAAGGCCCACCCGGGCCACCTCCTCGTTGGTGGGGTGGATATGGATGCCGTTGACCTGAAGGAAGCTCAGCATCACATACATGCCGATGCGCTTGTTTCCATCCACAAAGGCATGGTTGGAGATCAGGGTGTATCCCAGGCGCGCCCCCTTCTCCTGCTTGGTAGGATAGAGTTCCCGCCCGTCAAAGGTTTGGTAAATATTCTCCAGGGCGGAATCCAGCAGGCCGAAGTCCCGCACTCCGGCGTCGCCGCCCGTTTCCTCCGTGATCAGCTGGTGCAGCAACAGTACCTTTTCTCTGGAAAACTTAATCATTTGGCAAGCTCCAAAAAGGCCGGTTTGTATTCCTTCAGGATCTGCCGGGCCACGATGTCGATCTTTTCATCGTCTGTAAGCTCCCGATCCGGGGACGATCCCGCCTGTTCCAGATCGATCAGCCGATACTTGGGCCGGTTGTTCTTGAATATGATGGCCTCCCCGTATTGATCCGCCTTCTTCGCCACGCGGGAAAAGTTTTGATTGGCCTCCGTCATGGTGGCAATGGTGTTGGTATCTATGTTCATATCGTACCTCCGAAAACAGTATACGCAAATTATAGGATAAAATCAACCTATAATTATTGAGTTTTTTGAGTGTAGAGGTCAAAAGAATCGCTCTTGCTCCCCATTGACAAGGGGCGAAACAGGGGGTATCCTCATGGATAACGACAGATTAAGGGAGAAAACGATATGAAAAGCGGAAAAACGAAACGGAGGATCGCGGCGCTGGTCCTGATTCTTCTGCTGGCGGTGGGACAAGCCGGCTGCTCCATGCTCAAAAGCGGCATCCACGACCTGCACGGCAGCATCTTCGGAAACGAATACAACATCGACATCTTCGACAACATGGGCATCCGCACCCTCAGGACCCACGGGGAGAAGATCGACATCGACAACAACGTGGTGGAGGAGACGTCCTATTCCTCGGATTCCAACGGCTGGCTCACCACCAAGACGCTGAGCTCCGTCATCACCATCACTATCGACGGGAAGCAGCTCATTTCCTGCGGCGACACCTGCATCTTCTACGACACGCGGCTTTCCCCGGAGGGTGAACAGCATCAAAAACGCCTTCGGCAAGCCCATGGTGGTGGTCATCAAGTCCCAGATGGGCGCGCCCATCTACGCCTTCTCCGGGAACAAGGTCTACTGGGAGGTCCAGGAGGATCTGCCCAAGTTCACCAAGCTCATGATCGACGGCAAGGCCCTCTATATCCACCGGGCCAACTTCCAGATCATCGACAAGGGCTTGCTGGACTAGACAGCGCAAATAAACTTACAGAAAAGGATACGTCTCTCACAGGGCGTATCCTTTTTGCTTACCATAAAGCCGAAAGAAATGTGGCAACGGATTTGGAGATACCAGCGTCCGGCTTTGTTTCTGTCGAACGCAGCGACATGCGCGGTGCGTTTGACACCTTGCAGGGACCGCCGCCCGGTACGCCATAGGCGTATAGGCGGGACCTGGAAGCGAAGCGAAAGCGGAGCCCAGTCTGGTAAAAAACGAAGTTTTTTACCAGACTGAAGGGCTATGCCCGCTAAAGGGCGTATCCCTTTTTGCGCACGTGCCCCAAATACACCAAATCCACGACGGTGCTCATGCCCCAGGTGATGGGATAGATCCAGCAGGCCAGCAGGATGTTGTGGTAGATCTGGCCGATGGTCATCAGCACCAGCACCCGGACGGCGCACCAGCAGATCAGCATGACCAGCATGGGCACCATGGGCTTGCCCAGGCCACGGAACACGGCGGCGGACACGTGGGAAAAGCCCAGCAGGCAGAAGAACAACGAGCAGACCCGGCCCCGGAGCACCCCGTAGGCGATGACGTTGGGATCCTGGTTGAAGGCGGCCACCAGCTGAGGCGCGAAGAGGAACATGACGATCCCCACGACCTCCACGGCCGCCACGGAGCAGAGCAGGCCGAAGCGGATGCCCTCCTTCACCCGATCCAGCTTCCGGGCGCCGATGTTCTGGGAGATGAAGGTGGCCATGGCCATGGAGAAGGCCGTGACCGGCAAAAAGGCGAAGCCCTCCACCTTGGCATAGGCGCCGATGCCCGCCATGGCAGCGGCGGAGAAGGAGTTGATGTAGGACTGAATGAGCACGTTGGAAAAGTCGATCACCGTGTTCTGCACCGCCGTGGGCAGGCCGAACAGCACGATCTCCCGGAGCCGCCGCCAGTGGAACCCGATCTTGCTAAAGGAGATGCGGATGTCCCCGGACTGGCGCAGCAGGCGGATCATGACCAGCAGCGCGGCGATCCCCTGGGACACGATGGTGGCGATGGCCGCCCCGTCCACGCCCATGTGAAAGACGCCGATCAGGGTGATGTCCAGCACCACGTTGATGACGGAGCTGGTGATGAGGTAATAGAGGGGATGGGTGGAGTCGCCGCTGGCCTGCAGGATGCCCACGAAGATGTTGTACATGACCAGGCCCGTGCAGCCGGCGAAGTAGATCTTCAGATACAGAGCCGCGTCGGTAAACACGTCCTCCGGCGTGCCCATGGCCCGCAGGATCACCGGCGAGAACAGGACCCCCAGCGCCGTGAAGAGCACGCTGAAGAACAGTCCCATGGCCACGGCCGTGTGGACGGTCTGGGAGGTCTTCTCCGAATCCTCCGCGCCGATATACCGGGCGATCACGATGCCCGCGCCCATGGAGAAGCCGGTGAAGGTGCCCACGGCGAGATAGACGATGGAGCCCGTGCTGGTCACGGCGGCCAGGGCGTTGCGCCCCACCAGGTTCCCAACGATCAGCGCGTCGGCGGTGTTGTACAGCTGCTGAAACAGATACCCGATGAACACCGGGATCGCGTAGCGCAGGACCCGCTGGTGGATGGGCCCCTCCGTCATCAGATACTGTTTGGTTTTGTCGGTACTCTGCATGTCGCCGCTCTCTCGGGATGGATTTGCTGACAAAAGTATATCACCTCCCGGGGAAAAATCAATGGCGCGGAGGGTATATTCTGCCCCATACAGCACGCCCCGCAGGAAGACCTGCGGGGCGGCGGTTTTGCTTTCAGCTGGTTATTCCTCTCGGCCTAAAAACTCGGCGACGCTGATGATTCTTGGATCGGTGATCGAGGATTCGAGAAAATCCTTATCCCCCGTCAGAAACAAATCTGCGTGGGCATCCAAGGCAGCTCGCAAGATAGGACGATCTTTAGGATCGCGCACCTTGTCTTCTGCCATCACCGCTGTCTCCGGCGTCGGCACGACCTTGATAAACGAAAGCGCATTGTACAGGAAAGCTTCCAGCTCCGTCACCCGGTCAGGAAACTTCTCCCGGAATTTTCGATGCAATTCGTCCACGATATAATCGCAAACCAAAGGTTCATAGGGAGGCAGCATAGCCTTGAAGAAGGCCTGGGCTGCTCTGCCCCCGGGAAACAACGCCGCAGAGATAACGACGTTCGTATCCACCATGATCTTCATTCTGCATTTTCCTCACGGCGGGACTGGGTGATCCACTGGGCCACATCCTCCTCGGTCAACATGCCGATCTGTTTTGCCTTGCCCTTCATCTGTTCTTGGAACCGCATCATGGCGTAGACAGCGGAGTTAACCACACGTACGCTGGCTCCATCTACAATAAAGGTTACCCGGTCTCCTGTTTCTATCCCCAGCGCGGCCCGAACGTTCTTCGGAATGGTCACCTGTCCTTTGGACATAACCCTTGCGTCATTGGTAAAAATCGCTTCCGCCATATAGAACACCTCCTAAAAGCTGGAAAGTAGGGATATCCTACTCATAGTATATGCGGTTTACCCGAAATAATCAAGCAAAAAAAGAAGCTCTTTATTTGGAACTTAGTCTTTTCTATTGCACATAATGTCGAAATTCAGCCAAAGCGAGGATGTTTTTTTGTAAAACTATACTTGACAAACCTTCTCTCAGCCCGGGGCGTTCGATGCGGTGAGCGACGGGCAGATCGATCTCGGGCCCAACGAGACCGCCATGCGGGCGGCCCGGGACGCCATGAACGGCTACGACCCCACCTACGGGTGCCTGTACTACTACAACCCGGCCACCACGACGAACAAGTGGATGCTGTCTAAGCCCGTGGCGCTCAGGATCGGGCGGCACGTGTTCTGCTATTGAGGTAAGCGTATGAGAAAAGGATGGAGAAGACTGATTTGGGCGGCCCTGGGGCTGGGGCTCGTCGTAGCGTTGGTGAAGCTGGGCGAGAGCCGGGAGGCCCTGGAGGCCCGGCAAGCGGCGGAGCGGACCCGGATCGAGAACCTGTATCATCGGATCGACGACGATCTCAACGACGTGGACGTGTCCCTGTCGAAGCTCGGTGCGGCGGCCAGCCCCCGGCAGACGGTGCTGCTCCTGGGGGACGTGTGGCGGGCCACGGGTAGCGCCGGGGCGGCCATGGCCCTGCTGCCCCTCTCCCACGCGGACAGCTGCGACATGAGCCAGTTCGTGACCCGCTGCGGGGACTACGCCCACGCCCTCATGGGCCGGGTGCTCCAGGGCCGGGCCCTGACGGATGAGGACAAAAGGCAGCTGCAGGACATGCGGACCGCCTGCGCCCAGATACGGCAGGTAGCGGGGGACGCCATCCAAAACGGTGACTACGTGGCGGCGGACGCGGTGGACGGCGGCTGCTACGAGCAGACCCAGAGCGAAGCGGCCATCAGCGAATATCCTACGCTGATCTACGACGGCCCCTTCTCCGAAAGCGCGGAGAACCAGGCGCCCCAAAGCGATCCCGGCGAGCGGATCACGGCCCAGCAGGCCCAGGCCGCGGCCCAACGGCTGTTCCCGGGGGAGGTGGGGGAGCCGGTGTACGTGGCCGGGGCCCTGCCGGTGTACGAGTTCACCGTGGACACGGCGGACCGGGGCCAGGTGTCCCTGTCCCTGACGGAGCGGGGCGGAGAGCTCCTGTCCTTCATGGGGACGCCCACGGGGGACAAGAACGATCCCCCCAGCGATGAGGAGAGCGCACGGCTGAAGGAAAGCGCCCTGTCCTTCCTGCGGGAGCTGGGGGTGGAGGACCCGGCGGCGGCCTATGCCCAGTACTACCAGGGCGTGGCGGTGCTGAACTTCGCCCCTCGGCAGGAGGGGGCGATCCTGTACAGCGATCTCGTAAAGGTGTATCTCGACAGGGACACCGGGGAGGTCATGGGCCTGGACGCGCGGAACTACCGGCTGAATCACCGGGCCCGGGACCTGCCCCGGCCCCGGATCACGGAAAAGCAGGCCGCCGAGTACGTATCGGACAGCCTGCACATAGAGCATACGGACCTGGCTCTCATCCCCCTGACCCAGCAGACAGAGGTCCTCTGCTACGAGTTCAAGGCCACCCGGGACGACACCTTCTACATCGTCTACATCAACGCCCTCACCGGGGAGGAGGAGCAGATCTTCGAGGTGATCAACTCGGAGGAAGGGGACCTGGTGGTGTAGGTCCGGGGGCGAAAGACCTTCGCGCAGCGGCGTTTTCAAAAAAGTTTGGTAAAAATGCAAAAAAACACTTTACAACTTTAAAGTGATAAAGTATAGTACAGCCATTACCAACCAAGGAGATACCTAAAATGAAAAAGTACGTTGCGATCATCCTCACAGCCCTCCTCCTCGTGTCTGCGCTGGCGGGCTGCTCTGCCAAGAAGGAAACCACGGATTCGGAAAAGATCAAGGCCGCCGGCAAGCTGGTGGTGGGCATCACGGACTTCGCGCCCATGGACTATCTGGGGGATAACGGGGAGTGGATCGGCTTCGACGCCGATTTGGCCCGAGCCTTCGCGGAAAGCCTGGGGGTGAAGGCGGAGTTCACCGTCATCGACTGGGACAACAAGACGCTGGAGCTGAACGCCGGCAACATCGACTGCATCTGGAACGGCATGACCCTCACCGACGGCGTGAAGGCGGCCATGGAGACCAGCAAGCCCTACTGCGGCAACGCCCAGGTGGTGGTGGCCCCCAAGGATAAGGCGGCGGGCCTGGACTACGGCGCGTTGACCTTCGCCGTGGAGGCGGGCTCGGCGGCGGAGGAGCTGGCCCAGGAGAAGGGCTGGAAGGTGGCCTCCATGCAGTCCCAGGGCGACGCCCTGCTGGAGGTGGCCTCCGGCGCCAGCGACGCCTGCATCATTGACCAGCTCATGGCCGGCGCCATGATCGGGGAGGGCACCAGCTATCCCGATTTGGTGCTGGTGGAGGGCCTCAACGCGGAGGAGTACGGCGTTGGCTTCCGCAAGGGCAGCGATCTGGCGGCCAAGCTGGACGCCTTCCTGGACGGCAAGTACAAGGACGGCACCCTGGCCCAGGTCGCTCAAAAGTACGGCATCGACGTGAAGCTCATCGCCCGGTAAGCGCCTATGCTGCGGGAAGTCCTCCTCGCCCTGCTGGGCGGCTTCGGCCAGTCGCTGCAGTTGTTCTGCTACACCCTGCTGGGCGCGCTGCCTTTGGGCCTCGTGATCGCCTTCGGGTCCATGACCCGTTGGCGGCCCCTGCAGAAAGCCGTGCGGGGCCTGGTGTGGGTCGTCCGGGGCACGCCGCTGATGCTCCAGCTCATCGTCATCTACTACGGCCCCGGCCTGCTGATCCGGGACGGGAACCTGTGGGGGGGCGGCGGCGTGGGCCGCATGGCGGCGGCGGCCACGGCCTTTATCATCAACTACGCCTGCTACTTCTCCGAGATCTATCGGGGCGGCATCGAGAGCGTCCCCCGGGGACAGCGGGAGGCGGGCCGGGTCCTGGGCATGACCCGCAGCCAGATCTTTTTCCGGGTCCAGCTCAAGCAGGTCTATAAGCGGATACTGCCCCCCATGGGGAACGAGATCATCACCCTGGTGAAGGACACTTGCCTGGCCCGCATCATCGCCATCTACGAGCTGACCTACGCCGGCCAGGCCTTTATCAAATCCCACGGACTCATCTGGCCGCTGCTGCTCACGGGCGTGTTCTATCTGCTGTTTTCCGGGCTCCTCTCCTGGCTTTTGGGGCGGGAGGAGAAGCGGCTCGGCTATTTTGAGTGAGGGGGACCTATGGCATATCTGGAAATCGTAGGCCTGGGCAAGCGGTTTGGCGACGCGGACGTGCTGCACGACGTGGATCTATCCCTGGAACAGGGGCAGATCCTTTCCCTGATCGGCCCTTCCGGCGAGGGAAAAACCACATTTTTGCGTTGTTTGAACTTCCTTGAAACCCCGGACCGTGGTATAATACGGCTGAACGGGGAGACGCTCTTCGACGCCGACCGACCCAAGGGCCGGCAGGCCCATCGGCAGGCATTCGGGCTGGTGTTCCAGGCGTTCCATCTGTTCCCGCAGTATACCGTGCTGGAAAACGTTACCCTGGCCCCCACCCTGGCGAAGAAGGGGAGCAAGGCGGCGCTGCAGCAGAAGGCCATGGACCTGATCGCAAAGGTCGGGCTGACGGACAAGGCGAACGCTTACCCCAACACCCTTTCCGGCGGCCAGCAGCAGCGGGCGGCCATCGCCCGGGCGCTCGCCATGGAGCCGGACGTGCTTTGCTTCGACGAACCCACCAGCGCCCTGGACCCCCTGCTCACCAAGGAGGTGCTCAACGTGATCCGGCTCCTCAAGGACGAAGGGCGGACCATGATCGTGGTGACCCACGAGATGGCCTTTGCCCGAGAGGCGTCCGATCGGGTGGCCTTCCTCTACGGGGGGACCGTGGCGGAGCTGGGCACGCCCCAGGAGGTGTTCGTCGCCCCGAAGACGGAGGCACTCCGGCGGTTTTTGCGGCAGTAGACCCCGAAAATCTTCTGTTGGGAGGGAAATCATGGAACGACGAGGAAGCAGAGAACTGATCCCGGAGCTCTTTGACACCATTCTGAAGCTGCGCACCCGGGAGGACTGCGCCGCCTTCTTTGCGGACCTGTGCACCGAGAGAGAGGTGGAAAACATGGCCGAGCGCCTGGCGGCGGCCCGGATGCTGCTGGAAGGGAAGACCTATCTGCAGGTCATCGAAGCCGTGGACATCTCCTCGGCCACCCTGTCCCGGGTCTCCCGCTGCGTCCGAAACGGTACGGGCTACACCCGCATGCTGGCATCGGAACTTGAGGAGGAATAAAAAAGGGCCCCTTTCCCGCAGGAAGGGGGTGGAATACTATTGCCAAGGGGGGCCTGTGCAACAGGCCCTTTTGTTGCGCCGGCGTCAGTACCGGTTGTGGACCTTCTCCGCGAAGCAGAGCACGTCTCGGACCTCCAGGACCCTGCCGTCGTCCAAAACGGCCTTGCCGGACAGGCGGCCGAAGACCTGGTGCTGGTCGGAGATGAGGACCTTGAAGTCGATCTTGGCCGCTCGGTCGAGGATCGGCACGAAGTCCATCTCGAACCGGCCGTGGTCGGAGGAGAAGCGCCAGGGCTTCATATAGCTGTCCTCGGGGATGTGGAAGGTCACGTCGTCCAGCTTGTGGACCTTCCCGTCGTAGAAGATCACGTTCTCCGTGGCGGCGCTGGTGTCGCCGAAGCCGTAGCCGATGTTGAAGCCGAAGGCCACGCCGTCCAGGTCCGCGTTGCCGCTGCCCCAGAACCAGGTGTTGTCGTAGGTCCAGACGCCCCGGCCCCAGTCCAGGGTGCCGAAGTCCGTGGCCGGATCGAAGGTATAGCGGACGCCGTCATATTCCATCCAGCCGGAGGCCCGCATGCAGTTGATCTTCTGGTTGTAGTAGAAGTGCCTGTCCTTCGGCCAGGGGGTGGCGATGACCATGGACTCCATGTCCGGCTGCTGAAGGACGATGTCGCAGTCGAAGGGCTTGTCCTTCCAGAACCGCTCGAAGTGGCAGGTGATCCGCCGCTGGCCGCCGCCCGCCGAGAAGCGCATCTGCAGGCGCTTGTCCTCGTAGACGGTGTCGCCCCGGGCGGAGTCGTTGGGCAGCTTCAGCTTGCCCAGAGGGAAGGTATTGAGCACGGTCTCCGTGTGCTCCCAGGGGGCGTCGCCCAGGCCCAGCAGGGACACGGACTGGAGGCCGATATACCCGTCGTCGGAGATGGTGAAGGCCCCGGCGAAGCCCCGGCCCATGACCAGGTAGTAGTCCCACTCCTTGATGCGCCAGCGGGGCGCCTTCACCTGGGCCCGGTCGTATTGCTGCACCAGGTGCCGGGACCAGCCGGGCTCCCGCAAATTCCCCCGTTCATCCAACAGCGGGTGAGATGCCGTCACTTCATGGTTGCGCATAGCTGTGCCTCCTGCCTATAAATCTATCCTTAGTGTACGAAAAAACCGCCCCGATTTCAACCTGTAATTGAAAAGGAGCATGGCTTTTCTCCACGAAAAACCATACTCCATATGAGCTTTTCTTTTTCCGCCGCTTTTTCTTTTCACTGAAAAGAAAAAGCGGCAAAAGAAGAGGTCTTACCGCTTATTCGACTGCCGCCAGATGTTCTGCTTCTCCGCGGCGGCGATGAGCTCTTCCCGGTAGGCCGGGTGAGCCAGGTCCACCAGCATGGCCGCCCGCTCCCAGGTGGTCCGGCCGACGAGATTGCGCACGCCGTACTCCGTGACCACGTAGTAGGTTTCGCTCCGGGGGGTGGTGACGATGTCGCCGCCGAAGTGGGGCACGATGCGGGAGTGCATCTGCCCCTTCTTGTCCGTGAAGGTGGAGGTGAGGCAGATGAAGGCCTTGCCGCCCTTCGATTTCGCCGCGCCGGTCATGAAATCCAGCTGCCCGCCGGTGCCGGAGATGTGCCTGGTGCCGGAGCTTTCGGCGGACACCTGGCCGTACAGATCCAGAGCGATACAGTTGTTGATGGCCACCATGTTGTCGATGGCGCCGATGAGCTCGGGGGAGTTCACGTATTCGAGGGGGCACACGGACAGGCCCGGGTTCCTGTCCATCCACTCGTATAGCTTCTTCGTGCCGAAGGCCATGCCGAACATGCCCTTGTTCCGGTGCATGTTGTTCCGGGCGTTGGTCAGCTTTCCGGCGGCGTAGAGATCGTAGTAGGCGTCGGAGCAGAGCTCGGTGTGCATGGAGAGGTCCTTCAAATCGGAGTTGGCGATCATATTGCCCACGGAGTTGGGCATGGACCCGATGCCCAGCTGCAAACAGGCGCCGTCCTGGATGTAGGGCACGATGCTGGCGGCGATCTTCTTATCGAGCTCGCTGGGCTCGGCGATGGGCAGCTCGAAGAGGGGCTCATGCTCCCCCTCCACCACGTAGTCCACCTGGGAGATGTGGACCACCTCGTCGAAGCCCCCGCAGAGCCAGGGCAAATGCTCGTTCACCTCCACGATGACGATGTCCGCCTTGTCGATGATGCCCTTGCTGACGCCGGTGGAGCAGCTCAGGTTGAAGTAGCCGTGCTTGTCCAT
>CADACQ010000034.1 GCA_902786465.1 uncultured Eubacteriales bacterium | reverse complement strand
TGCTTCGATCGGGCAGTCCACGCCATCAGCGCCCCGGAGAAGGTGGGTGGCGGCGTCATCGGCGGCCTCCTCTGCTACGTGCTGGAGCTGATCGGCGGCAGGACCCTCTGTTCCGTGGTGGTCATCGCTGGCATCGTGGTGTGCCTGCTGTTCATCACCCGCATCAGCCTCAAGACCTTCCCGGAGCTGTTGAAGAACAAGATGGCCGACGCCATCGAGCGGCTGGACGCGGAGGCCCCGGAGGACGATTACGACGAGGTGGCCTCGGAATCCAACGCCCTGCCCGCCCGGAAACAGAAATCCCTGTTCATCCAGTCCGTGGAGGACCAGAAGCAAGCCCCCGTCCCCGAGGTGGACCCGGACAAGCTGGGGCATTTGGAGGACATTCCCCAGCCCGGCGGCAAGATGAAGCCCAAGGCGGAGCCAGCCCCCCGGAAAAAGAGCAAGGTGCCCTTCGACGAGGCCTTCTTCGTGCCGGAGGCGGAGGAGCCCAAGAAGCGGTCGGAAGGCGAGGACGACCTCTCCTTCTTCCCCTCGGGCGGCCCCCTGGCCAAGAAGCCCAAGACCGTGGGCCCCGCCTTCGTGGACGAGCCCATCGACGACGTGCTGCGGCTTCCCGGCGACGGGCCCCTGCCCGCCAACAAGCCGGTGCCCGATCTGACCCCCCCGGCGCCCAAGGAGGAGCTGTTCAAGATGCCGCCCCGGCGGTCCAAGATGAGCCGCCCGGCGGAGGAGCCGGCCCCGGCGACGCCGGAAGCCCCCACGCCTTTGGAGGACGTGTCCATCGTCGGCCAGGCGCCCGAGGCGGAGGAGCCCAAGCCCCTCCGGCCCGCCGACCCCAAGAACATGACCATGGACGATCTCAGGGCCTTCACCGAGGCCACCCCCTACGAGGAGGGGGAAGCGCCCCTGCCGGAGCCGGAACGGGCCCCCGACAAGAAGTTCGTGTACCATGACGAGGCCACCGGCGAAGCTTTGCCGGAGCCCATGGAAGCGCCCATCATCGAGTATCAGCGGCCCTCCCTGGACGTGCTCAAGACCCCGGAGAAGAACTACCGCACGGCCTCCGAGACCCCGGAGAAGACCATGGAGCTGCTGATCGAAACGTTGGCCAGCTTCAACATCGAGTGCCGGCCCCTGGGCTGGTCCGTGGGCCCCGTGGTCACCCGGTACGAGCTGCAGCCCGCCCGGGGCGTGCGGGTGAATCGGATCACCACCCTTAGTAACGACCTGGCTTTGGCCCTCGCCGCTCCCCGGGTGCGTATCGAGGCCCCCATCCCCGGCAAGGCCGCCGTGGGCGTGGAGGTGCCCAACAAGACCGCCGCCACGGTGCTGTTGAAGGAGATCATCGACACCGACGAGTTCAAGAACGCCAAGTCCCCCGTGACCATGGCCATCGGCAAGGACATCGGCGGCAAGATCGTGGTGGCGGACCTCGCCAAGATGCCCCACATGCTGATCGCCGGTTCCACCGGCTCCGGCAAGTCCGTGTGCATCAACGACATCATCCTGTCCATGATCTACAAGTCCGCCCCCGCGGACCTCAGGCTCATCATGGTGGACCCCAAGCAGGTGGAGCTGTCCGTGTACAGCACCCTGCCCCATCTCTTGATCCCCGTGGTCACCGATCCCAAGAAGGCCGCCAGCGCCCTACGCTGGGCCGTCAACGAGATGACCATGCGGTATAAGAAGTTCAGCGACCGGGGCGCTCGAGACCTGGCCCGCTACAACGAGATCCAGGAGGAGGAGCGGAACCGGCTGCCCCGGATCGTGGTCATCGTGGACGAGCTGGCCGATCTCATGATGGTGGCGCCTGACGAGGTGGAGGACTGCATCTGCCGCATCGCCCAGCTGGGCCGGGCGGCGGGCATCCACCTGATCGTGGCCACCCAGCGGCCCTCGGCCGACGTCATCACTGGCCTTATCAAGGCCAATATACCGAGCCGCGCGGCTTTCGCCGTCAGCTCCGCCATCGACTCCAGGATCATCCTGGACAGCACCGGCGCGGAAAAGCTTCTGGGCCGGGGCGACTGCCTCTTCCACCCCAACGGGGCGGCCAAGCCCACCCGGCTCCAGGCGGCCTTCGTCTCCGACGAGGAGGTGGAGGCGGTGGTCAACGATATCAAGGCCAAGAACGGCGGCGAGCAGCAGTTCGACAGCGAGGCCGAGCAGGCCATGTCCGGCGGCGGCGGCGCCAAGGGCGGCGTCTTCGGCGAGGGCAAGCAGGAGGACGACCTGTTGGGCGAGGCGGTCCGGATCGTGCTGGACTCCGGCCAGGCCTCCATCTCCATGATCCAGCGGAAGCTCCGCGTGGGCTACGCCCGGGCGGCCCGGCTGGTGGACATGATGGAGGAGCAGGGCTACGTGTCCGGCTTCGACGGCAGCAAGCCCCGGAAGGTGCTCATCAAGCGGTCCCAGTGGGAGGCCATCTTCGGCGACGGGTCCGGCAGCTACGCAGGCGACGACGCTGTTGAAGACGACGGGGCCCCCTGGGACGAGGACGAGGAGAAGGCATGAAGGTAGGCGTCATCAGCCTTGGCTGTGCCAAGAACCAGGTGGACACGGAACGGATGCTGGGCCTCTTAGGGCGGTTCGGCTACGATTTCACCCCCGACCCCAACGAGGCGGAGGTGCTGATCGTGAATACCTGCGGGTTCATCGACCCGGCCAAGGAGGAAAGCATCAACACCATCCTGGAGATGGCCCAGTATAAGGAACGGGGCCGCTGCCGGGTCCTGGTGGCCACGGGCTGCCTTACGGAGCGATACCGGCAGGAGCTTATCACGGAGCTGCCGGAGATAGACATTTTACTGGGGGTCCGGGAGTACGAAAAGCTGCCGGGGCTCCTTGCCCAAAAGCTGGGCCAGCCCCTGCCCAAGATGAGCTGCGGCCTCGGGGAGCGGCTGCTGACCACCCCTCCCTACCGGGCCTTTTTGCGCACCGGCGACGGGTGCAACAACCGCTGCACTTACTGCGCCATCCCCCTCATCCGCGGGAACCTCTGCTCGGAGCCCATGGAGCAGCTTGTCGACGAGGCCAAGGCCCTGGCGGACCGGGGCGTCACGGAGCTCACCGTCATCGCCCAGGACACCTCGGGCTACGGGGTGGACCGGTACGGGAAGTCCATGCTGGTGCCCCTGCTGAAGGAGCTCAACGGCATCGACAGCCTCCACTGGGTCCGAGTCCTCTACACCTATCCCGACACGGTGAACGAAGCGCTGCTGGACACTTTGGCCGAGGGCGAGAAGCTGATCCCGTACCTGGACATCCCCCTGCAACATATCGACGACGATATTTTGAGCCGCATGCACCGGCGGGGCAGCGGGGCCTACATCCGGAGCCTGCTGGACTACCTTTATAAGCATTATCCCGACTTCACGCTCCGCACCACCATGATGGTGGGCTTCCCCGGGGAGACAGAGGAGCAGTTTCAGACCCTGCTCGCCTTCCTTCGGGACTATCCCTTCGACCGGGTGGGGGCCTTCGCCTTTTCCCCTGAGGAGGGCACCAAGGCCGCCCAGATGCCGGACCAGGTGCCGGACGAGGTGAAGCAAGCGCGCCTTTCCGCCCTCATGGCCCAGCAGCGGCCCATCTCCCTCCGGCGCAACCAGCGCTGGGTGGGGCGGCAGACGGAGCTGCTGATCGAGGAATTGACCCGGACCCACGCCGTGGGCCGGACCCCCCGGGAGGCCCCGGACGTGGACGGCCGGGTGAAGATCCCCCGCAGGAGCTATCACGCCGTGGGCGAATACGAAACCATCCGCCTCACCCACGCAGGCGAGTACGACATGAAAGGAGAGGCTCTATGAAAAACATGAATCTCCCCAACAAGCTGACCATCCTGCGGATCCTGGCGGTGCCCTTCCTGATCCTCTGCTTCTATCTTCCCGAAGGCTGGGGCATGTGGGTGGCGGTGGTTTTGTTCGTCGCCGCCGCCATCACCGACACGGTGGACGGCCGCTACGCCCGAGCCCACAATATGGTCACGGACTTCGGCAAGTTCATGGACCCCATCGCGGACAAGCTCCTGGTGAACTCCGTCCTCATCATGCTGACGGCCCAGGGGAAGGTCCACCCGGTGGTGACCATCCTCTTCATCTTCCGGGAGTTCGCCATCTCCGGCCTTCGGCTGGTGGCGGCGGGCAAGGGCGTGGTACTGGCGGCCGGGAGCCTGGGGAAGATCAAGACCACGCTGCAGGACATCGCCCTGCCCTTCCTGATGGTGGGCCACGTCTGGAAGGTCTTTCGGATCGTGGGCCTCATCCTCCTCTACGCCTCCCTCGTCATGTCCCTATGGTCCGGCTGGGACTATATCTATCAAAACAGAAAGCTTATCGCACAGGAGTGACCTATGATCGCGGAAATCATTTGTGTAGGGACCGAGCTCCTTATGGGGCAGATCGTGAACACCAACGCCCAGTTCATGGCTGAAAAGCTGGCCCCTCTGGGGGTGGACCTGTACCGCCAGCAGGTGGTGGGCGACAATCCCCAGCGGCTCACGGAGGCGGTGCTGACCGCTCTCGAGAGATCCGACGTGGTGCTGTTCTCCGGCGGCCTCGGGCCCACGGAGGACGATCTCACCAAGGAGACCGTGGCGGCGGCCCTGGGCCTCGATCTCGTCCTGTACCCCGAGGAGTGGGACAGGATCGTGGGCTACTTCACCAGCCGGGGCCGGAAGGCGGCCCCCAACAACCGAAAGCAGGCCATGTTCCCCGCCACCAACTGCACCATCCTCCCCAACCCCCGGGGCACCGCCCCTGGCTGCCTCATGGAGAAGGACGGCAAGGCGGCCATCCTCATGCCCGGCCCGCCCCGGGAGCTTCGGCCCATGTTCACGGACTACGTGATGCCCTATCTTGAAAGGCGCAGCGGACACCGGCTCTACACCCATATGCTCCGCATCTTCGGCAAGGGCGAGAGCGACGTGGAATACGAATTGAAGGATCTGATCGACGGCCAGACCAATCCCACGCTGGCCACCTACTGCGAGACCGGCGAGGTGAAGCTGAGGATTACCGCCCAGGCGAAGACCGACGAGGAAGGGGAAGCCCTCCTCTCCCCCATCGTTTCTGAAGTGGAGCGCCGCTTCGGGGACGTGGTCTATTCCGAAAACGACGAGGAGCTGGCGGCGGTGTGCCATCGGCTGCTCATCGAGCAGAAGGCTACCCTGTCCTGCGCCGAAAGCTGCACCGGCGGGCTCCTCTCCTCCGCCTTCATCGATATGGGCGGCAGCTCCGCCTACTTCGTCGAGGGGGACGTGACCTACGCCAACGAAGCCAAGATGGGCTCCCTGGGCGTGAAGGCAGATACCCTGGACAAGTTCACCGCCGTGTCCAGGGAGTGCGCCGAGGAGATGGCCGCGGGCATGCGGCAAAAGACGGGCACGGACTACGCCCTGGCCACCACGGGCTACGCCGGCCCCGACGGGGAGCAGGTGGGTCTCGTCTACGTGTCGCTGGCCAGCCGAGACGGCGTAGAGGTGAAGGAACTCCATCTCATCGGGGAGCGGAGCCGCATACGGCGCCTGGCTGTGCTCCACGCCCTCGATCTGCTGCGCCGGAAGCTGTGCGCAAAATGAGCGTTTTATGGGACTCTACGCCCAAAAATCTCTGTACGAAATGACGGAACTATGGTATACTGAATCGAAGAACGAAGAAGGACGGTATCACTATGCTGGATAAGGAAAAAGCCCTTGAAATAGCCCTTGCGCAGATCGAAAAGCAGTTCGGCAAGGGAGCCATCATGAAGCTGGGCGACAACTCCGCCAATCTCAACATCTCCGCCATCCCCACGGGCTGTATCGACCTCGATATCGCCCTGGGCGTGGGCGGCATCCCCCGGGGCCGGATCGTGGAGATCTTCGGGCCCGAGTCCTCCGGCAAGACCACCATCGCCCTGCACGTGGTGGCCCAGGCCCAGAAGATGGGCGGCACGGCGGCCTTCATCGACGCGGAGCACGCCCTGGACCCGGTGTACGCCGAGAGCCTGGGCGTGAACGTGGACGACCTGTACGTGTCCCAGCCCGACACCGGCGAGCAGGCCTTGGAGATCACCGAATCCCTGGTCCGCTCCGGCGCCATCGACGTGGTGGTGGTGGACTCCGTGGCGGCCCTGGTGCCCAAGGCGGAGATCGAGGGCGACATGGGCGACTCCCACGTGGGCCTGCAGGCCCGGCTCATGAGCCAGGCCCTCAGGAAGCTCACCGGCGCCATCAATAAGTCTAACTGCGTGGTCATCTTCATCAACCAGCTCCGGGAGAAGGTGGGCGTCATGTTCGGCAACCCCGAGACCACCCCCGGCGGCAAGGCGTTGAAGTTCTACGCCTCCGTCCGTTTGGACGTGCGGCGTATCGAGACCCTCAAGGTGGGCGGCGAGGCCGTAGGCAGCCGCACCAAGGTGAAGGTGGTCAAGAACAAGGTGGCCCCGCCCTTCCGCACGGCTGAGTTCGACATGCTCTACGGCGAGGGCATCTCCCGGGAGGGCAGCGTCATCGACCAGGCCGTGGCCCGGAAGATCATGACCAAGTCCGGCGCCTGGTTCAACTACGGCGAGATGCGCATTGCCCAGGGCCGGGACAATGCCCGCCAGTTCCTGAAGGACAACCCGGAGCTCTGCGACGAGATCGAGAACAAGATCCGGGCCCAGGTGGAGGACGAGAAGAAGAAGGCCCAGGCCGAGGCCGAGATGAAGCGGGCCGCCCGGCGGGCCGCCCTGGACGCCGTCCGGAACGACGGGCCCCAGGCGTAACAGAATGGCACACGCGCGCCTTGCCGTCGGGCAGGGCGCTTTTTTGAGGATATGAAGAGCCAGGAATACAATATCTCCCGAAACGGGTACAACGTGAGCTGCAAGCTCTATTATGAGGACAAAAAGGCTATCCCCGGGGTGGTCCTCTTCGGCCACGGCTTCGGAGGCCACAAGGACGCCAAGGCGGCGGAACGGTTCGCCCAACGGGCCCTCGATAAGCTGAAGCTGTGCACGGTGACCTTCAACTGGCCCTGCCACGGGGACGACGTGCGCAAAAAGCTGCGCCTGGAGGACTGCGACGGATATCTCACCGCCGTCATCGAGGACGTCCGGGAGCGGTACGGCGCGCCCCGGCTCTACGCCTACGCCACCAGCTTCGGCGGCTTCCTGTTTCTCAAGTATCTTTTGGACCACGGGAATCCCTTCCGGCGGATCGCCCTGCGGTGCCCGTCGGTGGATCACTATCGGATCCAAACGGAGATCATCATGACCGCCGAAGAGCTGGAACGGATCGAGAAGGGCAAGGAGGTACCCGTAGGGTTCGACCGGAAGATCAATCTGGACAAGACGTATCTGGACGAGATCAAGGCCGTGGACCTGCTCCATGAGGATTTCACGGCCTACATGGACGACATCTTGATCCTCCACGGCCGGAAAGACGAGATCGTGCCCTTCGACATGGTCCAATCCTTCGCCGACGATCAGCTCATCGAGTTCGTGCCCATCGACAACGGCGACCACCGCTTCCAGGACCCCCGGACCATGGACGAGGCCATCAAGGCCATCCTGGACTTCTTCAGCGAGGGGTGAGATAATAGTCCATAATAACAGCAGCGCTCCCGCCGGGGAGCGCTGTTTCTTTACAATTCTTTATGCCCGTTCGGCCGTCACGGCCACCCGCAGGTTCTGGATCATGCCCAGGAAGTCCGTGTCCGGGCTCAGCCACTCCTCCGCCCGGGAGAAGGGCACCAGCACGGGCATGCGGGGATGCAGGTCCCGGATGCTCTTATCCGCATCCTGGGTCAGCACGGTGAAGCAGGGAAGCCGCAGCTGGTCCGAAGTGCGGACGTACAACCCCGCCAGGAACAGGGGCGACCCGTCCTCCGTCTTGAAGGCGTATCGCTCCTTCCGCTTGGGGTCGATCTTCTTCCACTCGTAGTACGCCGACGCGGGGATCAGGCACCGGCGATCGTTGACGCTGCCCACGAACATCTCCTTCTCCTGGGCCGTCTCCATGCGGGTGTTGAACACCAGCATGCCCCGCTTGGGGTGGGTGAAGCCCCACTGCATGGGGAAGGCCCCCAGGGCTCGGTTCCGGGCGGAGGGCGCGATGACCGGGGCTACGTCCGTAGGCCGCACGTCGCCGGAGGTGACCATTTTGGCCCCCAGCTTCAGCGATATTTCGATGGCCTGCTGGAACAGTTCAGCCAGCTTTTCGTCGCTGGGCTGATCCTGTATGCGAAACCGTCCGCACATGGCGACCTCCTTTCCCACGCTTTTCCTTCCTGTACTATATTCAGTATACACCAAAGGGATGCAAAAGAAAAGCGCATCAATATCTCGAAAATATAAAAAGATGGAGCCTTTACGGCCCCATCTCGGTTCGCTGTCTTTAGTTCAGTTTCTGCACGGTGTACTTGGTCTTCTGCTGCTTGAGGGAGCTGATCACCGTGGGCACTGCGCCGAGAAGGGCGAACAGATATACCATGAACAGTCCCTTCAGATACTGGCCCAGCTCGATGGCCCCTTCCTCGATCAGCATGGGGATGGCGCGGAAGGCCTTGAAAAAGTCGACCTGGAAGTATTGTGCTGCCTCGATGGCCCAATCCGCCCGATGGCCCACGTAGATCATGGCCAGCATGGCGATGCAGGAGATGATGGCGCCCTTGACGCTCATCTTCTTGGCCAGCAGCTCGTATCCCTTCAAGGCGCAGATGGCCGCGATGAGGCCGGAGAGGGCCGTGACATAGCCCAGGCGCCCAAAGAGCACCACTACCAAGGCGCCCAGGAGCGCCCCACCCAGGGCGCCTACGATGCCGGCAGGCACGTTTTCCGGGGTCTCCGCTTCCTGGTGGGCCTTGTCGTTCATGCTGGCAGAAACGGATTCGAAGCACTCCGGGCACAGGAATCGAAGGCCGTTCCCCACGGCGCATGGCTCCGTCGCCACTTCATGGCGGCAATTCTCACAGGTGTTGACGTAGCCGCGGCTCGTAAAGGCGGCGGAAAGGAAGTTGAGGGCGTCCAGGATCCGCTGTGCGGTGCCCTGCTCGTCCTTCTCCAGCTTGACCAGGAAGCTGGCCGGCGCAGCCCCGGCGGGCTTCACGAACTGGAGGAGCTTATTGCTCTCCTTGGCGATCTCCTTCCCGTCGTTGGCGATAAATGCGTTCCCGTCCCGCGTCACGTGAAAGAAGATGGAGCAGTAACGGACGTTGGATGCGTTCACCAGAACGGCAAAGGCATAGGCGCCGAAGGTCCCGTACAGGATGTTCCTCTCCCGGTCAAAGGAGAGCCCGGTGGTTTCAGCCGCAGCTGAGAGTTTTTGTATCGCAGAAGACATATGCTACCCCCCTATAATTCAATATGTGCATAGTACCACATATGGGCCGTTTCGACAATAGGCGCGAAAAGTATTTACAATGCAAAAAAAGAGCCACTCAGTTGAGTGACTCTTGGGGTCCCGGCGGCTGCCTATCTTCCCGGGCCGTTGCCAGCCAAGTATTGTCGGTGTATGTGAGCTTAACTTCTGTGTTCGGAATGGGAACAGG
>CADACQ010000033.1 GCA_902786465.1 uncultured Eubacteriales bacterium | reverse complement strand
GCGGGCAACAACACCGTGGAGGTGGCCCTCTACCAGGGGGACTACGTGCTGGACCCCAGCTATCAGCAGGTGCCGGAGTACGTGACGCCCCTGGACGCGTCCATCCTGCCGGAGATCCTCAAGATCAAGCAGGTGGAGGACGCCAGCCTCTTCTACCGCCGGGACGCCTACGGCATGATCTGGTACGGGTCCGAGGGCCTGAACCAGGGGTCCGTCTACGGGGTGGACGAGCATTTCCTCAGCGTGAGCGGGTACGTGATCCGCAGCGGGCGCAGCTTCCTCCCGGAGGACTTCGCCGGGTTCAGGAAGGTGGCCCTCATCGACAGGACCGTGTCCGAGACGCTGTTCATGGGCAAGAACCCCGTGAACAAGACCATCGAGATCATGTCGGAGCCCTACGTGGTGGTGGGCGAGTTCACCCAGAACAGCGCCTTCACGCCTACGATCACCTCCATCAACGACTACTTCACCTACACCGACCATTCCGGCGGCAAGGTGCTGATCCCCGCCTCCACCTGGCCTACCCTGTTTTCCTACGACCAGCCCAGCAACGTGGTGGTCCGGGCCGGGAGCACCGACGACATGACCGAGGCCGGGAAGCAGACCACCGCCATCCTGAACAAGACCCTGACCGGGTCCGGGGACGTGACCTACAAGAGCAAGGACCTGCTGGAGCAGGCCAAGAAGCTCCAGGAGCTGAGTTCCGCCACCAACCGGCAGCTCATCTGGATCGCCAGCATCTCCCTGCTGGTAGGGGGCATCGGCGTCATGAACATCATGCTGGTGTCCGTCACCGAGCGGACCCCGGAGATCGGCCTCAAGAAGGCCCTGGGAGCCCGGAAGCGGAAGATCTCCGCCCAGTTCCTCACGGAGGCGGGGGTGCTCACCTGCATCGGCGGCATATTGGGCGTCCTGGTGGGCATCGGCCTCGCGTACATGGTGTCCCGGGTGTCCGGCGTGCCCATCTTCATCAGCTGGTACATCGTGGCGGCCACGGTGGTGTTCTCCGCCCTGGTGGGCCTCTTCTTCGGCGCGGTGCCCGCCGTCCAGGCGGCGCGCCTCAACCCCATCGACGCCCTGCGTAGGGAATGAACAACTTTCTTCTTTTTGCCGCTTTTTCTCTTTATACAAAGAGGAAAAAGCGGCGGAAAAAGAGAAACTTGCCTAATGGAAAAGGGATCGTGGAAACCCCATGATCCCTTTCTTGTGCTTTTCTTTTTCGCGCACCTTTTTCTTTTCACCGAAAAGAAAAAGGTGCGAGGATAAAAAGTCAAAGCGGTTTTTGTGAGCGCATGGCCAGGAAGGTGGGGACGTTCAGGTCGTGGAGCCGGCCCTGGCCGTTGGTGTCCTCGTAGAGAGCGAGGAGGGTGAACCCCGCCTCCAGCTGCCCGTTGATCTGCTCCTCCAGGGTGTGGGAGAACTGGACCCCGCAGTCGTCCCGCTGGAGCTGCGCCATCTGCGCCGGGTCTTCGAGGGGGTCGAAGGGCAGCCGGTTCACGATCCGCTCCTCGTCCTCGTCCACCAGATAGTTCACGAAATGGTCCGTGCCCGACAGCAGATACCCGCCGGGCTTCAGCACCCGGAAGCACTCCCGCCAGATGGGCTTCACCTCCCGCACGTAGCAGTTGGACACGGGATGGAAGATAAAATCGAAGGCCCCGTCCGCAAACGGTAGGGGCTTGGTCATGTCCGCCCGGACGATCTCGATCCCATACCCATCCCGTTCCGCCACCATGCGCTCCGCCTTCAGCTGCTCCTCGGAGTAATCGAGGACCGTGCAGACGGCCCCCGCCGCCGCGAAGATGGGCATCTGCTGCCCGCCGCCGCTGGCGAGGCCCAGGACCCGCTTCCCCCTGAGGTCCCCGAACCACTCCCGGGGCACGGGCTTGGTGGGCGTCAGCCCCACGGACCAGTCCCCTGCCCGGGCCCGCAGGAAGGTCTCGTGGTCGATGGGCTGGCCCCATTCCCAGCCCTCCCGGACCCACCGGTCGATGGTCTTCGCATTGATGTCCTGATAAGCCATGATCTTCGCCTCCCGCTTTTTGACCAGTATACCACAGAAGGTCCCCTGACGGCACGGATACCGGCGAAAAAGTGAAGAAAAATGGAAAAGATTCCCCTATATTTGACAGGCGGGGGAAGATATGATATACAGTAATCGGTAAGATTTCGCAAGAGAAAGGCGGGGCGCGGGCCCCGACCTTGGGAGGTAAACGCAATGAAAGGAACGAAAACGCGGGTGGGGCTCATGCTGCTGGCGGCGCTGCTGTTGCTGGCGGGCTGCGGGAAGAACAACCCCTCCGTGCTGCATCTGCCGGAGAACACGTCGTCCGCCCAGACCGGCGCCGACAGCACCCCGGCGCCCCTGAAGGCCCTGGGCGATCGGACCTGCCGGGTGGGCCAGGAGACCATCCCGGAGAGCACCCTGTTCTCCTTCGTGTTGAACGAGGCCGCCTTCGACCCCCAGCAGGGATTGACGCTGAAGCTCACCTCCGCCAACAAGTCCACCGTCCGGGATTTCGTGGTGTCCCTTCCCTACCTGTCCGTCAACGGGTACATGCAGGACGCCTATTATGAGGCCCGGGTGCCCGCCGGCCAGACCGTGGCGGGCGAGATCCTGATCGAATCCGACGATCTGCGCGCCTCCGGCGTGTCCTCGGTGGACGAGCTGATCCTCTACCCCCTCATCTACGACGACGCCGTGCCCATGGGCCAGGGGGACGTGGTGGACGGAGCCTTCAGCTTCTACCCCACGGGTCAGAGCAAGGGGAACGTGGTCTACCCCGTCCGCCAGAAGACGGACAAGGAGCAGACCTTCTTCGACAACACCTTCGCCGCCATGATCGTCCTGGGCGCCGACGAGTTCGACCACAGCGAGGACGTGCGGGTCAGCGCCTATCTGGAGAACAAGACCGACAAGTTCCTGAGCTTCGCCTGGACCGACGTGTCCATGAACGGCGCGGCGGTCAACGGCTCCGGCGACGCCGTGGTGGCCCCGGGCATGCGCCGGTATGTGACCATGTTCTTCCCCGTCACGGACAACGACGGCAGCGGCAACGAGCTGTCCTTCAAGGTCAGCGCCACGCCCCTGTCCAACGACGGCTCTCCTGTGTCCCCCCTCATGGAGCAGCGGGGCGTCTACCGCTTCGGCAACGCCGCCGCCACCCCGGCCCCGGGGACCGAGCCGGGAAGCGAGCCTGTGACCGCCGCCACGGCCACGCCCGCCCCCACCACCGTCATCTACACCACGCCCACCTCGGCCCAGAAGAAGAACGCCAAGAACGGCTACGTCAACAAGGACAAGGTGAACCTGCGCGCCGGCCCCGGCACCAAGTACAAGACCGTGGGCACCAAGATCGAGCAGAACACCGCCGTGACCCTGTACGAGCTCCAGGACGGCTGGTGGTTTTTGAAGTGCGGCAAGCACTACGGCTACGTGAAGGCCGACTACATCTCCCAGGGCAAGCCCAAGACGACGGCCGCAGAGGGCGACGGCAAGACCTTCGCCGGCACCGTGAATGCTTCCAAGGCCGCCCTGCGCAAGAGCGCCGACACGGGTTCCAAGTGCCTCAAGGAGCTGGGCGACGGCGACAAGGTGACCGTCTACTACCAGACCAAGGGCGCCGACGGCCACTCCTGGTACTACGTGGCCTACGGCAAGACCAAGGGCTATATCCGCTCCAATTTGGTGAAGGTCAGCGGAAAGGTGCCGTCAAAATAAATATTTCTTCCCTCTCTTCTGCGGGCGTCGAAAGATGCCCGTTCGGTTTGTCAAAATCTTTTTGACAAACCGGAACAGGCTGGCAGCAAAGGATGGCAGAAGCCGTTTTCTCCGCGCCCGAGCTATAGTACGCTATGCGAAGGGCCGGAAAAACGGCTAATTTGCGGCATATGAATCGGGAAAGGACGCAGCTATGCGTCCTTTCTACCTTTATTATTTCTTTATCTTTCCTTGCCGCAAATGGTCTGCCGCCTTTTTCGCCAGCCTGTACTTTTACAAGTCCATGACAACTCTGTTACAGTTTGTCCGAATTTGGGGTGTAGGATGGAGGCAAAGAGAAGGAGGTACGAAACATGAAACGGATATTGACTTTGATTTTGGCGGTCATGCTGTTGGCAGGCTGCCAGCCAACGCCGGAGGTAGACGCGGTGCGGCAGAAGAACAGCGTGAAGATGATCGAGATGGCCAAGGGCGAGGCCACGGCGGAGCCCCCGGCGGGGGAGGCGGGGCCCGCCGCGACGCCCGTGCCGGTGCGGGAGCAGGTGCCGGAACGGCTCCAATGGGACTTCTACACCGACGTGAAAAACGTCCACGTCACCGCCGACGTGCCCATCCGCATCCGGACCGAGGACACCTTCCCCCTGCTGCGGGTCAAGCCCTGGACCGGCACCAACGGGGAGAACCTGAAGATCGTCCAGGCCCTGCTGGGCACGGACAGGGTCTATAAGAGCGTCTATCAGGTGACGAGGGCGGACCTCGAAAAGCAGATATCCGACCTCATGAACACCCTCAGCGACCCCTTCAACAACAAGGAGCTGCTGGAGGACTTCGGCCGGGAGGAGCTGGAGGAGCTGGTCCCCCGGTGGCAGGCTCACTTGGAGGAGCTCCAGGAGCAGTATCGAAACTTTCAGGACGACGAACCCCAGCCCAACCCCCTCTGGGACGGGCAGCCGGAGGACGACATGCACCAGACCGTGCTGGTGACCGGGGCCTGGGATAAGGACAACGCCGAAAACTATGACAGCGTCTACTTCTTCGCCCGGTCGTCCTACCCGGAGCACTGGTCCATGGACATGATGCGGAAGGGGGACTGGGGCGCCGCCTACGACTACGGCATGCGGGAGCTCATCGACCCGGCGGACTACGACAGGCCCCACTGGGGCGCGACGCTCACGCCCCGGCAGGCGGCGAACGAGGTGCAATCGCTCCTCGCTCCCTTCGTGGACACCGCGGTGGTGGACGTCCTCTGGGGCAACAATGCCAGCGACACCTACGGCTCCGACGGCACCAAGCTCCGCTGGGGGTACGTGGTGCGGCTCATGCCCCTCTACCACGGCACGGCCACAGGCGTGGGTCTGGGACGGTTGCACATGCTCAGCCGAGATCCGGTAACCAATGTTGGCCGATCCTGGGAACAGGAGTACATCATGGGGGCGGTGACCGACGAGGGCGTCCGGCGCCTCACCTGGGGGTGTCCGCTGAAGGTCACGGAGGTGGTGGCGGAGCACGCCCGGCTGTTGCCCTTCTCCGAGATCGAAGAGATCGCCCAGCAGCAGATCAACCGGAAACTGGCCTACAGCCACCAAGAGAACGGCTCCCTGGAGGTGGCCGGGGTGATCCTGGGCCTCGTCTACATGGGCGAGCAGAACAACGACGAGGGCGGGCTCCTGGCGCCGGTGTGGGTGTTCCTGAAGGCAGATAGGCCCAACGATCAGCAGCAGAAGCTGTGGGCGCAGCTGGGCCAAACCCCTGCCACCCCGTACTACGATACCCTAAACCCCCTGGTCATGATCAACGCCGTGGACGGCACCATCATCGACCCGTACGCGGGGTATTGAGAACGCGCCGCGTCAAATCATGCTTGCTTTTTATCGGCGTTCCCGTATAATAGAGATACACACCCCATAGTCCGGGCGGGCCCGGCAGAAAGAGACACGTCTTGATATTCGGCAAGCACATCAACAGGTATTACCTCAAATACGCGCCCCGGCTGCTGCTGGGGGCGGTAGCCCTCATCCTGGTGGACTACGTGCAGCTGATCCTGCCGGAGCTCTACCGGATGCTGGTCAACGGCCTCAACACCGGGTCAGTGCTCTATAACGGGGTCCAGGTGCCCTTCACCATGGACTTCCTGCTGGACCATCTGTGCCTGCCCATCGTGTACATCATCGTGGTCATGGTCATCGGCCGGTTCCTGTGGCGGGTCTGCTTCTTCGGCGCGGCCATCAAGGTGGAGACGGACATCCGCATCCGCATGTTCGACCACTGCAAGGACCTGTCTCGGGAGTACTACCAGGTGAACAAGGTGGGCAACCTCATGAGCCTGTTCACCAATGACCTGGACACCATCCAGGAGTGCTTCGGCGACGGCCTTTTGATGTTCTGCGACGCCCTGTTTTTGGGGAGCCTGGCCTTCTCCAAGATGCTGCGGATGGACCTCACGTTGACATTGCTGACCCTGGTGCCCCTGACCATGCTCCTCTTGGTGGGGGTGTTCATGGGCAAGACCATGATGAAGAAGTGGGAGGTCCGCCAGCAGGCCTTCTCGAACCTTTCCGACTTTGCCCAGGAGAGCTTCTCCGGCTTCGCCGTGGTGAAGGCCTTCGTGAAGGAGCTGGTGCAGCTCAAGGACTTCCAGAAGCTGAACATCGACAACGAGAACACCAACGTGAGCTATGTGAAGACCTCCACCAAGCTCCACGTGTTCATTACCCTGTTGGTGGAGACGGTCATCTGCGTCATCCTGGGCTACGGCGGGTATCTCGTCTATCGGCACCGGTTCGACGCCGGGCAGCTGGTGGAGTACATCGCCTACTTCTCCTCCGTGGTCTGGCCGGTCATGGCCGTGGCCATGCTCATCGAGAAATCCGCCCGGGGCAAGGCGTCGCTGAACCGGGTGTCGGAGCTGCTGGAAGCGAAGATCGACGTGCAGGACAAGCCCGGGGCCACGGACATCGAGCACGTCAACGGCAAGATCGAGTTCCGGGATCTCACCTTCCGCTACCCCGACGGGGAGTTCGACGCCCTCCAAAACGTGTCCTTCACCATCGAGGCCGGGGAGAGCGTGGGCATCGTGGGCAAGACCGGCTCCGGCAAGACCACCATCGTGGATCTGATCCTCCGGACCTACAACGTGCCCGACGGCACCCTGTTCGTGGACGATCGGGACGTGAATTCCATCACCATCCGGTCCCTTAGGGCGGGCTGCGCCTACGTGCCCCAGGACAACTTCCTGTTCTCGGACACCATCACCAACAACATCAACTTCGCCTTCGACGACGTGAACCAGGAGGCCGTGCGGCAGGCCGCCCGGCTCGCTGACGTGCACGGGAACATCGCCGAGTTCAAGGAGGGGTACGAGACCATTTTGGGCGAGCGGGGCGTCACCGTCTCCGGCGGCCAGAAGCAGCGCATCTCCATCGCCCGGGCCCTCATGAAGGACGCGCCCATCCTGATCCTGGACGACTCCGTCTCCGCCGTGGACACGGACACGGAGAAGGTGATCCTGCAGAACCTGCGGGAGACCCGAAAGGGCAAGACCACCATTTTGATCGCCCACCGGATCTCCACCATCCAGACCCTGGACAAGATCGTCTTCGTGGAGGACGGGCGGATCGTGGCCGTGGGCAGCCATCAAGAGCTGCTTTCCGCCTGCCCGGCCTACGCGCGGATGGTGGAGCTCCAGCGGCTCGAGGACGAATCGAAGGAATGAGGAGGTGACGATCATGCATGCTTACTATCCCCTGCTGCTGACCGGCGGCATCATTGGCTTCATCTCCATCCTCCTCATCGTGGCCTACGCCTCCATCAAGGACAAGAAGCAGGCCATCGGCTTCGATCGGCACATGAAGGACGGGGAGATCGTTCGCCGGCTCCTCGCCTACGCCAAGCCCTACCGGGGCCAATTCATCTTCGTGGGCTTCATCATGCTCTTCGGCATCGCCTACGACATCCTGTCCCCCACCATCATCGGCAAGGTGACGGACCTCATCAAGGACGATTTCGAGCTTCCGGAGCTCTACCGCCTGGTGGCCGCCTACGCGGGCATCCTCATCGTGTCCATGGTCTGCGTCTACGTCCAGGCCATCGTGCTTCAGAAGGTGGGCCAGAAGATCATCTCCGGCATGCGGGAGGACCTGTTCATCCACATCGAGAGCCTGTCCCACGAGCAGATGAACGCCACCCCCGTGGGGAAGCTGGTGACCCGGGTCACCAACGACACCAACGCCATCTCCCTCATGTTCACCAGCCTCCTCGTGAACCTGGTCAAAAACATGTTCGTCATCATCGGCGTGCTGGCGGCCATGATCGCCCTCAACTACGAGCTGACGCTGATGGTCCTCTGCTTCGTGCCCTTCATCGTGCTGTTCACCATGATCTTCCGCAAGTTCGCTCGCCGGGCCTACCGCCGGGTGAAGGATCGGACCACGGACATCAACACCTACCTTTCGGAGAACCTGTCCGGCATCAAGATCACCCAGATCTTCAACCGGGAGGACGAGAAGCTGCGGGACTTCACCGACAAGAGCCTGGGTCTCGGCAAGGCGAAGCGGGACCAGATCCTGGTCTTCGGCATCTTTAGGCCCCTGGTCTACGTGCTCTACATCAGCTCCATCCTCTGCCTCTTCTACCTGGGCGGCAAGGGGTATCTGGACGGCGCGTCCTTCCTGGGGCAGACGCTGAACGCGGGGATCATCGTCAGCTTCTACATGTACATCAACAAGTTCTTCACCCCCATCCAGAACCTGGCCGAGCAGTTCAACTGGCTCCAGTCCGCCTTCGCCTCGGCGGAGAAGGTGTTCACCATCATGGACATCGAGCCCAAGCTGGTGGACGCAACCGACGCCATCGAGCTCGACCACGTCCGGGGCGAGATCGAGTTTCGTGACGTGTGGTTCAGCTACATCCCCGGGGAGTGGGTCCTCAAGGGCGTCTCCTTCCACGTGAACCCCCAGGACACCGTGGCCTTCGTGGGCGCCACCGGCTCCGGCAAGACCACCATCCTGTCCCTCATTTGCCGGAACTACGAGTTCCAGAAGGGCGAGATCCTGATCGACGGCATGGACATCCGCAAGATCAAGACCGCCTCCCTGCGCCGTCACTTCGGCCAGATGCTCCAGGACGTGTTCCTCTTCTCCGGCACCATCCGCAGCAACATTCTCCTGGGCATGGAGGGGGTGGACGATGAGGAGATCATGGCCGCCTGCCGGTACGTGAACGCGGACCACTTCATCGATAGGCTCGAGAAGGGCCTGGACGAGCCCGTGCGGGAGCGGGGCAACAACTTCTCCGCGGGCCAGCGGCAGCTGCTGAGCTTTGCAAGGACCATCCTCCACAAGCCCGAGGTCATGATCCTGGACGAGGCCACGGCCAACATCGACACGGAGACGGAGGTGCTCATCCAGGACTCCCTGGAGAAGATGATGAACATCGGCACTATGCTGATCGTGGCCCACCGGCTCTCCACCATCCAGCACGCGGACAACATTCTGGTCCTCTCTAAGGGCGAGATCGTGGAACAGGGCACCCACCACCAGCTCCTGGAGCAGCGGGGCAAGTACTACCAGCTCTACACCCTGCAGTTCGAGAAGGAACGGTTGAAGCAGGGGAAGTGAGGTATCTTTTGCCGCTTTTTTCTCTTCGGTGAAGGGGTGCGAAGCCGAGCGCTGCCTGTGGCAGATACAGCGAGGCGCAGCACGGGCAAAACAAGGAGAAACCAAACAGCGTGCAGGTTTCGACTATGTTTTGCCCATGGGTAAAAGCGGCGGAAAAAGAGAAACTTATTCGGTCTTATGGGAAACTTCCCTTAAGAAATCTCTTGCAAAATAAAAAACTGCTGGTATAATAGTGCCAATCACACGAAGGCTGTGAAGGAAAGAGTAAGCGGCGCGAGGTCTTCAGAGAGCATCCGGCTGGTGAAAGGATGCGGCAGACGCTGGTGAAGTACATTCCGGAGCCGCTTCCCTGAACGGGAGTAGGGGGAGACGGGTGCGCCCGATACAGCGTCCAAGGAGAAGGGTCCGCCTGCGGGGCGTCCCTTGAATTGAGGTGGTACCACGGCGAACGTCGTCCTCTGCTTTTGGGCAGGGGACTTTTTTATTACGACAGGAGGAAAGACAATGGGAATCTATGAGGAATTGATCGAACGGGGCCTTTTGGCCCAGGTGACCGACGAACAGGAGATCCGCAAGATGGTGAACGCCGGCAAGGCCACCTTCTACATCGGCTTCGACTGCACGGCGGACAGCCTGACCGCGGGCCATTTCATGGCCCTGACGCTGATGAAGCGGCTGCAGATGGCGGGCAACCAGCCCATCGCCCTCATCGGCGGCGGCACCACCATGATCGGCGACCCCTCGGGCCGCACCGACATGCGCAAGATGCTGACCCGGGAGGACATCGACCACAACGCCGCCTGCTTCAAGCGCCAGATGGAGCGGTTCATCGAGTTCGGCGAGGGCAAGGCCATGATGGTCAACAACGCCGACTGGCTGCTGAGCCTGAACTACGTGGAGCTCCTTCGGGAGGTGGGCGCCTGCTTCTCCGTGAACAACATGCTCCGGGCCGAGTGCTACAAGCAGCGCATGGAGAAGGGGCTCTCCTTCCTGGAGTTCAACTACATGATCATGCAGAGCTACGACTTCTACTACCTGTTCCAGCAC
>CADACQ010000032.1 GCA_902786465.1 uncultured Eubacteriales bacterium | reverse complement strand
CTTTGGTGGAGGGGACCACGGACGTGGTGAAGATCGGCAAGTATCAGGAGCTGCTGCCCCAGGACGTGAACAAGGGCACCGGCGTGGACGCCCTTCGCAGGCTCCCCGTGTACGCGGGCCGGACCCTCATCGCCGTGGGGGATTACTGGAACGATATGGAGCTGCTGGAGGCGGCGGACATCGCCTGCTGCCCCGCCAACGCCATCCCCGAGGTGAAGGCCGTCTGCGCCCATATCCTGCCCTCCCACAACGACGACCCCATGGTCGCCCTCGTGCGGGACGTGATCCCGGCCCTGTAAGCCTATGGCGGTGGACGTGGTGGCGGCCCTGGTGGTCGAAAACGGAAAGTTCATGATCTGTCAGCGCCCGGCCCACAAGGCCCGGGGGCTCCTGTGGGAGTTCGTGGGCGGCAAGGTGGAGCAGGGCGAGACCCGAGAGCAGGCCCTCGTCCGGGAGTGCCGGGAGGAGCTGGGCGTCATAGTAGCCCCCGGGGAGATCTACATGGAGGTGGACCACGTGTACCCGGACATCACCATCCACCTGACCCTGTTTCGCGCCGCCATCGTCTCCGGCCGGCCCCAGAAGCTGGAGCACGCGGACATTCGGTTCATACCCCCTTCGGACATCCCCCGCTATGCCTTCTGCCCCGCCGACGGGGCCATATTGGAACGCATCGTTTTACAAGGGCTTTAACGAAAGCATCCGAAAAAAGGAACTGTGTTTCGCACAGTTCCTTTTATATACCTTACGCTTCTCCTTTGCGCCGCCGCATCAATACCGTTCCCGGATCTCCTCGATCACGTGGCCCAGGGAGGCGGCTACGGCGCCGTCCCGGAAGGGATTGAGGAGGTTGCCGATCTCCAGGAGTTCGAAGTAGCCCCGGGTGCCGCCGGCGCGGCAGAGGCGCAGGTAGTCCTGCCAGGCTTTAGGCCGGTCTATCTTCATGCGGCCGTAGTACTGGAAGGCGCACATCTGGGCCAGGGCGTAGTCGATGTAGTAGAAGGGATAGAGGAAGATGTGCTGCTTCTGCATCCAGAAGCCGCCCTCCTCCAGGAAGGGCTCCCCGTCGTAATCCCGCCAGGGCATATACTCCTTCTCGATGGCGCGCCAGACCTGCCGCCGCTGATGGGCGTCCAGGTCCGGCTTTTCGCACATGCGGTGCTGGAACTCGTCCACCACGCACATGTAGGGGATCACGGCGAGGGCGCCAATCAGGTGCGCCGTCAGGTACTTCTCCGCCTTCTCGCCGAAGAAGCTCCCCATCCAGGGGTAGGCGAAGTGCTCCATGGTCATGGAGTGGATCTCGTTGATCTCGGAGGTGGAGCCAGAGAGCATGCTCACGGGGATGGACCGCATGGCGAGATACCCCTGGAAGGCGTGACCCGCCTCGTGGGTCAGCACGTCCACGTCGGCGCTGGTGCCGTTGAAGTTGCTGAAGATGAAGGGTGCTTTATAGCCGGGGAAACGGGTCATGTACCCGCCCATGCGCTTGCCGGGCCGGGTCTTGAGGTCGAACAGCCGGTACTTCACCATGAAGGCGAAGAATTCCCCGGTCTCGGGGCTCATCTCCTTATACATGGCGAGGGCCTTTTGCACCAGTTCCTCCATAGTCCCTTCGGGGTCCGCGTTCCCCTCGGGGAAGAGCAGCCCTTCGTCGTAATACCGGAGCTTGTCCACGCCCAACAGCTGCCGCTGCCGCTCCCGAATGGCGGCCACGGCGGGGGTCACGATCTCCTTGACCTGCTGGCGGAAGCTGGCCGCGTCCGCCTTGGTGTAGTCGAACCGGCGGCGCTCCAGGTACGCCAGGTCCGTATAGCTCTCGAAGCCCAACGTATGGGCCATCTTGTCCCTCAAATGCACCAACTCGTCGTACTCTGCGTCCAGCTGGGGGCTGATCTTCTCGTAGAGGGCCGCCCAGGCGTGGAAAGCCTCCTTCCGCTCCTGCCGATCCGGGCTCTCCATGTGCTTCAGGAGCCCGTAGAAGTTGCATTTTTCGCCGTGGAAATCGGTGACCGCCAGGGCGCTGTCCTTCTGGTACTGCTGGCACAGGTTCCCCTCCCGGATCACGTCGGGAATGATCCGCTCGTCGGAGGTCCTGAGCCCCGCGTCGATGAGCCGGAACATCTGCTTTCCGAACTCCGCCTCGAACTGGGGCCGGAAGGGGCTGGCGGCCAGTGCCTGCTGATACGCCTTTCTAAGGGGGATCAAGGACGCGTTCTCGGTCCGGAGCCACTTCATCTCGCCGTCGTAATAGGCGTCGGTGGTGTCGATGGTGTTGCGCACGGAGCAGAGCACGGCCATGGTGGCCCGCCGGTCCTCCGCTTCCTGCAAGGCGAAGAAGGCAGCTTTTGCCTCCTCGAAGGAAGCGGCCTCCTTCAGCGCCCGGACGGTCTGCCGGTAGCTTTCCCTCAGGGCCTCCATATCCGGCCGCGCGTAGGGCATGTCCTGAAATTTGACCATTTCCATCTGTGTTTCCCCCCTTGGCTTTCTATGCTGATAGTATGAAACAACGGCCCCGTTGTCAAGGGGCGGGCCCTCACCGGCCGGGCTTGTGCTGGTAGTCCTCCCCGTATCGGATGCTCTGGCCGCTGCTCTCGATGAGCTCCGTGACTGTCACCAGGTCGTACCCCTGTTCCTGGAGCCAGGGGATCGCCTCCTCCAGGGCGGTGACGGTGGTGGGGAGCCGGTCGTGAAAGAGGATGATCGCTCCGTCCTTCGCCTCCGCCTTCACGATCTTCAGGATGGTCCTGGGGTTCTTGTTGCTCCAGTCCCGGGTGTCCACGGACCAGCGGATGCTGGCCGCGTCGGCGGTCCGAAGGGCCCGGCGCACGGCCTTGTTCAACGACCCGAAGGGCGGCCGCAGCAGATGGGTCTCGTACCCGCCGTCGATCTGGGCGGAGATAAGGGAGCGCATCTCCTCGATCCGCTTCACGTTGGCGGCGGCGGACAGCTTGGTCAGATCCGTATGGGTGAGATCGTGCATGCCGATGTCGCAGCCCATGTCCGCCATCCGCTGCAGAATGGGTTTGGTCCCCTCATTGAGATTTTTCCCGATGAGGAAGAAGGTCCCCCTGGCCCCGTACCGCTCCAGAAGGTCCAGCACCTGGAGCGTGTACTCCGTGGGCCCGTCGTCGAAGGTCAGGGCGATCATGGGCCGGCCCGGGTCCGGCGTAGGCTCCGGGGTGGGGGTCGGCTCCGGCGTAGGCGTAGGCGTGGGGGTGGGCGAGGGCGTGGGCGGCGGGGTGATCGTGGGCGCCGCCGTCCCGGCGGTCACGGCGAGGGCCCGAGGCGGGGCCGACCAGGAAGCGATATGGGACGGCGCAGCCGTATCCTCCGCGGACAGGGTCGAAGCGGAGACGCGGCCGCAGCCCAAAAGCAGCAGCAGCGCCGCCAAAAGAAGGATGATTCGTTTCATAGGCATAGGATACCACATTTTTCGACAAACAACACATCGAAAAAAGCCCCGTTTCTCGCAGGAAAAAGGGGCGCGGTCATTTTTCGATCAAAAACAGGCGATGTTGCTGTCCGTGCGGGACTCGGTGCCGCCCACCAGCACACCGCTGGGGAGGCGGACGATCATCTGCCCCCGACCGAAGCTGGGCGTGTCGGGGTCCATCCGGATATCATGGCCTCGATCCGCCAGGGCACCCATGAGCTCCGGCGAGAACCGGCGCTCCACGGTGACGGTGCCGTCCCGAAGCCACTGCCACCGGGGCGCGTCCAGGGCCTGCTGGGGGTCCAGATGAAAGTCGATGTAGTTCATCATCACCTGCACGTGGCCCTGGGGCTGCATGTACGCCCCCATGACCCCGAAGGGGCCCACGGGCCGCCCGGCCTGCATAAGAAAGCCGGGGATGATGGTGTGATAGGTCCGCTTGCCGGGCATAAGGCGGTTGGCCGCGGCGGGGTCCAAGGAGAAGTCCGCGCCCCGGTTCTGGAGACTGACGCCCGTCCCCTCCACCACGATGCCGGAGCCGAAGCCCATGTAGTTGGACTGGATGTAGGAGACCATGTTCCCCTCCCCGTCGGCGCAGCAAAGGTACACCGTGCCGCTCTTGGGCGGCAGCCGGTGGGTCCAGACCTGGGCCCGATCCCCCATCTCCCGGGCCCGCATGGCGCCGTAGGCGGGGGAGAGCAGGTCGTGATAGTCGATCTCCATCTTGTCCGGGTCGGTCACGTACTGGAAGGCGTCCGCAAAGGCCATCTTCATGGCTTCCAGCTGCCGGTGGACCGTCTTGACGCTGTCCCGGTCCTCGAAGGTGAACTCCTTCAGGATGTTCAGGGCCATCAGCGCCGCGATGCCCTGGCCGTTGGGCGGGATCTCGCATACGTCGAAGCCCCGGTAGTTCACCGAAATGGGCTCCACCCACCGGGGATGGAAGGCGGCGTAGTCCTCGTAGCGAATGTATCCCCCGTCCCGGCGGCTTTGCGCATCGATCCGCCGGGCGATATCTCCCCGGTAGAAGGCTTCGGCGTCGGTCTCGCCGATGGCCCGCAACGTGGCGGCGTGGTCGGGAAGATACACCATCTCGCCCGCTTTCGGCGCCCGGCCCTGGGGCGCGAAGGTCGTAAACCAGGGCTTGTATTCCGGCCCGGTCAAGGTCTTGGAGAAGCTGTCCACGGACCGCTGCCACATGGCGGCGATGTTGGGCCCGCAGGGGTAGCCCTCCGCCGCGTATTTGACGGCGGGGGCCATATCCTCCGAAAGGCTCAGCCGCCCGAAGCGCTTGTTGAGGGCCGCCCAGGCCCCGGGGGCCCCGGACACGGTCACCGGCGTCCAACCCCTGAGGGGCATCCTGCCGTCCACGGCCCGGCCGTCGGCCATGACCCGGTCGATGGACAAAAGCCCCGGCGCGGGGCCGCTGGCGTTGAGGCCGAAGAGCTTTTGATCCTTTTCGGACCAGACCAAAGCAAAGGCGTCGGAGCCGATGCCGTTGGCCGTGGGCTCCACCACGGTCAAAGCCGCCGCCGCCGCCACCGCCGCGTCCACGGCGTTGCCGCCCCGGCGCAGGACCTCCAGCCCCGCCGCGGCCGCCTGGGGGCTGGAGCAGTTCACCATGCCGCCCCGGGCGTAGAGGGGGAAGCGCTGGGAGGGGTATCGCTGGGCCAGGGGATCGAAGGCGAAGGGATCGGGATTCATAGATTTTCCTCCAGCGCGCGCATGTATTCGTCCAAGATCGCTGCGGCCCGTTCCACCACATAGAGGCAGCGCACGTCGGGCCGGCGGTATTTTTCCTTCAGTTCGGTGCATCGGATGCTGCCCAGGTCCGCCCGGAACCGGTCCACCAGCCCGGCGCAGGTTTCCTTGAATCCGGTCGTGGCGTGGGCCTTGTCCCGGACCAGGGCCTTCGACAGGGCGGCCAAGGCCCCCAGCAGGGCCCCGCAGTTCTCCCCGCAGCCCAAGCCCCCGCCGAAGCCGCTGACCAGCTTCACGTCCTCCGGCGCCACGCCCAGGCCGTACTTCTCGTCGGCCCACAGCAGCAACGTCTCGGCGCAGTTGCAGTCCTTGTCCAGAAAAATCTCCCGAACGGTCATATGGCCCTCCTAAATCCTATATCCTGGTTTCATTGTCGCACACTCGGCCATCCTTTGCAACGGTCGCAGCGGGTTTCTTCAACTTTTTCTTGCGGGAACGGGAAATCCGTATTACCATAGAGATACCATAAGGAGGGCGGCATGAATATCTATCTTGCGTTTTCCCTGTTCGCGCTGATCATTCTGGGCTATTGGGTCATTTCCGAGCTTTTCGCCATGCTCTTTCGCTTCACCGGCCTGCCGGATGAAAAGGCTCGCTTCCAGGTGATCTCCCTGCTGACGGGCTGCGGCTTCACCACCCGGGAGAGCGAGCTGCTGCTCAGCACCAGGTCCCGGCGGCGGCTTGCCAGGATCACCATGCTCTTCGGATACGTGTTCAACGTCACCATCGTGTCCGCGTTCATCAACGTGTTCTTCTCTTTGAAGATATCGGAGCTGGCGGCGGATCTGCTCAGCAGTCTCATCCCCCTGCTGGCGATCCTGTTCATCGTGGGGGTCATGCGCGTCCCGGCCATCCGAGCTTGGGCGGATCGGCTCATCGAGAAGCTGGCGGGCCGCATCGTCCATAACGACACCGCCAACACCATCCTGCTCATGGACTATATCGGCCAGGAGACCATCGCCCAGGTCACCCTCCGGGAGGTGCCGGAGGATCTGCAGGGCAAGGCCCTGTCCGAATCGGGCCTGAAGGAGAACCACAACATCCTGGTCATGCTGGTGGAGCCCCAGGGCGGCAAGGCCCAGCCCGCCAACGCCCGCACCGTCTTCTATCCCGGGGATAAGCTCACCGTCTTCGGGAACTACGCCACCATCAGCCGGGTCTTCCACGCCCGAGAGCGCTTCAGCGATCAGTGATTCGGTAATACCTAAGAAAAAGGATCGTGGGTACGATCCTTTTTGTTTGTGCATTTTCAATTGGCCAGCCGCTGTTTCAGGTAAGTTTTGAGCTGCTCCGGGAGGCCCGAGGGGGTGGGGGCGCTGCCCTGGGCCAGGGTCCCCCGGCCGCCGCCCCGGCCGCCCAAAGCCAGGTTCACCGCCGGGATCAGCTCTCCCATGTCCAGCTTCAGCCCGTTGGCGCACAGCACGTAGGAGAGCTGCCCGTTCCTTTCCGTAAGCAGCAGGGTCAGCCCCTTCTCCGGCAGGGTGGCGAGGGCCAGGGGCCGGAGCCGCTTGGGGTCCGTGTCCGTGAGCCGGACCAGGAGCTTCTTCCCCTTCACGTCCTCCGCCTGGGCCTTCAGCTCCGCGGTCAGATACCCTTCGAGCCGCCCGGTCAGATCCGCTTTCTCCTTCTTCACGGCCTTCAGCTCCGCCTCCTGCTTCTCCACGGCGGAGAGGACCTCATCCCCGGCGGTGGAGAATTTGCGAGCGATGGCGTCCACGGCGGCCTGAAGCTTCTGGAACTGCTTCATGGCCCGGCCGCCGCAGAGGAAGGTCATGCGCATGCCGCCCTTGTAGGCCACGGCGGAGACGATCTTGATGGCACCGATCTCGCCGGTGGAATGGACGTGGGGGGCGCAGCAGGTGCAGGAATCCGCGTCCTCTATGCTCACCACCCGGATGGGGGCGATGAGCCCCTCGGCGTGCTTGCGCAGGGGCACGCCCTTCAAATCTTCTTCGCTCTCATAGATGGCGGCGGTGACGGGCAAGTTCCGGCGGACCAGGCCGTTGGCCATGTCCTCCATCTCCGTGACCTGCTCGGGGGTCAGGGGCTTGTCCAAATCCAGGGTGGCGTAGGTGAGAGCGCAGTGGAAGCCCACGTTCACCGCGTCGAAGAGCTTGTAGGCGCACCAGCTCAACACGTGCTCGCCGGTGTGCTGCTCCATGATGTCGAGGCGCCTTTCCTCGTCGATATGCCCCGTGACGGCGGCGCCCACGGGCAAAGGCCCCTCCGTGCGGAGGATCAGCTGGTCGCCGCTTTCCCGCACGTCCGTCACGCGCACGCCGCCCAAAACGCCCGTGTCGCAGGGCTGGCCTCCCTTGTTGGGGAAGAATACGGTCCTGTCCACCATCACGTCGAACCCCTCCTTGCCGGGTGCGCAGGAAAGGACGGTACATTCGTTTTCAAACAGGTGGCTGTCCACCAGATACAGGCGCTCAGTCATACAGGCCTCCGAAACAGATTTGCATCAGTATACCACACCGTTTGCCGAAAAGAAAGTTGACTTTTGGGGCAAATTCGATATACTGCTCCCATGAGTATATTGAAAAGAAATAATCGGCCGGTGAAGATCGGCCAGGCAAAGAAAAAGCTGTTCTTGCGGCGGGAAAGCCGCCACGTCTTTCTGGCGCTCGTCGCCATCACCCTGCAGGCCCTGACCCTCCTTTGGTTCTACCGGCCCGCGGGCATCGTCTCCGGCGGCGTCACCGGTATCTCCATGCTCCTCAACTACGCCACGGGCGGCGGCATCCAGAGCTGGATCCCCATGGTGGTGCTGAATCTGCCGCTGCTGGTCGTGGCCTATCGGGAGCTGCATTTGAAGTTCGTCGTCTACACCGCCATCTGCACGGCGTACTTCTCGCTGATCTACGCGGTCTTCGAGAACCTGCCCCAGCCGCAGATCTTCGATATGACGAACCCCGTCATGCCCCTCATCAGCGTCATCTTCGGCGCGGTCCTCAACGGGGCCCTGGGGTCCATCGTCATCCGCAACGGAGCGTCCACCGGCGGCTTCGACATCGTTTCCCTGGTGCTGAGCCGCAGGGTGTCCTTCCCCATGGGCACCATCTCCATGGCTTTCAACATGATCATCGTGGCGGCCCTGGCCTTCGTGAAGGGGATGGAGGTGGCGGCCCTGTCCATCATCGCCCTGTTCGTCTGCTCCGTCAGCTTCAACAACGCCCTCCTGGGTCTCAATCGGAACAAGACCCTGTTCATCATCTCCGACAAGTGGGACTCCTTCGCCCATGAGGTCATGAGCACCGTCCACCGGGGCATCACCTATATCCCGGCCAGGGGCGCCTATACCAACGCGGAGCGGAAGATCGTCTACATCATCGCCAAGACCGTGGAGGTGGCCACCATCCGCCGGATCGTCCTCACCCACGATCCCCAGGCCATCATCTCCGTCATCGACACCAAGGAAGTGGTCGGGCGCGGATTTACGGCCAACAACTGATTCAGTCTGTCGAAACCTTTGGTTTCAACAGCCTGGGCTTCGCCTTCGCTCCGCTCCCAGCTCTTGCCTATGGCCCTGACGGGTCACCGGGCACGCGATGCGTTAAACAAACGTGCCTGTGGCACGTTTGTAGCGGAGCGGGGAGCAATCTATGATTGCGACCAGAGCTGCACGGTGTCAAATCCACCGCGCATGTCGCTGGATTTGACGCATTTCAGCCTTTCGTTTTTCTTTCAAAAATCGAGTGCGCGCGGCTACACCGCGCTTTTTTTGTCTTGCAGGAAGCTTTTACAACCCTTGCAGGGGGTGTCCGCCCGGGTGCTGCAGCGCCAAACGGTACAGCCTTTCCCGGGGGCTGTCCGCCCGGAAGGTGTCCACCTCGCCCACGTAGGTCCAGCCGAACTTTTCGTAGAGGCCCGCATGGGTGGTGTAGAGGTACAGCTCGGTCAGCCCCGCCGCCCGGGCGTTCTCCGGCACGGTCTCGAGCAGAGCCCGGCCCACGCCCCGGCCCCGGAAGGGCTCGGCCACGTACACGTCGATAAGCCACGGGTAGAGATCGGGGCGGCAGTAGAGATCGTCGATCATGGACAGCTGATACATGCCCAGGGCCTGCCCGTCCTCCACGGCCACGAAGGTCTGGGGCAGCCGATTGCCCCGGTTCAGGGAGTGCGCCAGGGTGCAGCGGACCTCGGCGGGGCTGATCCCGTCCCGGGCGCCCCACCAGGCGTAGTTCCAGTCATAGACCGCTTCAAAATAGGGGCTGTTTTCGTCTTCCAGGCGAATGATCTCCATAGGCGCCTCACTCCCGGTCCGTCCGGAGGGTCAGACCATCCGGCAGACGATAGATCTCTGTCTTCAAAAAGAGGGGATAAAAGTATTCGTCCTTCAGCCGTTCGAAGGGCAGCCATTCGAACGCGTGGCTGTGGTGCCGTTCCCGCCCGGGAAACCGGTCGCCCCGAGTGAGCAAGTCGGTAGCTGACGCGTCCACCAGGAAATAGAGGCACAGCTCGTGGTAGTCCACATGAGCCACGTCCTCGTTGAAGAAGGATTGGCTGAGCCACAGGGGCCGCTCTATCCGCGCCTCGATCCCCAGCTCCTCCCGGACCTCCCGCAGCACGGCGTCCTCCGCCCGTTCACCCATCTTGACCCGGCCTCCGGGCAGATAGAAGTAGGGGCTGCGCTCGTCGTGCATGGCGAGGATCCGCTCCCCGTCCAGCATAACGGCGCACACCCGATAGTTGAACCGCCCCGCCTCCGTTTCAAAGGTGATGTCCATGGGGTCCTCCCTTCCGTATCGTCCCCTTATTCTACCCAGGGCCCGCCGAAAAAGCAAGGCCGAGGGAAAAAGGAAAAGCCTCTTTGAAACATAGAACTTTATCAGTTTATAGGTTGCAAAAGAAAGCTATGTTGATTATAGTGAATCTCGTTTGCAAAACGAAAGCTAACATTGTATAATACATATAATATAAGGCATATTGTGTTCGCGTAGAATTCATGTCCCGTTTTGAAAGGACGGTGATACAACAAATGGAAAAACAGATCGTAAAAGAGTTCGCACTTGAAAATGTCATCACCACCTCGGTCCAGCTTCCTGGCGTCAAAGTCAATCGAAGCAAATTTCTTGCGGAAAGCTTTTCCTCAACTCCGGACAAAATCCAGGAGATCATCGAACAGGGACCGATTGCGGCAGGGATTTCTCGTGATGAGTTACAAGTGTTAGCGAAAAAGCAAATACTAAAACGGACGAGTGAATCCTCTGCGGCATCCTTCGTCGCCGGGATCCCCGGCGGATGGGCCATGGCAGCCACCATCCCTGCGGACGTGATGCAGTTCTTCGGGATGGCTCTCCGGCTGGCGCAGGAGTTGTCCTATCTCTATGGTGCGTCCGATCTTTGGGATGGCAAGGAGCTCAATGAGGAAAAGGTACAAAATCAGCTGTTGCTGTACATCGGGACCATGTTCGGCGTATCGGGGGCAGTTTCCGGCGTCAGGGTCCTGACGACACAGCTTTCTAAAACAGCCTTGAAGAAACTGCCGCAGAAAGCGCTGACGAAAACCTTCTGGTATCCCATCGTGAAGCAGATCGGAAAGGCGCTGGGCGTTCGCGTGACGAAGAGCACCGTCGCTAATGGCGTTTCCAAGATCATCCCAATCGTCGGCGGCGTCGTTTCGGGAACCCTCAATTTCGCGTCCATGATGCCTATGGCGAACAGGCTCCGAGCGACGCTGGATAAAGCCTGTTTCGACTACAGCGACGAAGAGTTTGCGGAGGATATCGAAGTCATAGAACAGACCGATGAAAATGCTCAACCAGAAATTGACCTATCCTTCACTGAAAAGGTATCCATGGGAGTCAAAGCGAGTTCTGAAAAGCTGGCAAAAGGCGTGAAAGCCGGTGTCAAGTCGGCGGGAGCCGGACTGACCAACGCTTTTTCAAAGGTAAAGAGCAGCGCGGCGTCAAAAAAGAAACCCGATATCGATAAGACATTGGAAACTATCGAAAAGCTGGCTCAAATGCGAGATGCTGGCATCCTTACCGAGGAAGAATTTAACTATAAAAAGAAAGAGCTGCTTGGCATGTAGCCAAATTGAAGTGCACCCCATTTTCTGATCCCCCCAACCTCTTGGTTGCGGGGAATTTTTGTGAATTCAACCGCTGGATGATTCCACAACCGGAAGAAGTATGGTATGATATCCAAGATAGGGCGGCGAAGCCGTCAATCCAAACAAAAGGAGCGTGCAGATGATACAGGATCTCTTGACCAACAAAAAGTATCTGTTTGCCTCGGGCGCCAACACGGAGCTTCGGGCCCAGCGGTCGGGCCCAGCGGAACCTCAACCGGCGGGCCGTGCTGCTGAACGGGGCCCTGGTGGGCAACGTGCGGACCGAGCAGTTCGGCGTGTCCGCCCGGGTGTACGAGAACGGCGTCTACGGCTTCTCCTCCACGGCGGAGTACACCGACGAGACCGTGAAGGACGTGCTCAAGGCGGCCAGCGAGAACGCGGCCTTCCTCGCCAAACACGCCGGCAAGGGCAAGGGCCCCCACAAGGCCATGGCCCCGAATCGGATCGTCACGGCTTACGACCTGAACGACCTGGAGCAGCGGACCTATATCGAGTTCGCCCAGGCCCTGGACAACCACATCGCCAGCAAGTACCCCGACCTGGTCAGCCGGACCGTGGTGATCACCTGTGATTCCATGGAGAAGCTTTTGTGCGTCAGCAACGGCTGCGACGGCCACAGCATCATGCCCCGGAGTTACATCTACGTGATGATGACCGCCATGGGCGCCGACGGCAAGCCTGTGGAGCTCTACAAGGTCATCGGCGGGGGCTACGGCACCTTCGATCGGAACTATACGAAGCCCGAGGACTGCTTCGCCGAGATCGACGGCCTCTACGACCGCATCCAGCAGAAGGCCAAGGACGGCGTGTACCCCGAGGCCGGCACCAAGACCGTGATCCTGGGGGGCATCCTCTCCGGCATGCTGGCCCACGAGGCCGTGGGCCACACCGTGGAAGCGGACCTGGTCATCGGCGGGTCCGTGGCAGGTCCCTGCCTCAACAAGCGGGTGGGGAGCGAGCTCGTGAACCTGGTGGACTTCGCCCACACCGCCTTCGGCCAGCCCACGCCGTTGCCCATCTACGTGGACGACGAGGGCACCGCCGCCACCGACGCCGTGCTCATCAAGGACGGCATCCTGGTGGGGTACATGAACAACCGGGAGAGCGCGGAGCGGTTCAACATGGTCCCCCAGGGCAACGCCCGGGCCTACCTGTTCTCCGACGAGCCGTTGATCCGCATGCGGAACACCGCCGTGCTGCCGGGCAAGTCGAAGCTTGAGGATATGATCGCCTCCATCGACGACGGGTACTACCTCCTGGACACCAACAACGGCCAGGCGGACACCACGGGCGAGTTCATGTTCGGCGTCACCTTCGGCTACGAGATCAAGAAGGGGAAGCTGGAGCGGCCGCTCCTCGACACGACCATCTCCGGCGTGGCCTTCGACATGCTCAAGACCGTGGACATGCTGTCGGACGAGATGATCTGGGCCAGCTCCGGCATGTGCGGCAAGAAGCAGCCCATGCCCGTGGGCATGGGCGGACCGGCGGTCAAGTGCCGGGTGAACATCGGCGGACGATAAGGAGGAGGAAGCCATGATCGAATCTTTGAAGAAAACGGCCCAGAGCGCGGTGAGCGCCCTGCAGCAGGCTGGCGCCGACAAGGCCCAGGCCAACGTTTCCTATGCCATCACCCATGAATTCAACGTGGACGGGGGCGAGTTCAGCCTGTTCCGCACCCTGTTCGACAAACAGCTCGCCATGACCGCCATCCAGGGCGGCAAGAAGGGCACCGTGGCCCAGAACCGGTACGATGAGGAGACCATCGCCGCCTCCGCCAAGGCATGCCTGGAGGCCGCCGCCTCCGCCCAGCCCGACGAGAACTGGGACTTCGCGCCCATCTCCCAGAACGAGGACTTCGTGCTGGGCGAGCCGAAGCCCGACACGGACAAGCTCTTCTTCCGCTGCCAGGAGCTTATGGCCAGCGTGAAGGAGCGGTTCCCCAAGATCATGATGGAGCAGATGATCGTCTCCCACAAGGAGACCTATTCGGCCAAGGCTAACTCCTACGGCGCGCTCTTCTCCACCCATGAGGGCTGCTACGAGGTGAGCCTCATGTTCTCCGGTCACGATGGGGACAAGGCCTCCTCCTTCTTCGGCAGCGGCGTCATCACGGACAGCCTGGACAAGCCCTTCCTGGAGCTGGGCTCCCTGGCGGAGGACCTTGCCAACGTGGAGAAGCAGATCGAGACCACGGTGGTGGACGGCAAGTTCGAGGGGACCATGGTCCTCATGCCCGGCTGCGTGACGAGCCTGTTCTATACGCTCCTGTCCGACTTTGCCGGCGAGCAGGGGCTCCTGTCCGGCACCAGCCTCTGGAAGGACAAGCTGGGGGAAAAGGTGGCGGACGAGCGGATCACCATCAGCCTGGCGCCCCTGGACGAGCGGATCGTCTGCGGGGAGCGGTACACCGGCGAAGGCTTCCGGGCGGAGAACTACGACGTCATCAAGGACGGCAGGCTGAACGCCTTCGCGCTGGGGCTCTACGCCGCCAACAAGCTGCAGCTGCCCCGGGGCAGGAACGACAGCTTCAACGTAATCGTGGCCCCCGGCCATAAGCCCATCGCGGACATCATCGCCTCCATCGACAAGGGCATCCTGGTGGGCCGGTTCTCCGGCGGCCAGCCCTCCTCCAACGGCGACTTCTCCGGCGTGGCCAAGAACAGCTTCCTCATCGAGAACGGGAAGATCGGTCCGGCCCTCTCCGAGACCATGATCGCCGGGAACATGGCCGACATGCTCAACCGCCTTCGGGACATCTCCGCCGAGCAGGTGGTGGACGGCATGATGGTCCTGCCCTACATGGCCTTCGACGGCATCACCATCTCGGGGAAGTAAGGGAAACTATTTCTGTTGCCGCTTTTTCTCTTTAGACAAAGAGAAAAAGCGGCGGAAAAAGAAAAGCACAAGAAGAAAAAGAGGGCTGTGCACATGGCATAGTCCTCTTCTTAAAGTTCTTTTGGGCAGCTTTTCTTTCAAGAAAAGCTGCAAGCTTTAAAAAAATTCCTCTAAAATGCAAAAAAACACTTGACTTTCCCCCTGGTGGAAGCTGTATACAAGAGGTGAAAGGACGGAAGCGGCCATGAAGATACAACAGGTGGAGGAGCTGGTGGGCATCAGCAAGAAGAACATCCGCTTCTACGAGGAGCAGGGGCTCCTCTCCCCCGGCCGGGCCGAGAACGGCTACCGGGAGTACGGGCGGGAGGACGTGCTGCGATTGAAAGAGATCAAGCTCCTTAGAAAGCTGGCCGTGCCCATCGAGGACATCCGGGCCGTCTTGAAGGGCGAAGGCTCCCTGGAGGCCTGCCTCACCCGGCAGCTTCGGGAATTCGATCGGCAGCGGGAGAGCCTCTCCGCCATGGAGGGCATGACGAAAGAGCTGTTGAGCCGACCGGGCCTGACCATGGAGGGACTGGACGCGGAGGAGTGCCTGGAGCGTATCGAACGGTTGGAGAAGGAGGGACAGAGCTTTATGGACGTGTCGAAGCGGGACGTGCACCGCAAGAAAGCCACGGGCGCGATCATCGGCGCGGCGATCATCATCGCCCTGATCCTGCCGGCTCTCGTGGGGATAATCTGGGCCAACGGTCAGTCGCCCCTGCCCATCGGCATCCTGCTGTTAATGATCGCTGTACCCGTGATCGTCATTATCTGTATCGTGACTGTACTCATTCAACGGATCAAAGAAATCAAAGGAGGAGAAGAAGATGAAGCTGCTCAGTATTGATTGTATTCCCGGCCAACAGATCGAGGCTCTCGGCATGGTGAAGGGGGCCGTGGTGCAGACCAAGCACTTCGGCAAGGACTTTATGGCGGGCCTGAAGACCCTGGTGGGCGGCGAGATCGTCAGTTACACCGAGATGCTCAACGAGGCCCGGCAGATCGCCGTGAAGCGCATGGTGGACGAGGCCAAGGCCCTGGACGCCGACGCAATCGTCGGCATCCGCTACGGCTCCGCCCAGGTCATGCAGGGCGCCGCCGAGGTGTTGGCCTACGGCACGGCAGTGAAGATCGTCGGGCCCAAGGAAGGGGCGGTGCGGCTGTGATTGTTCCTGCTCTATCCATGGCGCTCATGGCCTTGGCGGCGCTGTTCTGCTTCGCCATGCCGGTCCTGCTGCTGATCTATTATCGGAAAAAGGGCGCGGACATACTGCCCTTCTTCGTCGGCTGCGCCGTGTTCGTGATCTTCGCCCTGATCCTGGAGTCTCTCATGCATCAGCTGGTGCTGAAGGCGCTGCCCGTGGGGCAGACGATCCTGGGGAACACCCTGCTCTACGCCCTCTACGGAGGCCTGGCCGCCGGCGTCTTCGAGGAGACCGGCCGGTTTTTGGCTTTCAAGACCGTGCTGAAGAAGAAGCTGGGGAACGACCGCAACGCCCTCATGTACGGGGCGGGTCACGGCGGCATCGAGGCCATACTGATTGTGGGCCTTACCTACATCGGCAACATCGTCATCTCGGTGCTCATCAACGCCGGGCAGGCGGACCTGCTGACGGCCACCGCCACCGGCGAGGCGGCGGAGCAGCTGAAGGCCGTCTTCGATTCCCTGATCGCCACCGCCCCCTGGACCTATCTCCTGGCCATCGTGGAGCGGGCCGTGGCCATCACGACCCACATCTGCCTGTCGGTGCTGGTCTTCTTTGCGGTGAAGAAGCCCGGCAAGGGCTGGCTGTTCCCGCTGGCCATCCTCCTCCACGCGGCTCTCGACGGGATCCTGGTGATCCTGGCTGCCCACCTGCCCGCGGCGGCGGTGGAGGGGTGCCTGGTAGTCATGGCCCTGGGGCTGGTACTCCTCTCACGGGCCGTGTGGAAGAAGAACGCGGAGATATAGAAGCAAACTCAAAAAAAGACGAGGTTTTCCTCGTCTTTTTTTGATATGATGCTTTCAATATGTGAGATTCAGCGACATGTGCGGTGAATCTCACTCCTCGCAGGGCCCGCCGCCCGGTAAACCGAAGGTTTATAGGCGGGACCTGGAAGCGAAGCGAAGGCGGAGCCTCAGTCTGGCGAATCCTCAGGGTTCGGCAGACTGAAATCACCATATCCGGTAGGCCATCAGGAAGTGACCCTTCCAGTAGTTGGTGTAGATGCTGCTGCGGATCACCACGCACCCGGCGGAGCTGCCCGCGTCGATCATCCGGCCGCCGCCCATGTAGATGCCCACATGGCCCGTGGACTCACTGCTGCCGGAGAACACCAGGATATCGCCCCGCTGCAAGGCGTTCATATCGGTGATCCGGGTGAATCGGGAGCAGGTCCGCCATCGGACGCTGGTCATGTAGCTTACGTTCACCCCCGCCTGCTTCAAGCACCAGTAGACAAAGCCGGAGCAGTCGAAGCTGCCGGGCCCCTTGGCGCCCCGGACGTAGGGGCAGCCCAGCCGGCTCTCCGCGGCGGCGATCAGGCCCTCCACGCCCGAGCCGTAGTTGCCGGCGGGCCGTTCCGTGGGCTTGACCGTGGGCGCGGCCGTGGGCTTTTCCGTAGGCGCAGCCGTCTCCTCGGGCTCGTCGCCGGGGGTGGGTTCGGGCGCCTGGGGCGTAGGCTCGGGCGCCTGGGGCGTAGGCTCCGTCCCGGCGGTCGGCTCCGTGCCGCCCGCGTCTGTGACCGGGGCGTCGGTAGCCTTCGGCGTGGTCTTCGCCGTGACCTCGGGGGTGGTTTTGGGCGTGGCCTTCGCCGTTTTCTTGGGCGTGATCTTGGGCGTCGCCTTCACCGTAGGTTTCGGCGTGGCCGTGGCCGCCGCCTTCGCCCCATCGGACAGCAGCTTTTTCAGGGTCTCCGGACCCATCTTGCCGTCCACGGTGAGGCCGTTGCAGCGCTGGAACTCCTCCACAGCTTTCCGGGTCACTTCCCTGAAGTTCCCCGTGGCCTGGTTGGATCTCAAGTATCCGTACTTGACCAGCAGCCGCTGGAAGGCCAGCACGTCGTTCCCTCTGTCGCCCTCCTGGAAGGCGTGGGCGGACACTTCGTCGCCGTTGAGGAGCGTCAGCGTCCCTATGCCCAGATTCCCATCGGCCACCAGCCCGTTGTCCTCCTGGAACCGCTTCACCGCCTGGGCCGTCAGCTTGCCGTAGATCCCGTCGGGCTTCATGCACAGGTACCCCAGATCCAGCAGCCTCTGCTGCCAGGCCAGGATCTGATCGGACTTGTCCCCGATCTTCAACGTGTTGGCCACGGGCTCGTCTCCAAAGAGGGTCTCCAGCACGGTGGAATCCACCGACGTGCCGCTGCCCAACTTGTTCAGCACGCGGAACCGATCCACGGCCAGGGCCGTTTCGTCTCCATAGACGCCGTCCGCCGCGATCATCAGATACCCGAGCTCGATGAGCCGCTCCTGGATGCTCTTGACCTCGGCCCCCTTGTCTCCGGGAAGCACGGCGTAGAGCGCGGCGTTCTCGTCGTTCAGCTTCAAAAAGGTCTCCTCGTCGCAAAGCCCCGTCTCCGGCAGCCCGTTCCGGCGCTGGAACAGGGCCATGGCGGTGGCTACGCCGGCTCCATACACGTCCTCCGGCTGTTCGAAGTCCAGGTATTCGAGGCTCATGAGCCGGATCTGGATGTCCAGCACGATGGGGGCGCGCATGCCCGTGCCGATCACGTCCCCGTTCAGGGGGTTCAGGGTGGGCGTGGGCGTGGGCACGGCCGTGGGCACCGGCGTTGGCACCGGTGTGGGCACCGGCGTGGGCACCGGCGTCGCCTCCATCGGCGCGGCGGTCCTGTCCCGGGTCTCGGGACTGGGGGTCACCTGGACCACGTGCTCGTTCCGGCCCGGGTCCGGCTGTTCCACCGCCACCGCCAGGAAGGACCGATGCAGATACTCCCGGGCGTAGAGGCCTCCGGCCACGATGAGCCCCAGCACCAAAATGGCCAGGAGCCAAACCAACACCACGGTGGTCCGATCCCGTCCTTTCTTTTGCTGCGCTCGCTTCTTCATAGCCGTGTCCTTTCCCTTTTCTTACCCCCTATTGTAGCGAAATCAGGCCCCTTTTTTGTTAACGGCTCGTAAACAAACTGCGGGAAAACTGCAACATCCAAATGAATTTTCTCCTAAGCTTTCCAACATTTTCCAAACGAAAGCGCCCGGATCGCTCCGGACGCTGCACACGCTGCTGTCTTACTCCGCTGCCAGCCGTTTCAAGCATTCGGCCATGAACAGGGTGTTGAATTTCATCTCGCTGAGAAGGATGTTCTCGTTGGCGATATGGCACAGGTCCGGCCGATCGGGGCGGGTGACGCCCACGGCCACGGCGTTCTGGAACTCCCGGGCGTAGGTGCCGCCGCCGATGGAGATGGGCTTGGCAGCCCTGTCGCCAGAAAGCTCGCCGTACACGTCCATGAGGGTGCTGACCAGCTCGGTCTCGGGAGCGATGTAGTGGCCCAGGGAGTTGGACCGCTCCTTGACGGTGAAACCCGCGGCGGCCATCCGCTCGTCGATGGGGCCGGTGAGCTCGGCAAAGGTCATGGAGGCGGGGTAGCGGGTGTCGAAGCCCAGGGTGACCCCGGTCTCGTCGGCGACGAGGATGGTGGGGGCCAGAGTCAGCCGCCCGGAGGCGTCGGTGAAGTCCACGCCCAGGCCCTCGCCGTGGTTATAGCCGCAGAACAGGTCGCAAAGGGCGCCGAAGGTCTCCTTGTCCGCGGGGGGCACGTCGCTGTCCGCGATGGCCCGCAGAAGCTTCATGAGGGCGTTGTCCGCGTGGTCCGGCATGGAGGCGTGGCCCTCCTTGCCCAGCATACGCAGGGCCGGGACCTCACTGGCGGCCTCGCCGGGGATCACGTTGCCGGCGGTGCCCACCTTGGCCCGGACGGTACAGGGGTATTTCTTCTCGAAGAACATGTGGGAGATGTTCATCTCGCTGTTGACCACGGGGTAGGTGGCGTCGGGGGTGAAGGCCATGGTGGGCTCGCCCTCCACCTCCTTGTATCGCTGCATGCCCGTGGAGCCCCGCTCCTCGTCGCAGCCCAGGAGGATGCGGACCCGGCGCTTCATCTTGGCGCCGCTCTCCTTCAGGGCGTAGAGGGCATAGAGGGCGGACACCGCCGCACCCTTGTCGTCCGCCGTGCCCCGGCCGTACATGGCCCCGTCGTGGATCTCGGCGCCGTAAGGGGGATACTGCCAGCCCGTGCCCTCGGGCACCACGTCCAGATGGGCCATGACGGCCACGATCTCGTCGCCCTCGCCGTACTCCACCACGCCGCAACGGGCCTCCACGTCCCATACCTTCTCAAAGCCCAGCTTGCGGGCGATGTCCTGGGCTTTCCGCAATGCGTTGAACACGTGCTCCCCGTAGGGCATGCCTTCCCTGGGCTCGCCCCGGGACACGGAGGGGATCCGGATCAGTTCCTGCAGGTCCTTTACCTGGTTTTCAAAGCTGTTTTCGATGATATGACGCATGGCAAATCCTCCCGATGTTTCGATGGGCCCATTCTACCACAGCCGCGTCGGTTTCGCCACTGTTTCTTCACCTTTCCTTTCTTGAATCCCTCGTATCGTTGTGATACAATACATTCTTGTCTGGAGGGAAAGGGATGTTCAAGAAAGCGTTCAATTGGATACGGAGCCTGCTGCCCGACTATAGCTGGGCCTGGCTCATCTTTTTGGTTCTGTTTCAATGCCTGGTGTTCTGGGCCACCCGCATCCCCCTGATGTATATGAAGACGATGGATCTCACGCTCCCCATCGACGGGATGATCCCCTTCCGGCCCGGATGGGTGTCCATCTACGTGCTGTCCTTCGTCTCCTGGGTGGTGACCTTCTTCCTGCTCTTCCGGCAGCGGAAGGAGCACGTGTACCGGAACTGCGCCGCCTATTTCCTGACGCTGGTGCTGACGGGCGCTACCTTTTTGCTGGTGCCCGGAGCCATCCAGCGCCCGGAGGTCACGGGCAGCGGGTTCTTTCCCTGGCTCACCCGGGTGATTTACGCCTGCGACCAGCCCAACAACCTGTGCCCCTCCCTCCACGTGGTGTGCAGCTACTATTGCTGGCGGGCCATCTGGGACACGGAGGGCATCCCCCTGTGGTATCGCCGATTCAACTTCGTCTTCTTGCTGCTGGTGTGCTGCTCGATCCTGTTCGTGAAGCAACACGTGGTGGTGGACATCCCCACCGGCGTGCTGGTGTCGGAAGTGCCGCTGCAGCTGGCCAAGCGGTTTCGCTGGGAGCGGCTGGGCTACCACCTGGAAAAGCGTCTCGAGGCGAAGAGGGCGAGTCGGCGCTAAGATGCCGAGAGGGCTACAACGATCACTCCATATTGCATAGCGCAGCTCCTTTTCCGGTGGCTGCGCTTTTTCGTTGCGCCGGGCCCGCAGTCGTGATACTATGGATATATTAGATCGGCATTGGGGAGGGAATTCAAATGGAGTTTGGGGAAGGCAGGAACAGGCCGCTGCCCGTTCAGACGGAGCAGATGAGGGCGTTCCTGGATCAGAGGGGCCCGGACGGATGCACCAACCGGGAAAAGATCGAACGGAACCAGCGCGTGATCCGCAGGGTGGCCACCACGGACAAGACCAAGAGCTATGAGGACGCGGACCCGGCGGCAGGCAGCCGCGACGGCGTCGTCGTCGTGGACGGGAAGCTGATCGGCTTCGGGATCCACATCTTCAACGAGGACATCTACCCCCTGCAGAGCTTCGAGATCTACCTCAGAAATTGCGGCCTCACCGGGCATCTGGATCTTTCCGGCTGCGGGGATCTGCTCTTCGTGGACGTGTATCACAACGAGATAGATTCCGTCGACGTGAGCGGCGATGCGTCGCTGACGATCCTGGGCATACAGGATAATCGGATCTCGTCCCTGGACGTGAGGGACCTCATCTCCTGCAAGGGCATCGACGCCGGAAAGAACCGGCTTTCGTCCCTGGACGTGAGAAACTGCCACGAGCTGGTGGAGCTGTACATCAACGACAACGAGTTCTCCGAAATCGACCTGAGCGGCTGCCCGAAGCTCAAATACTTCTATTGCCACAACAACCGCATCGAGGCGCTGGATACCACCGGCAACCCGCTGCTGCGGCATCTGAACGCTACGGGAAACCCGTTGAAGCGCATCCGGTCCCTGGCACCCCAGCGGGAGGAACGGCTGCCGCTGGAGCTGATCGCCGAGGGCCCGGGGACGGTGGGCCTGCAGTTCAACCCGGTCTACAACGCCCAGTGGAAGGAGACCGGAGAATGGCGGCAGACCTACTACGCCTACCCCCAGGAGGGCCATGGGTTCCTGGGCTGGTACGACGCCGCAGGCGATCTAATGTCCCGGGAGGCGGCCTGGCTGGATGATTACGGCGCCAGCCGGGTCCTCACCGCCCGGTTTTCCTGAAGCTCGAGCCGGGGCGAGCTCGAAGACTACCCCAAGGGCCACAGGGCCTACGAGCTGGAAAAGCGGCTCTGACGGGAGCCCCAAAGGCCTGGAAGAAGGATGAATACCCGGTTGTCAACGGGATAGTTTCTGTGATACAATATAAAAAAATATTGGGAGGAAATACGCCATGAAGCAACTGAATCTCACGCCCCATATCGGCTGCGCGCCGGAGGATTTCGCCAAGACCGTGCTCATGCCCGGCGACCCCCTGCGGGCGAAGATGATCGCAGAGACCTACTTCACCGACGCAACATCCGGGGCGTCCAGGGCTACACCGGCTACTACAAGGGCAAGCGGGTGTCCGTCATGGCCAGCGGCATGGGCATGCCCGCCATCGGCATCTATTCCTATGAGCTCTACAACTTCTTCGGCGTGGAGAGCATCATCCGCGTGGGCTCCGCCGGCGGCATACACCCGGATCTCAAGCTGTTCGACATCGTTATCGGCCAGGGCGCCTGCTACAACAGCAACTTCGTGGCCCAGTACGCCCTGCCCGGCACCTACTCCGCCATCGCGGACTTCGACCTCTGCCGCAAAGCCGTGGACGAGTGCGAGAAGCGGGGCCTCCGCTACAAGGTGGGGAACCTGCTTTCCTCCGACAACTTCTACAACGACGCCACGGACACCGGCGCCTGGACCAAGATGGGCGTGCTGGCGGCGGAGATGGAATCCGGCGCCCTGTATATGAACGCGGCCCGGGCGGGCAAGAAGGCCCTGTGCATCTGCACCATCTCGGACTTGATCGCCGGCGGCGAAGCCACCACCCCCGAGCAGCGGCAGAACGCCTTCCACGACATGATCCAGGTAGCCCTGGAGATCGCCGAATAATTCTGCCCGTCGAAAAACACATAAAAAGCAGCCCCGCGGGGCTGCTTTTTTGTCGTGCGGATTTTAATTCCTTCTGCGGTTCCCGTTCACCAGCATGAAGAACCGGAGGAAGGAGAGGAGGGAGCCGAGGGCGGCCAGCACGTAGGTCCAGGCGGCGGCGCTCAGGACCTTTCTGGCGTCGTTGCGGTTGGCGTAGTCGATGTATCCGCCCCGATCGAGAAGCTCCAGACCCCGCTGGCTGGCGTTGAACTCCACGGGCAGGGTCACCAGCTGGAAGAGGAACATGGCCCCGTAGAGGGCGAGGCCGATGACGGCCAGGGGGTACATGTTCATGAACAGGCCGATCAGGATCATGTAGGGGCCGAAGGTAGCGCCGATATTGGCCACGGGCAGCACGGCTGTGCGCCAGCGGATGGGCGCGTAGTTCTCCTGGTACTGGAGCACGTGGCCGATCTCGTGGGCCGCGATAGCGAGAGCCGCCACGGAGGAGGAGTTGTAGACCTCCGTAGACAGGCCCACCGTGTCGTTCCGGGGGTCGTAATGATCGGTCAGCGTCCCCTGGACGGGGTGGACCGTCACGGCGCTGCCGTTGTCCAGCAGCATCTCCTGGGCCGCCTGGTACGCCGGGATGTTGCGGGCGGCGGGGACGGTGTTGTAGCGCTTGAAGACCCGCTTCACCTTGCCCTGGGCGATGAGGCTCAGGATAAAGACCACGATCAGGGCCAACATGACCGTCTCATAGCGGACGTAGACGCCTAAGATCTGCATGGAAAAAGCCTCCTTCCCTCTTGATAGCAACAGTATACCACGATATAGACGAATTTACCATTGCACACTGAAAAATTCGTGGTATACTAAGGAGAATATTTTGTGAAACAAGAGGACAACGCTATGCTGAAACTCCGTGACATACAACGGGCCCCCGAGGCCCACGCCGGCAAGATCACCGTGGGCGGCTGGGTCCGCACCGTGCGGCAGGGCAAGGCCATGGGCTTTATCGAGCTCAACGACGGCACCTGCTTCAAACCCATCCAGGTGGTCTTCGAGAACGATGAGCGGGACCTGGGGAAGGGCCTTTCCACCGGCTGCTCCATCCAGGTGGACGGGGAGCTGGTCATGACCCCCGACGCGCCCCAGCCCTTCGAGGTGAAGGCGGACAAGATCACCATCCTGGGCGAGTGCCCCCCGGACTATCCCATGCAGAAGAAGCGGCATACCCTGGAGTACCTCCGCACCCAGCAGACCCTGCGGCCCCGGACCAACACCTTCGAGGCGGTGTTTAGGGTCCGGTCCGTGGTCAGCGCGGCCATCCACGAGTTCTTCCAGGATAGGGGCTTCGTCTACGTCCACACGCCCATCCTGACCAACGCCGACTGCGAGGGCCGGGGCGAAATGTTCCAGGTAACAACCCTGGACCTTGAAAAGCTGCCCCGCACCGAGGACGGCAAGGTGGACTACTCCAAGGACTTCTTCAAGAAGCCTGTGCACCTCTCCGGCACTGGCCAGCTCTACGGCGAAGCCTTCGCCATGGCGTTTAGGGACATCTACACCTTCGGCCCCACCTTCAGGGCGGAGTACAGCTTCACCCCCCGGCACGCGGCGGAGTTCTGGATGATCGAGCCCGAGATGGCTTTCTGCGATCTCGAGGGCGACATGGAGGTGGCCGAGGCCATGGTGAAGTACATCATCCGCACCGTCATGGACCGCTGCCCCGACGAGATGCAGTTCTTCAACAAGTTCATCGATAAAGGGCTCCTCGATCGCCTCCACAACGTGGTGGACAACGACTTCGGCCGGGTCAGCTACACCGAGGCCGTGGAGATCCTGCAGAAGTCCGGCGTAGAATTCGAGTACCCGGTGGAATGGGGCACGGACCTGCAGTCCGAGCACGAGCGCTACCTCACCGAGAAGGTGTTCAACAAGCCCATCTTCGTCACCAACTATCCCAAGGAGATCAAGGCCTTCTACATGCGGGAGAACGACGACGGCAAGACCGTGGCGGCGGCGGACCTGCTGGTCCCCGGCGTGGGCGAGATCGTGGGCGGCAGCCAGCGTGAGGAGCGGTACGACGTCCTCAAAGCTAAGTGCGACAAGCTGGGCATGGACATGACCGAATACCAGTGGTATCTGGACCTCAGGCGCTACGGCGGCGTGGAACACGCGGGCTTCGGCCTGGGCCTTGATCGGATCGTCATGTACGTCACCGGCATGACCAACATCCGGGACGTGGGCCCCTTCCCTCGGACGGCGGCCAACCTGGAAATGTAAACCATGCGCCACCCGCGAGGGTGGCTTTTTCGGAACACAAAAAAGAGCTGGTTTCCCAGCTCTTTTTGTTTGTCGATTTACGCCGCTGCGGCTTTCTTTTTCTTGGACAGCAGGTACTGGAAGGCGATGACCGCCGCCACGATGGCGAGGCCCGCGATGTCCGTCCAGGTGGACGGAGCGAGGAGCAGCAAGCCGCCCGCGATGGCCGCGATCCGCATGTACCAGGGCATCTCCGTGTACGTGAAGCCCGCAAGACCCGAGGCCACGCCGTAGATGCCGATGACGGAGGTCAGGCAGATCAGCGCCACCTGATACCAGTGCTCCACGCCCACGAACATCATGGTGGGATCCATGGCGAACACGTAGGGCACGATGAACGCCGCGATGGCGAGCCGCGTGGCGTTGACGCCCGTCTTCATGGGATCGGACTTGGCGATGGCCGAGCCCGCATAGGCAGCCAGGGCCACCGGCGGGGTGGGCCGCGATGGTGGGCACGCCCATCTTGATGAGGATGGGGGCGCAGGTGGAGGCCATGATGCAGTAGTTGGCCGTGGTGGGCACGCCCATGCCCAGCACGATGCAGCAGAGCATGGTGAAGAACAGGGCGACGATCAGGTGGTTGCCCGCGATGCGGATGATGAAGGAGATGATCTGGGAGGCGAGGCCGGTCATGGCGATGCAGCCCGCCACGCAGCCCGCGATGCCGCAGGCCGCGATGATGGAGATGCAGCTCTTGCCGCCGTTGGCCATGGCTTCCATGAACACGCCGGGGTTCATCTTGGCGCCCTTGAAGAGGGTGCCGCCCGCCGTAGCGAGGAGCCCCAGCACCACCAGGATGGTCAGCACGATGGCGGGGAGGCTGGCGAAGGAGGGCAGGAAGATGTAGGCGAGGAGGGCTACGCAGCCGATGATGCCCACGATCCGATTGCTCTCCATGTTGGCCACCACCACCGCGAACAGGAT
>CADACQ010000031.1 GCA_902786465.1 uncultured Eubacteriales bacterium | reverse complement strand
TTTCCGGAGTTGCCGGAGTGCATGGCCGCGAAGCCCTTTTCAAAGTCGGTGTAGTGGAACCGGTGGGTGATGACCGGCGTCAGGTCCAGGCCGCCCTGGACCATGTAGCTCATCTGGTGCCAGTTGTCCATCTTCCGGCCGTAGATGCCCTGGAGGGTCAGCCCCTTGCCGATGATCAGGTTCATATCGAGATTGATGGGTCCGTTCCCGAGGCCCAGCAGGGAGATCTTGCCGCCGTTGCGCATGACGGACAGCATCTGCTTCAAAGCCGCGCCGCTGCCGGACATTTCAAGGCCCACGTCGAAGCCCTCCACCAGCCCCTGCTGGTGCATGACCTCCTCCAAATTCTCATTGCCGATGTTCACGGCCGCATCCGCGCCCATCTTGCGGGCCAGGTCCAGCCGATACTCATTCATGTCCGTGATGACCACCCGCCGGGCGCCCGCGTACTTGCAGATGCCCACGGCGATGACGCCGATGGGGCCAGCGCCGGTGATGAGCACGTCCTCGCCCACCAGGTTGAACATGAGGGCCGTGTGGGTGGCGTTGCCGAAGGCGTCGAAGAAGGAGACCACGTCCTCATCCAGTTTGGGGTCGATGATGATGACGTTGCTGGCGGGGATGCACACGTACTCCGCGAAGGCGCCGTCCCGATCCACGCCCACGCTGTGGGTGTTCTTGCACCACTGGATGTTGCCGGTGTGGCAGTTGCGGCAGTGGCCGCAGGTGATGTGGCCTTCGCCGCTGACCCGCATGCCCACTTCAAGGCCGGTGACGCCGGCGCCCAGCTCCGCGATCTCGCCCACGTACTCGTGGCCGATGACCATGGGGGGCTTCACATGCTCCGCGGACCAGGGGGTCCAGTCGTAGATATGCACGTCCGTGCCGCAGATGGCGGTCTTATGGATCTTGATGAGCACCTCGCCGGGGCCGGGCACGGGCACGGGCACCTGCCGAAGCTCCAAACCGACGCCCGCGATGGGCTTCACGATGGCATCCATCATCTTCTGGGTCATTTGCTTGCCTTCCTTTCACATTTTCTATGGGTTCAGTATATCACTGCTTCCATCGTACAACAATGCCCCCGCCGGGGGCGGAGGCAGTATATTATTTCTTCTCCTTGTGGAAGGACCGATGCTTCCGGGGCACGAAAGCGCCCACGAAAGCGCCGATGGCCGCGGCGATCAGGGAGGGGATCAGCCAGCCGAGACCCACGGAAGCCAGGGGCAGCCGGGTCATGAACAGCTTCAAAGCCGGGATGAAGCCGCCGATCTCCGTCAGTACCGTGACGATGAAGGCGCACAGGGCGCCGTAAGGGGCGCTGTAGGTCTCCTGGTTGATGCGCTTGGGCAGGAAGGAGAGGATCACCAGCATGATGAACACGGGGAAGATCACGTTCAGGATGGGCCCCGCGATGTTCAAAATGGCGGTGGTGCCCAGGTTGGAAACCACGTAGCTGAAGAGGATCATGCCGATGAGCACGGGCCGATAAGGGAGCTTGCCCTTCGTCAGCTCCTCGATGTTCTGGGAGCAGGAGGAGGCAAGGCCGATGGACGTGGTGAGGCAGGCCGCCGTCACGATGAAGCCCAGAAGCAGCGTTCCCGCCGGTCCCACGAGCCGCCGGACGATGAGCACCAGCAGCCCCGCCCGATCGTTGAGGGCATTGGCGGCCAGACCCCGCTCCCCGGAGATGGAAGCGCCCAGATACGTGAGCCCGCCGTAGACCACGAACAAAGCGAAGGCCGCTACCAGCCCCGCCAGGGCCACCAGCCGAAACTGCTTCTTGGGGCTGGTGATGCCTGCCTGCCGCACGGAGGACAGCGTGACCACGGCAAAGAGCAGCGCGCCCAGCATGTCCATGGTCTGGTACCCGGACTCAAGGCCCAGCTTCACCGCCGCCATGGTGGAGGAGCCGGGGGCCACCTTGCCCAAAGGCCGAACGATGCCGATGCCGATGAGCACCAGCAGCGCCACGAACATGGTGGGGGAGAGGACCTTGCCGATGATGTCCACCACCTTGCCGGGGCGGAGGCACAGGATCAGCACCAGGCCGAAATAGATGCCGCCGGCGACCCAGGAGGACCAGCCGGGGAAGGACGCGCCCAAAAGGGGCTTCACGGCGATGTCAAAGGTGGTGGCGGCGGTCCGGGGGATGGCGATGAAGGGACCGATACAGAGGGTGTTGAAGAGAATCAGCAGAAAGGAGGTGGTCTTGTCCAGCTGGATGGAGATGCTGTTCTGGAAGCCCTCCTGACAGCGGAAGAAGGCGAGGAGCGCCAAAATGGCCAGACCCGCGTCCGCCAGGATGTACACCAGGAAGCTGATCATCCAGTTGGTGCCGGTGACGATGCCCAGCGCCGGGGGAAAGATCAGATTGCCCGCGCCGAAGAACATGGCGAACAGGGCGAAACCGAGGACGAATACCTTGCCGAAGGAAAGCTTGTCGTTCATGGGCCACCTCCCTAAGATGTGTCCAAATGTGCATCCTTAGTATATTCGCAAAGGGCACCCCCGCGCAAACGTCCCAAAACGTATCGAAAAGAGATTTTATACCGCTTTGTCTCTTTACAATACCATTTTTCAGCGATATACTGGATGTAGCAAGCGACCCTGGCCGTTTGAGAGAGGAAGGAGTATTTACATGAGTGAATTGGGCATGCGCGTGGGGGAAAATATTCGCATCTACCGCCGGGCCAATCGGATGACCCTATCGGAGCTGGCGGAAAAGATCAACAAGAGCAAGGCCACCGTGGGCAAATACGAGCAGGGGGCCATCGCCCTGGATCTCGATACCCTGTACGAGATCGCGGCGGCCCTGAGGGTGAGCCCCTTCCAGCTGATGGTGTCCCTGCTGCCGGAGAAGAGGGAGAAGGGGGAGCCCCGGCTCATGGGGGAGCGCCGCTACATGTACCTCTACGACGGCCGGGCCAGCCGCATCGTCCGAAGCCTCCTGGTCTCCGGGAAGGACGAGGGGGACGACGCCGTGACCCTCTTTTACGATATCCCCTCCTTCACGGAGCCCCAGCGATGCCGGGCCCTCTACTACGGCCGGCGGCAGAAGCACGACTTCGTCACCAACTACCTGCTGGAGAACCAGTCCAACGGGGTGGAGCACGCCTTCCTCTGCGTCATGCGCTCCTTGGACCGGCCCAGCGAAAGCACCGGCCTCCTCTCCGGCATCTCCTCAAGGATGCTCCTCCCCGCGTCGGCCAAGTGCATCGTCTCCGCATCCATCCTGCCGGAGAACGAGGAGCTGACGGAATCCCTGCTCCTCACCAAGGAGGACCTGCGCCTGACCCGCCGCTGCAACATGTTCATCGTGGAGCAGACCAACTGGCTGGGATAAATCGATATAAACAGAAAAGCGGAGAGCCTTGCCGGACTCTCCGCTTTTTATTCATTGTCTCTGGATGATGCTGCCGTCGATGGCGTTGACGGTCAGATGGCAGTAGGCCCCAAGGGGCTGCAGGCCCAGCGTCCGCCACAGGGGCGGATAGCCCCCGGTCTCGGCGGGATACCCCAAAAAGTCCCAGCAGGGCACCAGGAGCCCGCCGTCCCCGTTCTGCTCCGGAACGCTCACCAGGCTCAGCCGGACCTCGGTCACGATGTAGCGCTGGTCGGAGCCGTTCACGTCCGCGTTGTTGTTCACGATCAGCACCATCTTCTCGAAGATCTCCTGTATCTTCGAGAAGGGCAGCAGGGTGGCCGCTTCCACCTCGACCCTCTCCACGGCGCAGGGGGCGTCGTATTCTAAGAGCGCCACGCCCGCCTCGTCCACCAGCAGGCGGCACTGCTCGTACCGCCACTCCCGATCATAGTCGCTGGGCTCCACAGCGGTCTGGGCGGTGAAGCCCATAGGCGCCCCGTTCACCTCCGGCGTGAACACGAAGGCCCAGTAGGCCCCGTAGGGGTTCCCCTCCACGATCACGCCCCCCCGGTAGACCCGCAGGCTGGCACCGTAGGCGCATTGGAGGTGATCGAGCCCCATGTCCTTCAGCTTCTGCTCCGCCGCCTGTTGGGCCCCCTCCCGGGTCAGGGACAGCTCGTTGGGCCAGACGCCGCTGAAGAGGTCGAAGTGAAGGCTGCTGTCCGCGTCCCGCAGATACCGGAGGCCGCAGCGGCCCCACTCCGAGGCCCGGTCGATGGAGAGAAGGGACTCGCTGTTATCCTCGTTCAGCACCAGCAACGTCATATACCGGTCGCTGGTCTCCTGCTTCCCGTCCTTCGTCCACACGTTGGGGGTCTCCCAGGTCCAGGTGGGGGCGGCGGTCTCGGGCCGCTCCGGGGCGTTGGCGGCCCGGACCATCTTTTCCTGCAGGGCCTTTTCAAAATCCGCCTTGCTGTCGTAGCTGTCCCAGATGACGCTGCCGTACTCCTCCCAGTGGTCCAGATCGTTCTTCAGCGCCATGATCTCCTTCTCCCACATGGCCTTGGTCCGGTTGTTCTCGTTCCAGGGGTCCAGGCACTTTAGCTCCTCTCCCAGCAGGACCCGGGCGTACCGATGCACGTCCTCGTCGGTGAATAGATACGGCGACACCCGCACCACGGGCAGCTCCACCTCCGGCAGGCTCACGGTTGCGTCCACGTCCACCACCAGGTGGCCCCCGGCGCTGGTGAGCTTGGCCTCATACCTCTTCGGGGCCCCCAGCCGCGCCGCCCAGTCCACCCCCGCCGGGGCGTCGGCGGCATACACCGTCTCGCCCTGGGCCTTCTCGATCATCTGCTGCTGATCCTTCCCCACCACGATGGGCTCCTCCGGCGTCTTCTGGCAGCCGGTGCATACCAATAGAAATATTAGAATAATAATGCAGTATTTACGCATATATGCACTCCTTTCTCAATAGCCCTGCAAGGGGTCGATGACGCTGCCGTCCACGGCGTTCACGATGAGCAGGGGCTGAAATTCTGGGCCCGGGCGGCCGTTGACGGTGCCATAGAAGCACCAGACGGGGGCCAGGATGCCCCGGGTGAAGGAGTCGCGGTCGAAGATGCGCCACAGGCACAGCCGCACCTCGCTGATCTCGATGTCCCAGTCCCCGTCCACGCCGTCGTTGGTGTAGACGATGGGCAGCATCTTTTCGAAGATGGAGCGCGCGTCCTCGAAGGGCAGCAGGGCAGCGTGGTCGGTAACCACCTCCTCTATGGCCAGGGGACCTGTCCAGTGCACCGCCTGGATGCCGCCGTCGTCCACAGCCACCTCTAGCACCTCGTACTGCCACTCCGGCCCGTAGCCGCTGTCGTCCACCATCACCTGGCTCGTGCCGAAAAAGCTTTCCACGGGCACCCCCGCCGCCTGCCGCAAAAAGCGCACGACGTAAGCCTGTTGCTCCGGCTGGGTCCGCAACTCGTCCAAATCGGTTGGGTCGTAATACTCCACCCCGTATATCTCCTGACGGTCTGACATCAGGTACACCCCGTCCACGAACATGTCCGTGACGTTGCAATCCGCCATAAGCTGCTCCGCCTGCCGCCGGGCCTGGTTGGGGGTGAGGGATAGGTGTAGGGTTTCCGGCTCCAGATACCCCGGGATGGTGTAGTCCTCGGGGAAGGCCACAGGCGCCCCGGTGAGGCTCGCTTCCGTGGCGTCCGCCAGGATGGTGCAGCAGGTGTAGCTGCCCACCATACTGCCGCTCTTGGCCGCATACGTTAGATTGGACCCGCTGCGGGGCGTGAAGCACTGCTCGTTGCCGGCCTCGTCGATGAAGGTGTAGCTGCCCGCGTCCGCGTAGTCCGCGTCGTTGTTCACGGCGAACCAGCGTCCGGGGTCGTCGCCGAAGGGGTCGCTGACGGCGTCTACCGCCGTGGCCGTGCCCCGGTTTTTCCCCAGAAAAGTCTTGTCGTAGGGTTTCAAAGTCCCGTCGTTGGGAATAAGAGGGACCTCCTCGGGTGCGCTCAGGTAGTCCCGCTGCATACTTTCGATCATGTCCCGGAGAACCCGAACCTCGCTATCCTCCTCGCCGCGTCGGGCGATGAGCTCGTCCAACTTCTGCTGCTCCGCCCGGATGCGCTTTTCGATCACGGCCTTGGGGGTGGCGGTGGGGATATCGTACAACTGTACCCCGTTCGTCAGGGCCCGGAAGAAGGCATAGACCGTCTCCTGGTCGAACCGCGCCGCCTGCACATAGGCAAGGGGCAGAGCGTCCGTCTCGGGCAGGATCACCTTTGCTTCGCCCTGTATATGCACCCGGGCGGCGTCGCTCCTGAGGTCCATCACATAGGTCCGGGGCGCTCCCAGGATCTCGTATAGATCCCCGCCCACTTGCTCGGCTTCCGCCGTCTCCTTGGCCTTTTCGATCATCTGCTCGTTGTCCTTCCCGATGACGATAGGCGCCGATGGCGTGGGCTGGCAGGCGGTGAATAACAACAGAAATGCTATAATAAAAATACAGATTCTACGCATATATACACCTCAGTATCCAAGCAAGGGGTCTATGACGCTGCCGTCCACCGCGTTGAGGCAGAGCAGTATCTCGTCCCCGCGATAGTAGTCGTAGCCGCCCCGAAGGCCGTAGGAATCATAGCTCTGCCAATCCTCCCGGTCCGTTTCCACCGCGGTACCGTAGAACACCCAGGCGGGCACCAGCAGGCCCTTGAGCTCCCCGGTGTTGTTCTGCTCCCGGATGCGCATGAGCTCCAGCCGCACGTGGGCCGTCTCCAGCACCGTCACCATGTTCTTCCAGCTGACGGACACGATGCCCTCCTCGTCCACCACCAGCCGCAAACTCTCCACGGGCCAGGGGATGGCGTAGCTCTTGGGGTCCTTGCGGGCGGCGCCGGACACGTCGTAGGCCGCGGGCGCCCCGTTCACCAGCCGGTGGCAGTCCACGCACAGGGCCCGGTGCTCCGCGTCGTGGACGATGCCGTCCACGTTGCCGTAGGCCGCGTCGTCGATGAGGTACAGGGCGGCCACCTCGAAGGGATCGCCGATGGTCTCCAACACGGCTTCGACCTCACCCATGGCCTTTTGATACAGGGGATCGTCCTGCAGCGCCGCCGCCTCCATCCGCCGGGCGTTGGCCATGGAGTAATCGGACCGGCCCCGAAGGTGCCTATAGTAGGCGAAGCTGGAGCGCTCATCGGCCTGAGGGAAGGCGCGGGCGCTGATCTCCCGGTTCAGGTTGCTGGCGCTGAGCACCAGCATATCGCCGCCGGTCTTCCCGCTTTTCTGGACCTCGTAGGTGCCGTCGCTGACCCGATCCGGGGAGGTTTCCGGCGCGGTCTTGTATGCCTCCTTCAGGTATTCAAGCTCCTGGAGCAGGCCCTCGTCGTACTCCTCCTTGGACATGTCGGCGTCCTGGTCCGGCCCCTGTTCCAGCAGTTCCGTATAGGCCCGGATGCTCTCCTCGATCTCCGCCCTGGTCTGCACGTGGGGGAGCTTCAGCTCCTCTCCCTGGGACAGGAGGCGGAACAGTCGGTACAGCGTCTCCTGGGGGAGGCCCTCCGCCCGGACCCAGACCGTGGGCAGGGGCACGTCAGGCACCGCCACGTCCGCGTCGGCGTGGATGACGAAGTTGCCGTCCCCATGGTCGAAGGCCCATCGCTCCGGGGCGGCGGGGGGCGCATACGCCTCCGCCGGGGCCTGGGTGGCCGCCGCCTTTTCCAGCATCAGCTCCTGGTCCTTGGGTACGATCAGGGGCTGTTCCGGTGTTTTTTGACAGCCAATCAGGAGCAGGAGGGCGAGGAGGAATACAAGGGTTCGTTTCATAAAAATCACCTCTCTCGTTTTTCTGCCCCCAGGGTACGACGAAGCAGCCCTAAAAGTCTTTTCGGAATTGTAATGAAACTGTAATTGTGGCTCAAAACTGGACCCGGAAGGTGGTGCCACGGCCCGGCGCACTGTCCAGGGACAGGGTGGCCCCGTGGGCGTCAGCGATGGCCTTGACCAGGGCCAGGCCCAGGCCGCTGCCCCCCTGCTTGCGGCTGCGGGACTTGTCCACCCGGTAGAAGGGCTCAAAGATGTGCTCCTGGGCCTCGGCGGGGATGCCCCGGCCCCGGTCGGTCACCTCGAAGCAGCGGCCACAGGCCCGCAGGGTGACGGTTTTGTTTTCGTCCTCCGGGTCATAGCTGCGGGCGGCGTTCTCCACCAGGTTCAGCAGCAGGGAGGTCATGAGGGTGGGGTTCAGGGGCAGGGGAGAGGCGTCCTGGCACGCGGTGACCAGCGTCACGCCCCGAGCGGCAAGACCGTCATAGGCGGCTTCCGATACGATAGAAAGGAGGGCGGCAGGGTCCGTTTCCTCGGTTTCGACGGCTTGATCGAGGAGCAGCAGCTCCATGAGGCTTTGGGTCATGCTCGTCATGTAGGTCCCGGCCCGGCGGATGTGCTGCAGGGAATCCTCCCGTTCCACCTCGCTCAATTTGGCGTTCTCCAGCAGGTCCCCGTGGAGGCCCACCGCGGCCAGGGGCGTTTTGAACTCGTGGCTCACCCCGCCGATGAACAGCCGCTGGCGCTCGTTCTGCTCCGTCAGGTCTGCAATCTTGTTTTCTACGGCTTCCGCCATCCGGTTGAAGCTTTGCCCTAAATCGCTCACCTCGTCCCGGCCGGAAATGGTCACCCGCTTGTCATAGGCCCCGGCGGCGATCTCCCCGGTGGCGGCGGTAAGGCGGGAGAGGGGGGCGGTGCTCTTTTTCACCGCCAGGAACAGGAGCCCCATGCCCAGGGCCACCCCGGCGCCGCACACGAGAAGGAACAGCCGGGTGAGTCGGGCCATGGCGTCGTAGACCTCCGTGATGTCCCGGACCAGGCCTACGTAGAGGGTGTCCGTCTGGACCCATTCGAGGCTGGCCACGATCAGCAGCTGCCGCCCGTCCACCGATCCCCGGTAGACGGCGGTCCGGCTGTCCTCCCGGTCCGGCAGGGCGTAGAGGCTGGGGTCCACGGCCACGGAGGAGCAAAGGGTCTCGCCGCCCCGCATGAGCACACCCTCCTGGTCGGCGAACCGGGTGAAGCAGTACCGGATCAGGCTCTCCCGGGCGGCGTCGCTGTCCTCCGGTACGGCGTAGTACCGGACCATGGAGGAGAAGGAGGCACTGAGGGCGCTCTGCTTGTCCCTGGCCTGGTCCTCCGCCAGAGCTAAGATGGTCTTCCGGGCGTACAGGAGCAGCACCCCGGCGCAGGTGAGGAGCACCAGCAGCAGGACGGCCCCGGCCAACAGGCTGATCTTGTGTCGCAGCTTCATCTATCTATCCTCTAATCTGTAGCCCAGCTTTTGCACGGTCTTGATGGCGTCGCCGAGGCCCAGCTTCCGCCGCAGGGTGGAGATCTTCACGTCCACGGACCGGCTTTCGCCCATGTACTCGAAGCCCCACACCTCGCTCAAGAGCTGCTCCCGGCTCACGGTTAGGTTCTTGTGCTTCATGAGGTACAGCAGCACCGCGTACTCCAGGGGGCTCACCTCCACGGGCGCCCCGGCCTTGTAGACCAGGTGCTTGTAGTCGTCCAGCTCCACGTCCCCGGCCCGGTAGATCCGGTTCAGCCGCCCGGTCCGCAGGAGCACCTTCTCCATCCGCACCATTAGGGCCATCATGTCGAAGGGCTTGATCACGTAGTCCTCCGCCCCGTCCAGCAATCCCTTGATCTCCGAGGCGGCGTCGGCCTTGGCGGTCATGTAGATCACGGGGATGCCGTATTTCTTCATATGGCCCAGCAGCTCGAACCCGTCCATGCCGGGCAGCATGATATCCAGGAGGGCGAGATCGAAGGCGTGGTCCGACTCCAAACTGTCGGCGGCGGCCTGCCCGTCGTCGAAGCGGGCGTAGTCGTAGCCCACGATCTTCAGGTTCAACGCCACGGCGTCGGCGATGGCCTGGTCGTCCTCCACCAAAAGGATGCGGTTCTGCATACAAAAACTCCTCTCGTTTCCCTGTCTATAGGATACCATGCCTGGGAAAAAGAGGATGCGGAATAGATGTAATTTCTTTGTAATTGTTTGGGCTGGGCCGGACCCGCCGGCGACAGATTCCTTCTTTTTTCGCCTCCCGCGCATATGCTGTGAGGGGAGGGAAGGGTATGCACAGACGAAAACGAAAGGCGTTGGCGGGGCTGCTGCTGGTGCTGTTGGCCGCGGCGGGGGCCCTCTGGTATGTGAACGCCAGCCTGCGGCCGGTGCTGGAGGGCCTCGCGTCCGCTCGGGTGGAGAGCGCCGCGGCCCGGGCCATGAACGAAGCCATCCTGGAGGTGCTGGGCAGCGCGGCCACCGGGGAGCTGCTGAGCGCCCGTGAGTCCAATCAGGGGCACGTCTCGTTGCTGACGGCAGACGCGGGAAAGCTGAACCTGCTGGCGGCGGACTGCGCGGCGGCGGCCCAGCGGCGGATCCAGGACCTGGGGGAGCAGGGGGTGTCGGTGCCCCTGGGCACCCTCAGCGGCGTGCCCCTGCTGGCGGGGCTGGGGCCCCGGCTCAGCTTCCGGTTCACGCCAGTGGGCATGGTCCAATCCTCCTTCCACAGCGAGTTTCGCTCCGCGGGCATCAACCAGACCCTGCACAGGATCACACTGCAGCTCACGGGCACGGTCCGCATCGTTCTGCCGGGCCGCTCGTACTCCGTCACCGTATCCACCCAGGCTCCCGTGGCGGAGAACGTGATCGTGGGCGACGTGCCGGAAGCCTACACCAACGTGGTCAACACCGACGACCTCTTGAACCTTATCCCGGAAAACAAATAAGGAATGAGTAAAAGCAATGCGCCCTTTCTTGTAAGAAAGGACGCATCCCAAAGAACTTTATGAAGAAATGCTTTCGTATCAACAGACCTATGATATCCACTTGAGCTTCTCTTTTTTGGCACTTTTTTCTCTTCACTGAAGAGAAAAAAGTGCAGAGAAAGACTTAAATGCCGTCTCTGACCAGGGGCATGCTCATGCACCGGGGGCCGCCGCGGCCTCGAGAGAGCTCGGAGGAGGGGATCTCGTGGACGGTGATGCCGTGATCCCGCAGGATGCTGTTGGTCACGTGGTTCCGGATGTAGGTGATGACCTCGCCGGGGGCCACGGCCAGGGTGTTGGCACCGTCGTTCCACTGCTCCCGGGCCGCGTCGATGGTGCTGGCGCCACCACAACGGATCAGGGTGATCTTGTCGAGGTCCATGACCTTCCGCAGGGCCTCGTCGATGGGGAGCCCGGTCTCCTGGATGTTCAGCTTCCGCTTCCCGTCGCCCCGGGTCAGCAGGAAGGAGCGCATGGACCGCTGGATGTTGGGGTGCACCACGAACTTGTCCACGTCCACCATGGTCATGACCGTGTCGAGATGCATGAACGTGCGGAACTTGGGCAGGTCGATCACCAAAATCTGCTCCACGCCCATATTGGCGCCCAGCACCTTCTCGGCCATATCCTCGATGGCCTGGGGGCTGGTGCGCTCGCTCATGCCGATGGCCATGGTCCGCTCGTTGAGCACCAGGGTGTCGCCGCCTTCGATGGACCAGTTCTTGCTCCGCTCGTACCAGTGGGGCACGTTCTTATAGATGGGGTGATACCGGAAGATGTAGTCCGCAAACAGGGTCTCCCGCTGCCGGATCTCGTTGGCCATGCGGGAGATGATGACCCCGTTGCCCAGGCACGCGAAGGGGTCCCGGGTGAAGTACAGGTTGGGCATGGACTCGGCGTAGAAGGGGAAGTCCTCCTGGGCGTAGTCCACCAGGTGGTACTTGGTGAGCTTGGGGATCTGGCTCTTGCGCACGCCGCCGGCCATGGCGTCGAACAGCTTGTCCGTGGGCAGGGCCAGCAGATACTCCTTCACGGCCTCCTGCATGTAGGAGCCGTAGAGGTGGGCCTCCCGCACGTAGTCGTTCACCAGCTCCTCCCGGACGCCGCACCGGTTCACGGCCTCGCACAGCAGGTCCTTGAGATACATCACGTTCACGCCGCACTGGCGCAGGATGCAGGCGAAGGTGTCGTGCTCCTGCTGGGCGTAGACGAGATACGGGATGTCGTCGAAGAGCTGATGGGACAGGTAGTCGGGCATCAGGTTTTCCAGCTCCACACCGGGGCGGTGCAGCAGCACGGTCTTGAGCTTTCCGACTTCGGAACGAACGCTGATGGGGGATTCCATGATAGAGGGTTGCTCCTTTGCGTATTATTCGTTGGCGGCGGCAACGAGGTCAGGCCGGAAATATTGGAGTATGCCGTTGAACAGCCCGCGGGCCATTTTCGCCTGGAATTCGGGGTCGGAGAGGAGCGCGTCCTCCCGGGGATTGCTCAGATGCCCCATCTCGATGTTGATGATGGGCCGGGTGCACCAGTTGAAGCCCGTCTGGTCGCTCCGGTAGGTGATGCCGTCCTTGTAGCGCATGGACAGCCCCGTCTCGGCGCAGTAGGCCGCCAGGATGGTCTTGGCCGCCCGGACGTTATCCTCGTAGAACTTGGTCCTGTTCTCCGTCGGCACCAGCATGAAGGCCCCGCCGATCTTGCTGTTGCTGTTCTTGTTGCAGTGGATGCGGATGCCCAGATCCACGTTGGCGTCGTTGAACATCTGGGCCCGCTGGCTGTTGGAGATGTTCACATCCAGGGTGTCGTGGGTCAGGACCACCGTGGCCCCGGCTTCCTCCAGCAGGTCCCTGAGGAGCAGCGAGACGTTCTGATTCACCTCATATTCATACACGCCGCTCTTCACGCCCCGGCAGCCGCCGGCCACCTTTTGCTTGGTTTCCTTGGACCCGGGCGCCACAGGCTCCGGTGCAGGATCGTAGACCCGCTGATGCCCCGGATCGAGGCCGATGACGAACCCCGCCAGAGGCCCGGGGGTGGGCGTAGGCTCCGGCGTAGGGGTGGGTTCCGGCGTAGGCGTGGGCGCGGGCGTAGGCGCCGGCGTGGGCACAGCCGTCTCCACCGCGGAAACGCCGATGCTGATCTTCTGCTCCGCCCTGGCTGTGGGCGCCGCCGTCAGCACGACGGGGGCCGCCGTTCCCGGCGCAGCCTCCACAGCCGGCGCGGTCGCCTTCCCGCAGCCCAGGAGCAACATCATTCCAATGAGTATTGCCCAAATCCTTTTCATACATAAATCATATCAACTTTTTCTCCGGAATTCAACCGAAAACCCCAATGTAATTTCATTCATTTCGCTGCATAAAAATAATCCTATGCAAAAGTCCGACGATTCAAAAAAACAACCAGCGGTTGTATTATTTCCAAATAGTTGCATATGGCTTTTTCAGGCGGCGCGGAGTATACTCGTATCGAACCGGTTCAAAGAACAGAGAAACGAGGAGAAAAACATGGATATCGGCGTGAAGATCAAGCTGCTGCGCAAGGAAAAGCGGGTGACCCAAGAGGAGCTGGCGGAGTATCTGCATATCTCCGCGCAGGCGGTCAGCAAATGGGAGACGGGGGCGTCCTGCCCAGACATCGATATGCTGCCCAAGCTGGCCATCTTTTTCGGGACCTCCCTGGATTGCCTGCTGGATTTCGATCAAAGCCAGGTGGATGCGGCGGTGACGGCCCTGGTGGCCGAATGCGGGAAACAGTGCGGCGGCGACCCCCAAAAGGGGGAAGCGTTCCTGCGCAAGGCGTTGGAGAAATACCCCAACAACGACCTGCTGCTGACCTGTCTGTTGGAGTTTTTGCAGGAGCAGAACGGCGATGGCGCCCGGTGCGAAGAGATCGTGGAGATCGGCGAACGGGTCCTGATGTGCGCCAGGGACGACGAGCTGAAGATCGATGCGCTTCGGATCCTGGCGGAGACCTACCACGCCATGGGGGAGCAGTCCATGGCGGAATACTATCTTGCGAAGATACCGGCATTGAACTTTTTGTTCTATGAGATCGCGGCGGCCATCAAGACCGGGCAGGAGCGCCTGGAGAACGTACAGAAGGAGGAGGACCTCTGCATCGACAAGCTCATCTGCATGCTGGCCTTCCGCAAGGAGGAGGCAAGGGACGACGAAACGAAGGCCCAGATCGACCGCCAGGCCCAGGAGATGCTGGCCTTCTTCAAGAGCTATCCCATCTATCGGACCATGGCCGAACTTATGGAGCAGGGCTGGCTGGACGGCACGCTCATGGAAATCTATCAATAAACAAGCGCCCCCGCGGGGGCGCTTTCGGGCGATTCGTGAATCGCCCCTACGATACATCTTAAAAACCCTACCGTTCCGGCACGCGGATGTTCCGCCAACTGGAGACGTCGCATTGGCCGTACTCGTTATCGCCCACAGCTACCACCGTGCCGTCTGCCTTCAGGCCCACCGTGTGGGAAATACCTCCCGCGATGGCCACGATATCCTTCCAATCGGACACTTTGCATTGGCCGACATAGTTCCAACCCACCGCCACTACGGTTCCGTCTGATTTTAGCCCAACTGTATGAAAACCGCCTGCTGCGATGGCCACGATGTCCGTCCAGTCGGACACTTTGCAACTGCCGTTGGTGTCCAGGCCGACAGCTACCACCATGCCGTCCGCTTTCAGACCAACTGTGTGGGAGTCGCCAGACGCGATGGCCACGATGTCCGTCCAGTCGGACACGTCGCATTGGCCTTTCCTGTTTAAGCCGACTGCCATTACCGTGCCATCCGCTTTCAAACCCACCGTATGATATTGACCTGCCGCGATAGCCACGATATCCTTCCAATCAGACACATTACATCGGCCATCATCGTTTTCACCAACCGCCACCACCGTGCCGTCTGCCTTTAGACCCACCGTATGAAAAAGGCCTGCTGCGATAGCCACGATATCCTTCCAATCAGACACGTCGCATTGGCTGCGTGTGTTAAGGCCCAATGCTAGCACCGTGCCGTCCGCCTTTAGACCTACTGTGTGCTGATTGCCTGCCGAAACGGCTACGATCTCTCTCCACTCGGACACGCTCCATTGGCCAAGGTAGTATTTCGCATCTCCGGTATATACAGTCGCTACCACCGTGCCGTCCGTCTTCAGACCTATTGAGTGAACAAGGCCCGCTGATACTGTTTTTCCAAGTCTAATGCGACATTCCTTTAGATACTTGTCGCTGTCCTTGAACCCGTTTTGAACAAAGAAGTATCGTGCCGCTTGGGCATATTTTTTTTTGTTGAATAACTCCACCGCGATAGTATAGTCCGGTTCATATATTGCAGTTTTACAAGCTTCGATCTGCGCTGCACTATCCCGATAGCCGTTCAAAGCAGCAAAGACTTGTATGGCTTCCTCGTATTGGCCCGCGGCCTGCAAAGCGGCTGCCTTCTCGTATGCGGCGGCGTTCTCCGCTTCTATTCGAGCTTTTTCGGCACGGCGCTCTTCCTCTGCCTTAAGCCGTTCCTGCTCCGATATTGCTTCCTTTGCGGCTTTGATTTGGGCGGCGCTGTCCTTATAGCCGCCCAGGACTTCGAAGGCGGGGATGGCTTCCTCGTATTGCCCCGCATCAAAGAGGGCCATGGCCTTTTTGTAATGGCTGTTGGGGATGAATACTTTGGTGATCAGTAAGATCGCCGCCAGGCATAGGACTGCGGCGGGGATCAGGATGGCCAGGAGTTTCTTCATTTTCTTGGCCCTTGCGGCCGCCTCTGCCGCGGCCTGCTCCGCCGCGGCCTTCTCCGCGGCTTCCATGGCCTCCCGCTCCGCCTTCTCCCAGACCAGGCGGGCGTTTTTGTCAGCTTTTAGAGATTCGAGATCCAGGCTGAACAGAGCGCTTTTACCCTTTCGGCAGGCGTAGCAGGCGTCCTCACGGTTCCAGGCACCGCAAGCGCATCGCCACAGGTCCTTGTGCTTCTGGGGCGTGACCTGGCAGGGGCCGCCGAAGGTGAGCTCATACTGCTTGACCAGCTCCAGGTCCTCCAACGTGCGGGTCAGGGGCGTCGCCGCGGGCAGGGGTTCCCAGGGGGCGTCCGTGCCCTCGTAGGCGCTGTTGTCAGCGAAGACCACCTCCTGCACCGCCACCGTGACCCCCCGGGTAGAGGGGTTGGGCAGGGGGATGGCCGCCTTTTGACCGAACTCCTCCCCCTGGCGGACAGACAGGTCCAGATACTCCTTGGCCGCGTCGCCTTCGATGGGGCGGCCCATGGTGGCCAGGGCTCGGATCGCCACCGTGGCGGCCTTGACCGTCTTGGGGGAGATGTTCTTGATCTTCAGCTGCACCAGCACCTGGCCGGTCTGGTTGTCCTTCAGCAGGTTTCCCGCCGAGACGATCAGGGGAGAACCCTCGGCGTACAGGTCCGGGGGCAGGGAAAAGAGCTTCGTAAACCGCTCGCTCATGCAGCTCTCCTCAGATGTCGGGCAGCTCTTCCGGGGCTGGCGCTTCCGCAACGGGCGCCAGCGCGGCGGGGGCGGCGGCAGCGGCGAGGGCGGCCTCCGCGCTGGCCTCCATGGCGCCGAAGTGGCAGAAGCCCAGCAGGCCGAGGGCCATCAGCAGGATGCCGGAGGCCTTTTGGATGAGATCGAAAATATCCCGCTGGTTGCTGGCCACGGTGCGGGCGGCCGAAGCGGCTTCCTGGGCGTTGTTGGACATATAGGTGTAAGCGTCCCCGCCGAAGGAAGCGTAGCCGGAGCTGTAACTGTACGGTGCGTCGGAAGCGAAGCTGGGTTTATCCGTTATCGCGCCGGTGATCACCAGCAGCCCCAGCAGCACGATCACGAGACTGACGGCCATACCCATGATAAAGAACGTTTTTTTCATATTTCCCTCCCAATGTTTTATGAAAAAAGTATATCATGTCGAACGGCAAAACACAATCCCGCATCAGCGCGGGACAATGAAAAAGGAAGGGGCGTACCCTTCCTTTCTGTATGGCGTTTGCTTTAGTCCCCCAGCAGCGTCAGCTGCTCTGCAAAGCTCATGTCCAGCATGCGCTTGTTGACGCGATGGTCGAAGAGGGTGCTCATGGGGGCCTTGTCGTGGATGATCTTCACGGCCTGGGCGAACATGGGCGCGGCGGAGATGATCTTGATCTTGGGATGCTTGCGGGCCTCAGGGCACTCCACCGTGTCCGTGGTGACGATGAACTCGTAGGGGCTTTCGTCGAACCGGGAGAGGGCCTTCTCGTTCATGCAGTTGTGGGACAGGGCGCCGAAGATGCGCTTGGCCCCCTTCTCCTTCAGGCCCCGGGCGATGTCCACCATGGTGCCGCCGGAGATGGAGAAGTCGTCCACCACCCACGTCGCCGATGACCTCCAGGACCTTGGCGTTCTCCGTGTGGTCGGTGCGGGTCTTGTCGCCGATGGCCACGGGGCAGCCGATCTGCTTGGCGAAGTCCCGGGACCGCTTGGCGGAGCCGGCGTCGGGGGAGACAACCACCAGATCATCGTCCACGATGCCCGAGCGGCGCACGTATTCGGTGAGCAGGGGCTCGGCCCGCAGATGGTCCACCGGCTTCTTGAAGAAGCCCTGGATCTGAGCGGCGTGCAGGTCCATGAAGATGACCCGATCCACGCCCGCGGCCTCGATGCAGTCCGCGCAGACCCGGGCCCGGATGGACACCCGAGGCTCGTCCATCTTGTCGCCCTTGGCGTAGGAGAAGTAGGGGATGATGGCGGTGACGGAGTTGGCGGAGGAGCGCTTGAAGGCGTCGATCCAGAACAGCAGCTCCGTGAACTCGTCGTTGGGATGGCGGGCGATGGGCTGGACTAGGAACACGTCCTTGTCCCGGATGGACTCGTTGACGCGCACGAACAGGTTGCCCTCGGAGAACATGATGGTTTCAGAGTCGCCCAGCTGGGCCCCCAGG
>CADACQ010000030.1 GCA_902786465.1 uncultured Eubacteriales bacterium | reverse complement strand
GCATGAAGATGGCCAACGATATCCGGCTTCTGGCCTCCGGTCCCCGCTGCGGGTTCAGCGAGATCAGCATACCGGCTCTGGAGCCAGGCTCATCCATCATGCCCGGGAAGGTGAATCCGACTCAGTGTGAGCAGTTGAGCATGGTGGCCGTGCAGGTCATGGGCAACGACGCTGCCGTTTCTCTGGCAGCTTCCCAGGGGCATTTGGAGTTGAACGTCTATCTTCCGGTGTGCATCTATAATTTTCTGCAGTCGGTCAGGCTCCTGTCCGAATCCCTGGATTCCTTTCGGGAACGCTGCATCTATGGTCTGAAGGCGGACAGGACGCGGATGAAGGAATATCTCGATCGGTCGCTCATGCTGGTCACAGCTCTCAACCCTGTGATCGGCTATGAGAAGGCCGCCTCCGTAGCGGAACTGGCCTACAGGGAAGGGCTGGATCTGCGGACGGCCTGCTTGCGGCTCGGGTTTCTTGGCGAGCAGGAACTGGATGCGCGACTCAATGCGCAAAAGATGGTTTGAGATAATCGACATCCCGCATCCTGTCAATTTCCGGAATGAGCAGGCGATGCTCTTTACATATCATGATCCGTCTCCTGAAACCACGAAGCAGGCGCTTAAAAGGCGCCTGCTTCGTGGTTTTACTGATTATCAGATCTGATTCAGCCTTTCTCCTGCTCCGACTGGACGTCCGGAAAAGCGGAGTAGAACGGGGGGATGTCCGCGCCGCGCAGCTGGCGGTCCAGGTAGTTTTTCGTGATCCGGACCACCACCCCCGATAGGGTGATCACGCCGATCAGGTTGGGGATCATCATGAGGCCGTTGAAGGTGTCGGCCAGGTCCCAGGCGAGATTATCCCCCATGACAGCGCCGCCGAACACCAGCAGGACGAACAGGATCCGGTAGAGGAAGGTCCGCTTCTCGCCCAACAGATACTCGGCCGCCTTGGTGCCGTAATGGGACCAGCCCAGCACCGTGGAAAAGGCGAAAAGCATGATGGATATGGCGATGAATACGGAGCCGATCCGGCCGAACTGCATGGCAAAGGCGGTGGAGATGAGGTTGGTCTTGGTCAGCTCCACGCCGTTGTAGGCCGCGGTCACGAGATGCCCCGTTTCAAGGTCGATAAGGCCCGAGGACAGGGCCGTAAAGGCGGTCATGGTGCAGACGATGATGGTATCCGCAAACACCTCAAATATGCCCCACATGCCCTGCATGACGGGTTCCTTCACGTTGGAATTGGAGTGGACCATGACCGAGGAGCCAAGGCCCGCTTCATTGGAGAACACGCCTCGCTTGCAGCCCTGTTCGATGGCCAGCTTCATGCCGTAGCCCACGACGCCGCCGCCGGCCGCTTTGGCCGCGAAGGCGCCTTTGAAGATGGCGGAGAAGACGGCGCCGATCTTGTCGATGTTGGTGATAAAGATCACCAAGGATCCAATCATGTATGCAATGACCATGAAGGGCACGATCTTCTCCGTGACGGCGGCGATGCGCTTGAGACCACCGACCACCACCAGACCTACCATGACCATGATGAAGATCCCCGTGACCCAGGTGGGGATACCGAAGGATGCCTGCATGTTGCCGGAGATGGCGTTGACCTGGGTCATGTTGCCGATGCCGAAGGAGGCGAAGAGACAGAACAGCGAGAACAGCGCGGCCAGGATCTTGCCGATCCATTTGCAGCCCCTGCGGCTGCCCAGGCCGTCCCGCAGATAGTACATGGCGCCGCCGGACCACTCTCCGTCGCTGTTCTTGCGGCGATAGTAGATGCCCAGTACGTTTTCGGAGTAGTTGGTCATCATGCCGAAGAAGGCGATGACCCACATCCAGAACACCGCCCCGGGGCCCCCCATCAGGATGGCGCCAGCTACGCCCACGATGTTGCCCGTGCCCACCGTGGCCGCCAGGGCCGTGCACAGGGACTGGAACTGGGAGATGCTTCTGTCGGCGGTGTGGCCCATGACGCCCCGGTCCTTCATGGCGCCCAGGGTGCGTTTCATCCAATGGCGAAAATGGGTGACCTGGAACACCCGGGTCAGAACCGTCATCAGCATGCCCACGAAGGCCAGCAGCAGGATGGCCGGCCAGCCCCACACCACGCCGTTGACGGCGTCGTTGATCTTGGTGAGGATATCCAGGAACCCGGTGGAGGATGCCGCTTCCTCCGCAGCCAGCACGGCCCTCATCGGGACCACGCATAGTAGCAAAGTAAACAACAACAGTTTCAATCGTTTCATGGTATCTTCCTTTCCATCGCAAGGATGCGATGCTCCGTTTTCCGGACGGGTCTCATTGCTCGGGAAATAATAATAGCCTATTTTAACACAACTCTCCGGCAAAAACAATATATAATATATTATTTCTTGACAACCGCTGGAAATGGTGCTATCATGCCCCCATAATCTCATAGGACAAAGCGATGCGGAAGCAAAGTACCCTGATGCGGCGGCATTTTCAGAGAGCGGGCAACGGTGAGAATCCCGTATGAGTCCTCAGGCGAAGAACCCTTCCAAGCCCTAACCGAACGTGAGGAGCCAGTAGGAGCGGCGTGCGCGGCGACACGTTACAACCGCCAGGGCTTGATGGAGCCCGCAAAAGAGAAGCAAATCAGGTGGCACCACGGAACGGCGGCTTTCGTCCTGAAATATCAGAACGATGGCCGACCAGCGAACGGAGGTGCTTTTTATGTGTTCTATCTGTGTTTTTACCAGCAAAACAATCCCGGCAGAGAAATTGAAGGCGTGCTTTGACCGCACCGTGTCCAGAGGACCGGACATGACCCGGTTCGAGGAGATCCCATGCGGCTATCTGGGCTTCCATCGCCTGGCGATCATGGGCCTGGACGAGCGGGGCATGCAGCCCTTCCACCTCGGCAAGGACGCGGTTGTGTGCAACGGAGAGCTGTACGGCTTCCGGCCCCTCCGAGAGCGGCTGCTGACGAAATACGATCTCAAGAGCCAGTCCGACTGCGAGATCCTGCTGCCCCTGTATCACGAATACGGCGTGGAGATGTTCAAGACCCTGGACGCGGAGTTCGCGCTGATCCTGTGGGACGGGCAGAAGCAGCAGCTCATCGCCGCCCGGGACCCCATCGGCATCCGGCCCCTGTACTATGGAAGACTGGCGGACGGTGGGTGGGCCTTTGCCAGCGAGCCCAAGAACCTGCTGGGCCTGTGCGACACCATCCTGCCCTTCCCGCCGGGACACTACTGGGTGGACGGCCAGTTCATCCAGTACGCCGATCCGGCCTATGTGGGCTACTTTACTATGAAGGAAGAGGAGGAGGTCTGCCCGAAGCTTCGGCGTCTCCTGATGGATGGCGTTGAGAAGCGGCTGGATGCGGACGCGCCAGTGGGCTTCCTGCTCTCGGGGGGCCTCGATTCCTCCCTCGTCTGTGCCATCGCCCAGAGGATGCTGGATAAGCCCATCCGCACCTTCGCCATCGGCATGGATGTGGACGCCATTGATCTAAAATACGCCCGCATGGTGGCGGACTATATCGGGTCGGACCACACGGAGGTCATCATCAGTGAGAAGGACGTGCTGGAAGCTTTGCCCACGGTGGTGGAGCTCTTGGGCACCTGGGACATCACCACCATCCGGGCCAGCATCGGCATGTATCTGGTATGCAAGTGGATACATGAGCACACGGACGTCCGGGTGCTGCTGACGGGCGAGATATCCGACGAGCTGTTCGGCTACAAGTATACGGATTTCGCGCCGGACGCAGCGGCCTTCCAGGAAGAGGCAGAGAAGCGCATCCGTGAGCTCCACGTCTACGACGTGCTCCGGGCCGACCGCTGCATCTCGGTCAACGGTCTCGAGGCCCGGGTGCCCTTCGGCGATCTCAAGTTCGTGCGCTACGCCATGAGCATCGACCCGGAGCTGAAGATGAACCGCCACAACATGGGCAAATTCCTGATCCGCAAGGCCTTCGCCGACGATCATATCCTGCCCGATGAGATCCTCTGGCGGCAGAAGGCGGCCTTCTCCGACGCCGTGGGCCATTCCATGGTCAACGACCTGAAGGCCCTCGCAGAGCGGACCTACAGCGACAGCGAGTTCAAAGAACGTGCCGCGGGATACGCCTATCGTCCCCCCTTCACTAAGGAAAGCCTGCTGTGTCCTGTCCAACTATGGCGCCAGTGGTCAGTAATCATCTTATGTTTTCATCTCCATACATCGTCTCCTGAAACCACGAAGCAGGCACTTAATAAGTGCCTGCTTCGTGGCTATCTCTATATACGAATACTCACTGTCAGAGTAGAGCCTCCCTCTCCACGATCTTAGGTTCGCTGAAACCGAAGTCTTCGCCCATGTACCGCTCATAGGCCTTCCCGATCTTCCGGACGCGCTTGAGAACAGCACTGTGGGTCTTGAAGCCCAGCCGTTGAGCAATCTCCGCGAAGGGCCGCTTCTGCATCCTGAGGTACAGGATCTGCCGGTCCTTTTCAGAAAGCCTCTCCATGAACTGCCTGACTTCACCGGTTATAACCCTCAGAGCACCGGTGCTGCTGCACCCTTTCATATAATTCAGCATCCATGCTCTGCAGCAGCATTTTTCGAATATGATCCCGGATGCGCTATAAAAAAGTTTTTCCAAAAACTCGCTTAAACCGCAGGCAAAAACTTCTTTGTCGGCTGCTTTTTTTCTGCGGGAAGGTGATGGGGAGATCGGCTCTGTTGTCAATTTGTTGTCAAAATGTTGTCAAACCCCGAAATGAGTGCAAAAACGAGCCTTCCTAAGGGAGCTCAAGGTTCTCGGGCTTTTTGAGTGGTAGCGGCGATTGGATTCGAACCAATGACAGGTCGGGTATGAACCGACTACTCTGGCCAACTGAGTTACACCGCCATAGCAGGGTAATTATATACGGCGAGGGGGCGACTGTCAAGAGGTTTTCGTGAAAAAAGGGAGGGGGGCCGCCGCGGGGGGAGAGGGTCCCATAGATGGGTCCGAATCACAGATCGTTCATTTGCGGCGGGGGCCGGGGGCCGGTACAGTGGAGGTATGGAGAGGACCATGCCGCCAACCGCATTCCGGGCGGGTCAGACCGTCTATCTGGTGGAATCCGGCCATCGCATCCGGGAAGCCCAGGTGCGGGGGCGGAGCGGGGGGCTGTACACCGTCCAGTTCACCGACACGGGCGGGGGCATCCGGGTCCGAAGGGACCGGCTCTATCCCACCCGGGACGCGGCGGCGGCCTACGTGCAGCAGCAGAAGGCGGAGCGCCAGCCCATCCGCCCCGGCTACTGGCACAATGTGCCCCTGTGGCAGTGCTGAGGTGGGTGAAGAAAGAAACTCAAAATACTATATGGTCAATTTGCTCCTGACACTTTTTCAACTTTTACTCCCATTCTCGCATATGCAATAAAGGCAAGTATGGCCTGAACAACTACCATCATTGCATAGGTCAGGAATATCACTGCTGCAACTACTAATAGTATTCCTGCAACTAAAAACCCCCATCTTTTCTTTCCAAAGAAACCAATAATCGTCATTACGGCTGCAACAGCAACACAAACCATATGAGGAGTAACAATTACTGTTGCAATAGCACTTCCCAAATTGTCGGATGATATTTTAGCAAAGTAAGATATTAGATAAGCAGCATAAGCTACTGTAAGCAGCATACAAAGAAATCCTGTTATTCTGCCTTTTATCTTCATTGTCTTTCCTCCTATTCCTTGGTTTTACCCTATTATAGGTCAAATTCACCATATTTTCAATAGGTCAAACGGGCATAATTGATATGTATGGTGGATTCAAGGCTGAGACAATTGAGAAAAGAGCGAGGAATCACGCAGGTAAAGATGCAGGTGCTGACCGGTATTGATCAAAGCGACTATTCCAAGATCGAAAGCGGCAAGCGCTACTATACCTTTGAGCAATGCCGAAAGATCGCTTTGGCGCTGAATACCAGCATGGATTATCTGGCGGGGCTTACCGACGACCCCGCGCCCTATCCGCGGAAAACCGAAAACTGACAAAAATACCGACGCATTCAGCCCCTTTGCAGAAAGGGGTTTTTTCTTTGCGAATGGGCTATGACCGAATTGTGGAATAATTGCAAAAACCCCTTCCGGGCAGTTGATTTTGCGGGAGGGCGGGGGTATAGTAGGGGCAGAGATTAGCACTCGGGAAGGTTGAGTGCTAAAAGATTGAAGAGAGGTAAGGCATAATGGCAAAGAAACAGTTCAAGGCGGAGTCCAAGCGGCTGCTGGACATGATGATCCACTCCATCTATACCCATAAGGAAATCTTTTTGAGAGAATTGATCAGCAACGCCAGCGACGCCATCGACAAGCGGTACTACGCCGCCATGCAGAAGGGCGGCGAGGGCATGGACCGGAGCGACTATTTCATCCGGCTGACCCCCAGCGAGAGCACCCGGACGTTGACCATCACCGACAACGGCTGCGGCATGACCGAGAAGGAGCTGGAGGAGGACCTGGGCACCATCGCCAAGAGCGGCACCCTGGCCTTCAAGCAGGCCATGGATAAGCCGGAGGAGGGCAAGAGCGCCCCCGAGATGGACGTGATCGGCCAGTTCGGCGTGGGCTTCTATTCCGCCTTCATGGTGGCGAAGAACATCAAGGTCTATTCCCGCACCGAGGACGGCGAGGGCCACGTGTGGGAGAGCGACGGCCAGGACGGCTACACCGTGAAGCCCTTCGACTACCCCACCGTGGGCACCCAGATCGTGCTGACGCTGAAGGACGACGAGGAGGGCGAGGACTACAGCCAGTACCTCAGGGAGTACACCCTCACCTCCCTGGTGAAGAAATACAGCGACTACGTCCGCTACCCCATCCGCATGATGGAGGAGAAGCGGGTCCCGAAGGGCGAGAAGGAGGAGGGCAAGCCCCAGGAATACGAGACCGTGATGGAGGACGTGGTCCTCAACTCCATGGTCCCCCTGTGGAAGCGGGCTAAGAGCGAGGTCACGGAGGAGGAGTACAATCGCTTCTACCGGGACAACTTCTTCGACATGGACGACCCGCTGAGCGTGATCCGGGTGTCGGTGGAGGGCGCGGTGTCCTACACGGCCCTGCTGTTCATCCCCAAGAAGGCCCCCTGGGACTTCTTCACCAAGGGCTACAAGCGGGGGCTGAAGCTGTACAGCAGCGGCGTCATGATCATGGACGCCTGCGAGGACCTCTTGCCCGACTACTTCGGCTTCGTCAAGGGCCTGGTGGACTCCCCGGATCTGTCCCTGAACATCTCCCGTGAGATGCTGCAGCACGACCGGCAGCTGAAGGCCATCGCCAACAACCTGAAGAAGAAGATCCAGGCCGAGCTCAAGAAGATGCTGGAGAGCGACCGGGAGAAGTACGAAACCTTCTACAAGGCCTTCAGCCAGAGCATCAAGTTCGGCGTCTACGACCAGTACGGCATGAACGCCGACTTCCTCAAGGACCTGCTGCTGTTCCATTCCGCCCGGGAGGAGAAGGAAGTGACCCTCCACGAGTACGTGGCGGCCATGAAAGAGGACCAGAAGGCCATCTACTACGCCGCGGGGGACAGCCTGAGCCATTGCCTGGGCCTGCCCCAGGCGGAGCTTATACGGGACAAGGGGTACGACCTTCTCTGCCTCACGGACGACGTGGACGAGTTCGCCCTGCGGGTCCTCGGCAGCTACGAGGAGAAGCCCTTCAAGGCGGCCACGGACGACGATCTGGGCCTCGCCTCCGCGGAGGAGAAGAAGGCCATGGAGGAGAAGGCCGCCGAGAGCAAGGATCTTTTGGAGAAGATCAAGGCGGATTTGGACGGCAAGGTCAAAGAGGTCAAGCTGTCCGACCGGCTCACCAAGAGCGTGGCCTGCCTCAACGGCGAGGGGGGCGTGTCCATCGAGATGTACAAGGTGCTGAAGGCCATGCCCAACGCCGGGGACATCCCCATGGACTTCGTGCTGGAGCTGAACCCCAACCACCCGGTGTTCGCTAAGCTCTCCACCCTCTCCGACGAGGACCGGAAGCAGTACGCCGAGCTCCTCTACCAGCAGGCTAGATTGATGGCAGGGCTTCCTCTCGATGATCCTGCTGCGTTCTCGGAGCTGGTCTGCAAGCTGATGTGACGCAAGCGGGGGGGCGACCCCCCTACGAATAACCCTTGTGCTTTTCTTTTTCGCGCACCTTTTTCTTTTCACCGAAAAGAAAAAGGTGCGAATATAGATAGGAGGTAAATCCTATGAATCCCAATCAACTGACACAAAAGAGCATCGAGGCCATCCAGGCGGCCCAGCGGATGGCCCAGGAGCGCAACCATACCCAGATCCAGCAGGCCCACCTGCTGTACGCATTGATCGACGACGCCGAGGATTTGAACGCCCAGCTCCTCACCGCCATGCAGGTGAACGTAACGGGCTTCAAGGGGGAGCTCTTGAACCTGCTGAACGGCCAGGCCAGCTACTCCGGCGGCGGCAGCGGCCAGCTGTACGCCTCGGCATCCCTGGACCGGGCCCTCAACGAGGCCGAGAAGCGGATGCAGCAGATGGGCGACAGCTACATCTCCGTGGAGCATCTCATGATGGGCCTCATCGCGGAGCCCGACAAGGACCTGAGCGCCCTGTTCCGCCGGTACAACGTGACTATGGAGGGCTACCTCAGCGCCCTGCAGAAGGTCCGGGGCACCCGCCAGGTGAACTCCGACAACCCGGAGGACACCTACGACGTGCTGAAGAAGTACGGCCAGGATCTGACGGCCCTCGCTAAGGACCAGAAGCTGGACCCGGTCATCGGCCGTGACAGCGAAATTAGAAGCGTCATCCGCATCCTATCCCGGAAGACCAAGAACAACCCCTGCCTCATCGGCGAGCCGGGCGTGGGCAAGACCGCCATCGCGGAGGGCCTGGCCCAACGGATCGCCCGGGGCGACGTGCCGGAAAACCTGAAGGATAGGCAGCTGTTCGCCCTGGACATGGGCGCGCTGGTGGCCGGCGCCAAGTACAGGGGCGAATTCGAGGAGCGGTTGAAGGCGGTCCTTGCCGAAGTCAAGCAGAGCGAGGGCCGGATCATCCTGTTCATCGACGAGCTCCATACCATCGTGGGCGCGGGCAAGACCGAGGGCGCCATGGACGCCGGGAACATATTAAAGCCCATGCTGGCCCGGGGCGAGCTCCACTGCATCGGCGCCACCACCCTGGACGAGTATCGAAAGTACATCGAGAAGGACGCGGCCTTGGAGCGCCGGTTCCAGCCCGTGACAGTGGCGGAGCCCAGCGTGGAGGACACCATCTCCATCCTGCGGGGCCTGAAGTCCCGCTATGAGGTCTTCCACGGCGTGAAGATCCGGGACGAAGCGTTGATCGCGGCGGCGGTGCTCTCGAATAGATACATCTCCGACCGGTTCCTGCCGGACAAGGCCATCGACCTCGTGGACGAGGCCTGCGCCATGATCAAGGCCGAGATGAACTCCATGCCCACGGAGATGGACGAGATCTCCCGGAAGATCATGCAGCTGGAGATCGAGGAGGCGGCCCTCTCCGAGGAGACGGACAAGGCGGCCCTCGAGCATCTCATGGAGATCCGCAAGCAGCTCGCCTCCCTCCGGGATACCTTCCACAAGATGAAGGCCAACTGGGAGAACGAGAAGCAGGGCATCAACAAGGTCCAGCAGCTCAGGGAGAAGATCGAGGCTGTCCAGCAGCAGATCGAGAAGGCGGAGAACGAATACGACCTCAATAAGGCCGCAGCCCTGAAGTACGGCGAGCTCCCCAAGCTCCAGAAGGAGCTGGAAAGTGAGGAGGGCAAGTCCTCCGAGAAGGAGCATACGCTCCTCCGTGATCACGTGGGCGAGGACGAGATCGCCCAGGTGGTGGCCCGGTGGACGGGCATCCCGGTATCGAAGCTGTTGGAGAGCGAGCGCAAGAAGCTGCTGCATCTCGACGAGGTCCTTCACCGGCGGGTGGTGGGCCAGGACGATGCGGTCCAGCGGGTGGCGGACGCCATCCTCCGCTCCCGGGCGGGCATCCAGAACCCGGATCGGCCCATCGGCTCCTTCCTGTTCCTGGGCCCCACGGGCGTGGGCAAGACGGAGCTTAGCAAGGCCCTGGCCCAGGCCCTGTTCGACGACGAGCGCAACATGGTCCGCATCGACATGTCCGAATACATGGAGCAGTACTCCGTGTCCCGGCTCATCGGCGCCCCCCCGGGGTACGTGGGCTACGACGAGGGCGGCCAGCTCACCGAGGCGGTCCGCCGCAAGCCCTACGCGGTGGTGCTGTTCGACGAGGTGGAGAAAGCCCACCCCCAGGTGCTGAACGTCCTTTTGCAGGTGCTGGACGACGGCCGGATCACCGACGGCCAGGGCCGCACCGTGGACTTCAAGAACACCATCATCATCCTGACCAGCAATCTGGGCAGCGACCTGCTCTTAAACGGCATGGCCGCCGACGGGACCATCCGCCCGGAGACGGAGGAAGCGCTGAATCGGCTCCTCAAGACCGCGTTCCGCCCCGAGTTTTTGAACCGGCTGGACGAGATCGTCTTCTTCCGGCCCCTGACCGGGGAGAACATGAAGGCCATCGTGAGCCTGCTCCTCAAGGACCTGGAGGGCCGCATGGCCGACCGGGGCCTGAAGCTCTCTGTCACCGACGAGGCCCGGGACCTGATCATCGCCGAGGGCAGCGACCCCCTGTTCGGTGCCCGGCCCCTGAAGCGGTTCATCCAGAGCAAGGTGGAGAGCCTTCTCGCCCGCCACATCATCGCCGCCTCCCCTCGGGAGGGGACGACCCTCACCGTGGACGTAGCGGAAGGGAAGCTGGTCGTGAAATAAGAAAACACCACATCAAACAAACAGCGCCGCTCGAAAGAGCGGCGCTGGTGCTAAACGGTCAGTTGTCGATGAATGTGTGTTGATTCTTAGAATCTTTCCCCAGCAAAGGGCAGCAGGGCCATCACGCGGGCGCGCTTGATGGCGACAGCCAGATCGCGCTGATGCTCGGCGCAGACACCGGACATCCGGCGGGGATACCGGTAGCCTTTTCAACGCAGAACTTGCAAACCTTGCGTCTGCTTCTTCTGGGACGGGGACGCATTTTGCGTTCTTCCATGGTGCAAGCCTCCTATTAAAATTCAGTAGTATTAAAACGGGATGTCGTCTGAGGAGATATCGGTGAAACCGGCCACATCCTCCTTCCGGTTCCCCTGGGGACGGGGCGCCGTGGGGGCGCTGTAGCTGTTGCCCTGATCGTCGCTCTTGGGCGTCAGGAACTCCACTTCGTCCGCCGCTACATCCAGAGACATACGGGTCGTGCCATCCTTCGCTTCGTAGGTCCGGGCCTGAAGCTCGCCGATGACCGCCACCTTGCGCCCCTTGGCGAGATACCGGGAGCACACGTCCCCCAGCTGCCGCCAGGCGTTGATGCGGAAGAAATCGGTCTGCCTTTCGCCGCCCTGGGACGCGAACCGACGGTTAACGGCGATGGTGAAGGAGCAAACCGTCACGCCGTTGGGCGTGGAACGGGTGTCGGGATCGTGGGTCAGATTCCCGATCAAAACGATCTTGTTCATGCTATACCTCTTTCAAAAATTCTTTCGTGCTGGTTCTGTTCGGGTTTGACTTGGGAGACTTATGCTTCCTTCCGGGTAACCATGTAGCGCAGAACGCGCTCATCGTTTCTGAAGTTACGCTCAAGCTCACGGGGCAGATCTGCGGGCGCGTTGAAGGTCACGAGCACGTAGAATCCCTCGGTCTTGTAGTCGATGGCGTAGGCCAGCTTCCGCTTGCCCCACTCGTCCTGCTTCACGATCTCACCGCCGTACAAAACTTCATACTGATTCATTCTTTCACCTCCTTATGGTCTGTTGGCTTTCTTACTGAGAAAGCAAGAAGGACCGTTAGCCGTAGTATTGTAGCATAGAGAACCCCCGATTGCAAGAGGTTTTTTTGCGATTTTCCGGGGAAATTTCACGACGCCCCGCCCGTCTCTCCCTGGAGGAGGTCATGGATTTCGTTCAGGAGACGGGGCTTCAGGTGGACGCAGAATACTTCTTCAACTACTATGAAGCCAACGGCTGGCAGATCGGCAGCCAGCCCATCCGCAGCTGGAAGGCCGCCCTCAGGGCCTGGGCCAGAAAGGCACCGGCTGCCCCCGGCCCTAAGCTGAGCGACAAGGAGGTATTCCGCCAGGCTATCGAACTGCACCGAATGGAGGAAGCGAAGCAGATTTCCATTGACAATCCCCCCCTCCGGTGCTAAATTATATATAATTCTTGCGAAAGGGGGGCCGGGGGCCGTGAAGCGCAGCGCGTATTCCTATTATTACCGCTTTGCCGCCTGCAAAGTCCATCGGCCGCGCCTTTGATCTTTCGAACGCTGATTTGGAGGGGCGACGCCGAGGGGCGTCGTCCCTTTTTTTGCGCCATACAACAGAAAGGACTGGAACCTATGACTTCCCTCATCACCCTGCTCTTCATGGCCGTATTCTTCGCCGTCATGCTGTGGATCGGCCTTCGGTCCCGCCGTCACGCCTCGGACGTGAACGGCTTCGTGCTGGGCTCCCGGCAGGTGGGCCCCTGGCTCTCCGCCTTCGCCTACGGCACCAGCTACTTCTCCGCCGTCATCTTCGTGGGCTACGCGGGCCAGTTCGGCTGGAACTTCGGCCTGGCCTCCACCTGGATCGGCCTCGGGAACGCGTTCATCGGGTCGCTGCTGGCCTGGCTCATTCTGGGCCGCCGGACCCGGATCATGACCCAGCACCTTTCCAGCAAGACCATGCCGGACTTCTTCGGCACCCGGTACGAGAGCGACAAGCTCCGCACCGCCGCCAGCCTGATCACCTTCGTGTTCCTCATCCCCTACACGGCCTCCCTCTACAACGGCCTCTCCCGGCTGTTCGCCATCGCCTTCCCGGGGGTGGACTACGCGGTGTGCGTGATCCTCATGGCGGCCCTCACCGGCGTATACGTCATTCTCGGCGGGTACATGGCCACGGCCTGGAACGACTTCATCCAGGGCATCATCATGCTCTTCGGCATCGTGGCGGTGATCGCGGCGGTGCTGGGGGACAACGGCGGCCTCGCCCTGGCCATGGAGAAGCTGGCCACCGGCCCCGCTGGCGGCTGGCAGTACGCCTCCTTCCTGGGGGCGGACCCCCTGTTCCTGCTGTTCGTGGTCATATTGACCTCCCTGGGCACCTGGGGCCTGCCTCAGATGGTGGGCAAGTTCTACGCCATCAAGAACGAAAGTTCCATCCAGAAAGGCACGGTCATCTCCACCCTCTTCGCCATCGTGGTGGCGGGCGGCTGCTACTTTTTGGGGGGCTTCGGCCGGCTCTACGACATCGACGTGAAGGCGGAGGGCTTCGACGCCGTCATCCCCCGGATGCTCTCCAGCCTCCCAGCGGTGATCATCGGCGTCGTGATCGTGCTGGTGCTGTCCGCGTCCATGTCCACCCTCTCCTCCCTGGTGCTCACCTCCGCCTCCACCATGACGCTGGATCTCATCGCGCCCCGGCGGAAGAAGCCCCTGGCGGAGAAACGGCAGCTCCTCATTATGCGGGGATTCATCCTGCTCTTTATCGCCGTGTCCGCCCTCATCGCCATCAAGCAGGCCAAATCCAGGAGCCTGTTCATCGCCCAGATGATGGGCGTCAGCTGGGGCGCCCTCGCCGGGGCGTTCCTCGCCCCCTTCCTCTACGGCCTCTACTCCAAGCGGACCACCAAGCTGTCTGTGGCCGTGTGCTTCCTCTGGGGCGTGGGCCTGGAGACGGTGCAGCTGCTGGTCTCCCTGGGGGTCCTCGACCTCAGCGGCAGCGGTTTGCTCTCCTTCGTGTTCAAAAACTCCATCTATTCCGGCGTCATCGCCATGGTGGGGGGCCTCATTTTGGTGCCCCTGTGTGACCTCTGCTCCGGGAAGCTCCGCCCCGTCCACGTGGAGGAGATGTTCTCCGCCTACGACGAGCGCCGGACCGTGGACATCACGGACAATCTGGGGAAATAAAAGAGAAAGAGAAACGCAAGAAGGGGTATGGCTTTCCGTGCGAAAGCTGTACCCCTTCTTAAAGTTCTTTTGGTCGACTTTTCTTTCAAGAAAAGTCGAAAAATCAACCCCGCTCGATCTCGTCGAGGGAAAGGCTCTTCAGCCCTCGCTCCACCAGCGCCGCTTCCGCCCGCTTTGTGTCCGTGACCCGGAAGATCATGTAGGCCCGGCCCGGCTCCCCGCCCAAAAAGGCGTACATATACTCGATGTTCACCCGGGCGGCGTTGAATTCGCTGAGCAGGTTGTGGAGGCCGCCGGGCTCGTCTGGCACGGCGAAGGCCAGCACGTCGGAGAGTTGGGCGATGAACTGCCCCTCCCGGAGAACGAGGGCGCACTTTTCCGCGTCGCTGGCGATGATCCGGGCGATGCCGAAGTCCGTGGCCTCGGCGATGGACAGGGCCCGCATGTCGATGCCCTCCCGGGCCAGGAGGCCCGTGAGCTCATAGAGCTTCCCCGGCTTGTTCTCTAAGAATACGGAAATCTGTCGGATGCTCATATGCTTCCCTCCTTATATCTTGCGCTTGTCGATGACCCGGACCGCCTTGCCCTCGCTCCGGGCGATGGTCTTGGGGGCCACCAGCGTGACCTTGGGGCGGATGCCCAGCATGGAGTTGAGGCCCAGGGACAGGGTCTTCTGCAGCTGCTGGATCTCGCCCACGGAGTCGGTGAACATCTCCGGTGTCATCTCCACCAGCACCTCGAAGGTGTCCGTGTTGTTGACCCGGTCCACCAGGATCTGGTAGTTGGCGGCGTAGCCGTGCTGGAGGAGCACGGTCTCGATCTGGCTGGGGAACACGTTGACGCCCCGGATGATGAGCATGTCGTCGCTCCTGCCCCTGGGCTTGGTCATGCGCACGTGGGTCCGGCCGCAGGCGCAGGGTTCGTAGGTCAGGGAGCAGATGTCCTTGGTGCGGTAGCGGATCATGGGGAAGGCTTCCTTGTCCACAGCGGTGATCACCAGCTCCCCCTGCTCGCCCGCGGGCAGCGCCTCGCCGGTGTCCGGGTCGATGATCTCGGGGATGAAGTGGTCCTCGTTGATGTGCATGCCCGCCTGGGCGGAGCACTCGAAGCTGACCCCGGGGCCGGAGAGCTCCGTGAGGCCGTAGATGTCGTAGGCCTTGATGCCCAGGGTCTTCTCGATGTCCCGGCGCATCTCCTCCGACCAGGCCTCCGCCCCGAAGATGCCCGCCTTCAGGGGGATGTCGTCGGGCCCGAGACCCAGCTCCCGCATCCGCTCGCCGAGGTACGCCGCGTAGCTGGGGGTGGCGCAGAGGACCGTGGCGTTGAGGTCCCGGATGAACATGATCTGCCGATCCGTGTTCCCGGAGGACATGGGCACCGTGAGGCAGCCAACCTTGTGGCTCCCGCCGTCCAGGCCCGCCCCGCCGGTGAAGAGGCCGTAGCCATAGGACACCTGGACCACGTCCTCCTCCGTGGCGCCCGCCGCGGTCAGGGCCCGGGCGCAGCAGTCCTCCCAGAGGTCGATGTCGTGGCGGGTGTAGAAGGCCACCACCCGCTTGCCGGTGGTTCCGGAGGTGGAGTGGATGCGGACGCAGTCCTTGAGGGGCGCGCCCAGCAGGCCGTAGGGGTAGGCGTCCCTGAGGTCCGCCTTAGAGAGGAACGGGAGCTTATTTAGGTCCTCCACGCCCCGGATATCCTCGGGCGTGACCCCCTTCTCCTCCATCTTCCTTTTATAATAGGGCACGCTCTCCCAGACCCGCCGGACCTGGGCCACCAGGCGCTGGCTCTGCCATGCCCGCAACTGTTCCCGAGAGGCGCACTCGATCTCGGGCTGATAATACCTTTCCATGACGACTCCTCTCACACCTTCGGCAGCTTGGCCGCGTACTTCGCCAGCTCCTCGTCGGTCGGCACGTAGTCGTCCATCTGGCCGTTGTGGAACTTCTCGTAGGCCACCAGATCGAAGTAGCCCGTGCCCGTGAGGCCGAAGAGGATGGTCTTTGCTTCGCCGGTCTCCCGGCAGCGGATGGCCTCGTCCATGGCCGCCTTGATGGCGTGGCTGCTCTCGGGGGCGGGGAGGATGCCCTCCACCCGGGCGAAGGCCTCGGCGGCCTCGAAGACGGCGGTCTGAGGCACGCTGATCGCCTCCAGCATGCCCTGGTGGTAGAGCTCGGAGAGGACCGGGCTCATGCCGTGGTACCTTAGGCCGCCGGCGTGGTTGGGGGCGGGGATGAAGTCGCTGCCCAGGGTGTACATCTTGGCCAGGGGGCACACCATGCCCGTGTCGGCGAAGTCGTAGGCGTAGACGCCGCGGGTCAAACTGGGGCAGGAGGCGGGCTCCACGGCGATGAAGCGATAGTCCTTCTCGCCCCGGAGCTTCTCGCCCATGAAGGGGGCGATGAGGCCGCCCAGGTTGGAGCCGCCGCCGGCGCAGCCGATGATGATATCGGGCTGTATGCCGTACTTGTCCATGGCGATCTTGGTCTCCACGCCGATGACGCTCTGGTGGAGCAGCACCTGATTCAGCACGCTCCCCAGCACGTACCGGTAGCCGGGGTTGCTGACGGCGGTCTCCACCGCCTCGGAGATGGCGCAGCCAAGGCTGCCCGTGGTGCCCGGGTGCTCGGCGAGGATCTTCCGGCCCACAGCGGTGGTGTCCGAGGGGGAGGGGGTCACGGACGCGCCGTAGACCTTCATGACCTCCCGGCGGAAGGGCTTCTGCTCATAGCTCACCTTCACCATATAGACCTTGCAGTCCAGGCCGAAGTAGCTGCAGGCCATGGACAGGGCCGTACCCCACTGGCCCGCGCCGGTCTCGGTGGTAACGCCTTTCAGCCCTTGCCGCTTGGCGTAGTAGGCCTGGGCCACGGCGGAGTTCAGCTTGTGGCTGCCGGAGGTGTTGTTGCCCTCGAACTTGTAGTAGATCTTGGCGGGGGTCTTGAGCTTCTCCTCCAAACAGTAGGCCCGGACCAGGGGCGAGGGCCGGTACATCCGGTAGAAGCTCAAAATCTCCTCGGGGATGGGGTATTCCCGGGTGTCGTTGTCCAGCTCCTGCTTCACCAGCTCCTCACAGAACACGCAATCGAGCTCCGCCGCGGTCATGGGCCGGTGGGTGCCGGGGTTCAGCAGGGGTGCCGGCTTGGTTTTCATGTCCGCCCGGACGTTGTACCAGTATTTGGGCATCTCGGACTCTTCGAGGTAGATTTTGTAGGGGATGGTGGATGCGCTCATGGTGGATCTCCTTTCCGTTTTCATTCAAAACAAAAAGCCTCGCCCGATTGGACGAGGCTTGCGCTTCCTTGTACGCGGCTCACGATCCAATTCCGGGCAACGCAAAACGGCGGCTAAACCACCAGCCGCTAAACCGGAAGGACCGATTGCTTCCGTTGCCCATGGCCGTGCTCCTTTCCTAAAATTATATATTATATTACCCTCCCGCCCCCGGTCTGTCAAGCATATTTTTTTCCGATCCCGAATCCCTATTCCCACCGGGAAAAAGTTATGGTATACTATACCTATCTATTGGGTGAAAAGGCGGGAAACCATGTATTTAGCCGACGGTTGGCAGGATTTCGAGATACTGGACGCGGGCAACGGCGACAAGCTGGAGCGCTGGGGCAGCTTCGTGCTGCTCCGGCCCGACCCCCAGGCCGTGTGGCCCATGGGCGAGCACAGGGCGGACGCAGTGTACTATAGGTCCCAGTCCGGCGGCGGCCACTGGGAGTTTCAGAAGGAGCTTCCCGAAAGCTGGACCATCCGCTACAGGGGCCTCACCTTCATCGTCCGGCCCACGGGCTTCAAGCACACGGGCCTGTTCCCGGAGCAGGCGGTGAACTGGGACTTCATGGCCGACCGGCTCCAGGCCTGGCGGAAGGGCCACAGCGAAGCCCCCCGGGTGCTGAACCTGTTCGCCTACACCGGCGGCGCCACCTGCGCCTGCGCCAAGGCCGGGGCCCAGGTGGTCCATGTGGACGCGGCCAAGGGCATGGTGGCCTGGGCCAAGGACAACGCCGCGGCCTCGGGCCTCGCTGACGCCCCCATCCGCTACATGGTGGACGACTGCTTGAAGTTCGTCCGCCGGGAGCAGCGCCGGGGCAACCGGTACGAGGGCATCCTCATGGACCCCCCCAGCTACGGCCGGGGGCCCGGGGGCGAGATGTGGAAGATCGAGACGGGCCTCTACGAGCTGGTCAGCGAGTGCGCCAAGCTCCTGTCCGAGGACCCCTGCTTCTTCCTCATCAACAGCTACACCACGGGCCTCGCGCCCAGCGTATTGAAAAACGTGCTCACCGTGGCCCTGCCTAAGGGCCACGCGGAGGCCCAGGAGGTGGGCTTGCCCATCCGCCGGGGGAATTTGGTGCTGCCCTGCGGGGCCACGGGCCGCTGGGTGCCGTAAGCTATGGATATCCGCGTTTTGTATGAGGACAACCACCTGCTGGTGGTGGAGAAGCCCGCCAACGTGCCCGTCCAGGCCGACGCCTCCGGGGACGAGGACCTGCTCACCGCCTGCAAGGGGTATATCAAGGAAAAGTACGCCAAGCCCGGGGAGGTCTATCTGGGCCTGGTCCACCGGCTGGATCGGCCCGTGGGAGGCGTGATGGTCTTTGCCCGGACCAGCAAGGCCGCCGCCCGGCTCACGGAGCAGTTCAGCGCCCACAAAGCCAGGAAGCGGTACGCCGCCATCGTGGAGGGCGCTGCCCCCGCCGAGGGGCGCTTGACCGACTATCTATTCAAGAACGAATCCACCAACACCACGTCCGTGGTCCCGGAGGGCACCCCCGGCGCGAAGCAGGCGAAGCTGAGCTTCCGGACCCTGGTGCGGGATAAGGGCCTGTCCCTCCTGGACGTGGATCTGCAGACCGGCCGGCCCCACCAGATCCGGGTCCAGCTCTCCCACGCGGGCTTCCCCATCCACGGGGACCAGCGGTACAACCCCAACGCCAGGGTGGGGGAGCAGATACGGCTCTGGGCCTACGCCCTGACCATCGCCCACCCCACGCTGAAGGAGGAGATGACCTTCTACGCCCTGCCCCCCTTCGGTGAGTTCCCCACGGCGGTGAAGTACCTGCCCGCCTTCCGGGCCGCCAGCGCCGTCTACGAGGACGGGGACATGCTGGTGGTGGACAAGAACGCCGGCGTGGAGGTGGAGACGGACCTCCTCTCCGAGCTCTCCGCCATCACGTCGCCCCTCTACCCCGTCCACCGGCTGGACGCCAACACCGTGGGCCTGGTGGCCCTCGCCAAAAATGAGGCCGCCGAGGAAACGCTCCTGGACGCCTTCGCCCGCCACGACACCGGGAAGGTCTACGAGGCCATTTTGGCGGGCGTGCCCGAGAAGCGGGAAGGGACCCTGGTCCACTACGGAGTAAAGGACGAGGAGCGGGCCTATATGCGCCTGGTGCCTGAGGGCACCCCCGGAGCCCTCAAAATGGAGCTCTCCTACCGGATCGTGGAGGCCCGGGGCGGCCTCTCCAAGGCGGAGATCCAGCTCTTCACCGGCCGGACCCACCAGATACGGGTCCAGATGGCGGCCCTGGGCTGCCCCGTGCTGGGGGACGACAAGTACGGCGACCGGGAGGCCAACAAGCGCTACAAGCAGAAGCGGCAGCTGCTCCTGGCCAAGCGCCTCACGGTGCGGGGCAGGACCTTTGAAAGCACACGAGAACTCAACATATATCAACTATTCAAGGAGGACCTATGAACGCACAGGAACGGTATGAGTATTGGCTAAACAGTCCCGACGTGGACGAGGGGACCAAGGCGGAGCTGCGGGCCATCGCGGGGGACCCCGTGGAGATCGAGGATCGGTTCTATCAGGAGCTGTCCTTCGGCACGGCGGGCCTTCGGGGCGTGCTGGGCGCCGGCGACAACCGGATGAACGTCTATAACGTCCGCAAGGCCACGGAGGGCCTGGCCCGGCATCTGAAGGACCGGTTCCCGGCGGGGGCCACCGTGGCCATCGCCTACGATTCGAGAAACTTCTCCGACGTGTTCGCCAAGGAGACCGCCTGCGTGCTGGCGGGCCACGGCATCCACGTGTACCTGTACAGCACCCTGCACTCCGTGCCCCAGCTGTCCTTCACGGTACTGCACCTTAAGTGCAGCGCGGGCGTGGTCATCACCGCCAGCCATAACCCCCCCAAGTACAACGGGTATAAGGTCTACTGGTCCACCGGCGGCCAGGTGGACCCGGTGGAGGCCGACGCCATCACCGCCCGCATCCGGGAGGTGGAGGGCTTCGCCACGGGGTACATGGCCTACGAGGAGGCCCTCGAAAAGGGGCTCATCCAGCTCATCGGCCAGGAGGTGGACGAAGCCTACTACGCCGCCACCATGTCCCTGCTGCAGCAGCCCAAATTGCTCCAGGAGAAGGGCAAGAACGTGACCATGGTCTATACGCCCCTCCACGGGTCCGGGTACGTGCCCGTGACCACGGTCCTGGACCGGATCGGCATGAAGAACGTGTTCCCCGTGCCCGAGCAGGTGAAGCCCGACGGGAACTTCCCCACGGTGAAGGCCCCCAACCCCGAGGACCCCAACGCCTTCACCCTGGCCTTCAAGCTGGCCGAGGAGAAGAAGGCGGACGTGATCATCGGCACCGACCCCGACTCCGACCGGCTGGGCGTGGCCGTCCGCAAGCACGACGGCACCTGGGCCGTGCTCACGGGGAACCAGATCGGCTCCATTCTCCTCTACTGCCTGCTCACCGCCAAGAAGGAGGCGGGGATCCTGCCCGAGAACGGGCTGGTGGTCCGCTCCCTGGTGTCCACGCCCCTTGCCGACGCCATTTGCGCCAGCTTCGGGGTGGAGATCCGGGAGGTGCTGACGGGCTTCCGCTTCATTTCGGAGCAGATCGCCTGGTGCGAGGCCACCCACGAGCGGACCTTCCTCTTCGGCTTCGAGGAGAGCTTCGGGTTCCTGGCCGGAGGCTTCAGCCGGGACAAGGACGCCATCTGCGCCGCCATGCTGGTGGCCGAGGGCTGCACCCTGTTCAAGGAGCAGGGGCTGACCCTCTACGACGTGCTGCAGAAGATCTATCAGACCTACGGCTATTATAAGGAAAAGACCGTGTCCTACACCCTGGAGGGGAAGGCCGGCATCGAGAAGATCCAGGGGGCCATGAAATCGCTCCAGGCCACCCCGCCCACCGCCATCGGCGGCAAGGCCGTGGTGAAGTACGTGGACTACAACGATTCCGCCGCCACGGGCCTGCCCAAGAGCAACGTGCTCCGCTGGACGTTGGAGGACGGCAGCTGGGCCATCGCCCGGCCCTCCGGCACGGAGCCCAAGCTCAAGATCTACTCCGGCGTCCGGGGCGACTCGGATTCCGACGCAGACGCCCGCCTCGCCGCCCTTTCCGCGGCCATGGACGAGCTCTTGAAGCCGTATCTGGCGTAAGGTCAGATCAGATCTCTCCCTCCGCCTCGCTCTGCTCGGCACCTCCCTCGTCAGAGGGAGGTATCTGTCGGCGTGCATGGCCTCCCTCTGATGAGGGAGGTGGCGCGGGCAGCTTGCTGCCCGTGACGGAGGGAGAGAATAGCGCTTTTCAGAAAGGACCCCCATGCTGCCCTACCGCAAGGAAAACATCCCCCTGGCCAAGGCCCTCCGCAGGGATATGACTCCGGCCGAACGGCTGCTGTGGTATCGCTTCCTGCGCGGGTATCCCGTGCGGTTCCAGCGGCAGAAGGCCATCGGGGATTTCATCGCGGACTTCTACTGTGCCAAGGCGCGGCTGGTGGTGGAGCTGGATGGCAGCCAGCACGGGACCCCCCGTCAGGAGGAAGCCGACCTGGCCCGGACCCATACCCTGGAGGAAATGGGGCTTCTGGTGGTGCGGTATTGGAACGAGGACGTGCTTCGGTACGCCGAGGGCGTAGCCGACGATATCGACCGTATCGTCCGGGAGCGGATGGGGGACAGATTCCCTAAGGGGTATCCGAAAGACTTGTAAACAATTCCCTGTATCGCCGCTCTTTCCTTGACGAACGGGCGGCGGTAGGGTACAATGGCGGGGCTATGAAGTACGTTATCGCGATATTAAAAGGTATTCTGGTGGGCCTGGCCGTGCTGATCCCCGGGGTCAGCGGCGGGTCCATGATCATGACCATGGGCATCTACGAGCAGGCCATCTCCATCACCAGCCGGGATAAGAAGGTCCGGCGGGCGGCCATCGTGTTCCTGATCCCCTACGTCATCGGCATCGTAGTGGGCATCCTGGGCCTGGCCTTCGTGATCAAGTGGCTCATGGAGCACTATCTCTGCTTTATCGGCATGATTTTGGGGAGCCTCCCCATGCTCTACAAGAAGGTGAAGGGGCAGAAGTTCTCCCTCATCGGCGCGCTGATGTTCGTGCTGATGGTGGGGATCATGATCGCTCTGCCGCACCTCTCGGGCAACGCGGGCAGCGAAGGGAAGCTGACCATGTCCCTGACGGGGGCCGTCATGGCCGTGATTCTGGGCTTCATCGGCGCAGGCACCATGATCGTGCCGGGCATCTCCGGCTCCATGGTCATGCTGGTGCTGGGCTACTATAACGACATCATCGGCCACATCACGGGCCTGAAGGAGGTCGTGAAGGGGGGCCTTTCCGGTGCCGCCATCCCCTGGGGCCACGTGTTCGCCCTGGCCTTCTTCGCCGTCGGCGCCGTCCTGGGCCTGCTGCTGGTGAGCCGGTGGATCAAGTGGCTCCTGGGCCATTGCCCCGTCCCCACCTACTACGCCATCATGGGCCTGATGCTCGCTTCCCCCTATCCCATCTTCATCAAGTCGGGTTTGAACTTCGCCGGCATGGGCGCGGGGCACCTGATCGCGGGCTGCGTCACTTTGGTGCTGGGCTTCGCCTTGGCCCTCTTCCTCGACAAACAAGGGGAGAAAGCTTGACAAACGACTGAAAACAGCCTATACTTCCTCTTGATCGCAGGGGCGTTCGTTCCCAACGGAACGAGCTGAGAAGTACCCTTGGAACCTGTTGGGTAATGCCATCGGAGGAAGCGGCGCTATAGCAGTTTTTCCGCATCGTTATCCGACGGTGCGGATTTTTTATGGAGGAGGAAAGGATATGTATCTGAATGAATTCGTGCTCTTCGAGAAATTGGCCAAGATGACCACCCGCCAGTGGTGCTTCGCGGCGGGAGCCCTGGTGGTCATGGTGGGGCTGCTGATTTATCTGGCTAAGCGCCCCCAGAAGCAGGGCAAGACCGACGTGCGGGCCCTAACCTACGGGGCGCTGTGCATGGCCATGAGCTTCGTGCTGAGCTACATCAAGCTCTACTCCATGCCCCTGGGCGGCAGCGTCACCCTGGCCTCCATGCTGCCCCTCCTCTGGTACAGCAACAAGTTCGGCGTGCGCAACGGCCTCATCGCCGGGGCGGCCTACGGTCTCTTGCAGCTCATCCAGAAGCCGGAGATCTACCACTGGGTCCAGGTCCTCCTCGACTACCCCCTGGCGTTCATGATGCTGGGTCTCGCCGGCAGCGTGAAGAACCTGCAGCTCGGTTCCGTCATCGGCGTGGCGGGCCGCTGGATCTGCCACATCCTGTCCGGGGCCATCTTCTTTGCCGAGTGGGTGCCCGAGGGCTGGAGCAACGCCTGGGTCTACTCCGCCGCCTACAACGGGGCGTACCTGCTGGTGGATTTGATCATCTGCATCGTCCTCTCCTTCGTCCTCGCCAAGGCCCTGGACAGGATCCCCACGGGGCGGAAGTAATCTCTTGACCAGCTGCATCAGGCTGTTGGGAAGGATGGCAGAAGCCGCATTATTCAACAGCCTGAGAATTAACATCTTGTTAACCCATTTGTTGCAACGTTGACAAGTCTTTCTGATACAGTGCAGGATATGGAGGTGTTTCTATGAAACGAGCCCTTTGTATCCTGCTTTTTTGCGCCCTGCTGCTGACGGGCTGCGGCGGCGAGCCCACCCACGTGGTCAACGACCTCGAGAAGGACGAGCCCATCCGCATCGTGGCCACCATCCAGAGCAGCAGCCCCATCACGGCGGCGCCGGCGTCCTCTACGCCGGTGGTGACCCTGCCGCCCACCAAGGCGCCCACCCAGGCGCCTACGGACACGCCTGCGCCCACGGCCACGCCCGCGCCCACCAAGGCGCCTACGGACGGGCCGGAGCAGACGCCCGTGCCCACCGTGAAGCCCACGCCCACCCCCGACGTGAGCGAGGGGGAGCAGCTGGTCATGATCGCCCAGCAGTATCTGAACTACCCCTACACCCGGGGCGGCCAGGACCCGAAGAAGGGCTTCGATCCCAGCGGGTTCGTGTGCTGGTGCCTGCGGGAGATGGGTCTGAAGGTGAAGCGCCGGACCTCCGCCGGGTACGCCGAGGAGGAGGACTGGACCAAGATCACCCGCATGAGCGAGCTGCAGCCCGGGGATCTGGTGTTCTTCCGCACCGGGGACAACGAGAACATCAACTGCGTCTGCATCTACATGGGGGCCAACCGGATGATCTACCCCTCCACCAGCAAGCAGGCGGTCATCGTCACCGAGATCAACAGCTATTGGACCAACGCCTTTCAGTGGGCCCGGAGGGTATTCTGATGGATCGGTATATCGACGTGGAGACCTGGCCCCGAAAGGACGCCTACCGGCTCTTTTCCCGGGGGTATCTGCCCTATTTTTCCGTGACCACGCCGTTGGACGTGACGGAGCTTTTTCGATTCACGAAAAAGGAAGGCTTGTCCTTCTATCGCGCCATGGTGTATATTGTAGCGAGGGCCATGAACGAGCTGGAGCCCTTCCGGCTCCGCATCCGCAAGGACGGCATCGCCGTCTGCGAGACCGTGTCCCCCTCCTACACCACGGCGGGCCGGGACGGGGCCTTCGGCATCTCGGACGTGGAGTACCTGCCGGGGGAGACTATGGCGGACTTCTGCCGCCGGGCCTTCGAAAAGGAGGCGGGCCAGCGGGAGCAGATGGTGGTGCAGGACGACGTGCGGGACGATCTCATCTTCATTTCGTCCGTGCCCTGGTTCGTCACCACGTCCGTGCTTCAGGAGCAGCCCACGGACCCCGACGACAGCTTCCCCCGGGTGCTGTGGGACCGGATACATGAGGAGAAGGGGCGGCTGCTGGTGAACTTTACGGTGCAGCTCAACCACCGGCTCCTGGACGGCAGCCACGTCCGGGACCTGCTTTTGCGGATGGAGGAGCTGATGGCGCCCCGGCACGACCTTTGAAAGGATGGACCATGGAAAGACCCTTCTATAAGCGCACATGGGTGCTGATCCTGGCCGCGGTGGTCGGGTTCCTGCTGCTGCTGACGGCGGTGACGGCGGCCACGGTGTCCGCCAACCGGCGGCGGGAGCTGAACGCCACGCCCACGCCCTCCCTGATCCCCACGGCGGAGCCCACGGCTACGCCGCTGCCCAACTACCACGCCGTCGACTTCGACCCGGACCTGTCCGAAATGGAGGGGATGAACGCGGTGCCGGAGGAGCATAAGGAGGAGCTGGGCCGGGCGTACTGGGTGGACGTGACGCCCACGAACGAGGCCGTGGCGGGGTATGTCCTGTTTCGGCACGTGGAGCTGGGGTACAGCTTCCTGCGGCTGCCGGACGGCCGGTACCTGAGGCTGGGAGAGCGGACCGAGGGCTGCGGGGTGGTGAACGCCCTCTATGCGGATCTGGACGCGGACGAGGGCTGGGAGCTGGTCTACACCTACACCGTGGAGACCGAGGCCGGGCCCGGGGCCCGGGTGGGCTGGCTGGACCTTACGACCCTGGAGGATCGGACCGGGGCCTTCCTGCTGAAGGACGGGGCACTGGCGCTCGCCGACGAGGGCGGGCGGCTGGCGCTCTACCGGGCGGCGCTCCGGGACACGGACTCCCGGGGGTTCTACGCCATCGACTTTATCGCCCCCCTGGGCGAGCTCATGGAGCGCGACGGCGCCCTGTTTTTGGAGATAGAGTAAGGAAGGATTAGAAGCTGCTGTGCCTTTTCTTTGTAAAGAAAAGGCACCAAAAGAAACACAAAGGGGAAGTATGGCTTGCGCTGTACTTCCCCTTATTGTTCTTGAGCTTCTCTTTTTTGCGCCGCTTTTTCTTTTCACTTGAAAAGAAAAAGCGGCAAAAGAAGAAGATTACTCCTCCACCTCCACGTCCACGCCCAGCGCCTTCAGCTCCCGGCGGAGCCGGGCGGGGTCGCCCCGGTGGACCAGGGCCCGGAAGCCCAGGCGGCGGGCCGCCTCCACGTTGGGCGGGCTGTCGTCGATGAAGACGCAGTCGGCGGCCTCCAGG
>CADACQ010000029.1 GCA_902786465.1 uncultured Eubacteriales bacterium | reverse complement strand
GTTCCCCCAGTCGCCCCTAAAGCCCGCGCCCAGCTCATTGAGCTCCGCCGGGCCCCGGCTGTTCTGCAGGAAGAACCGGTAGCAGCCCACGATGAGGGGGTTGAACACCAGGATGGACAGCAGGAAGCCCACCAGCCCGAGACCGCCCAGGGAGATTTTGATCTTGCTGCTCGGCAGGGCCGAGAGCTTCTCCATACTCTCCACCAGCCGGCCCAGGTTCTCGTCCTCCGCCAGGATCGCCATGGCCTTCTGCTGCTCCGTGGTCAAGTCGGCCGTTTCGTTTTTGCGCACGCCGCTGCCCGCGCTGCCGCCGATAAGCAGCGCCAAAATGAACGCCACCAGCACGCATCTCCAATAATTGGCTTTGAAAGCGGCCTTGGCCCGCTCCTTCAGCTCTCTTCTCGTCCACATACGGTTTTCCTCCTTATATCATAAGCTCACATGCCGAGGAAGCGGAACTGCTGGGGATTCTCCACCAGCTCCTTCCATTTTCCCGTGGCGATGAACTCGTCATACACCTGCGCTTCGTTCTTGTCCAGCAGGGAATTGACCTCCAGGAACGCCTTTTTGTTCCGATACAGCCCCTCTCCCAGGGGCACGTACCGATGCCCCTCCGGCTGGGCCTTGCCCAGCAGCAGGGCGTCCAGCGGGCTCTCCGTTTTGGCCGCGTGGGCCTTGAGGGCGGCGCCGCCGAGCCAGTAGACCAGGGCCGCCAAAACGAGCAGCGCCAGGCCGATCCAGCCCAGGACGTCCACCGCCTCCCGCCAGTCGGCAAAGAACAGGGTCCGAACGATCCCGTAGGCACCCACGGCGAAGAGAAAGATGGATACGCCCAGCAGGGGCCCTTCCGAATCGTCCTTCCACTTCATATAGCCCAGCAGGACCGACGCCAGCAGCAGCGCCACGCCGACGATGGTGACGTTCCTGGAGCCGTAGAAAAAGTCCAGCACGGCCAGCACGGCGCCTGCGCCGCCCAGCACGTTGGAGGCGATCCACAGGCCCCGGTGGGCTTTCGGGAACAGCATGGCCGCGTTCTCCCTGGCCAGATCCGCCCGGCAGGCCGGGCACAGGCCCGCCTTCTCATAGCCAGTGGCCCACTCATAAACAGACTGCCACTCCTTGCGGCGCTCGAACGCCAGGCTGTCCCACCCGGCGGCGGCCTCCGTCTTCTCGCAGTTGACACACTTCATGCGACGGTCCCCCTTTTCCATGGTTTTTTCACATTATATATAACTGTACAGCAGCCCTTCCCGCTTGTCAAGACGGGGCCTTTTCAGCCTCGCCGGGCTTCCCGTAGGGGCCGATCCCAATGGACCTCGCCGCCCGCGGCCTGGGCCAGAGCGTCGATCTCCCCCGGCAGACCCATCAGCAGCTTCTCCTCCCGCTTTTTGGACCGACGGCCTGGCCCGTCGAAGAGGACGGTGCTGTAATAGGCGTCGTAGGACACGGCGAAGTCGTTCTCCTCCTCATGAGGGAAGAAGGTGACGGCCGCCTCGTAGCGGATATGGCCCGCCTCGGAGTCGGTGATGAGCATGACCAGGGCGCCCCGGCGCAAAACGCCGTTCGCCATCAGGTCCCCTTCGAAATACTGTTCATATACGTTGACGGTCATAGCTGCCTCCTATCCTCTTTTTTCCACGACGACGCGCAGGACATCCCCGTCCCCTTTTCCCAGCTGTCGGCGGATGGCCTTCAGCACACCGATGATATAGCACACGGACCCGTCCGGGTTCCTGAGGCCCATGTTCACGATGCTGCCCTCATAGGGTATGCCGTCGAAAGTCGCCCGGACCTTCACCCGGCCCCGGCCGTAGATCTGCCGGATATCCCCCGGAAAGGCCACATAAGCCCCACCCTCCGGGAGCTCGTGTAAAACGGCGTCGAATTCGAATCTCATGCCCGCTTCCCCCTTTGCGCAGCAAATACCGCCGCCATTCGGAGCCAGTCGGTCAGCTCCCCGTCTGCGTCCTCAGGCCGACCCAACAGGATGTGGATGGTCCACCGGCCCGGGTACGGTTCCACCGCCGCAGCCACCCGGGACCCTTGGAGCCGCTCCGGCAGGCAGAGGCTCACTGTGAGGAAGGGTTGGGGCCGATCCTGGGCCGGGCCAACGGGGGTGAAGGACGCCGCCGCGAACATATACCGGGCGAAGAAGGAGATCTGAGTCTTCTTCACCTCGATCCTGACCTCGGGGCACGCCTCAAAGATGCGTTTGCGCACCGCCCCATACAGGGGCAGGGCTCCCTCTCGGCCCCGGAAAAACAGCAGTTCCGCCGAGGAAAACCCGTCCATCCTACGCTTCCGTTTCCCCGAACAGCCGGGCCAGGTGGAGGAGGATCTCCACGTTCTTCTCCATGGAGGGGATGGGCACGTACTCGAAGCGGCCGTGGGCGTTCTCGTAGCCGGCGGACAGGTTGGGGCAGGGTAGCCCCCGATGGGAGAGGGCGGACCCGTCCGTGCCGCCCCGGAAGGGAAGGGACCGGGGCGTGAGCCCCGCCAGGGAGATGGCCTTGGTCAAATTGTCGATGAGGAAGGGGTATTGGTCGATGACCTCCTTCATGTTCCGATAGGTGGGGGCGATGGTGAGGCTGACGCGCTCCGGGCCGTACTTCCGGGCCATTTGATCGGCCAAATCCCGCAATAGCTGTTCCCGCCGGGCGAAGACGCCCGTGTCGTGGTCCCGGACGATCAGGTCCACCTGGGCCAGCTCGGCGGCAGCAGGGAGACGAACTCCGCCGCCAGGTCCCCGGCGTTGACCATGATCCCCTTGGCCGTGCCCGTGTGGACGCTGCGGCCCCGGAACAGGACGGTGGCGTGGGAGGCGTTGAAGGTCTCGTCCTCATAGTAGCCCAGATAATCCCCGTCCAGGGTGTAGGCCACCTTGGCCCCGAAGCGATCCAGGTCCAGGTCCCGAGCGAGGCCCCCCACCTCCTCGTCGGGAGTGAAGGCCAGGGCGATGGGCCCGTGGGGGAGCTCCGGGTGTTTCAGCAGATGCTCCGCCATGGTCATGACCGCGGCGATGGCGGCCTTGTCGTCGCCGCCCAGCAGGGTGGTGCCGTCGGTGAGGATCAGATCCTGGCCCACGTAGTTCTTCAGGTTCGGGAACTCCCGGGGGGACATGACGATGCCCTTCTCCCCGTTCAGCAGGATGTCCCCGCCGTCGTAGTTCTCCAGTACCCAAGGCCGGCAGTTAGCGCCGGGAGCGTCGGGGGCCGTGTCCATGTGGGTCACCAGACCGAAGGCCATGCCGCCGGCCGCCGTGGCGGGCACCCGGCCGTAGAGGACGCACTTCTCCTCATCCAGCCACACGTCCGCCGCGCCGATGGCGGTGAGCTCGTCCCGCAGCAGGTAGGCTAAATCGAATTGCTTTTTCGTGGTAGGCACGGTGTCGCTCACCCGGGCGGACTGGGTGTCTACCCTGGCGTACCGGATCAGCCGGTCCCGGACCTGCTCATAGAAGATGGTGCGCTCCATAGGGCCTCCTTCGTTTCTGTTGTATTTGATTATATCAAACCGGCGCCGCCCTTTCAACGCCGTTTTCCCGTGGCTTTTGCCCCAGCGGGGGTGTTCCCTTTTGGGGCGGGAGATGGTATACTGGACGGAAAGAAGCGAGGAGGTGCATAGATGGTTGGATTCGGGATCGTGACGGGGCTGCTGTTCCTGGTCATGGCGGCGGTGCTGGAGCTGAACAAGAACACGCTCCTGGGCTTTGCCCTGCTGGTGGCCGCCACGGTGGGGTTCGCGGTGCTGTTCAGCAAGGTGCTCCAGGGCGGCAAGTGGTATGGAAAGCTCCTGGGATACGCGGGGTATCTCGCCGCCTTCGCCCTGATCCTGTTCTTGACCTGGCCCCCCACCAGGGCCGTGCCCGCCTACGAGGGGAAGGCTCCGGTGTACACGGAGCCCGTGACCATCGAAAAGGGGGCCGTCCGGGGCGTCGTCATCGCGGACGGGGCCGTGGAGCTCTACGCCGGCATCCCCTACGCCCAGCCCCCCGTGGGGGATCTGCGTTGGAAGGAGCCCCAGGACCCCCTGCCCTGGGAGGGGGTATTGGACGCGGACCACTTCGCGCCCATGTGCATGCAGCCGGTCCATCTGCCCATCTATAACAGCCTGGCCCAGATCATCGGCTTTCACGACTACAAGATCTCCCTGAAGGACAACTACGTGCCGCCCGTCAGCGAGGACGGCCTCTACGTGAACGTTTGGAAGCCCGCCGGGCAGGTCAGCGGCCTGCCGGTCCTGGTCTACATCCACGGGGGCACCCTCCAGACAGGCCAGCCCTGGTACGCCGACTACGCGGGCACGGGCCTCGCCAAAGAGGGCGTCATCGTGGTGAACCTGGGCTACCGGCTGGGGGTGTTCGGGTACCTGGCCGACGAGGGCCTGGCGGCGGAATCCCCGAACGGCACCACGGGGAACTACGGCCTTCTCGATCAGATCAAGGCCCTCCAATGGGTCCGGGACAACGTCTCTGCCTTCGGCGGGGACCCGGACAACGTGACCTTGGCCGGGGAGAGCGCCGGGGCCGCCAGCGTCAGCGCCCTCTGCACCTCGCCCCTTGCAAAGGGCCTCTTCCGGCGGGTCCTTCTGGAGAGCTCCACCGTGGCCGGCGTGAAGCCGCCTCATTCCTTCCGGAGCTTCGAGGAAGCGCTGAAATCGGGCCAGGAGCTGAAAGCCCGCTACCATGTGAGCACCCCGGCCCAGCTCCGGGCTTTGTCTGCCAAGCAGATCGTCAACGAGGCCTACACCCAGCACCACATGACCGTGGACGGGTACGCCCTCACGGAGACCCCCTACGAATCCTACCGGAAGGGCGTCCACAACGAGGAGGCCATCCTCCACGGCTACAACGCCGAGGAAAGCGGGCCCTTCATCATGTTCGCCCACGCCAACCTCAAGAACTACGAGGGAAAGATCCGGACCTACTTCAAGGAGTACGCCGATGAAGTGCTGGCCCTCTACGCCCCCGCCACGGATGAGGAGGCCGACAGCTTTTGGGCCCAGATCTACGGGGCGGTGTTCTTCAACTACCCCCACCACTGCCTGGACCGGCTGGCCGCCCAGAACGGCATCCCGGCCTACGAATACTACTTCAGCAAGCATAACGGCCGCCTGGGGGCCTGGCACAGTGGAGAGCTGCCCTACTTCTACGGAAACATCCCGGCCACCTCCCAGGTCTTCGACGACGGCGATAGGGCCCTGTCCAGGACCATCCTGGGGTACGTGGGGAACTTCGCCCGGACCGGGGACCCCAACGGCGAAGGGCTGCCCCTCTGGACCAGCGACGAGGAGAGCAAGACGGTGCTGGAGCTGGGGGACAGCGTGGGGATGACCGATGAAAAGTATCTGGCCCTCTATGCCATCATGGATCGGATGGACGGCTGGGAATAAGGAGAGAGATATGAAACGATTCTTTGCCGCCGTGCTGTGCGCCCTGCTGCTGTTGGGCGTCTGCCCGGCCGTACACGGGGAGGAAGGGACCGCCCCGGTAACCATCGCTGACCGGGCGGGCCTGCTGCGCATCGCCGAGGACCCGGCGGGGACCTACGAGCTCACCTGCGACATCGACATGGGCGGGGAGCCCTGGGTGCCCCTGGCCTTCTCCGGGAAGCTGGACGGCCACGGCCACACCCTCTACAACCTGACCGTCACCGCCCCCGGCCCCGACAGGACCATGACCTACGACGGGAACCGAAAGGAGTACGACACCGTCTTCGGGGGCTTGTTCTCCGTGGTGAAGGACGCCGAGATCCGGGGGGTGAATCTGGTCAACGCCGTCATCGACGTCACCACGGACCAACACTGCTTCCTGGGGGCCGTGGCGGGCTACGCCGAGCACAGCGTCGTTGCGGACTGCGCCATCCAGACCCGGAGCCATCTCACCCTCACCTCCGTCAACGCGGGGGTAGGGGGCCTCTGCGGGTTCTCCTGGGAGAGCGAGTTTTCGGGCTGCACCGTGGACGCGGAGCTGGTCTTCACCGACACCAACAAGGACGTCCTCTGCGAGGAGTTCATCGGCGGCGTCTATTCCTGCGGCAGCGGGCGGATCGAGAACTGCACGGTGAAGACCCGGGGGTTCTCCGAGGTCTACGGCTACTGCCACAACGGCGGCCTCATCGGCATGTTCAAGGAGGTGAAGGGCAGCCGCTACCAGTCCCGGGTCTACAACACCACCGCCGACACGGAGTTCTCCTTTTTCGAGATCACCAAGTCCCGCCGGGCCTACTGCTCCCCCACCATCGGCGAGGACACCCTGCGGGGCTGTAAGCGGGAGAAGATGTTTACCTCCCATTACGCCAAATTCGAGTCCAAGACTCCCGTGCGCCTGTCCCCGGAGAAGTGCGAGGAACCGAAGTACGCCGACACCCTTACCCCCGGCGACTGCACGAACTGGGGCTACACCACCCACACCTGCGAGACCTGCGGCTACAGCTATAGGGACAGCTACACGCCCCCGGTCCATCAGTACGGGGCGGCGGCGCTCACCACCGAGCCCACCTGCACCGAGGAAGGCGTGAACACCTATACCTGCGCCCTCTGCGGCCACAGCTACACGGAGCCCGTCCCCGCCACAGGCCACGCCTACGAGGAAACGGACACCGCCCCCACCTGCACCGAGAACGGGGAGAAGGTCTTCGTCTGCGCCAACTGCGGCGACCGGTACACGGAGGTCATCCCAGCCCTGGGCCATGTGCCCGGGGAATGGACCGTGGCTAAGGCGGCCCAGGTGAACGTGGCCGGGGAGGAGCAGAAGGTCTGCCAGACCTGCGGCGAGGTGCTGGAGCGGCGGGAGATCCCCGCCCTGCCCTACATCTACGCGGAAGGGCTGACCCTCAGCGCTGAATCTTTGGCCCTCCACGCGGGAGACGCCGCCCAGCTGACGGCCGCCATCGACCCCGAGGACGCCACGGAGCCCACCTGGACCTTTATCAGCTCCGATCCCGCCGTAGCGGAGGTGTCCCCCGACGGCGTCGTCGCTGCTCACGCCCCCGGCACGGCCACCATCACCGCCACCTCCGCCGACGGCCGAGCCACGGCCAACTGCGTCGTCACCGTGACCTACACCCCCTGGCAGTGGGTGAAGCACTACGTCCTCTTCGGCTGGGCCTGGGAGTAAACCTTTGCGGCGCAGCCGCGAAGCATCACTTGGCCGCAAGACCAAACATCACAAAACGCGCATGGGCAACCGTGCGCGTTTTTATGCGGCGATTCTTCTTGACACTTGACGCACAGCATAGTAAGGTTATATTAGGAAAGAATCGGGATACAGAAAACTGAGGTTTTATATGGATATATTCAACGTGATCTCCCTGCTGGGAGGCCTGGCCATGTTCCTGTACGGCATGCGCCTCATGGGGGACTCCCTGAAGGAAAACTCCTCCGGCACCCTGAAGCGGATCATGGGCAAGGTGACGGACAACCCCCTGAAGGCCTTCCTCCTGGGGGTCCTGGTCACCGCCCTCATCCAGAGCTCCACCGCCACCATCGTCATCACCGCCGGTCTCGTGGGCGCGGGCATTTTGACCCTGCACCAGAGCCTGGGGATCATCATCGGCGCCAACGTAGGCACCACGGTCACGGGCCAGATCATCCGCCTGCTGGATATCGACGCCTCGGGCACCAGCGTCCTTCGCTTCTTCCAGCCCTCCACCCTGGCCCCCATCGCCCTCATCATCGGCATCGTGCTCATCATGGGGAGCTTCTTCAAGAACGCCCGGTCCGTGGGCAACATCGCCATCGGCTTCGGCATCCTCTTTTCGGGCCTTCTCAACATGACCGGCGCGGTCAACAATCTGGCCCAGTCCGGCATGATCGAAAACCTGTTCTCCGGCCTGGGCGAAAGCCCGGTGCTGGGCTACGTCACCGGCGCGGGCGTGGCGTTCATGCTCCAAAGCTCCTCCGCCACCATCGGCATCCTGCAGGCCTTCTCCGCCACGGGGCTCCTTACCTTCAAGGCCATCTACGCCGTCATCGTGGGCATCTATCTTGGCGACTGCGTGACCACGGCCATCGTCTGCTCCATCGGCGCCAAGGCGGAGGCCCGGCGGGTGGGCATCGTGAACATCCTGTTCAACCTGAGCGAGACGGTGCTGGTCCTCGTCGTGGTCACCGTGATCCACAAGCTGGGGCTGCTGGGCGCCCTTTGGGAGAAGCCGGTGAACTCCAGCATCATCGCCAACACCAACACCATCTTCAACCTGGGCTGCGCCCTGGCCCTCTTCCCCATGCTCACCACCTACGAGCGGCTGAGCCGCCGAATCGTGAAGGACGAGCCCGTGAAGGAGAGCCGTTTCAAGGACGAGATGGAGGCGCTGAACCCCGTGTTCTTCAATACCCCCGCCCTGGCCCTTCAAAGCTGCTACAAGGCCCTGCTGGCCATCCTGGCCGCCTCCCGGACCAACATCGAGCGGAGCTTCCGGCTCCTTGAAAACTACGACCCCGCCGTCCACATGGAGATCCAGGCGGATGAGGACGAGATCGACCGCATGACCGACCTGGTGAGCAAGTACATCGTGGAGTTCCTGCCCCACCTGCGCCTCCCCTACCACGTATCCATTCTGGACCAGTACTACAAGGTCACCTCCGAGTTCGAGCGCCTCGGGGACCACGCGGTGAACATCGCCGAGCACGCCGCCGCCCTGAAGCGGAACAACACCGCCTTCTCCTCGGCGGCCCTGTCGGAGCTCTCCGTGCTGGAAAGCGCCCTCTTGAACATCCTGGACGAGACGGATAGGACCTTCCGCAAGCGGGACGTGGCCGCCGCCGAGCGGATCGAGCCCCTGGTCCAGGTCACGGCCGAGCTCATCGCCCTTTTGAAACGGAACCATTTGAAGCGCATGAGCACGGGGGAGTGCAACGTATACGCTGACGCCACCTTCTCCGATTTGATGGTGGACTTCCGCCGGATCGGCAGCGTGTGCTCCAACGTGGGCGTGGCCACCATGGTCCGGGTGCACCCCGAGCTGGCCGACCACGAGCACCTGTACTTCGAGCGCCTCCACGCGGGCAGCGATCAGGCCTTCAACGCCGCCTACGACAAGGCCCGCCAGAAATACTTCTCCCTGCTGCAAAAGCCCGTTCCGGAGCCGCCGGCGCCCCAAGGGGAGCCGGTCCCGCACCCGGAGGAGGCTCCCCTCGAGATGGAGCCGGTCCAGGATCCCAAGCTGGACGAGCCGGAGCACGAGGCCCAGGACGACGGCCCTGCGGAGCCGGAAGCGGCCGGGGACGCCCCTGCCGCCCAGGAGGCGAAGGCATGAGAGCCACGAGAGACTTCGTGGAGCAGGCCCTGCATCGAGAGGGGCTGCTGCCCAACAAGAACCTGGGCCAGAACTTCTGCGTGGACGAGGGGGTCCTGCGGCGGCTGGCCACGGCCCTGCCTCTGGACGGCCGGACCGTGCTGGAGATCGGGCCGGGCCTCGGCGCTCTCACGGAGCAGCTGTTGGCCGCCGGCGCCCGGGTCTACGCCGTGGAGAAGGACGGGCGGCTCTACGACTTTTTGCGGCGGGACCTGGCGGACGAGGGGCTGACCCTGATCCACGGGGACTGTCTCAAGACGGACTACGGCTTCCTGCCCCCTGGCTTCGTGGCCGCCGGGAACCTGCCCTACTGCATCACGGCGGACGTGGTGACCATGCTGCTCTCCATGAAGCCCGCGGGCATGCTGCTGATGGTCCAGAAGGAGGCGGCGGACCGGTTCTTCGCCCGGCCCTCTCAGAAGAACTACGGCCCCGTGGCCATGGTCTCCCAGCTCTACTACAGGGCCACCCGCTTGGGCGAGGTGCCCCCGGGGGCCTACGTGCCGCCCCCCACGGTGACCAGCGCCCTGGTGAAGCTGGAAGCCCGGCCCGACGCGCCCCAGGAATCTCCCAAATCCCTCTTAAAATTTACCGCTGCCTGCTTGCGCATGCGCCGCAAGACGCTGTATAATAATCTTACTGGGACCCCGGCCCTCAAGGCCGTCCTGGAAAGTATGGGCCTGCCCGCCGACGTGCGGGGCGAGACGCTGACGCCGGAACAGCTGTTGACGCTGTATCGGCGCCTGAACGAAAATTAGGTAAAGGAGATAGCGAACATGGAAAAGAAACTGAAGAAGGTCCAACGGGGCGCTGGCTTTGGATTCGTGCTGCTGAAGATCTTGCGGATCCTGCTCATCATCGTGGCCGTGCTGCTGATCGTCAGCCTGGTGGTCCTGGCCGTGGTCAACGAGAACGACCTGCCTCTGGACGCCGTGAAGGACGGCAAGCTGGTGCTGACCCTGAACGATCTCAATCTAAATCAGCTGGGCCTTGAAAACGTGCCCGACGTGGGCGCCCTGGTGAAGGACGGCGTGCTGACGCTGGATCTCAAGGACGCCAAGCTGGTGGTCATGCTGCTGGTGGGCGCGGGCATTTTGGCCCTGGCCGCCACCTACGTGCTCATGCTGATCGCCGGGAACCTGTTCAAGCACATGAAGAAGGAGGATACCCCCTTCACCGCCGGGAACGTTCGTCGGCTGCGGCTGCTGGGCGTCTTCCACATCGTCTTCTGGGCCTGCGGCATCGCCATGGGCTACTTCGTGGGCTGCGAGTTCATCCGCCGTCTGGGCCTGCCCAGCACCAGCGTGAACCTGAGCCTCAACCTGACCGCCCTGCTCCTGTCCCTGGTCTACTTCTTCCTGGCCCGGGTCTTCAGCTTCGGCAAAGCCCAGGGTGAGGCCCTTCAGGAGCATCTGCCCGCCCCCGAGCCTGTCCCCGCCCCCGTCTATGAGGCCCCCGCTCCCGAGCCCGTGAAGCCCGAGCCGGTCTACGCCCCCGAACCGGAGCCCATCCCCGCCCCCGAGCCTGTCCCCGCCCCCGAGGCCGCGCCGGTGGAGGCGGCGGAAGCGCCCGTCGAGCCCGAAGCGTAAGGAATACTACGCAAAACAGCCGGGAAGGATTTCCTTCCCGGCTGTTGTCGTTTTGCTAAAGGTCATCGATCCAGACGGACGATATCGTCCAGGGTCTCCCGAGCCACCGCCACATAGGATCCGCCGCCCCGGAGCATGACCACTGGCGGCCGCAGCATCCGGTTATACCCGGAGGCCATGGAGAAGTTGTAAGCGCCGGTGGTGCAGACGGCGATCACGTCCCCCCGCCGGGTGGCGGCGGGGAAGGGCACGTCCGGCTGGATCACGTCCCCGCTTTCGCAGCAGCGGCCCACCAGATCGAAGACCTTGTCCCGGGGCTCGTCCATGCGCCCGGCGTTGAAGCAGGTGTACTGAGAGCCGTAGAGGGCGTAGCGGGGGTTGTCGGACATGCCGCCGTCCACGGAGACGTAGCGCTTGTAGCCCGTGATCTCCTTGACGGAGCCCACGGTGTAGAGGGTCATCCCGGCGTCCGCCACGATGCTGCGGCCCGGCTCCATCAGGATCTTCGGCACCGGCAGGTCCAGCCGTTTTGCGATCGCATACAGCATTTCCGCCAGGTCGGCGATCTTCCGGGGTATATCTATCTCGGGGTCGTTCTCCACATACCGCACGCCGTAGCCGCCGCCCAGGTCCAGCTCCTCCGGCAGATACCCGCAGTGGTCGAAGACGGTGCGGATGAAGGCCATCATCACCATGACCGACCGCTCGAACACGTCCTCCCAAAACACCTGGGACCCCACGTGGCAGTGGAACCCGGCCACGTTCAGATGGGGCTGATCCAGCGCCAGCCGCACGAAGGGCTCCGCCTGGCCGGTCTCGATGGACACGCCGAACTTGGAGTCCACCTGGCCGGTGCTGACGGCGGCGTAGGTGTGGGGGTCGATGCCCGGGGTGATCCGAAGCAGCACCTTCTGGCGCACGCCCCGGCGGGCCGCCTCCGACTCCAGGGCCAACAGCTCCTCCGTTCCGTCCGCCACGAAGCAGCCCACACCGGCGTCCATGGCATAGGCGATGTCCTCGTCCGTCTTGTTGTTCCCGTGATAGTACACCCGCGCCATGGGAAAGCCCGCCGTTTTGGCGGTATGGATCTCCCCGGAGGAGACCACGTCCAACCCCAGGCCCTCGTCCCCCACGATGCGGCACATCTGCTGGAAAGCGGCCGCCTTGCTGGCGTAAAGCACCTGGGAGCCTTCGGGAAAGCATGTTGAAAACGCCTCCCGATACAGGCGGCAGTTGTACCGGACCCGATCCTCGTCCATGAGATAGAGGGGGGTCCCGTAGGTCTTCGCCAGCTCGATGGTGTCCTGTCCGGCGAAGCGCAGATGCCCGTCCCTCCGATCCAAATTGGAGCAGAGGGCGGTCTCCGGGCGCAGGGGGGTGGTCTGTGGGATCATCATAGCTCGTTTCTCCCGATGGCTGAAAAAGTGCCCTTACTGTACCACGCCGCGCCCCGTTCGTCAAGGATGATATATTATCCCTTATGCAAAAACGGAGCGGTTTTTCCGCTCCGTGTCGTATTTAGGGCTACTGTAGCTTTCGGATGGCCCGCTCGATCTCGTCCCGGGTCTCGCCGCTGACGACGCCCCAGTCCTCCCGCAGGATGCGCAGGACCTCCCGGTAGGCGGCGATAGCGCCCGCCTTGTCGCCCCGGATCTCTGAGATGTGAGCGATGCACATGGCCCCGTCGGTGAACTTGGGGGATTCCTGGAGAGCCAGGCCCTTGCGGTACAGGTCGATGGCCTTGTCGTACTCCTGCCGCTGGGTGTAGATGTCCCCCAGAGTCAGGGCCAAGCACCAGTCTTCCTCCATGGCTTCCAGCTCCCGGAGCCGGTCGTCCGCTTCGCCCTTCCCCTCGGCCTGGGCAATCAGATACCGGTACATGGGCACGCGGAAGGTGTCGTCCATGGCCGCCAGCTTTTCGAGCCACTGCTTCGCCTCGGCGAGCCGTCGATCGTCGATCAGGTTGTCCAGGAGCCACATGAGCGGGCACCGATTCCTCGGGTTCCTCTCGCAGTAGTCGCTGAGCCAGGCGATGAGGGCGTGGTGGTTCCGCACGTTCCAGTCGGGGATATAGCTGCCCCAGGCGTTGCAGAGCTCGCTGACGGCGTCCCGGTCCCCTTGGGTCTTCTCCACGGCCGCCTTGCCGTGGTCCACCGCCAGCAGCCGGTACTGGTCGGCCTGGTTGTCGTAGAGCTTGGCCAGCAGCAGCTCCGCCTGGCCTGCCAGGGCCGGGTCCTCGGCAAAAGCGCCCAGCTGCTGTTCGAGCTGCCGCTCCTCCGCCTCGTCGAAGAGGCCCCGGGCGTAGATGCGGTTTTCGATCCGCTCCATCTGCTGCTGGGGGGTCATGGCGAAGAGCTGGTCGATGCTGACGCCGAAGTATACGGCGATCTCCGGTAAAAGCTGCACGTCGGGGATGCTGTTGCCGCACTCCCACTTGCTGACGGTCTGGGCGGTCACGTTCAGCGCCGCCGCCAGGGCCTCCTGGGTGAGGCCCCGATCCTGCCGTAGGCGGCGGATCTCCTTTCCCATTTCCATTGGTTCGTCCTCCTTGCTTTTCATGGCCTCATCCTACCATCCCTCCCGACGAAAAGCCAGCGACCGTCGCGGGAGCGAACTCGCGCGTTGGTTGAGGCATACAAAAGCGCATGGGCTTCCATGCGCTCTTTTCGTTTTACAGGTTCCGCCGGCCCTCCAGGGCCTTGGCCAGGGTGACTTCGTCGGTATACTCGAGATTGCCGCCGATGGGGATGCCGTGGGCGATGCGGGAGGCGGTGACGCCCAGGGGCTTCAACAGCCGGGCGATATAGGAGGCGGTGGCCTCCCCCTCCACGTCCGGATTGGTGGCCAAAATGACCTCCTTCACCTCGCCCTCCTTGCAGCGCTCCAAGAGCTCGTTGATCTTGATATCCTTGGGGCCGATGCCCTCCATGGGGGACAGGGCGCCGAAGAGCACGTGATAGCGGCCGTTGAACTCCCGGGTCTTCTCCATGGCGATCACGTCCTTG
>CADACQ010000028.1 GCA_902786465.1 uncultured Eubacteriales bacterium | reverse complement strand
ACGGACCCCCTGGGCCGGGACCGGTGGCTGAACGTGGCGGACCAGTATCGGGACGCCCTCGATGCCCTGGCGAAGCGGCCCTACGGCCCGGAGGCGGACTATGAAAGCCTGCAGGCGGAGTACAACGACGCGCTCCGGCGGGTGCTGACCTACTACAACGAGTTCCAGCCGGGAGAGCCCCAGCCCTGGACCGGGACCTGGTCCGACGCGCTGGTAAGCGTATACACCGAGAGCGGTCAACACATCTGGATCGAAACCGAAACGAAGGACACCTGCTCTATCCAGTACGACGCCTCGGACGCCAACCCCACGGGGGCCAAGGCCCCCATCACCGCCGACGCTGCCCGAAGGCTGGTGGAGGACGCCCTGGCCCTGCTGGGGAACAGCCACTACGAGATCGTGGCAATCGAGCCCGCCGATCAGGGGCTGCGGGAGCGGTTTAACAGCGACACGGGCGTAGACGACGGCTCCTATAGGATCACCCTGCGGCCCATGTACGAGGGCATCCCCGTCTACGAGTGGAACAGCTACTACGGCTCCGACAGCGCGGCCCAGCAGGCGGGCTTGAGCTTCGCCCAGCCGCCCATGAAGGAAAGCCTGGGCGCGGAGGTGCGGGGCGGCCAGCTCGTCGTCCTCTCCTGGATCGACCCCTTGGAGGTCCTGGGGACGGAGAACGAGAACGTGACTTTGCTGCCCTTCGAGAGGATCATGGAGATCTTCGAGAAGCAGGTGTTCATGAACGTGTACCTGAGCGGCGACGAGCGGACGGTGAAGGTGACGGACGTGTTTTTCTCCTATCGCTGCGTGAAGATTCCGGATTCGGACCAGTACTACCTGCTGCCCGCCTGGGACTTCGTGGGCTACGACACCCTGATCGCAGGCAAGGGCCCCGTCAAGTGGAAGGACTCCATCCTGTCCGTCAACGCCGTGGACGGCAGCATTTTGAACGATCTGATAGTCGAAACCTGCACTCCGTTTGGTTTCTCGTTGTTTTGCCCGTGCTGCGCCTCACTGCATCTGCCACAGGCAGCGTTCGGCTGCGCACCCTTTCTTCGAAAAGAAAAGCTGCGCAAAAGAACTTAAGGAAGCAGTATCGGTTTGTTGCGGAGACGAATTCTCCTTCTTAAGCTTTTCTTTTTCCGCCGCTTTTTCTTTTCACCGAAAAGAAAAAGCGGCAAAGAAAAAAGGAGGGTACCCATGACCAACGCCATAGAACTCATAGACCTCAGCAAGACCTTCGGCCAGGACGAGGTGCTCAAGCACGTGACGCGGAGCTTCGAGGCCGGGAAGATCCACGGGGTGGTGGGCAACAACGGCTCCGGCAAGACCGTCATGTTCAAGTGCATCTGCGGCTTCTTGCAGCCCACCTCCGGCAAGGTCATCGTCCAGGGGAAGAGAATCGGCACCGACGTGGACTTCCCGGAGGATCTGGGCCTCATCATCGAGACGCCGGGCTTTTTGCCCCAGCTGTCGGGGCTGCGAAATCTGGAGATATTGGCGTCGCTGAAAAAGAAGATCGGCCTCAAGGAGGTGGCGGCGGTGATCCGCCGGGTGGGCCTGGACCCCCTGTCGACGAAGCCCGTGGGCAAGTACAGTCTTGGGATGCGCCAGCGATTGGGCATCGCCCAGGCCATCATGGAGGACCCGTCCTTGCTCATACTGGACGAGCCCATGAACGGCCTCGACAAGAACGGCGTGGCGGAGATGCGGGAGCTGTTCCGGTCCCTGGCCACCGACCCTCTGCGACACCGTCTGTGAGATGGACGCGGGGGTCATGACCATGATACGGGAGGAGAGAGTATGAACAGGAAACGGTTGTGCTGCCTGCTGCTGGCGGCCCTGCTGGGGCTGCTGCCCCTGGCCACGGCCCTGGCGGCGGGGGAGAAGTACGTGAAGAACACGGGCACGGAGCCCGTGGCCGTCTTCGCGGCCATCGGCGACGAGGCCCCCGTGGGGACGCTGGCCCCGGGGGAGCAGGTGAAGTGGCTCGGCGAGAGCACCGTCAACGGCCAGCTGTGGTACCAGGTGGAGGGCGGCTTCGTGGCCGCCGGCCCCGCCGTCACCGTGGTGGAAGCCCCCCAGGACCCGCCCGCAGACCCCCCCGCGCCCACGGACCCCGTGGACCCAACGGACCCGCCTGCGCCTACGGACCCGGTGGACCCTACGGACCCGCCCGCGCCTACGGACCCGGTGGACCCTACCGACCCGCCGGTTGACCCCACTGATCCGCCGGGCCCCACGCCCTCGGCCTCCGATCAACCGGGGCCCACGCCCTCGGCCACGGCCTCCGGCGCTCCCAGCGCCTCGCCGACCCCCACGCCCACGCCTCGGCCCGGCGGCGCCAGCGATACGGAGCTGGTCATCGACACGGCCTATATCTACGCCGGCATGACCAAGAGCTATTCGAGCGGCTACATGCCCGCCGTCTCCGGGGGCAAGGCCCTGCTGGTGCTGCCCCTGTTGGGGGAGGCCATGGGGGACGTGCTGCGGGTGACCCCGGACATGGCCACCACGGGCCCCTTCCTCTACGGCAACTATCAGTTCGACGTGAAGAAGACCGTCGAGACCGCCAAGGACGCCGCCGGGAACGAGGCGGAGCGGGCCGTGTTCCTCCTGCGCCTGTCCCTGGACCTGGCCGCCAACCGACAGAACGGCACCTACCCCGTGACCTTCCACGTGAGCTATACGGACAAGCGCGGCGACCCGGCGGAGCAGGATTTCACCCTGCAGGTGGCCATCACCGACGGCAAGAGCCCCTCCACCGGCGGCGGGGGCGGCGGCTGGAGCGGCCCCTCGGTGGTCCGAAAGCCCGTCCTGGTCCTTGCGAGCAGCCAGGTGAGCACCGACGCCATCACCGGCGGCGAGGGCTTCATCCTGTCCCTGACGGTCCAGAACGTGGGGGACCTGGAGGCGAAGAACGTCCGCGTCATGGCCGCCGCCGACGGCCAGGGGGTCTACCGCAGCGACAGCCTGGCCCCCGTGTTCCTGGCGAAGATGGCCGTCTCGGGGAGCACCGAGATCAGCTTCCCCTTCGCCTCGGACAAGACCGTCTTCGCCGGCCGCCACGGTCTCACCGTGACGCTGGCCTACGAGGACGCCTACGGCAACGTCTACGGCGACACGGTGCCCCTGCAGATCAACGTGGTCCAGACCTCCTCCATCGGCTTCGACGAGATGAAGCTGCCCGAGACCCTCACTAGCGGCGAGACCTTCACCCAGCCTGTGTGCGTCTACAACACCGGCTACGCCCCGGTGTACAACGTGCGCTGCACCCTCAGGATGGACGGGCTCATCGCCGCCTCGGCCTTCCTGGGCACGTTGGAGCCCCAGCAGAGCGCGGACAAGGCCGTGTCCATCTTCGTCACCACCCTGTCCGGGAAGGAGAAGTACGGGGAATCCTACGGGGAGCTGGTGATCTCCTACGAGGACATGGCGGGGGAGGAGCACACGGAGTACCAGCCCCTTCGGACCACCGTCCAGGCCCCCGTGGAGATCACCGACGAGGAGAAGGCCAAAAAGGAGAAGGAGCAGAAGGAACAGCAGACCCTGTCCCAGTGGTGGGTGAGCCTGCTGGTGGCCATCGCCTTCATTTTGATCGTCCTGTCCGTCATCGTCATCGCCCGCTTCTCCCGGATGCTGAAGATGAAGTGACCGCTTCCCTTTCCCGGGCGGCTGTGGTATGATGGCGCCGTAGGGGAGATCCGCCAATCGCCCGAGATCAGAAAGGGTTTTCCTATGCTCCACGATATCCGCGCCGCCCTGGGCCCCGTGGCCTGGGTGGGAAAAGAAATCACATATTTGCCCACCTGCCCCTCCACCAACGACCTCCTCAAGGCCATGGCCGAGGCGGGGGCGGGGGAGGGCACGGTCCTCGTCGCCGGGGAGCAGACCCGGGGCAAGGGTCGCCTGGGCCGCAGCTTCACCTCCGCCGCCGGGAAGGGCGTGTATCTCTCCGCCCTCCTTCGGCCCCAGCTGCCCCCCGAAAAGCTGCTGCCCCTCATGGGCTTCACGGCGGAGGCCATGGGCCGGGCCGTCCAGCGCATCGCCAGGGCGGAGGCCGGGATCAAGTGGGTCAACGACCTCATTTTGAACGGGAAGAAGATCTGCGGCATCCTGACCGAAAGCGCCTTTTCGGCGGGCGGGCAGCTCCAATACGTGGTGGTGGGCATCGGCCTCAACGTGAACTACGAAACCGAGGACTTTCCCCCGGAGCTTCGGGACCTGGCCGGTTCCCTGAAAACGGAGACGGGGGAAAGCTACCCCCTGCCCAACCTGGCCGCCGCCATGATCGAGGAGCTGGACCGGCTCTACGACGCCCTGCTGCGGGGCGACGCCGCCCCCTATCTCGAGGGGTATCGGCGGCGCTGTTTGACCCTCCGCCGGGACGTGCGCTTGGTCCAGAACGGCCTCTCCACCCCGGCCTACGCCCTGGACGTGGACGAAGCCTTGGGCCTGCTGGTCCGCTATCCCGACGGCACCGAGGCCACCGTCCGCTCCGGCGAAGCCTCCGTCCGGGGCCTCACCGGCTACGTAGAGTGAGCTACAGCTCGTCCAGGTCCAGCTGGATCTCCTCTACGCTGGCGTAGGAGGGCTCCTCCCGATAGTTCAGCAGGGTATTTCGCTGCCGGGCCGTCCGGTTCCGCTGAGCCATGTGGACGATGCTCTGGACCGTATCGGCGATACCTCCCGGCCCGCTGGAGCGCTGGGCGTCCCGGCGCTCCCAGGTGCGGATCATGGCCCGCCAGTCCTGGATGGGGTCCTGGCCCACCTTCCAGCCCTTGGCCGCGTAGTAGTTGTAGAAGTAGTCCGGGTCGATGCCGTTCTTCCGTTCCCGACAATAGGTCTCTACTTCCTCCCGCTCCGGTATGTGTGGGCCCGTCACAGGGGCGGCCTTCTCTTTGGATACACACACATACCCGGAGAGCGACTCTTTCGAATTCTCCTCTTCCTTCTCCTTCTCATACTCATTCTCATTCTCCTTCTCATACTCTTTCTCTTTGTATGATACGGAGCCCTGCGCCTCCGATACGGGGCTCGCTTCCTCCGATACGGGGGCGGCGCCGCGTCGAAGGTGCTTCACCTTGCTCTCGTAGGCCGCCGCCTCCCGGTCGATGATCCGCTTGGCCATGGCCCACACGAAGCGCTCGTTGCCCTCCAGTCGGGGCTCGCTCCCGTCCTGGGCGTAGTCCAGCATGGCCACGAACAGCCGCCCCTTCTCCTCGTCGTTCAGGGGCTCCATGAACTCCTTGAAATCCGTGAACACCTTCAAATACTGCATCGGTTCTTCCTCCTGCCCCTATGGTACAACGGGAGGGCCCTTCGTGCCTCCGATAATTCGTTCATATTTCGTCGGCGAAAGGGCGCAAAAAAAGCCCGGAGATCCGGGCTTTCGGGGTTCACAGGGGGCTCTACCGGCCGGCCAGCAGGGCCCGGCCGGGCCGGGCGTCGGTGATGCGGCTGTCCCGTCCACCACCGTGCCGCCCCTGAGCCAAAGATCGTACCGCATATCCAGCCCTCCTCGCATCCTCTTTGCCCTACAGTATACCACGTCCTTGGGGGAATGAAAAGCGGGGGGAGGGGCCTGACACGGTACGGGATTCCTTTGAACAAAAAAAATAAGGAAGGAATCCCGGAACGGGGCGGCGTAAGCCGCCCCGTATGCGAACTACGTTCGAACTGTATGCGCAGCATACATCAAAGAGAAGACCCCACCCGATGGGTGGGGTCTTCTCTTTGGCGTGCCTGACACGGTTCGAACGTGCGGCCTTTAGAGTCGGAGTCTAACGCTCTATCCAGCTGAGCTACAGGCACAGATGCAGCATACGTATTATAGCCTTAGAGGGGGCGTTTGTCAATCTTTACTTTGGGGCGCGGCGAGGGGCGAGAGGTCGAAACCGGCTCCCGGCGCGGTCAGGGTGCCGTCCTCGTGGAGCAGGAGGGCGTAGGTGCCGGCCACGGACAGGCCGATCACGTTCCCCTCGGCCCGGAGGGCGGAAAGGAGCCCTTCGTCCACCATCAGCAGGGGTTCGACGAGAAGCGTCCCGTCGAGGCGCAGGCCCATGAGCAGGGTGGCGCTGCTGTCGATGGCCACCACGTCCGTCCAGGCGGACAGGTCCCGGTTGACGCAGAGCAGGGTGCCGTCCCGCTTGAGACCCGCGGGGGCGTGGCCGGCGGCGGCCAGGTCCAGAACGTCCTGCCAGTCGGGCGTCTGGTCCGGCAGGCTGCTGAGCACCGATCCGTTCTCCCGCAGGGCGAGGAGGACGCCGTCTCCGGAGCTGACGCGGCGGACCCCCGTCCAGCCCGACAGGGCGGACAGATCCCGATAGCCGGTGTGGAGCAGGGTCCCGTCCCGGGTGACGCCGTAGCTGTCCCAGGGACCGCAGCGGATCTCCACCACGTCCTGCCAGTCCCCCACGTCGCACTGGCCGTACTCGTCGTTCCCGGCGGCCAGCACGCGCCCGTCGGCGGTGAGGCCCAGGGAGTGGGCGTACCCGGCGGCCACGGCCACCACGTCCTGCCACTGGTTCACGTCGCACTGGCCGGAGCCGTTGTCCCCGGCGGCCTTCACTGTACCGTCCTCGGTGAGGAGGAGGGCGTGGCCGCGTCCGGCGGCCAGACGGCGGCTTTGCAGCGTGTCCCGCCGCTGCTGGAGCTGCTCCTGGAGGGACAGGGCCTCGGGGGTGTACCCCTGGGCGTAGAGGAGGGCCGTTTCCTCGTCCTCCTGGCCCGTGATGGCCACGGCCAGGGTCCGGGCCCGCTGCGGCGCGTCCTCGAAGTCCCCCAGAGCCAGGAACCCGTCGAAGGCGGCCTGCTGATCCCCGGCGGCCAGGGCGGCCTCGGCCAGGGCGTAGCGGCAGCGGTCGGCTCGGGTGAGGGCGTCTTCATACCCGGCGGCGGACAGGAAGGCGTCCCGGGCGGCCGTCAGGTCCCCGGCCTCCTCCCAGACCTCCGCTTGGCGGTAGGCGCAGGCCATGACCTGCCGGGCGTTCCCCAGCGTCCCATACAGGGCCCGGGCGGCATCGTAGTCCCCCCCTTCGAACAGGGCGTCGGCCCTTTGGGCGGCGATCTCGTTCAGCACGTCGTCGGCTCCGGCGTTCTCAGCCTTCTGGCCCCAGGCCTCCGCCAGCGTCCAGTCCCCCTGTGCCGCGGCGGCCATGGCCCGGCGGGCATAGACCTCCCACCGGTGCGTGGGCCACCAGAGCAGGGCGCACAGGGCCCCCAGCACCAGCGCCGTGGTGACGATCATGCCCAGCAGGGGGAGCTTGTTCGGTTGCGGGTTCTGTTCCATAGGCAGCCTCTTACAGACACCGGAGCAGTTTTTCCATGAGGTGCACGGTGTTCACGCCGTTGGCGGTGGAATACACGATGTACACGTCGTCGATGCCGTTCTTCTGGATGTACTGGGAGATGGTCCAGCAGGCGTTGGCGTCGTCGTAATAATCGCCCCGCACGTCCGTCACGTGGACGGTCTCGTAGTAGGGCACCAGGAAGGGGACGAAGCAGTTGGAGAAGGAGTCCCCGATGAGCAGGCATCTGCGGCCCGTGTCCGCGCCCGTTTCGAACCGGCGCCAGGGGCCCTGGGTGCCGCCCAGGAAGGTGAGATAGCTGCCGTAATCGTACAGCAGCGGCGCGTTCGATTCATACCTGCTCCAGAAGACCCGATAGCCCTTCACCGGCGTGTCGGGGATCAGCACCTCCAGGGTGTCCGGCTTGGCGGTGCTGCGGATGTTGGGGTTGCTGAGGGCGGCGCTGCCGTAGAAGGCCCGGTTCGGGCGGAAGGCGTAGTCGTCGTAGGGCTTGGGGTCGATGCCCTGGGCGGCCAGGATGGCGTTCAGGGTGTAGCAGGCGGCCCGAGGGGTCCAGTGATGGTCCGTCCAGTAGTACAGGTATTCCCCGTCCAGCAGAGGCTGTTCCAGGACCTTCTGGACGCTGACCATGTACACGCCCTCGTCGCAGTATTCGTTGATGGTGTCCTCCAGGTCCCCGCCCCAGCCGATGCAGGAGCCGTCCCGGAGCTGGAAGCCAAGACCCGGGAAGGGGGGCTGGGCGCAGAACACGTGGCCGTCCTCGGGCAGGACCGCCCGATAGGCGTTCAGCATGCGGATGGCCCGGCGGACGTTGTCCGGGGAGAAGGTATAGACCGTGCGCACCCGGCCGTCGGCCTGGGTCATGGTGAAGGTGCAGGGCTGGATGGCGGAAAGATCCTTCTCCGGCGCGGGGGTGGCGATGGGCTCCGGCGTTTGGGCCGGTTCCTCCGTCGCGGCGGCGGTCGCTTCAGGGGTAGGGGACGGCAAGGGCGTGAGGGTGGGGGCGACGGTGGGCGGCACCGTGGGGCCTTCCTGGGCGAAGGCTTGGAGCTGGGCCTCCAGCTCCGCGTCCGCCTCCTGGGCCTTGTCCGCCGCCGTCTCCAGGGACAGGCTGGCCAGCAGGCGGTCGGCCCCGGCCACGAAGACCTGCCGCTCGGGCACGGCGTCGCTGAGATAGTCCTCGAGGCCCGACATGAAGGAGCCGTCCTTCACCGCGTCCCAGGACAGCTCCGGGAACCCGGCCAGCATCCGATTCTCCGCCAGGGAGGCCCGGGGGGCCTTATCGCCCCAGAGGAGCAGCAGCGCCCCCAGCCCTCCGAAGAGGACCAGCATGCCGTATGCAAGAAGGAAGGATAGCTTGCGTCTCATGGTCGTCAGAACCTGAAGTAGATGAAGGGGTTGTAGCTTTGCCGGATCAAAAACAGGAGGGAGAGGAGCCCCACCGCCACCGCGAACACCGTGCCCAGGACGGCCAGGGCGGGCCGGTCCTCCGCCAGCTTTTTGAGCCGGGGGACCATGGGCGCGGCGGCCAGGCAGACGAGGGGCAAAAACAGGGCGTACTGTCGGAGGGCGGAGGACGTGGTCGGGTCCGTCCAGGGGAGGCCGCCGCCGAACAGGGCGGAGAGGTGGGCGAAGAGGGCGGCTGTGTCCGTGTAGTAGAAGATGGTCCAGCCCACCACCGCCGCCACGAGGGTGAACAGCCACCGCAGGAAACGGGGCACCTTCTGCCAGAGCCGGTCCAGATCCTTGTCGATCACCAGCAGCAAGAACCAGTAAAGGCCCCAGAGGACGAAGTTCCAGGCGGCCCCGTGCCAGAGGCCCGTCAGGGCCCAGACGATCAGCAGATTCAGCATCCGCCGGCCCTTGCCCCGGCGGCTGCCCCCCAGGGGGATGTACACGTAGTCCCGGAAGAAGCTGCCCAACGAGATATGCCACCGGCGCCAGAAGTCCGTGGGGGAGGCGGAGCAGTAGGGGTAGTTGAAGTTCTCCTTATAGGTGAAGCCCAGCACCCGCCCGAGGCCGATGGCCATGTCGGAATAGGCGGAGAAGTCGAAGTAGAGCTGCAGGGAGTACAGGGCCCCGCTGAGCCAGGCCCCGCCGACGGACTGGGGCGCGGTCCCCGCCGGGAGCACCGCCAGCAGGAAGCTCCCGCAGGTGTTGGCCAGCAGCACCTTCTTTCCGAGACCCAGCAGGAACCGGCGCATGCCGTCCCCGAAGTCCTCCAGGGAGGTGGTCCGCTCCTCCAATGCCGCCGCCACGTCAGCGTACTGGACGATGGGCCCGGCGATGAGCTGGGGGAAGCAGCTCACGTACAGCAGGAGCCGAAAGAAGTTCTTTTGGACGGCGGTCTTGCCCCGGTACACGTCCACGGTGTAGGTCAGGATCTGGAAGGTATAGAAGGAGATGCCGATGGGGAGCCGGGGGGCGGCGAAGGGGATCTCGGCGCCCAGGAGCCGGCTGAGGTTGGACAGGAAGAACCCGGCGTATTTGAAGTACAGGAGCCCCGCCAAAGAGCCCGCCACGCCCAGGATCAGGCACAGCTTCTTGCCCCGGGGACCGGGGGCTTTGTCCATGGCGAGAGCCACGAGATAGTTGAAGAGGGTGGTGGCCAACAGGAGCAGCACCATGACGGGCTCGCCCCAGGCGTAGAACACCAGGGAGAAGACCACCAGCACGCCGTTGCGCCAGCGAAGATCCCTGCTCAAAAAATACAGGATGAGCAGGGTCGGCAAGAACAGCAGCAGGAATGTGAGCCCCGAAAAAACCATGATATATCAGTATACCATCATTCGGTTATGGCGTCAAATCTCCGCGTCTCCATGCTTGTGTCCCGTGGTGGGCCGCTTCTTCTTGGAGAAGAAGCTGGTGGTGAAGGCGGTGACCAGGACGATGCCCACCGCGATGGCCAAGGCCACCATGACGGTGTGCAGGCCGTACCGAAGGGCCTCCCCCTGCCGTCCGCCCACCAGGTGGTGCATGGTGATATAGAGGCTCCCGCCGGGGATCAGGGCGATCTCGGAGAGGATGGTGAACACCGTGGCCGGGGCCTTGCACACCCGGGCCATGATCTCCGCGTACGTCGCGCCGAAGACCGCCGTCAGGGCCACGCAGAGGAAGTCGGAGCTGATCGCGCCGGAGAGGAGCAGGTACACCAGCCAGGTGAGCCCGCCGCCCAGGGCCCCCAGGAACAGGCGCCGGGGCCGGCTGTTGAAGAGGATGGAGAAGCCCAGGGTGCCCGACGCCGCGGCCAGGACCTGGAGCCACATGTGGTCCGCGTCCAGGGAGGTGAAGTGCTCCTGGGGGAACCGGTCCTTGAAGACGAACATGGCGAGGGCGAACCCGAAGGCCACCGCCGAGGCGATGAGCAGGGATTCCACCAGCCGGAGGATCCCCGAGATGGTGTCGGAGATCAGCATCTCCCGCATGGCGTTGGTGATGGCGATGCCGGGGATCAGCACCATGATGACCGCCATCATGACCTGGCCCGGGTGCTCCCCGAGGCCCAGCAGGATGAGCAGATAGCACAGCGTCCCGGCGAAGAAGGACACGAAGAAAGCGTGGAACAGCCGCTGCAGGGCCGCCCGCTTCAAAAACCAGTTCAGGAACCATACCGCCAGGCAGCAGAGGCCCGCGCTCAGGGCGTCCCACCAGGAGCCGCCGAAGAAGACGGCAAAGCCGGAGCCGCTGAGGAGGTACCCCAACAGCCAGTACAGCTCCCGAAGCTGCTTCTTCCGGGGCGGCAGGTCGATGCCGGCCAGCTTTTCGGCCAGCTTATCGAGGTCCGGCTGGGTGGCGCACAGCTCCCGGGACAGGGCGTTGAGCTGCTCCAGGCGGGTGAAGTCGTTGGAGTAGGCCACGATGCTGACCCGCCGGTTCTCGGTGAGCACCCGGTCCTCCGCGAACACCGCCGTCAGCGAGATGAAGGAGAGGATGGTGAACACCTCCACCCGCTGGGCGCCGTAGCTCTTGAGGATGCGGGAGATGGTGTCCTCCACCCGGCTCACCTCGCCGCCGCAGAGGAGCATCCTTTCCCCGATGTCCAGCGCCCGGCTCACCAACAGCCGCTGCTCCCGTTCCGTCATGGTCCCGTTCCGTCCTTTTTCCTTGAAATTCAGCCTATTATAGCAGGCCCGGGGCGGGGGCGCAAGCGGAATCGGCGAAAAACTATTGACAGAACGGGAAACAGAATATATGATATCCCCAATCAACTGAATACTCATGATAGAGGTCGCGATCGACAAGAGTAGCCCGTTGGCCGGCAGGCAAGCGCAGACGGGGGAAAGGGGAGATCGCCGAGGAGCGGACCAGCAGCCTGAGCTCGTCCGTGTCCGGGGCAGCGGAGAACATCCGCTGAACTGTCGCCCCCAGGGGCGGAGAGCTGTCAGACGATATGGGGAGAACCCTTTTGTTTCAACTGTGGCGTCATGACGGGTCATGATCCCACAGTTGATTGCATTTCAGCCATCGAAAGGAGTTTCCCATGCGAAACACAAGAAGAGCCCTCGCCGTTTTACCCATCCTGCTGATCCTGCTGCTCGTCACCACCGCCGTGGCCTTCGCCGCCGGCGAGGGGGACGGGGAGGCCCCCTCCCGCTTCTATCAGACCTTCTGGTCGCTGTTGCCCGCCGTCATCGCCATCGGTCTCGCCCTCGTCACCAAGGAGGTGTACACCTCCCTGTTCGTGGGGATCCTGGCGGGCGGGCTTTTGTATGCTAACTTCAACTTCGAAGGCACCCTGACCCACATCTTCAACGAAGGGTTCGTGGCCTCCCTCTCCGACGGCTACAACGTGGGCATCCTGGTGTTCCTGGTGATATTGGGCATCCTGGTGGTGCTCATGAACAAGGCCGGAGGCTCCGCCGCCTTCGGGCGCTGGGCCGCCGAGCATATCAAGACCCGGGCCGGGGCCCAGCTCTCCATCATCGCCCTGGGCGTGCTGATCTTCGTGGACGACTATTTCAACTGCCTCACCGTGGGCTCCGTCATGCGGCCCGTGTCCGACAAGAGCCGGATCAGCCGGGCGAAGCTGGCTTACCTCATCGACGCCACGGCGGCGCCGGTGTGCATCATCGCGCCGGTGTCCTCCTGGGCCGCGGCGGTCAGCTCTTACGTGGAGGACGGCAACGGTCTGTACCTGTTCATCCGGGCCATTCCCTTCAACTTCTACGCCCTGCTCACCATCGCCATGATGATCTTCCTGGCGGTGACGAATCTCGATTACGGGCCCATGGCCAGGCATGAGCGGAACGCCCGGGAGAAGGGCGACGTGTTCTCCGGCGTGAAGGCCATGGCCGACGCCGCCGGCGAGGTCGCCAACCCCAAGGGGAAGGTGCTGGATCTGGTGCTGCCCATCGTGGTGCTGATCGCGGCCTGCGTAACCGGCATGATCTACTCCGGCGGCTTCTTCGAGGGGGCCGGGTTCGTGGCGGCCTTCTCCGAATCCGACGCCTCCGTGGGGCTCATGCTGGGCTCTGCCGTGGCGCTGGTCATCACCGTGATCTACTACCTTATCCGCCGGGTGATCCCCTTTAAGGAGATCGCCGCCAGCATCCCCGAGGGGTTCAAGTCCATGGTCCCCGCCATCCTGATCCTGACCTTCGCCTGGACGCTGAAGGCCATGACCGACAGCCTGGGGGCCAAGCAGTTCGTGGAGGCGTTGGTGAAGGGGTCCGCCGGCGGGTTCCAGGCCTTCCTGCCCGCCATCGTGTTCCTCATCGCCGTGGGGCTCAGCTTCGCCACCGGCACCAGCTGGGGCACCTTCGGCATCCCCCTGGGCGTGGTGTGCGTGTCCGCCTGCATGGCCGGGGCGGTCTGCGGCGACCACTGCTCGCCCATCTCCGATACCACCATCATGGCCAGCGCCGGGGCCCAGTGCGACCATGTGACCCACGTGTCCACCCAGCTCCCCTATGCCATGACCGTGGCCGGGGTGAGCTTCCTGGCGTACCTGTTCGCGGGCTTCGTGCCCAACGCCCTCGTCGCCCTGCCCGTGGCCCTCATCCTCATGATCGCCGCCCTGTTCCTGGTGCGGGCTGTTTTGAATAAGAGGAATTGATTGAATGCAGCGGTTGACCATGGGCAAAACATAGTCGAAACCTGCACTCTGTTTGGTTTCTCCTTGTTTTGCCCGTGCTGCGCCTCGCTGTATCTGCCGCTGGCAGCGCTCGGCTTCGCACCCTTTCTTGAAAGAAAAGGGGGCGCGAAAAGAACTTTAAGAAGAGGACTATGCATATGTGCACAGCCCTCTTTTTCTTCTTAAGCTTTTCTTTTTCCGCCGCTTTTTCTTTTCACTGAAAAGAAAAAGCGGCAAAGAAATCAACCTAATAAATCATAGATCGTCTTCACGAACAGCAGCACGATCATGGCGGCCATGACGGGGCGGACGAACTTGGACCCGTTCCTGATGGCCAGGCTGGACCCCACGTAGTTGCCGGTCATGGTGCAGAGGATGCCGGGGATAGCCAGCTTCCAGAGGACCACGCCCCCGAAAATGAAGGTCACCAGCGCCCCGACGTTGGAGGCCATGTTCATGACCTTGGAGTCCGCGGACGCCTCCGTGAGCCCCAGCCCCAGGGCGGCGGACAGGGCCATGATATAGAAGGTCCCGGCCCCGGGCCCGAAGAACCCGTCGTAGACGCCCACGCCCCCGCCGCAGAGGAAGGCCACGATGGCGGTCTTGGCGGGCGGGAACTGCTTCTCCCGGCCCTCCTGACCGAAGTTCCGGTTCAAGGCCAGGAAGATGGCGGAGGCAGGCAGCAGCACCATGAGCACGTACCGCATGAACCCGTCGTCGATGAGCAGCGCGATCCGCGCCCCCAGCACGGCCCCCAGCACCGCCCCGGCGGCGGCGAACAGGGACACGAACCAGCGGATGCGGCCGCTTTTCCCGTACCGGTACACGCTGACGGCGGTGCCCATGGACATGCACATCTTGTTGGTGCCCAGGGCAAAATGGGTGGGCAGCCCCGCCAGCAGGAAGGCGGGCAGGCTGATGGTGCCGCCGCCGCCGGCGATGGCGTCGCACATCCCCGCCAGGAACAGCAGCGGGCACACGATCAACAGCTGTTTCACAAATTCGGACATAGTTCCCCTCCAAAGGGAAGGATACAACAGGCGGCCTACGGTGTCAACGGCGGCTTTGCCGTTATGTCAAAAATCTCTTTATACGAGACTAATGAAGGAATTTTATCCCTTCCCAATAGAAAATTTTTAAAAATGCACGAAAACTTGCAAAAAAAGGGTTGACGGGGACAGAGAACGGTGGTAGTATACCAACCAATAAAAATATATAGTATACGATCATTGAGGAAAGGAGAACGGAGCCCATGAAGATCGTTCGCGTCGCTGTCATCGTTCGAATCGGCGTCCTGCTGCTTAGCGGGGGGCTGCCGTTCGCGTACGATTAAAGCGTAGCTCGAAAGCAACGGCGGCTCTGAAAAAATCAGGGCCGCCTTTTTATATCCATGGAATACCCTAAGGAGGATACAACACATGAAACGCTTCGCAACAAAAGCAGTCGCCGTCGTATTGGCGGTAGTATTCGGTATGAGCTTCGTTGCCTGTTCCGGCGAGAAGAAGGCTGAGGCCGCGCCCGCCGCTCAGACCCAGACGGAGACCAAGACCGAGACCAAGGCCGCCGAGACCATCAAGGTGGGCGTCCTGGCCCCCCTGACCGGCGCCGTGGCTGAGTACGGCAACGCGGTGAATAACGGCGTCGTGATGTACTTTGACGAGCTGAACGCCAAGGGCGGCATAAACGGCAAGCAGGTAGAGCTGGTCACCTACGACGAGGAAGGCGACGCGGTCAAGGCCGTTACGGGCTATAACTCCCTGGTGGACCAGGGCGTCGTGGCCATCGTGGGCGACGTCACCACCGGCCCCACCGTGGCCGTGGTCGTCGAGAGCCAAGCGGACGGCATGCCCATGATCACCGCCTCCGCCACCGCTGCCTCCGTCACTTGCCAGATGGATGGGGACAAGGTGGTCGCCGTCTATGAGAACATGTTCCGTTCCTGCTTCATCGACCCGTTCCAGGGCGAGAAGATGGCCGCTTTCGCCAAGGAGGTGCTGGGCGCCAAGACCGCTGCCGTCATCTACAACACGGGCCTTGACTACTCCGTGGGCTGCGCCGAGTCCTTCCAGACCAAGGCCGCCGAGGTCGGGCTGGAGGTCGTCGCCGTGGAGAGCTACTCCAACGACGCCGTGGACTTCCAGGGCCAGCTGACCAACATCGCCGCCAAGGCACCCGAAGTGATGTTCGTGCCCGATTATTATTCCGTGGTGGCCCTGATGGCCCCCCAGGCCGCTGCCGCCGGCCTCTCCACCACCCTGCTGGGCAGCGACGGCTGGGACACCGTCCTTGACGTGGTCACCGACGCCGCTTTGCTGGAAGGCGCCTACTACTGCTCCGGCTACTCCCCGGACGACACTCGTGAGGAGGTACTGACCTTCGTGAAGAACTATCAGGCCAAGTTCGGCGCCACCCCCAACATGTTCTCCGCCCAGGCATATGACGCCGCCATGATCATGGCCGCCGCCATCGAGAAGGCCGAGGCCTCCGGCGCCAAGGCCGGCTCTGCCGAGTACAAAGCCGCCATCATCGCCGCCATGAAGGCCACCGATATGAATTGCGTCACCGGCCACGTGACCTATGATCAGTACAACAACCCCGAGAAGAGCGCAGCCATCATCAAGATCGAGGGCGGCGCGACCAAGTACTGGGGCAACTATTAAGACATTCAGTCCGGTGAAAACTGCGTTTTCATCGGACCGGGCTCCGCCGGGTGATCGCGGGAGGGGCAAGCCCCTTCCCGACGAAACCCTGGGCCATGCATCTGTAGGGGCCGAGGCTTGCCCGGCCCGTTTTCCCTTCAACGGGGTTGAAAATAATAAGAAGGAAGGCAAGCCGCCTGCGGGCGGCTTGAGGGGACAGAGAAATGCTCTTTCTATCCCAGTGCATCAACGGTCTGCAGTTGGGCAGCATCTACGCCCTGGTGGCCCTGGGCTACAGCATGGTGTACGGCATCATACGCCTGCTGAACTTCGCTCACGGCGACGTGATCATGATCGGTGCCTATATCGCTTTGCTCACCATCGGCGCAGGGGTCAACCCTGCGCTGGCGGTGGTTTTGACCATTTTCGGGTGTGTGTTCATCAGCGTTCTGATCGAGCGGGTGGCCTATCGGCCGCTGCGCAGCGCGCCACGTATTTCGCTCCTGATCACCGCCATCGGCGTGTCGCTGCTCCTGCAGAACGTGACGCAGCTGCTGTTCACCGCCAACACCCGGCCCTATCCTGGATCGGCCATCATCCCCAGCAAGGCGCTGAAGCTGGGCGGCCTTTCCCTGAGCCTCACCACCATCGTGACCATTCTGGTCTCTGTGGGGTCCATGATCGCGCTGCATCTGCTGATCCAAAAGACCCGCATGGGTAAGGCCATGCGGGCCGTTTCCGAGGATACCGGCGCGGCCCAGCTCATGGGCATTGACATCAACCGGGTCATCTCCGTCACCTTCGCCATCGGCTCTGCTCTCGCGGGCATCGGCTCCGTGCTCTTCTGCTGCCGCTATCCGGTGGTCAACCCCAATATCGGCTCCATGCTGGGCCTCAAGGCCTTCGTGGCGGCGGTGCTGGGGGGCATCGGCTCCATCCCCGGCGCGGTGGTGGGGGGCTTTGCCATAGGCTTCGCGGAGGTGCTGGTCACGGCGCTTGGATTCTCCGCCTGGACGGACGCGGTGGTGTTCGCCATCCTCATTCTGGTGCTGCTGTTCAAACCTGCGGGCCTGCTGGGCCGGGGCGTGGCGGAGAAGGTGTGAGGTGGCTATGGACAAGACTGCACGCGGCTATCGGCAGATCCCCGTCTACCTGAAATACCTGATCAACGCCGTCCTGCTGGCGGCCTTCCTGGTGCTGGGCAACGCTCTGCTCTCCTCAGGCGCGGTGAACCGGGCCCAGAGCGCCGTCATCCTCCAGATCGGCATCTACATCCTGCTGGCCGTGTCGTTGAACGTGGCCACGGGCTATCTCGGCCAGCTTCCTCTGGGCCACGCCGGGTTCATGGCCGTGGGCGCCTACACGGCAGCCCTGATCTGGAAGAGCCTGCCGGGGAAGAACATCGGCATCATCGTGCTGGGCCTCCTCGCCGGCGGTCTGCTGGCGGCCGTCACGGGCATGATCATCGGCATCCCCGCCCTGCGGCTCAAGGGCGACTATCTTGCCATCGTCACCCTGGGCTTCGGGGAGATCATCCGGGTGCTCATCATCAACCTGCCGGGGATCACCGGCGGCACACCGGGCCTCATGAGCATTCCCAAGCATTCCACCTTCATGGTGGTGTATATCACCGTCATCCTGTCCTGCATGCTGATCCATACCATGATGAAATCCCGCCACGGCCGGGCCATCCTGGCCATCCGGGAGAACGAGATCGCCGCCGAATCCAGCGGCGTCAACACCACCTTCTACAAGGTGCTGGCATTCTCCGTCTCCGCCTTCTTCGCGGGGGTGGCGGGTGGCCTTTACGCCGGCTACACGGGCATCCTCACCCCGGGCAACTTCAACTTCATGACCAGCATCAACATCCTGGTCATGGTGGTGCTGGGAGGGCTGGGGTCCATGGCCGGGTCCATCATCGCCGCCGGCATTTTGACGGCCCTGCCCCTGGCGCTCCAGAGCTTCAACAAGTACCGCATGGTGATCTACGCCCTGCTTTTGATCGCAGTGATGATCTTCAAGCCCTCGGGGCTCCTGGGCCGGTACGATTTCTCCCTGTCCCGGATCCTGGAAAAGGCGATCAACGGCCGGCTCTTCACGAAGCCGCGGAAGGCAGGTGAGGACCGTGCCTAAGAAGCCTGTGAACAGCAACATGGTCCCTCTGGACGGTCTGGGCATCATCCCGGAGCGGGACGCGGGCAAGCCCCCCATCCTGGACATCCGGCACCTGTGCGTGGACTTCGGGGGCCTCAGGGCCGTGGACGACTTCACCCTTCTCATCGGACGCACGGAGATCGCGGGGCTCATCGGCCCCAACGGCGCGGGCAAGACCACGGTCTTCAACCTCTTGACCAACGTGTATAAGCCCACCCAGGGCCGCATCCTGTTGAACGGCCAGGACACCCGGGGGAAGTCCATGCACGAGCTCAACCGCCTGGGCATCGCCCGGACCTTCCAGAACATCCGGCTCTTTGCCGGCATGACCGTGGAGGACAACGTGAAGGTGGGCATGAGCCACGGCTACAGCGACGGCGTATTCACGGACATGTTCCGGCTCCCCGGCTGGTGGCGGACCGAGCGGCGGCAGCACGTGCGGGCGTTGGAGCTCCTGGACCTCTTCGATCTGACCGACAAGGCGGACAGCCTGGCGGGGAACCTGCCCTATGGGGACCAGCGCCGGCTGGAGATCGTCAGGGCCCTGGCGTCGGAACCAAAGCTCCTGCTTCTGGACGAGCCGGCGGCGGGTATGAATCCCTCGGAGACCCACGAGCTCATGGACAACATCCGCATGCTCCGGGACCGGTTCGACATCGCCATCATGCTCATCGAGCACGACATGAACCTGGTCATGGGCATCTGCGAGGGCATCGCCGTGCTGAATTACGGCAAGATCATCGCCAAGGGCACGCCCAAAGAGATCCAGCAGAATCCCGTGGTCATCGAGGCGTACCTGGGGGAGGAGGCGGCGGTATGATGCTGGAAGTCACCGATCTGAACGTCTATTACGGCAACATCCGCGCCCTGAAGGACGTGTCCTTCTCCGTGGAGGAGGGAGAGATCATGACCCTCATCGGGGCCAACGGGGCGGGCAAGACCACCACGCTGCTGACCCTGTCCGGGCTCAAGAAGCCCCAGAGCGGCACCATCCGGTTCCTTGGCAAGGACATCACCAAGACCACGCCCCAGAGCCGGGTGGCCATGGGCATCTCCCAGTCCCCCGAGGGGCGGCGGGTGTTCCCGGGGCTGACGGTGCTCGAAAACCTGGAGATGGGGGCGTACCTGCGGAGGGACGATTTTTCGGGGGACATGGAGAAGGTCTTCACCTACTTCCCCCGGCTGAAGGAGCGCAAGAAGCAGACCGCCGGCACCCTCTCCGGCGGCGAGCAGCAGATGCTGGCCATGGGCCGGGCCCTCATGAGCCGACCCAAGCTCATGCTCCTCGATGAGCCCAGCATGGGCCTGTCGCCGCTGCTGGTGTCGGAGATCTTCGCCATCATCCAGCGGCTCCACGAAGCCGGCACCACCATCCTGCTGGTGGAGCAGAACGCCGCCCTGGCCCTCAAGCTCGCCCACCGGGCCGCGGTCATGGAGACCGGCCGGATCGTGCTCTCGGGCACCGGCGAGGAGCTGAGCCGGAGCCCCGAGGTGCAGAAGGCGTATTTGGGGGGATAGACCTATCCTATTGGCAAAAGGGGATTCCGTTGGGATCCTCTTTTTTGTTGTGGACGGGGAAGCGTTCATTTGATACAATAGCCGTATCAAATGCAGAAAGGAACGGACTATGATCGATCAAAAGTATGTGGATTTTGCGGTGGAGGAGACGATGGCCCTGCTGGCCATCGACAGCCCCTCGGGGTACACGGAGCAGGCGGCCAAGGCCTGCCTCCACGAGTTCCAGGCCCTGGGCTTCGAAGCGTGGCTCACGGGCAAGGGCGGCGTGGTGGCCGATCTGGGCGGCGCGGACGAGGACGACGGGCTGTGGCTCGAAGCGCACCTCGACACCCTGGGCGGCATGGTCAGCGAGATCAAGGGCAACGGCCGGCTGCGGATCTCGCCCCTGGGGGGCCTGAACCCCAACAACGCCGAGGCGGAGAACTGCCGCGTGGTCACCAAGTTCGACGGCGTCTACGAGGGCACGCTGCAGCTCGATAACGCGTCCATCCACGTGAACCGGGACTACGGCGACACCGTCCGCAAGTTCTCCTGCATGGAGGTGGTCCTGGACGAGGACGTAAAGACCGCCGACGACACGAAGAAGCTGGGCATCAGCGCCGGGGATATCGTCTGCTTCGACCCAAGGTCCCGGGTGACGGAGAAGGGCTACATCAAGAGCCGCTTCCTGGACGACAAGCTGAGCGTGGGCATCCTGCTGGGCCTCGCCAAGTACCTCCACGACGAGGGGATCACCCCCAAGCGGAAGGTCTACGCCCACATCACCGTCTACGAGGAGGTGGGCCACGGCGGCTCCGCTTCCGTGCCCGCCGGCGTCACCGAGGCCATCTCCGTGGACATGGGCTGCGTGGGCGACGGCCTAAGCTGCACCGAGAAGCAGGTCTCCATCTGCGCCAAGGACAGCGGCGGCCCCTACTCTTACGACGTGGTGAAGAAGCTCATGGCCGCGGCCAAGAAGGAGGGGGCGGACTACGCCGTGGACGTGTACCCCAACTACGGCTCCGACGTGGAGGCCACCCTTCGGGCGGGCTACGACATCCGCCACGGCCTCATCGGCGCCGGGGTCTACGCCTCCCACGGCTACGAGCGCAGCCACAAGGACGGCGTGAAGAACACCCTGCTGGTGCTCAAGGGGTATTTAGAGGTATAAATAGCGCCCATATGGACGACAAAAGGGACCGCGGTTGCGGTCCCTTTGTGCGTTGCAGGTCACAGCTGCAGCGTGGCCTTGTGGAAGTCCTTCTTGCCCTTCTTGATCTTGGCGCCGGCGCAGAGCTGTTCCCGGGACACGGTGGCGTAGGTGGAGGTCACCTTTTCCCCGTTCACCTTCACGCCCCCCTGCTCGATGAGCCGACGGGCCTCGCCCCGGCTCTTCACGAGGCCGCAGCAGACCATGAGGTCGATGATGTTGATGCCCTCCTCCGGCACCTGCTCGCAGCAAAGGCAGGTGGTGGGCATGCTGGCGTCGTCCCCCTCCCCGGAGAACAGGGCCCGGGCGGCAGACTGGGCCTTCTCGGCCTCCTCCTGGCCGTGGACCAGGCTGGTGAGCTCGAAGGCCAGGACCTCCTTCTTCTCGTTGATCCGGCTGTCGGGCCAGGCGTCCATCTCCCGGATGGTCTCGAGGGGCAGGAAGGTCAGCATGCGGATGCACTTCATCACGTCCGCGTCGTCCACGTTCCGCCAGTACTGGTAGAACTCGAAGGGGCTGGTCTTGTTGGGGTCCAGCCACACGGCGTTGCCGGCGGTCTTGCCCATCTTCTTGCCCTGGGAGTCGGTGAGGAGGGTGATGGTCATGGCGTGGGCGTCCTTGCCCAGCTTCTTGCGGATGAGCTCGGTGCCGCCCAGCATGTTGGACCACTGGTCGTCGCCGCCGAACTGCATGTTGCAGCCGTAGTGCTGGAACAGGTAGTAGAAGTCGTAGCTCTGCATGATCATGTAGTTGAACTCCAGGAAGGAG
>CADACQ010000027.1 GCA_902786465.1 uncultured Eubacteriales bacterium | reverse complement strand
CGCCAACAACGACATGGCCGATCCCGAGGACGAGGAGTCCTGGTTCAGCATGTTCACCGCCTCCGGCCTGTTCACCGACGTCCAGTGCCAGATCGCGGGTCTCGGCCGGATCCCCGAGGTCCAGGCCCTGTACGTGGCGCACACCCAGGCGGTCATCGATGAGAAGGGCCTGCAGGTGGAGGCGGTCGCCGCCCCCGCTGCGGCGCTGGCTGACGGCGTCTACAAGGCCACCTTCAAGACCGACAGCAGCATGTTCCATGTGAACGAGGCCTACAAGGGCCAGGGCATCCTGACCGTGAAGGACGGGCAGATGACCATCCACATCACCCTGGTGTCCAAGAACATCACCAACCTGTACCTGGGCCTCAAGGGTGACGCCCAGAAGGAGGGCGCGGCCGTCCTGCAGCCCACCACCGATACGGTGAAGTACGACGACGGCACCACGGAAGAGGTCTACGGCTTCGACGTGCCCGTGGCCGCCCTGGACGAGGAGTTCGATCTCGCCATCCTGGGCAAGAGCGGCAAGTGGAACGACCATAAGGTCATGGTCACCAACCCCGTACCCGAGGCGTAACGGCTGTCCATAAAGGCGCCATCGACCCTGTATACGAAGCGGCGCGGCAGCTCGAAAAAGCTGCCGTGCCGCATAGCTGTATTCTAAGTAGAAAGTTTTTTGTGTAGAAAGGATGCTCCCCATGAAGAAACGGACGATTTGTTTGGTGCTGGTTTTCCTGCTGCTGGCGCTGGCCGCGGCCTGTAAGAAGGCCCCCGAGGCGGAGACTCCCGCGGAGCCGGAGGGCCTCCAGGACGGGACCTATACCGTGGCCGCCGCCCTCACCGGCGGCACGGGCAAGGCGAAGATCGCCTCTCCGGTGCAACTCACGGTCCAGGACGGCCAGATCACGGCCACCCTCGTCTGGAGCAGCGCCAACTACGACTATATGAAGGTGGACGGCGTCCGCTACGACGCCGTCATCGAGGACGGCCATTCGGTGTTCACCGTGCCCGTAGCTTCCCTGGAGGAGCCCCTCCCTGTGGTGGCGGACACGGTGGCCATGAGCACGCCCCACGAGATCGAGTACACCATCACCTTCGATCCCGCCACCTTGGCGGCCGACGCGAAATGAAGACCCGGGGGAAAAAGCTCATCGGCCTGCTGCTCCTGGGCGTTCTGGCCCTGGGGATGCTCTTCGGCTGCGGAGGCGAGAAGCCCGCGGCGGCAGCGGCCACGGGCCCCGACTGGAGCGCCCTCACGGCGACCCGGCAGGTGCCCCTAAAGCACGCCGCCCAGTTCTCCCTGACGGAGTACGAGGGGGGCTATACCCTTTTGGACATTCCCACCAGCGGCCGGTTCCTGATCGTGCCTGAGGGGGCGGGCCTGCCCCGGGGGCTGGACGACGACATCATTCCCCTGTACGCGCCTCTCGATCGGATGTATCTCGCCGCCACGTCCTCCATGGACTTCTTCCGGGCCCTCGGCAGCGTCGGCGCCGTCCGCCTGTCCGGCACGGACGTGAACGGCTGGTATATCGAGGAGGCCAAGGCCGCCCTGGCGGACGGCTCCATGATCTTCGCGGGCAAGTACAGCGCCCCGGACTACGAGCTGATCTTCGCGGAGAAGTGCGATCTCGCCATCGAGTCCACCATGATCTACCACAGCCCCGAGGTGAAGGAGCAGCTCGAAAAGCTGGGCGTCCCCGTGCTGGTGGAGCGCAGTAGCTACGAGGAGGACCCCCTGGGCCGCATGGAGTGGGTCAAGGTCTACGGGGCTTTGCTGGGCAAGCTACCGGCGGCGGAAGCCCTGTTCGACGGGGAGGTAGAGGCCGTGGAGCCCCTGCTGGACCAGCCCAAGACCGGCAAGACCGTGGCCTTCTTCTACATCACCACCACCGGCACCGTGAACGTGCGCAAGAGCAGCGACTACGTGCCGCGGATGATCGCCCTCGCCGGGGGCGACTACGCCTTTCCCGACCTCAGCAACGGCAAACATGACCATGGAGTCCTTCTACGACGGGGCCAGGGACGCGGACGTGCTCATCTACAACAGCACCATCGACGGGGAGCTGTTCACCCTTTCGGAGCTGCTGCAAAAGAGCGCCTTTCTCAAGGATTTCAAGGCCGTGCAGACCGGCGACGTGTGGTGTACGGGCAAGAACCTGTTCCAGGAGCCCATGGGCCTTGGCAAGCTCATATTGGACATGCACCGGGTGCTGACCGACGAGAACGCGCCTGACGAGCTCACCTATCTGCACAAACTGACCGGGGGAGGCACGAACTGATGGAGAAGCGGACGCGGCTCATACTGGGCTTTCTGGCCCTGCTGCTGGGGCTGGTGGGCCTGGTGGTCTGGAACGTGAACGCCGGGAGCGTCCACGTGTCCCCGGGGGAGATCGTCTCCATCCTTCTCGGCCGGGGCGGCGGCAACGTGGTCATCGTCCGCAGCATCCGCCTCCCGCGCATCTTCGCCGCAGCCCTGCTGGGCGGGGCCCTGGCCCTCTCCGGTTTCCTGCTCCAAACCTTTTTCGCCAACCCCATCGCCGGCCCCTTCATCCTGGGCATCTCCTCGGGGGCGAAGCTGATCCTGTCGTTGACCCTCATCGGATTCCTCTCCCGGGGCGTGGCCGTAGGGTCCGTAGCTCTCATTTTGGCCTCCTTCGTGGGGGCCATGCTGTCCATGAGCTTCGTGCTGCTCATCTCCTCCAAGGTGAAGCGGATGTCGCTGCTCATCATATCCGGCGTCATGATCGGCTATATCTGCTCCGCCGTCACGGACTTCGTCATCACCTTCGCCGACGACGCCAACATCGTGAACCTGCACCACTGGTCATTGGGCAGCTTTTCCGGCATCACCTGGGGGAACGTGGGCGTCATGGCGTCGGTGATCCTGCCGGCCCTCGTCGTGGCCTTCCTCCTCAGCAAGCCCATCAGCGCCTACCAGCTGGGGGAGGTCTACGCCCAGAACATGGGCGTCAACGTCCGGGCCTTCCGGGCGGCGCTGATCCTCCTTTCCAGCGTCCTTTCCGCCGCGGTCACCGCCTTCGCGGGCCCCATCTCCTTCGTGGGCGTGGCGGTGCCCCATCTCATTCGCAGCATCTTCAAGACGGCCAAGCCCCTCGTCATGATCCCCGCCTGCTTCCTGGGCGGGGCGGTGTTCTGCCTCCTCTGCGACCTGATCGCCCGGACGGCCTTTGCGCCTACGGAGCTGTCCATCAGCTCCGTCACGGCCCTGTTCGGGGCGCCGGTGGTCATATTGGTCATGCTCCGGCGGCAGAAGGAAAACCTGTAAGGAGGGCCCATGGATACCTGGTACATTCGCACCGAGCATATGGACGTGGGCTACGACGGGGTGCCCCTGATCCGAGACATCGAGATCGGCGTCCGCCGGGGGGAGATATTGACCCTCATCGGCCCCAACGGCTCCGGCAAATCCACCATCCTAAAGAGCATGATCCGGCAGCTGAAGCTTCTCGCGGGCGTGGTGGTCCTGGACGGGGAGGCCATGGCCGCCATGAAGGAGGGGGACATCGCCAGGAAGATGGCCATCGTCATGACGGAGCGGCTCCGGGCGGAGCTCATGACCGGCGAGGACGTGGTCGCCACAGGCCGCTACCCCTACACGGGAAGATTGGGCATCCTCACCAAGACGGACAAGGAGAAGGTGCAGGAGGCAATCGCCTTGGTCCACGGGGAGGATTTCGCGGACCGGCCCTTCAGTCAGATCAGCGACGGCCAGCGGCAGCGGCTGCTGCTCGCGCGGGCGGTGTGCCAGGAGCCGGAGGTCATCGTTCTCGACGAGCCCACCTCCTTCCTGGACGTGAAGCACAAGCTGGAGCTGCTGGAAATCCTGAAAAAGCTGGTCCGGGAGCGGAACGTGGCGGTATTGATGTCCCTCCACGAGCTGGACCTGGCCCAGAAGATCTCCGATCGGGTGGTCTGCGTGGCGAGCAACGCCGTGGACCGGTGCGGCACCCCCGAGGAAATCTTCACCAACGAGTATATCGAGGCCCTCTACGGCATGGAGGCCGGCAGCTACAACGCCCTCTTCGGCTCCCTGGAGATGGGGCGTGTGGGGGGCCAGCCCCGGGCCTTCGTCATTGGCGGCGCCGGCCGGGGCATCCCCGTGTACCGGGCCTTGCAGCGGCGGGGCGTGCCCTTCGCCGCGGGCATCCTAGCGGAGAACGACGTGGACTACGCCGTGGCCAAGGCCCTGGCCGTGGAGACAGTGGCCGTGCCCGCCTTCGCCCCCATGGACGAAGGGACCTTAGAAAAAGCTCGGGCGCTGATGGCGGGCTGCCAAAGCGTGATCTGCTGTCTCTCCGACTTCGGCCCCCTGAACGAGGCCGACCGCACCCTGCGGGACGAGGCGGCGGCCCAGGGCAAGCTGTTGCCATTGGACCGGCTTTCCGACCTTTGGACGGGAGGTGAGCCCCGATGAGCCTCTACAGCCTCACCGCCCTGTCCGTCTTCGCGGGATTCGGCCTCGATTGCTTGCTGGGGGACCCCCTGAGCGCCGCCCATCCCGTGGTGCTCATGGGCAAGCTCATCTCCTTTCTCGAAAAAAGGCTCCGGGCCCGCTTCCCGAAGACGCCCCAGGGAGAGCGGACCGCGGGCTTGGTCATGGCCCTTTGCGTGCCCCTGGTCAGCGCCGGCGCGGGCCTTCTATTGCTGTACCTCGCCTGGCGGGTCCATCCCTGGGCCTACTTCGCTGTGAGCGCCTTTCTCTGCTGGCAATGCTTCGCCGCCCGGTGCCTCATGACGGAGGCGAAAAAAGTCGTTACCTGCCTGGAAACCCAGGGCCTTGCCGCCGGACGCCGCCAGGTCGCCATGCTGGTGGGCCGGGACACGGAGAATCTGACCGAGGAGCAGGTGATCAAGGCCGCCGTGGAGACCGTGGCGGAGAACACCTCCGACGGGGTGGTGGCCCCCCTCCTTTGGATGGCCCTTTTCGGCGCGGCGGGCGGTCTCTTCTATAAGGCCATCAACACCATGGATTCCATGGTGGGCTATAAGAACGACAGATATCTGCATTTCGGCCGGGCCGCCGCCAAGCTGGACGACGGGGCGAACTACATCCCCGCCCGGCTGTCGGCCCTCGCTATGATCGGGGCGGCCTTTCTTTTGAAGCTGGACGGCCAAGGCGCCTGGCGCGTCTGGCGGCGGGATCGGCGGAACCACGCGAGCCCCAACTCCGCCCAGACCGAGTCCGCCTGCGCCGGAGCGTTGGGGGTGCGGCTGGGGGGAAACGCCAGCTACTTCGGCCAGCTCTATGAGAAACCCACCATCGGGGACCCTCGCCGACCCATCGAGCGGGCGGACGTCCATAGGGCCTGCAACCTGATGTACGGCACCAGCGGCCTGCTGCTGGCCGCATATGGTCTACTATTGCTGCTGGGAGGGATGCTGCTATGATCCTCAATACGGGCTACGGCCACGGGGGCGACGTCTATTCCCAGCCCATCCGCCTGGATTTCTCCGCCAACGTGAACCCCTTCGGCCCGCCGGAGCCGGTGAAGGCGGCGGTCCGGGCGGCGGCGGACCAGGTCTCCGCCTACCCCGATCCCTACTGCGGCCCCCTGCGGGACAAGCTGGCGACCCTGAACGGAGTGGCCCGGGAGGACGTGATCTGCGGCAACGGGGCGGCGGAGCTGATCTACCAGTTCGCCATGGCCCTGCGGCCGAAGAAGGCCCTGCTGCCCGTACCCTCCTTCTCCGACTACGAGGGGGCGTTGGCGGCGGCGGGCTGCGAACCCACCTATTATCCCCTGGGGCGGGCGAAGGGCTTTTTGCTGACCGAGGATGTCCTGGCCCACATGGGCCCCGAAACGGACCTCCTTCTGCTCTGCTCCCCCAACAACCCCACGGGCCGGTCCGTGCCCCGGGGGCTGCTGCTTTCTATCCTGGACCGGTGCAGGGAGACGGGGACCTGGCTGTTTTTGGACGAGTGCTTTTTGGAGCTCACCGACGAGGACAAGGCCTTTTCCCTGGCGGACCGGCTGCGGGACGGGGACCGGGTCTTCCTCCTAAGAGCCTTCACCAAGGCCTACGGCATGGCGGGGCTGCGTCTCGGCTACGGCCTCTGCAAAAACAGGGAGCTGCTCGATAGAATGTGTCGCCTGGTCCAGCCCTGGAACGTGTCCAACGTGGCCCAGGCGGCGGGTTTGGCGGCCCTCGATTGCCCCGACTGGCCGGAGCAGGCGCGGCGGCTTATCCAGACGGAGAAGCCCTGGCTGTGCGGCTATCTGACCGCCCTGGGCTTTGAAGTGCTGCCGGGGGACGCCAACTACCTGTTCTTCTCCGGGGCCCCGGGGCTGTACGAAAGGCTGCGGGCCCGGGGGGTGCTGATCCGGGACTGCGCCAACTATCGGGGATTGCAGCCCGGAGACTGCCGCATCGCCGTCCGCACCCGGCGGGAGAACGAGGCGCTGATGAGGGCCATAGAGGAGGCATGGCATGTTTGAAACGGGCATAGAGGGTCATTACGCCCTGGTGGACGGGAAGAAGCTCCGCTACGGCTACACCACCGGCACCTGCGCGGCGGCGGCGGCCAAGGGGGCCACAATATTTCTGTTGACGGGCCGGGCCCCGGCGGCGGTGCAGATACACACCCCCAAGGGCATCGATCTTACCTTGCCCATGGAGGAAGCGAAGCGGGAGGGGAACGCCGCCCGCTGCGCCGTCCGCAAGTTCAGCGGCGACGACCCGGACGTGACGGACGGGGCCCTGATCGTGGCGACGGCGTCCGTTTCGGCTACGCCTGGCGTCCATATCGACGGCGGCGAGGGCGTAGGCCGGGTGACCAAGCCGGGGCTCAAGGTGCCCGTGGGCGAGGCAGCCATCAACCCCGGCCCCCGGGCCATGATCGAGCAGGCGGTGAACGAGGCGTTGGAGGAGACCGAGCCGGTCTCCGGCCTGGACGTGGTGATCTCGGTGCCCGAGGGGGCGGCCCTGGCCGCGAAGACCTTCAACCCCCGGCTGGGCATCCTGGGGGGCATCTCCATATTGGGCACCAGCGGCATCGTGGAGCCCATGAGCGAGGAGGCCCTCGTCGACAGCATCCGCCTGGAGATACGGCAGCGCAAGGCCTTGGGCGAAACGCGGCTGATCCTGGCCCCGGGGAACTACGGCATGGACTTTCTGCGGGCGGAGCTGGGCGTTTCGGAGGACAGGATCGTCAAGATATCCAACTACGTGGGCCGCGCCCTGGACGCGGCGGCGGAGGCGGGGTTCGCCGAAGTGCTGCTGGCGGGCCACATCGGAAAGCTCATCAAGCTCTCCGGCGGCATCATGAACACCCACTCCCGGGAGGGGGACGGCAGGGCGGAGCTGATGGCCGCCTGGGCCCTGAAGGCCGGGGCGGACGGCGACACAGCTCGAGCCATCCTGGACTGCGTCACCACCGACGAGATGCTGCGCATCCTCCGGGAGAAGGGCTTGCTGGCCCCGGCCATGGAGCTTATGGCTCAGGGGATCGACCTATACGTGAACGCCCGGGTCAAGGGCCTCTTGACCGTGGGCGTGCTGGTGTTCTCGGACGGCTACGGGCCCCTGTGCGCCACGGCGGCGGCGAAACGATGGGTAGAGACAAGTTTGAAAGCAAAGGAGAAGGAGCTATGATCCATTTCGTAGGCGCGGGCTGCGGGGCGGCGGACCTGATCACGGTCCGGGGCAAGGCCCTGTTGGAGGAGGCGGACGTGATCGTCTACGCGGGCTCGTTGGTGAACCCGGCCCTGCTCGAGTACAGGAAGGAGGGCTGCCGGGTCTACGACAGCGCCCGGATGACCTTGGAGGAGGTCTTGGCCGTTATGCAGGACGCGGAGGCGGCGGGCTTTGATACCGTGCGGCTCCACACCGGGGACCCTTGCCTCTACGGGGCCATCCGGGAGCAGATGGACCAGCTGGACAAGCTGGGCATCCCCTACGATTACTGCCCCGGCGTCAGCGCCTTTTCCGGCGCGGCGGCGGCGTTGAAGATGGAGTATACCCTGCCGGATATCTCCCAGAGCGTGGTCATCACCCGCATGGCGGGGCGGACGGCGGTGCCCGAGCGGGAGAGCGTCCGGTCCTTCGCCGCCCACAGGGCCACCATGGTCCTGTTTTTGAGCGCGGGGCTGCTTCGGGAGACCCAGGCGGAGCTGCTGGCGGGGGAGTACGGCCCCGACACCCCGGCGGCCATCGTCTACAAGGCCAGCTGGCCCGACGAAAAGACCTGCCTCTGCACCGTGGCCACCCTGGCCGACTGCGCCCGGGAGAACGGCATCTCGAAGACGGCGTTGATCGTCGTGGGGGACGCGGTGAAGCAAAGCGGCTACGCCCGCTCCAAGCTCTACGACCCCACCTTTTCCACGGAATTTCGGCCCGCCAAGGAGTGACCTATGACCATTTGGCTCCTTTCCTACACCGCCCGGGGCCGGGCTCTGGCCGCCCGGGTGGCGGATTTTTTGAAGAGCGAAGGCCACGGCTGCCGGACCTTCGCCCTGCCCAAGTTCGCTGAGGCGGGGGACGAAACCCTGACCAGGTCCGCCCCGGAGTGGGCGGGGGAGGGGTTCCGGCAGGCGGACGCCCTCATCTTCGTCTGCGCCTCCGGCATCGCCGTCCGGGCCGTCGCCCCCCACGTGCGGGACAAGCGAAGGGACCCGGCGGTGCTGGTGCTGGACGAGGGCGGGACCTTCGTGATCCCCCTGTTGTCGGGGCATCTGGGCGGTGCCAACGCCCTGGCGGTGGCCCTGGCGGGCAGGCTTTCGGCCACCCCGGTGCTGACTACGGCCACGGACGTGAACGGCCTTTTCGCCGTGGACGTGTTCGCCAAGGAGAACGACCTATTCATCGAGGATATGGCCCTCTGCAAGGCCGTGTCCGCCGCCCTGCTGGCCGGAGAAAAGGTAGGCTTTCGCGCCGATCTTCCCGTGGCGGGCCCCCTGCCCAAGGGGTTGGCAGAGGGCGACGCGGACCTGGGGATCTACGTTTCGGCGGCCAACGACCGGCCCTTTCCCCGGACCTTGCGGCTGGTCCCCCGGCGCTATACGGCGGGTATCGGGTGCCGCCGGGGCAAGAGCGCAGAGGAGTTGGAAAGTTTTTTGATAGCGAACCTGAACAGCTGCGGCGTGGGGCTCCCCGAGCTCAAAGCCCTCGCCAGCATCGACCTAAAGAAGGACGAGCCCGGCCTGGTGGCCCTCGGCGAGAAGCTGGGGCTGCCCTTCGTGACCTATTCGGCGGAGGAGCTGAAGGCCGCCCCCGGGGATTTCACCCCCTCGGCCTTCGTGCAGGAGGTCACGGGCGTGGACTCCGTGTGCGAGCGGGCGGCGGTGCTGTCCTCCGGCGGCGCGCTGGTGGTCAGAAAAATCGCAGAGAACGGCATGACCTTCGCCCTGGCGAAGAAGGAGGAGGCGATCCGATTTGAGTAAGCTGTACGTGGTGGGCATCGGCCCCGGCAAATTCGAGGGCATGACCCATGAGGCGGCCCGGGCCCTGGATGAGAGCGACGTGATCGTGGGCTACACGGTCTACGTGATCGTGGGCTACACGGTCTACGTGGACCTGGTGAAGGCGCATTTTCCGAATAAAACCTTTTTGACCACCCCCATGCGCCGGGAGGTGGAGCGGGTGGAACTGGCGCTTCAGGAAGCAGCCCAAGGCAAAACGGTGGCTATGGTCTGCAGCGGCGACCCCGGGGTCTACGGCATGAGCGGCCTCTGTGAGGAGTTGGCGGCGAAGTACCCCGGCGTGGAGGTCGTAACCGTCCCCGGCGTGTCCGCGGTGCTGAGCGGCGCGGCCATCCTGGGGGCGCCGTTGATGCACGACTTCGCCGTCATCAGCTTGAGCGATCTCATGACCCCCTGGGCCACCATCGAAAGGCGGCTCAGGGCGGCGGCCGCGGCGGACTTCGTCATCTGCCTCTACAACCCCTCCAGCCACAAGCGGAAGGACTATCTAGCCCGGGCCTGCGACGTCGTTCTCGAGTCCGTGTCCCCGGATACCGTCTGCGGCGTGGCCCAGAACATCGGCCGGGCGGGGGAGAACACCCGAATTTTGACGCTGCGAGAGCTGCGGGAGGCGGAGGTGGACATGTTCTCCACCGTTTTCATCGGCAATTCCCAGACGAAGGTCGTGGGCGGCAAGATGGTGACGCCCCGGGGGTACGACCATGACTAAGGAGATCGCCGAAGGGTGCCGGGGGAAGGATATAGATTTGACCGTCAGCGTGGCCACGGCCTACGGGGAGACCCTCATCGACCCGGCGGACAACGTCCATGTCATCTCGGGCCGCAAGGACGCCGACGGCATGGCCGCCCTGATCCGGGACACGGGGGCGGAGCTCATCGTCGACGCCACCCACCCCTACGCCGCGGAGGTCACCAGGACCCTGAAGGCGGTCGCGGACCAGGCGGGGGTGGAATATCTCCGGGTCCTGCGGGGGGAGGATCATGAGGAGTTAGCTGGCTGCGTCCTGGCGGACGACACCCCCGGGGCCGTGGCCTACCTGAACAACACGGAGGGGCCCGTGCTCCTGACCGTGGGCAGCAAGGAGCTCTTTCAATACACCGCCGTCACGGACTGGCAAAATCGGCTCTATGCCCGGGTGCTGCCCCTGCCTGCTTCCACGGAGATCGCCTTCAAATTGGGCTTTACGGGCAGCCACCTCATCTGCATGCAGGGGCCCTTCACCGAGGCCGTCAACGAGGCCATGCTCCGGATGCTGGACTGCCGGTATCTGGTCACCAAGGACACCGGTGCGGCGGGGGGCTTTGCCGAGAAGGTCCGGGCCGCCAGGGCCTGCGGCGTCACGCCCATCGTCATCCGTCGACCCATGGCGGAAAGCGGCGTCGGCGTGGCGGAGTGTTTGAGGTTGCTGGGAGAGCGCTGCGGCTGGCCTGCAACGGCCAAAAAGCATATCACCATTTTGGGCGTGGGCATGGGGGACCCCGGCACCCTGACGAGGGCTGCCGAGGAGGCCTGCCGAGCCGCGGACCTGATGGTGGGAGCCCAGCGGGTGACGGAGGCTTTGACGCGCTTCGGCAAGCCCACCCAGAACGCCGTGGCGGCCAAGGATATCGAAGCCATCCTGCGCACCGCCCCCGTGGAACATATCGTGGTGGCCATGTCCGGGGACACAGGCTTTTACAGCGGCGCCAAGGGCCTGCTGCCCCTGATCGGGGATATGGAGGTCACGGTCCTGCCCGGCGTCTCCTCTATCGCCTATTTCGCCGCCAAGGCCGGGACCAGCTGGGACGACGCCCTGCTCCTCTCCGCCCACGGCCGGCCCTGCAACTATGTGACCAAGATCCGCCGATCCCCCAAGACCATGGTGCTGGTGGGCGGGGATAGGGGCGTGACAGATTTACTGACGGCCCTCAGGGACAACGGCCTCGGTCACCTTCCCGTGACCGTGGGCGAAAACCTGTCCTATCCCAATGAAAAGATCACCCGGGGCACCGCCGCCGACCTGGCGGCGGGGACCTTCGCCCCCCTGTCCCTGGTGCTGGTGGAGAACCCGGACGCCCGGAGCGCCGTCCTTGTACAGGGCCGCCCCGACGGGGATTTCCTCCGCACCGAGGTGCCCATGACCAAATCCGAGGTCCGGGCCGTGACCCTAAGTAAGCTCCGCCTGACCCGGGACGCCCTCTGCTGGGACGTGGGGGCCGGCACCGGCTCCGTGTCATTGGAGATGGCGGAGGCGTGCGAGGACGGCTGGGTCTACGCCATCGAGCGCAAGGAGGAGGCCTGCGCCCTCATCGAGGAGAACAAGAAGCATTTGGGCGTGACCAACGTCACGGTGATCGAAGGGGCCGCCCCGGACGCCCTGCGGGATCTGCCCGCCCCCACCCACGTCTTCGTGGGCGGCAGCGGGGGAGAGCTGAAGGAGATATTGACCCTGGTCCTCGAGAAAAATCCCGCCGCCCGGATCGTGGTGAACACGGTGACGGCGGAGACCTTCGCCGCCGCCCTGGACGCCATGAGGACCCTGCCGGTCCGGGACGTGGAGATCGTGGAGCTTTCCGTGTCCCGGGGCCGGAAGGTGGGCGGCTATCACCTCATGACCGCCCAGAACCCGGTGTACCTCTTCTCCTGCCAGGGGGGGCAGGAAAATGGATAGCCCCCGCCTGCTGTTCGCCGCCCCCGCCTCGGGCAGCGGCAAGACCACCATCGTCTGCGGCCTGCTGCGGGCCCTCAAAAACCGGGGCAAGGGGGTCCGAGCCTTCAAGTGCGGGCCGGACTTCATCGACCCCCTGTTCCATGAGACCGTGGTGGGCGTGCCCTCGGGCACCTTGGACCTGTTTTTCAGCGACCGGGACCAGCTCAAACGCCTCTTCTGCCGCCACGCCGCCGGGGCGGAAATAAGCCTTATCGAAGGCGTCATGGGCTACTACGACGGCCTGGGGGCCGCCACGGACCGGGCCTCGTCCTACGCCGTATCGAGGGCCCTGGACGCTCCCGTGGTGCTGATCGTGGACGGCCGGGGCCAGAGCCTTTCCGCCCTCGCTACCCTAGAGGGCTTCCTCCGGTTCCGGGAGGACAGCCGCATCCGGGGCGTCATTTTCAACCGCATGAGCGAAAGCGTGTACACCGCCCTGAAGCCTGAGGTGGAAGCACTGGGGCTTCGGCCATTGGGCTACGTGCCCAAGGCCCCGGAGGTCATGGTGGAGAGCCGGCATCTCGGGTTGGTGACCCCGGGGGAGATCGAAGATCTGGGGCAGAAGCTGGACGCTCTCGCGGCCCTGCTGGAAAGGACCGTGGATATGGAGGGCCTGCTGGCCCTGTCGGCAGAGGCCCCTGCCCTGGAAGCGCCGCCTGCGCCTTCTTTTCCGCTCTTGCCCCGGACCCGTATCGCCGTGGCTCGGGACGAGGCTTTCTGCTTCCTGTACCGGGACAACCTGGACCTGCTGACGGACTACGGGGCGGAGCCGGTATTTTTCTCCCCGCTCCACGACGATGCTTTGCCGGCGGGGACCCAGGGGCTTATCCTGCCCGGCGGCTACCCAGAGCTGTACGCCCGGGCTCTGTCCGAGAACGAGCCCATGCGGCGAAGCGTCCGGGAAGCCGTCCAAAGGGGCCTTCCCTGCCTGGCCGAGTGCGGCGGCTTCCTCTACCTCCACCGGGAATTGGAGGACATGGACGGCCGCTTCTGGCCCATGGCCGGGGTCCTGGACGCCCGGGCCTACCGCACGTCCCGCCTGGGCCGCTTCGGCTATATCACCTTGACGGCGAAAGCGGACACGGCCTTTCTTCCCGCGGGGGAGACCGTCCGGGGCCACGAGTTCCACTATTTTGAAAGCGAGAGCTGCGGCGACGCCCTACATGCTCAAAAGCCCACGGGGAGCCGGGGCTGGGACTGCGGCCACAGCCGGGGGCCCCTTCTCATGGGCTTCCCTCACCTCTACTATCCCTCGGACCCCCAGCTCATAGAACGATTCCTGCGCGCCTGCGCCAAGGAGGTATAGATGGCAAAACCGATCATGATCCAGGGCACCATGTCCAACGCGGGCAAGAGCCTCATTGCGGCGGGCCTGTGCCGGGTGTTCCGCCAGGACGGCCGGAAGGTGGCCCCCTTCAAGGCCCAGAACATGGCCCTCAACTCCTTCATCACCCGGGAGGGTCTCGAGATGGGCCGGGCCCAGGTGGTCCAGGCGGAGGCGGCGGGGGTGGAGCCCTCGGTGCTCATGAATCCCATCCTATTGAAGCCCACCAACGACATGGGCTCCCAGATCATCGTCCACGGGGAGGTCTGGGGCCAGATGAGCGCCCGGGAATACTTCGCCGTGAAGCGGCAGCTTTTGCCGGAGGTCATGAAGGCCTACGACGCCCTCTCCACCCAGAACGACGTGATCGTCATCGAGGGGGCCGGGAGCCCGGCGGAGATCAATCTGAAGAACGACGACGTGTTCGTGAACATGGGCATGGCCCGGGCATCGAAGGCCCCCGTGCTGCTGGTGGGGGACATCGACCGGGGCGGGGTCTTCGCCCAGCTCTACGGCACCGTGGCCCTCCTCGACGAGGAGGAGCGGGCCATGGTGAAGGGCGTCATCATCAACAAGTTCCGGGGGGACGAGCGCATCCTGACCCCCGGCCTTAGGCAGCTGGAGGACCTCATACACATCCCCGTGGTGGGGGTGGTGCCCTACGTGCGGCTGGACATCGACGACGAGGACAGCCTCTCCGAGCGCCTCACCAACGGGGCGGCGAAGCTCATCGACATCGCCGTGATCCGGCTGCCCCGGCTGTCGAATTTCACCGATTTCCGCGCCCTGGAGGCGGTGGAGGGGGTGTCGGTCCGGTACGTGAGCCGGACCGGCGAATTCGGGGAGCCGGACCTGGTGATCCTCCCCGGCACCAAGAACACCATGGCGGACCTCCTCTGGCTCCGGCAAAGCGGCCTCGAGGGGAAGGTGCTGCGCTTTAGTCATGGGGGCGGGCCGGTGCTGGGCATCTGCGGCGGCTATCAGATGCTGGGGGAGGAGCTCTCGGACCCCCTGGCCGTGGAGCAGGGCGGCACCCTCCGGGGCATGGGCCTGCTGCCGATCAAAACAGTTTTTACGAAGGAGAAGACCCGCACCCGGGTCACCGGCGCCTTCGGCGATGTGGGCGGCGTCCTGTCCGCCCTGTCCCGCCAGAGCTTCGAGGGGTACGAGATCCACATGGGCGAGAGCGCGGGGGGCACGCCCTTGACCGGCTTCACCAACCAGCTGTCCGGGGAGGAGCATCCCGACGGCTGCCAGCAGGGCAGCGTCTACGGCACCTACGTCCACGGCATCCTGGACCAGGACCAGGTGGCGGGGGCCATCGTCCGGGCCCTGGCGGAAAGGAAGGGCGTTGACCCGGCGCTGCTGGGCCGGGTGTCCGGCGAGGAGCACAAGCAGCGGGAGTACGACCGGCTGGCCCAGACCCTGCGGGAGCACATGGACATGAAGACCGTCTATCGCATTTTGGAGGAGGGTATCGCATGAGGATACAGAACCTGCCGCCCATGGAGATCGAACGGGAGAGCTTTCGCATCATTACCGCGGAGCTGGGGGATAGGCCCCTGGCCCCGGAGCAGGCTCCCATCATCAAGCGGGTCATCCACACCACGGCGGACTTCGACTATGCCGACAACCTGTACTTTTCCCCCGACGCGGTATCTCTCGCCAAGGCCGCCATCCAGGGGGGCGCCACCGTGGTCACCGACACCCAGATGGCTTTGGCCGGCATCAACAAAAAGACCCTGGCCCGGTTCGGCTGTGAGGCCCGCTGCTACATGTCCGACGAGGACGTGGCGGCGGAGGCGAAGCGATTGGGCGTCACCCGGGCCCGGGTGTCCATGGACAAGGCGGCTCGGCTGGGGGACGACGTGATCTTCGCCGTCGGCAACGCCCCCACGGCCCTGATCCGCCTCCGGGAGCTCATCGACGGGGGCTACCGGCCCCGGCTTATCATCGGCGTGCCCGTGGGCTTCGTGAACGTGGTGGCCTCCAAGGAGCTCATCATGGAGACGGACGTGCCCTGCATCGTAGCCCGGGGCCGCAAGGGCGGCAGCAACGTGGCCGCCTGCATCGTCAACGCCCTCCTCTACGATCTGGACCCGGCCCGAGGGAGCTGAACAGAGCAGAGAAGATCGCCTCTGAGCGGTCTTTTTTTCTGCCATCCAAACCCATTCGTTGACGCGGCGGTGGATTTGCGCTACAATGTATCTGATGGAAGATGTGGTCTACGACGTGATCGCCACCCAGGTGGCCGCGCCGGAAAAGAAGCATATCCGCAGCGAGGGCGCCCTGTACGCCCTGTTGGTGCTGGGGGCCCTGCTCGTCATCGGCCTCGGCAACCGGCTGCAGGCGTGGCTGGGCCTGCCCCCGGTGCTGGTCCAGGGGGTGCTGTACGCCCTGCTCCTCGCCTTAGGGTACTGGGTGCTCCGGTTCCGGCTCACCAGCCACCGGTACACCCTGACGGACAAAGCCTTCTTCGTGACCAGGCTCACGGGCCGGTCGGAGAAGCTGATCGCCGAGGTGCCTTTGGAAAGCATCGAGTACGCCGGTCCCTACGACGGGGCCCGGCTGAAGGAGCTGGGCTGCCGCCTGGGGCCCAACGTGCGGACGGGCCGGATCGAGGACACCACCATGCTCATCTACCGGGCGGAGGGGGCCTGGCAATGCCTGTGCCTCAGCGCCCAGGAGGAATTGAAAGGAAAGCTGACGGAACCATGGAAGAATTGAAGCCCATGACGGCGGCGGAGTTTTTCAACGTAAGTACCTGCCTGGTGCTGCCGGAGAGGAGCGCCGGGTGCCTGACCACGGGGGACGTGATCGCCGCTGACGGCCGGGTGCTGGTGAAGGCGGGGGAGAGGATCACCGCTGAACAGCAGAAGGCCATGGTGGCCGCCGCGGAGGCGGGGGAGCTGCCCTGCCTCGAAAAGGGATATATCCGGGTGGTATTGGAGTTTTCAGAATGCAGCTGCTGCAATGGCTGAGCTGCCTCAAGACGGGGAACACGCCCCACGCGGTGTTTTTGGTGGGCCCCGCCGGCAGCGGCAAAAAGGAATACGCGCGGCAGGCGGCGTCGCTGTACCTGCTGGGCCGGGAGGACGTGGAGAAGCTCCGGGAGTGCCCCTTCTTTCAGGAGCTGCCGGACTACGCCATCAAGACGGTCCGGGCCTGCTGTGAGGAGCTGAATCGGCAGGTCTTCGGCCAGGGGCGGCGGTGCCTCTTGATCCCCGACGCCCACAAGCTGACGCCCCAGACCCAGAACGCCCTCTTAAAGACCCTGGAGGAGCCCCCGGAGGAAGCGCTGCTGATCCTGACGGGGAACGAGCAGGCGGTGCTGCCCACCATCCGCTCCCGGTGCATGCTGGTGCGGGTAGGCACGGAGGATCGGGACAAAGTGGCCGCCCGGCTCCTGTCCCGGGGCGTGGCCCCCGACCGGGCCAAACTGGCGGCGGCCCTTTCCGACGGGGTCCCGTCCCTGGCGGAGCGGTACGCAGGGGAGGAGTACATGACCTTCCGCGGCCAGGCTCTGCCCCTCGTGGAGGAAGCCCTCTTCGGCGTGTCCCCCTTTTCGAAGGCGGCGGCCCTGCTGGAACGGCGGGAGGAGGGCAAGAAGCGGGTGGGGAAGGACGCCCTCGCCGACTTCATAGATATCCTGCTCTCCCTCCTGCGGGACGCGCTTTTGCTGCAGCTGGGCGGCGGCCAGGTCCGGAACCTGGACCAGCAGAGCCTGGAAAACCGTGTGGCCAGGCACTTTACAACGGCGCAAATTCAATGTATGATAGCAGAAACACTGGAAAAGCGGCGGGTGCTGACGGAGTTCGGCGGTTCCGCCGGCGCCCTGTTGGACGGCTTGCTGGTGTCTTTGAGAAAGTGGGAAAACAATGGTAAAGGTAATCGGAGTTAAGTTCAGGAACAGCGGCCGGGTCTACTATTTCGACCCGGGCGATCTCGATATCCAGGCGGGCCAGGGGGTCGTAGTGGAAACGGCCCGGGGCGTGGAGTACGCGGACGTGACCATGGGCGTCACGGAGGTGGAGGACGACAAGGTGGTCTCCCCCCTCAAGCCCGTGCAGCGGGTGGCTACCGAAGAGGACCTGCGCATGCGGCAGTACTACTGGGACAAGGAGAAGGAAGCCTTTCCCATCTGCGAGCAGAAGATAGCGGAGCACGGCCTCGATATGAAGCTGGTGAACGTGGAGTATAACCTGACCGGCAGCAAGGTGGTGTTCTATTTCACCGCGGACGATCGGGTGGACTTTCGGGACCTGGTGAAGGACCTCGCGTACGTGTTCAAGACCCGGATCGAGCTTCGCCAGATCGGCGTCCGGGACGAGGCGAAGATGCTGGGCGGTCTCGGGCCCTGCGGGCGGCCCGTGTGCTGCAAACAGTTTTTAGACGACTTCCGCCCCGTGACCATCAAGATGGCCAAGGAGCAGAACCTGGCGTTGAGCCCCACCAAGATCTCGGGCCTCTGCGGGCGGCTCATGTGCTGCCTCCAGTACGAGGAGAGCTGCTACGAGCAGATGCATAAGCTCATGCCCAAGACCGGGAAGGAGATCGAGACCCCCGACGGCGTGGGCATCGTGGTGGAGAACAACGTCATCACCGAGAAGACCAAGGTGAAGCTGACGGCGGAGGACGGGACTATCGACGTTCGGGAGTACCCCTACGAGGATCTGGGTCCCGGCGCCAAGGAGCGGGCCGTGGAACGGGCGGCCCAGGCCGCCGCGGACGCGCTGAACGAGCCCGCCGGCGAGGGCTTCACCCCCCTTGCCCAGGGAAGCCAGTTCCGGCAGAACCGGGATCGGCGGCAGCCCCGGCGCACCGAGCCATCCGCCCAGCCCAAGGGAAGCGACAAGCAGCCCGAGGGGGAGCCCAAGGCCCAGCCTAAGCCCCAGCAGAAGGCGGAGAAGCCCCAACAGAAGGCCGACAAGCCCCAGCAGAAGGGCGAGCGGAAGGAGAACCAGAACTGGAACGCCAACAAGCCCAAGACCGACAGGCAGTCCAAGCCGGACGTGCCTGTGCCGAAGGCAGAGACGGGGGAGACCTCGGCTCCTGTTGCCGCGCCCGCGTCCGGGGCGGCCGCCGTGCCCTTCAGCCGCAAGCGTCGGTCCAACAACCGCCGCCGTTCCTTCGGGCCCAGGACGCCCGGGGGCTCCGGGGGCCAGAAGGCCTGAAACGATGCGCAGCGGCTTCCCGAGGGAGGCCGCTTTTTTCTGGACAAACAACCATTTGGAGGAATGTAGCATATGTGGTTCGTGCTCTCTCTCATCGCGCTGCTCTGCTGGAGCGGCTCGGACATGTTCTCCAAGATCGGCTCCAAGCCCAGCGACAAGCTGAGCCATTGGAAGATGGTCATGGCCGTGGGCCTGGTCATGGGCCTCCACGCCGCCTATGAGATCTTCATCGGCGGGGTCGAGATCAGCTGGGACGTGATCGTGGCGTATCTGCCCGCCAGCTTCATGTACATCCTGTCCATGACGCTGGGCTACGTGGGCCTTCGCTACATCGAGCTCTCCGTGTCCAGCCCCATCTGCAACTCCTCCGGCGGCATCGCGGCGGTCCTCTGCTTCCTGTTTTTGCAGGAGATGCCCAACCTGATCCAGTGGATCGGCGTGGCGGCGGTGACCGTGGGCGTGGTGCTGCTGGGCGTGGCGGAGCTGACCGAGAGCGACTATGCCAGGGAGATGCGCCAGAAGAACAGCAAGGTGAAGTATGAGAAGAGCTTCATCGCCCTGCTCTTTCCTATCTTATATTGCATCATCGACGCTTTGGGCACCTTCTTCGATTCCGTGATCCTCCGGGAGGAGGCCACGGGCACCTTCCTGGACACCCTGTTCCCCACCATGCTGGAGGAGGGCCCGGCCAACGTGGCCTATGAGCTCACCTTCCTGGCGGTGGGCATCGTGGCCGCCATCTACGTGCTGGGCGTCCGGCGGGACAAGCTGACCGTAAAGGCCGAGGGGCCCAAGCTCCTGGGCGGCGTCTTCGAGACGGCGGGCCAGCTCGCCTACATCTACGCCCTGGGCGACACGGCCCACGCGGGCTTCGCCGCGGCCATCATCGCCTCCTACTGCGCTCTGTCCGTGGTCTGGAGCCGCATCTTCCTGAAGGAGAAGCTGTCCTGGAAGCACTACGGGGCCATCGCCCTCACCGTGGCCGGCATCATCGTATTGGGAATATTCGACGCATAGTTTTCCCATCCTGTCCGTCGGTCCGTCCGTAGACTGACTGACTGCGACCGCAGGGAGCGTCTATTATAAATCCTCTGTAGACTGACTGACTGCGACCGCAGGGAGCGTCTATTATAAATCCTCTATTATAAATACTCTATTATAGGGTTCAACGGTTGAAGTACCCTCCTTCAACGGTTGAAGTACCCTCCTTCAAAATTTGAAGGAGGGTACGTTCATGTTTGAGACCGCTCCACCCTGCTGAGCAGCGCCGTAAGGCTCTCGCACAGGGTGCGGATCAGGGCGTCGGTGTCCCTTTCGGCAGCCGCCTTCCGGGGGCGGCCCGGGCCGGCGGGGGAGGGGGCGTAGGGGTCGAAGACGGGGCCGCCCGTCTCCGCCAGCTCCCGGCGGGCCTGATCCACCAGGGCGGGCCGGTTCTTGAGCAGGGCCCGATACTTGTTCTGATACCGGAGCATCCGCCGGGTGTCTCCCTGAGCGATCCGGAGGGTGCAGGCCCGGACGGACTCCCCGGCGGACCTGGCCTGGAGCACCGTTTTGAGCAGGGATAAACTCTCCTCCTCCGAGAAGGGCAGAAAGGCGGGGGCGGCCCCGGTCCCCTTGCTGCTGGCGTAATAGTGGTTCCGGACGCTGTTGGGGCGGCGGCCCGTCTGCCGCGCGGCCTCCGTGAAGGCGGTCTTCAAAGGCTCCCCGGCGGCCCGGCACCGGTCCACGGCCTCCAGCAGCAGGGCTTCCTCGGCGCTGTTCCAGCCGGTCCGAGGGCGGGCGACGATGGCTTGTTCCATAGGTGTATCGCTTCCTTTCATATGGTTTTCATGGGTCCAGTGTGGACGAAAAAACGCTTCTCCCATACCAATGTATTCAGGGACAATAAAATATTGCTGGTTTGTAAAAATATTTCTTGACAGCTTGTGGACATAGTGATATTATCCTAAGTCGCATTATGATAGCTAAACTGTCGGTCTATGCCCGTTACTTCGAGGGTTTTTCCCGCGGACGGGGGGCAAACAGAGGCAAGATGCAATCAAAGTCGGTCGGGTCCGCAAGAGCTTTTCCAAGGTCAACGAAGTGCTCAGCATGCCCGATCTCATTGAGGTGCAGAAGAATTCCTACTACCGCTTTTTGAAAGAGGACCTTCGCGAGGTTTTCAATGACATCTCCCCCATCGTCGACTATTCCGGCAAGCTCGTCCTGGAGTTCGTGGACTATCGGATCGATCTTGATAAGCCCAAGTACACCCAGGAGGAGAGCAAGGAAAACGACGTGAACTACGCCGCACCCCTGCGGGTCACCGTCCGTCTCATCAACAAGGAGACCGGCGAAGTGAAGCAGCAGGAAGTGTTTATGGGCGATTTCCCGCTGATGACCCCCCAGGGCACCTTCATCATCAACGGTGCCGAGCGGGTCATCGTGAGCCAGCTGGTCCGGTCCCCCGGCGCCTACTACGCGGTGAGCACCGACAAGTGGGGCAACCAGCTCTATTCCGCCCAGGTCATCCCCAATCGGGGCGCCTGGCTGGAGTACGAGACCGATTCTAACGGCATCCTCTACGTCAAGATCGACCGGCAGCGGAAGGTGTTCATCACCTCGCTGCTGCGCGCCATCGGCTACGGCACCAACGCCGAGATCAAGGAGCTGTTGGGCGAGGACGAGCGGCTGGAGAACACCCTGCAGAAGGACCCCACTCGTTCCGTGGCCGACGGCCTCATCGAGATCTACAAGCGCCAGCGCCCCGGCGAGCCTCCCACGGAGGAGAGCGCCCGGAGTTTGCTCAACGGCCTGTTCTTCGACAACCGGTACGACCTTGCCCGGGTGGGCCGGTATAAGTTCAATAAGAAGCTGAGCCTGAAGGCCCGCATCGTGAACCAGATCTCCGCCGAGATGGTGGTTTCTCCCATCACCGGCGAGGTGCTGCTGGAGGAGGGCGCCTTCATCACCAAGCAGAAGGCCGAGGAGATCCAGAACGCCGGCGTCAACGCCGTGTCCGTGAAGATTGAGGACAAGGCCGTGAAGGTGGTGGGCAACAACTTCGCCTCCGCCGCGGGCTTCCTGCCCTTCGCGCCCATGGAGGCCGGCCTCAACGAGGACGTCCATATCCCCACGCTCCTTGCTCTGCTCCCCGAGATGCAGGCCATCGAGGGTGAGGAAGCGCAGAAGGACTTCCTGCGCAGCCATTACTACGACCTGATCCCCCGGCATATCGTCCCCGACGACATGGTGGCCTCCGTGTCCTACATGATCGACCTTAGCTACGGCATCGGCAAGACGGACGATATCGACCATCTGGGCAACCGCCGCATCCGGAGCGTAGGTGAGCTCCTGCAGAACCAGATCCGGGTGGGCCTCACCCGTCTGGAGCGTGTGGTCCGGGAGCGCATGGGATTGCAGGACATGGACGTGGTCATGCCCAGCAACCTTATCAACATCCGCCCGGTGACCGCCGCCATCAAGGAGTTCTTCGGCTCCTCCCAGCTGTCTCAGTTCATGGATCAGACCAACCCTCTGTCCGAGCTGACCCACAAGCGGCGTCTGTCCGCTCTGGGCCCCGGCGGTTTGAACCGTGACCGCGCCACCTTCGAGGTCCGCGACGTGCACTACTCCCACTACGGCCGCATGTGCCCCATCGAGACTCCTGAAGGTCCCAACATCGGCTTGATCAACTCCCTGGCCACCTATGCCCGGATCAACGAGTACGGCTTCATCGAGGCCCCCTACCGGGTGGTGGACAAGGCCAACAAGAAGATCACCGAGGATATCGTGTACCTGACCGCCGACGAAGAGGACGGCGCCATCGTGGCCCAGGCCAACGAGCCCGTGGATCCCGAGACCCACTGGTTCCAGAAGGACCGCGTGGTGGCCCGGAAGCTGGATCAGATCATCGAGGTCCGCAACACCGAGATCGACTATCTGGACGTGTCCCCCAAGCAGCTGGTGTCCGTGGCCACGGCCATGATCCCCTTCTTGGAGAACGACGACGCCAACCGGGCCCTCATGGGCTCCAACATGCAGCGGCAGGCCGTGCCTCTCTTGAAGCCCGAGGCCCCCGTGGTGGCCACCGGCATGGAGTACAAGGCGGCTGCCGACTCCGGCATCGTGGTCCTGGCCAAGGAGGACGGCGTGGTGAGCTACGTGTCCGCCACCAAGGTGGTCATCACCACCCCCGCGGGCGTGCCCCACGAGTACAAGATGACCAAGTTCCAGCGGAGCAACCAGGGCACCTGCCTGAACCAGCGGCCCGTGGTCACCAAGGGCGAGGTCGTGAAGAAGGGCGACGTCATCGCGGACGGCGCTTCCACCGACGGCGGCGAGATCGCCCTCGGCCGGAACATCCTCATCGGGTTCATGACCTGGGAGGGCTACAACTACGAGGACGCGGTCCTCATCAGCGAGAAGCTGGTGAAGGAGGACGCCTACACCTCCATCCACATCGAGGAGCACGAGGTGGAGGCCCGGGACACCAAGCTGGGCGCCGAGGAGATCACTCGGGACATCCCCAACATCGGTGAGGACGCCCTCTCCCAGCTGGACGAGAACGGCATCATCCGGCCCGGCGCCGAGGTCCGGGCGGGGGACATCCTGGTGGGCAAGGTCACGCCCAAGGGCGAGACCGAGCTCACGGCGGAGGAGCGTTTGCTCCGCGCCATCTTCGGCGAGAAGGCCCGGGACGTGCGCGACACCTCTTTGCGGGTGCCTCACGGCGAAGGCGGCGTGGTGGTGGACGTGAAGGTCTTCACCCGGGAGAAGAAGGACGAGCTGAGCCCCGGCGTGAACCAGATGGTCCGGGTCTACATCGCCCAGAAGCGGAAGATCTCCGTGGGCGACAAGATGGCAGGCCGCCACGGCAACAAGGGCGTCATCTCCCGGATCCTTCCCGAAGAGGATATGCCCTTCATGCCCGACGGTACGCCGCTGCAGATCGTGCTGAACCCCCTGGGCGTGCCTTCCCGTATGAACATCGGACAGGTGCTGGAGCTCCACTTGGGCATGGCCTGCAAGAAACTGGGCATCCACATCGCCACCCCCGTGTTCGACGGCGCCACCGAGGAGGACATCAAGAGCCTGCTGGTCAAGGCCGGCTGCGACGAGGACGGCAAGACCATCCTTTACGACGGGCGTACCGGACAGCCCTTTGAGAATCGGGTGTCCGTTGGCTATATGTATTATCTGAAGCTCCATCACCTGGTGGACGACAAGATCCACGCCCGGAGCACGGGCCCCTACTCCCTGGTCACCCAGCAGCCTCTGGGCGGCAAGGCCCAGTTCGGCGGCCAGCGCTTCGGCGAGATGGAGGTGTGGGCGTTGGAGGCCTACGGCGCCGCCAACACCCTGCAGGAGATCCTGACCGTGAAGTCCGACGACGTGGTGGGCCGTGTGAAGACCTACGAGAGCATCGTCAAGGGCGACAACGCCAAGACTGCCGGTGTACCTGAATCCTTCAAGGTCCTCATCAAGGAGCTCCAGTCCCTGGCCCTCGACGTGAAGGTCCTCCGGGAGGATCGGACCGAGATCGAGATCACCGAGGATGACGAGGACGATCTCAAGCCCATGGACATCAACATCTCCGGCATCGAGGATATGCCCGATCTGCCGGTGGATGAGGACGCCAAGGACGAGGAGGAGGACGAGTTCGGCGAGGAGGACGACTTCGGCGGCGACGAGGACTTCGGCGAGTTCGACGAAGGCGGCCTCCAGGACGACGGCGGCGGTCTCGACGATCTGCTGGGCGACCTCTCCGACGGCATCGACAGCGACGACTTGGACTTGGACTAAGGTAGGCTGGGTAAAGGAGAAAGAGAATGTTCAATCTGACTGATTTTGACGCGCTGCAGATCGGCCTTGCTTCCCCGGAGAAGATCCTGGAGTGGTCCCACGGCGAGGTGAAGAAGCCCGAAACCATCAACTACCGGACGCTGAAACCCGAACGGGACGGCCTGTTCTGCGAGCGGATCTTCGGACCCACCAAGGACTGGGAGTGCCACTGCGGCCGCTATAAGCGGGGCCGCTACAAGGGCATCGTCTGCGAGAAGTGCGGCGTGGAAGTCACCCGCGCCAAGGTCCGCCGGGAGCGGATGGGCCATATCGAGCTCGCCGTGCCGGTGAGCCATATCTGGTACTTCAAGGGCATCCCCTGCCGGATGAAGATGCTGCTGGACATGAGCCCCAAGGCTCTCGAGCAGGTGCTGTATTTCGCCGCCTTCGTGGTCATCGATCCCGGTGAAACCACCCTGCAGAAGAAGCAGATCCTCACCGATCGGGAGTATCGGGAGTATCAGGAGCAGTTCGGCCCCAAGAGCTTCAAGGCTGGCATGGGCGCCGAGGCCATCCGGGAGCTGTTGGCCGAGATCAATCTCGAAGAGCTCCGGGACCAGCTCCGCAAGGAGATCGAGACCTCCGGCGGCCAGAAGCACACCAACGCCGTGAAGCGCCTCGAGGTGGTGGAAGCCTTCATCAAGAGCGGCAACCGCCCCGAATGGATCATTTTGACTGTGCTGCCGGTGATCCCCCCGGATCTTCGGCCCATGGTCCAGCTGGACGGCGGCCGGTTCGCCACCAGCGACCTCAACGATTTGTATCGCCGGGTCATCAACCGCAACAACCGGTTGAAGCGGCTCTTGGAGCTTAGGGCCCCCGATATCATCGTCCGCAACGAGAAGCGGATGCTGCAGGAGGCGGTGGACGCCCTCATCGACAACGGCCGCCGCTCCCGCCCCGTCACGGGCCCGGGCAACCGCCCCTTGAAGTCCCTGTCCGACATGCTCCGCGGCAAGCAGGGCCGGTTCCGTCAGAACCTGCTGGGCAAGCGCGTGGACTACTCCGGCCGTTCCGTTATCGTGGTCGGTCCTGACCTGAAGATGAGCCAGTGCGGTCTTCCTAAGGAGATGGCCTTGGAGCTCTTCAAACCCTTCGTCATGAAGAAGCTGGTGGAGCTGGGCTACGCCCAGAACGTGAAGGGCGCCAAGCGCATGGTGGAGCGCAGCGCTACCGAGGTCTGGGGCGTCCTGGAGGACGTGATCAAGGATCACCCCGTGCTGTTGAACCGTGCGCCTACGCTGCACCGCCTGGGCATCCAGGCCTTCGAGCCGGTGCTGGTGGAGGGCCGGGCCATCAAGCTCCATCCCCTGGCCTGCACCGCCTTCAACGCCGACTTCGACGGCGACCAGATGGCCGTGCACGTGCCCCTCTCCGTGGAAGCCCAGGCCGAGGCCCGCTTCCTCATGCTGGCGGCCAACAACATTTTGAAGCCCCAGGACGGCAAGCCCGTGGTGTGCCCCACCCAGGACATGGTCCTCGGCTGCTACTATCTGACCCAGCTCCGCGACGGTCAGAAGGGCGAAGGGAAGGCCTTCGCCTCCGAGGACGAGGCCATCATGGCCTATCAGTGCGGGGAGGTCACCCTCCAGTCCAAGATCCGGGTCCGGATCAGCCGGGAGTGGCAGGGCAAGACCTATAAGAAGATCATCGACACCTCCGTGGGCCGCTTGCTCTTCAACGCCGCCATCCCCCAGGACCTTGGCTACGTGCCCCGGGAGACCCTGGACGACATGTTCGTCCTGGAGGTGGACCGGCTGGTGGTCAAGAAGGACCTTGGCAACATCATCGACAAGTGCTACCGCAAGTATGGCCCCACCATCACCTCCGAGGTGCTGGACAAGGTCAAGAAGCTGGGCTACACCTACTCCACTCGCGGCGGTATCACCGTGGGCTACCAGGACATCCGGGTGCCCGAGGAGAAGAAGACCATCGTCCACGACGCCGAACAGCAGGTCGTGGAGGTGGAGAACATGTTCAATATGGGCTTGCTCTCCAACAAGGAGCGCCGTGAGAACGTGATCAGCATCTGGGAGAAGGCCACCGACGACGTCACCTCCGCCCTGATGGACTCCCTGGACCCCTACAACCCCATCTACATGATGGCCAACTCCGGTGCTCGAGGCAGCAAGGCCCAGATTCGTCAGCTGGCCGGCATGCGCGGTCTCATGGCCGACCCCTCCGGTCAGATCATCGAGGTGCCTATCCGCGCCAACTTCCGCGAGGGCCTGTCCGTGTTGGAGTTCTTCATCTCCTCCCACGGCGCCCGCAAGGGCTTGGCCGATACGGCTCTGCGTACCGCTGACTCCGGCTATTTGACCCGCCGTCTCGTGGACGTGTCCCAGGACGTGATCATCCGCGAGGAGGATTGCTTCGCCTCCCGGAACGACACCCCCAAGGGCATGGTCCTCACCGCCATCCTGGACGACGGCAAGCTCATCGAGCCCCTGTCCGCCCGCGTGGTGGGCCGCTACACCATCGATCCCGTCCTCGATCCCAAGACCGGGGAAGAGATCGTGCCGGCGGATTCCATGATCACCTACGAGCAGGCCGAGGCCATCGAGAAGGCCGGCATCACCGAGGTGCTGTGCCGCAGCGTCTTCACCTGCCGGGCCGAGCACGGCGTGTGCGCCAAGTGCTACGGCGCCAACCAGGCCACCGGCGGCTACGTGGAGATCGGCGAGGCCGTGGGCATCATCGCCGCCCAGGCCATCGGCGAGCCGGGCACCCAGCTGACCATGCGTACCTTCCACACCGGCGGCGTCGCTTCCAGCGAGGATATCACCCAGGGTCTTCCCCGCGTGGAGGAGCTGTTCGAAGCCCGCAAGCCCAAGGGCCTCGCGGTCATCACCGAGATCACCGGTACGCTCCATCTCGACGAAGCGAAGCGCAAGGCCATCATCTCCAACGACGACGGCGAGAGCGCGGACTACCACATCCCCTTCGGCAGCAAGCTGAAGGTGAAGGACGGGGACCACGTGGAAGCCGGTCAGGAGCTGACCGAGGGCTCCGTGAACCCCAACGACATCCTGCGGATCCTGGGCGTCAAGGGCGTGCAGGCCTACCTCCTCAAGGAGGTCCAGAGCGTGTACCGGCTCCAGGGCGTGGAGATCTCCGACAAGCACATCGAGATCATCATCCGCCAGATGCTGCGGAAGGTCCAGATCGAGGACGCGGGCGACACCAAGCTCCTGCCCGGCGAGCTCTGCGACATCTTCCGCTTCGAGGAGGAGAACGAGGCCGTGCTGACGGCGAACCCCGAGGGCCGGCCCGCCATCGCCAAGCGCAAGCTGTTGGGCATCACCAAGGCCGCCCTGGCCACGGAATCCTTCCTGTCCGCCGCCTCCTTCCAGGAGACCACCCGGGTCCTCACCGAGGCCGCCATCAAGGGCCGCATCGACCCGCTGGTGGGCCTCAAGGAGAACGTCATCATCGGCAAGCAGATCCCCGCGGGCATCGGCCTCAAGCGGTATCGGGACATCACCGTGGTGAACAAGGGCGATTCCACCCTGCTGAACTAAGGACCATCTACCGGAGGCGCGCATGGAACAGGAACGGACCAACCGAAATTGCCCCCTGTGGGGCACCGAGACCTGCGCTCGGCTGAACATGCGCGCTTGCCGGGGCTGCCCCGCCGAGGGCAAGGACCCCCGGGAGTGCAACGACATCCGGGACGACGTGAACACCCTCTTTTCCCTCCTGCCGGAGGAGGGAATCGCCTCCCTGTTCGTGGGCGAGACCTGCTCCCTCTGCAAGGGGGAGGAAAAGGGGAAGCGGGAGAGCTACGGCCTCTTCGACATGGGCCACGCCGATCCCCGGGCCCGCAAAAAGAAGCTGAGCCTGTTTCGAAGCAAGGCTTACGGCTTCGTGGTGCCCCTCCAGTTTGGCTGCTGCCGGGCCTGCCGGCGGCGGTTCCAGCTCTTGAGCTGGACGCCCATGCTGGTGACCATCTTGATCCTGGGGGCGGCGCTCCTCGTCGTGGCCCAGGAGCCGGTGGCCCAGAGCCTTCGGAACGTCTGGCGGGGGCTGCCCCTGCTGGTGATGCTGCTGGCTGCCGGACTGAGCTTTTTGGCGAGCCGGGTCCTGACCCGGATCCTCCGGGCTCGCTTCAACGAGCGGACCTACATGGATCTGAGGGATCATCCCCTGGTCCAGCGCATGATTTCATTGGATTGGGAAAGCGTGGTGGAGGGGAAGTACCCCCAGCCCGTGTTCACCCGCAAGCGCCTCTGCTACGGCGTCGGCACGGCCGTGCCCGCTGCAGCCGAGGAAAAAAGTGAGGAAGACGGTAAAATTTCGGATTGACAAGTGGCCGTCATCCTGATACAATTTGTTTTCGCGGTGTATGGGGAGACCCATGCGCTGCTATTGCGGCTTTTTTGAAGCCGAGCGGGTTTATCCCGCCTGAATCAGGACAATACTCTCTACGAATTGGGTTGCAGAGAGATTGAATTAGCAATAGATATATATTTTCATCATTCTATCAGGAGGAATTCTCATGCCGACCATTAACCAGTTGGTTCGCAAGGGCCGGGAGCAGGTGCAGTATAAGTCCAACGCGCCTATCCTCAAGCAGTGCCCCCAGCGCAGGGGCGTTTGCACGGCGGTCCGTACCATGACCCCGAAAAAGCCCAACTCCGCGCTTCGTAAAATCGCCCGTGTCCGTCTGACCGACGGTCTCGAAGGTACCGCCTACATCCCCGGCATCGGCCACAACCTGCAGGAGCACTCCGTGGTGCTCATCCGCGGCGGCCGTGTCAAGGACCTGCCCGGCGTCCGGTACCACATCATCCGCGGCACCCGCGATGCAGCCGGCGTTGCCAACCGCAAGCAGGCTCGCTCCCTCTACGGCGCCAAGCGCCCCAAGAAATAAGGAGGTACACCTATGCCTAGACGTGGTTTTATCCCCAAGCGGGAAGTGCTTCCCGATCCTATCTATAAGAGCACCGTGGTCACCAAGCTCATCAACCAGGTCATGCTGGACGGCAAGCGGGGCGTTGCCCAGGCCGCCGTGTATGAGGCTTTCGACACCATCGCCGAGAAGACCGGCCGTCCCGCCCTCGAAGTGTTCGAGGAGGCCATGAACAACATCATGCCCGTGCTGGAAGTCAAGGCCCGCCGCGTCGGCGGTTCCACCTACCAGGTCCCCATCGAGATCCGTGCCGAGCGCCGGCAGACCCTGGGCCTTCGCTGGCTCGTGTCCTATGCCCGCGCCCGTGGCGAGCGCACCATGCGTGAGCGCCTGGCCGGCGAGATCCTGGACGGTGCCAACAACGCCGGCAACGCGGTGAAGAAGAAGGAAGATACCCACCGTATGGCCGAGGCCAACAAGGCCTTCGCCCATTACCGCTGGTAATCCCAATGCGCGAAATTCCGCTGGAACTGACCAGAAATATCGGCATCATGGCCCACATCGATGCCGGCAAGACCACCACCACCGAGCGGATACTGTTCTATTCGGGCAAGATCCACAAGATGGGCGAGGTGCACGAGGGCGCGGCCACCATGGACTACATGGTCCAGGAACAGGAGCGTGGTATCACCATCACCTCCGCCGCCACCACCTGCTATTGGAAGGGTCACCGCATCAACATCATCGACACCCCGGGACATGTGGACTTCACCGTGGAGGTGGAGCGCTCCCTCCGGGTCCTGGATGGTGCTGTTGCCGTGTTCTGCGCAAAGGGCGGGGTGGAGCCCCAGTCCGAGACCGTGTGGCGCCAAGCTGTGCGCTACGGCGTGCCCCGGATCGCCTACGTGAACAAGATGGACATTGTCGGCGCCGATTTCTTCAACGTGATCGACATGATGCGCCAGCGGCTCGGCGCGAACCCCGTCCCCATCCAGCTGCCCATCGGTTCGGAGAACACCTTCCGTGGTCTCGTGGACCTGGTGCGGATGAAGGCGGAGGTCTACTACAACGACGATGGCACCGACATCCGGGAGGAGGACATCCCCGCGGACATGGCGGACCAGGCCGAGGAGTACCGGAACAACCTCATTGAGGCCGTCATCGACCAGGATGAGGATCTGATGGAGAAGTACTTCGAGGGGGAGGAGATCACGGAGGCGGAGCTCAACGCCTGCATCCGCAAGGCCACCCTCACCGGCAGCGCGGTCCCCGTGACCTGCGGCAGCTCCTATCGGAACAAGGGCGTCCAGCCCCTGATGAACGCCATCGTGGCGTATCTGCCCTCGCCTCTCGACATCCCCCCCGCCAAGGGCACGGACGCCGAGGGCAAGGGAGAGGTGCTGGCCCACGCGGACGACAAGGGCCCCCTGGTGGCCCTGGTCTTCAAGATCATCGCCGATCCCTTCGTGGGACGGCTGGCCTTCGTCCGGGTCTACAGCGGCACCCTCAAGAGCGGCACCTACGTATATAATGTAGGCAAGCAGCGAAAGTCCCGGGTCAGCAAGGTGCTCATGATGCACGCCAACGTGCGCACCGAGGTGGAGGAGGCCTACGCCGGAGACATCGTGGCTCTGGTGGGCATGAAGGACGCCTCCACCGGCGACACCCTCTGCGGCGAGGGACACGCCATGCTCCTCGAAAGCATGACCTTCCCCAACCCGGTCATCCAGGTGGCCATCGAGCCCAAGACCAAGGCGGGGCAGGAGAAGATGGACCAGGCCCTGCTGAAATTGCAGGACGAGGACCCCACCTTCCGCACCTACGTGGACCAACAGACCGGCCAGACCATCATCGCCGGCATGGGCGAGCTCCATCTGGAGATCATCGTGGACCGGCTCATCCGGGAGTTCCGGGTGGAGGCCACGGTGGGCAAGCCTCAGGTGTCCTACAAGGAGACCATCAAATCGCCCGTCAAGGCCCGGGGCCGCTTCGTGCGGCAGACCGGCGGTCACGGCCAGTACGGCGACTGCCTGGTGCTCTTCGAGCCCCGGGAGACGGGGGAGGGGTACCTGTTCACGGACAAGACCGTGGGCGGCGTGATCCCCAAGGAGTTCATTCCCGCCATCGACAAGGGCATCCGCGGCGCCCTCCAGTCCGGCCCTCTGGGCGGATACGAGGTCATGGACGTAAGCGCCACTCTGCTGGACGGTTCCTATCATGAGGTGGACTCCTCCGAGCAGGCCTTCGAGATCGCCGGTTCCCTGGCGGTGAAGGAGGGCTTGAAGCGGGAGAACAGCGTGCTCATGGAGCCCGTCATGGACGTGGAGATCATCGTCCCCGAGGAGTACGTGGGCGACATCACCGGCGATCTCTCCAGCCGCCGCTGCCGTATCAGCGGCATGGAGACCCGGAACATGGGCACCGCCATCGACGCCCTCTGCCCCCTGTCCGAGATGTTCGGATACGCCACCAGCCTTCGGTCCCACACCCAGGGGCGCGGCACCTTCACGATGCAGTTCGCCCACTATGAGAAGGTGCCCGAGGCCATCGCGGAGAACATCCTGGGCCGGTACAACTACCACTTTTAACACAACGATATAAAATAATAAGAAATCAAGGAGAAACACCAATGGCAAAGCAAAAATTTGAACGGACGAAGCCCCATGTCAACATCGGCACCATCGGCCACGTTGACCACGGCAAGACCACTCTGACTGCGGCGATCACCATGACGCTGGCCCAGTCCGGCGAAGCGGTGGCCATGCGGTATGACGAGATCGACAAGGCCCCCGAAGAGAAGGCCCGTGGCATCACG
>CADACQ010000026.1 GCA_902786465.1 uncultured Eubacteriales bacterium | reverse complement strand
TCAGCAGCCGCCGATACCCCTCCGCCTCCTCCCAGAAGCTGAGGTCCGCCCGCTGCACGTTCTCGACGAGGGCCATGAGGGCGCTCTTCTCCGCATCCGCCTGCTCCACGATGCAGGGCACCTCCCTAAGGCCCAGCAGCTGGCAGGCCCGCAAGCGCCGCTCCCCGGAGATGAGCTCGTACCCACCCGGGGCCTGGCGCACGGTCAAAGGCTGGATGAGCCCCACCTGGGCGATGCTCAAGGTCAGCTCCTGGAGCTCCTCCCGGCGGAAGGTCCGCCGGGGCTGGTCCGGGTTGGGGCGAATGCTGTCCACGGGCAGCAGAAACAGGCTCCGCGCCAGATCCCGCTTGGCCGGCGCGGCCTTCTCCAGGGGAAACGTATTGAGGCCCACCCTTTTCACCCCCTTTTTCCCCTATCCTGCCATCCGTCCGCTGTCGAAAAAAAGGGGCCCGCCAAAGGTAGACCCCTTTATCCCTTCTTCGACTTCTTTACAGTTTCGCCCCAAACTGATTCTTGCATTTTATGTCGCGTATGTTATAATGAATTGAAAATCTGTAAGGAGGTAATCAGCATGGCATACAAGATCACCGATGAATGCATCGCCTGCGGCACCTGCGCCAGTGAGTGCCCCGTGGAAGCCATCACCGAGGGTGACGGCATCTTCGTCATCGACGCCGACGCCTGCATCGAGTGCGGCAACTGCGCCAATGTCTGCCCCGTGGGAGCCCCCAAGGCAGAGTAAATCCCTGTGACAACGAAAGCGCTTGCTTATCGTAAGCAAGCGCTTTTTGTTCTGACGCTGCCCTATGACCCTTTTGCGCAAAACCGTATTGTGGCTGTTGCTGCTTCTGCTGTGCCTGGTTTGTGGACATGCCAGGACGGCGGAGGCGCCGACCCCTGCCCGGGAGGCGGCTGTCCCGGCGACCCCGGAGCCCACAGCTGCGGTCACGGCCACGCCCACGCCTACGGCCACGCCGGAGCCTACGCCGGCGCCCACCGAGGCGCCGACCCCGGAGCCCACGGCGGAGCCTACGCCCACCCCGGCGCCCACCTTCTGCCCGGTCAGCCCCGCCCCCTTCCTAAAACTCAGGAAAACCATGGTCCTGGAGGAGGACGGGCGGTATCTCGACAAGCTCACGGGCCAACGCTACCGGTTCGGCAACTTCGGCAAGGGGGCCCTGGGCTTCTATCGAGCGGACGAGGAGAGCGACCCCGGCTACGGCGCGGCGCCGCAGCCCCTCGAGGATTTCCTGGTCCCCGCCTACGCCCCCGAGACCCCGCCCAAGAAGGACGGGGAGCGGTGGCTCACGGTCTTCCAGGGGAGCCAGAGCGTGGTCTGCTTCCTGGCCGTGGAGGGGGAATGGACCGTGGAAAGGATCATGATCTGCTCCTGCGCGGACACCGTCCACAAGACGCCGCCGGGGACCCACTTCATCTATAGCAAGTACGCTTACAAGGCCATGACGGTCATGGACGGCATCATGGTCTACGCCCAGTACGCCTGCCGCTTTAAGGGACACTACCTCTTCCATACCGTGCCCATCGGCGGGGACTATCGCAAGTTCCACAAGTACGGCAAGAAGCAGATGCTGATCGACGAGTACGAGAAGCTGGGCAGCCCCGCCTCCCACGGCTGCGTGCGTCTGCTGGTGGGGGACGCCTACTGGATCTACAAGAACTGCCCCCGGGGCACCCGGGTCATGGTGGTGGACCAGGCCGGGCCCGCCGCGCCGGCCGCCCCGCCCCTTATCTACGAAGAGCCCTACATGAACAAGGACCATACCCTGGGCTGGGACCCCACGGACCCGGACAAGGAGAACCCGTACCGGACGGTATATCCGGAGTGGTTCGAAGACCTGTAAAAAATCGCCCGAAGGATTTTTGTCCTTCGGGCTTTTTTCATAGCTCCGCCTTACGGCAGGGGGATCTCAAAGGCGCCCAGCTCCTGGGGCGCCAGGTCGAAGTTCAGGGACATGGATCCCTCCCCCAGGACCATCTTCCAGTCCTCAGCGATGGGCTCGCCGTTGAGGGCGGTGCCGTAGTATTCCGCCAGCCGTAGGGTCACGCCCTGCCCCTTCGCCTTTTCATACTCCGAGGGGAAGATGGGCAGGATGATCGTGTTTTCACCGAAGTCGTTGTGGTTCTCGTGGCCCACGGGGAGCCACTCGCCCTCGCTGCCCAGGCGGTATTCGAGGTACAAACCGTGCCACTGGCCCTCCCGGTTGGGGTAGAGCAGGGAGTTCTTCATGGCCTCGGTCCAGTCCGCCGGGGCCTCCTGGACGGTGTAGGTCACGTAGACGCCGGTCTGCTTATAGCGGACCTCCTCCCGGAGCACCACGCCGTCAAGGCTCACCCGCTGGTTGTAGAGCTTGGGTTTATCGAGGTCGGACCAGTCGTCCACGGTCAGCACGATGCTGCCCGAGAGGGGCCGGAGGGTCATCACAGGCTTGGACGCCTCCCGGGCCGCCCCGGCGTCGAAGGAGAAGGTGTAGTAGAGCTTGCCCACGTTACCGATGGGGTTCAGGCCCTCCACCCGGTCGTCCCGGAGGCCCACTTCGAGGGTCAGCTCCACCCGGCCTTCGGTGGGGAAGCTGCCGTCCTCCGGCAGGATGACCTCCAGCTTCAGGTTCGCTCCCGCCTCGTCGTAGCCGGTGGTGCCGCCGGAGCCGCCGTAGGGCGTCTCATGGGCCGCCGTCTCCCCGGGGAACCGGTAGAGGACCTCGTCCACCATGCCCTCCACCCATTGGCCGTCCCCTTCCCAGCTCAGGTCGAAGGCGGCGCCGTGGTCCGTGTGGAGCAGGATGTTGGCCGTCAGGCTGCGGCCGTCGATCAGCACCTCCCGGACCTCCGGCCGGATGTCCCGCATCCAGCCCCAATCCTCTTCAGAATAGGCGGGCTGGCCATGGGCCAGACGCTGGCCGTTGAGCATCTCCGCCTCCTCCAGCTCCGGCAGCATGACGATCCGATAGTCCCCGGACTGGGGGGCGGCGGATTCGATGGCTTTCTCCACGTCGGGGATGGTCTTGCCCTGCTCCTCCCGCTGCTCCTTCGGGGTCTCCATGTAGTTGGTGGGGGAATAGTTGTCCCGAAGCCATGCCCCCGCGGCCACCGCCGTGCCGGCGACGAGCAGCACCAGCGCCGCCACTAAGGGGATCAAAAGCTTCCGGGGCAGGCGCACGAGGCCCCAGGTCCGCTCCTTTTTCTCGCTGCGGCAGGCGGCGAGGCTCCGCTCCACCGCGTCGTAGAAGGTATCGGGGGTGTCAGGCAGGGCGTCCCGCACGTTGTATTTCTTGTTTTCCATATCAGTTTACCTCCAATAGGGTCCTCAAAGTCTGCTTGGCCCGGGAGATCCGGGATTTCACCGTCCCTACGGGCACGTCCAGGATCTGGCCGATCTCGGCCATGTCGTACCCCTCCTGCTGTAAAAGCAGAGCCGTCCGCTGGGTGTCGGTAAGCTCCGCCAGCGCTTCCTGCAGATCCAGCCGCCCGGCGTCGTCCCGGTCTGGGGCCGCCGCCTCGGGCAGCTCCTCCACGGGGGTGAGCCGCCGGCGCTTCTTCAGCAGGTCGTAGGCTTCGTGCCGCAGGATCTGCAGGAACCAGGCCCGAAAGCTCTCCCGCTTCCTCAGCTTCCCCCGGTTCTCGAAGGCCCGGAGGATGGACGCGCTCATGGCGTCCTCGCTGTCGGCGCTGTTCCCCAGGATCAGGTAGGTCACGGCGAAGGCCGTGTCGGTGAGCTCCCGCACCTCCTGGGCAAAGGCATCTCTTGAGATCATGTTCTTTCCTCTCTTTGTTCGTCTCGAACGATCGTTCTACCCATAAGACCCACGAACGTCCCAAAAAGTTCCCTGTTTATTGTACCGTGCGCAAAAGTCCTGTACAATCCCGCCAAAATCAAGTAAAATACAGGTAAGAATATAATGGGGGAACAGGGAAATGAGACTGTTTATCGCCGTGCCGCTGCCTAAGGACGTGCAGAAGAAGGTGTTCGCCTTCGAGCAGGAGCTTCGCGCCGTGTCCACCGGGGGCCGGTTCGTGCCCCAGGGGAACCACCACATCACCCTGCGGTTCATCGGGGAGAGCAACGACCTTGCCGACATCGCCTTCGCCATGGACCAGGCGGTGGCGGACGCCCGCCCCTTCACCCTGAAGCTGGGGGGCTACGGCTGGTTCGACCACGGCGGCGCCCGGACCAGCTTTTTGAAGGCCGAGGGGGACCTGGACGAGCTCTACCGCATCCACGAGATGCTGGAGATGAACCTGTGGGAGCGGGGCTTCTGCAAGGGCAAGGGGCGGCTGATCCCCCATGTGACCCTGGGCCGGGCCGTGGAGCACGGGGACGTCTCCCATCTCCCGCTTCCGGAGAACGCCAGCTTTCGGGTCAATTCCATCGTGTTGTACGAAAGCACCAACGAGAGAGGCAGGATGGTGTACACCCCCGTGCACACCGCCCGGTTCTGATGGGCGCGCCCCTCACGATCTGGATAGGCCGATCAGGCAGCGGCAAGAGCACCCGCCTCTACGATCGGCTTATCCAGCATGCCCGGAAGGGGGAGCGGGCCACGCTGATCGTGACGGAGCAGTATACCTTTGAGGCGGAAAAGGCCCTGTGCAGCCGCCTGGGGGGATTGCTGGGGGTCCAGGTTTTGTCCTTCTCCCGGCTTTGCGAGCAGGTCCTGCGGGAGCAGGGGAACCTTCTGCCCGTCATCGGCGGGCCCGGGCGGCGCATGATCCTGAAGAAGGCCGCCCTGAACCACCGGAACGAATGGAAGCTCTTTGGCCGAGTGGCTGAAAGCCGGGGGTTCGTGGAGCGGATGGACGACATCATCACCCGCTGCAAGCAGAGCGGCGCCACCCCCGAGGATCTGCGGCGCACGGCCGAGACCCTCCTTCCGGGGAGCCAGCTTCGGGGGAAGATGGAGGACATCGCCTTCCTCTACGGGGAAAGCGAAGCCTTTTTGCGGGATCGGTATCTGACGGAGAGCGATCTCTGGGACCGGGCCGGGGCGGCCCTGCCCGGCTCCTTTTTGGCGGGGACGGACCTGTATATCGACGGCATCGACGTTTTGAGCCGAGAGCCCATCCGGCTCGTCGAACAGCTGCTCAAGGTGTGCAAATCCGTGACCGTGACGCTGCGCATGGACCCGGACGGCCAGGACGGGGAGCTCTTTGCTCCGGATATCCGCATCTATCACAAGCTCCGGCAGGCGGCCCAGGACGCGGGCAGCCCCTTCTTCCTGGAGGGCTGCCGTCAGGACGATCACAGGCCCGCCGAGCTGAAGCATCTCGAGAAACATCTCTTTGCTCAGGACGAGGCCCCCTTCCCCGGCCCGGCCCCCGGCGTCCAGCTGTGGGCTTCGGCGGATCGGGAGGAGGAGGCGGAGCGCTGCGCGGAGGCCGTGCTGCAGCTGGTCCGCCAGGGCTACCGGTATCGGGACATGGCCCTGCTGGTCACGGACGGGGGCGGGTACGTGTCCCGGGTCCGCCGGGCCTTCGCCCGCAAGGGCATCCCCCTCTTTTACGACGCCACCCGACCCGTCACGGGCCACAGCGCCATGGATATGATCCTCTCCGCCGTCCGCTTCGTGGAGACCCGCAGCATGGAGGACGCCCTGCACGTGCTCAAAAGCGGCTACGCCCCCTGCACCGTGGACGAGGGGGAGATCTTCGAAAACTACGTCCTCCGCTACGGCCTCTACGGCAGCAGCCTAAGCAAGCCCTTCACCTTCGGGGAGGTGCCGGAGGCCGCGGAGAGGGTCCGCGCCGCCCTGTACCCGCCCCTCGAACGCCTCCGGGAGGGCTGCGGCCGGGGCACCACCGGGGAGGAGAAGGCCCGGGCGGTCTACGCCTATATGGAGGAAACGGGCCTCAGGGAAAAGCTGCGGGCCCAGGGCGAAAGCCTCATCGCCGCCGGCCGCCCCAACGACGGGGAGCTGTTCAGCCAGGTCTATACCATCCTCAGCGGCCTTTTGTCGGACATCGCCGCCATCTGGGGCCAGGACGAGCTGAGCCAAAAGGAATTTTTGGGGCTGTTAGAGGAGGGGGCCCAGAGCTCCGCCATGGGGGTGCTCCCCGGCACGGCGGACCAGGTCATCCTGGGCGACGCCCTTCGGACCCGGACCCCCGCGGTGCCGAACCTGTTCGTGCTGGGCTGCAACGAGGGGCTCCTGCCCCCGGTGCGGACCGACGACGAGCTCATCTCCGATGGGGAACTGGCCCTTCTCAAGGAGCAGGGATTGGAGCTGTGGAGCGGCGTGGAGGCCATGTCCGAGCTGGAACGGCTGAAGCTCTATACCGCCTTCAACAAGGCCCAGGCGCGGATCGTGTTCAGCTACAGCGCCTCCGCCGACGGGGAGGAGCTGTCCCCCGCGCCCCTGCTGGGGCGGCTCAAGCGCCTCTTCCCCGAGGTCAGGGAGCGGGACAGCCGCAGCGAGACGGCCTATCCCTCGGATAAGGAGGGGGGCTTTAGGCGATTGGTCTGGGAGCTGGCCGTCTACGAACGGGAGGGACTCACCAGCGAGTTTTTGCCCGCCCAGCGGGCCTACTTCGCTGCGGACGCGGTCTACGGGCCCCGGCTCCGGCAGGCCGAGGCCGCCATCACGGGCGGCATTTCCCCCGCCCCCTTCGGCAAGGCTTTGGCGGAAAAGATGTACGACGCCATCCCCACCATGAGCGCCAGCCGACTGGAACAGTTCAACCGCTGCCCCTTCTCCCACTATTTGAAGTACGGCCTCAAGGCCAAGGAGCGGCCCGAAAGCAAGGAGGAGGCCGCCGACGCGGGCACCTTCCTCCACGACGCCCTGGACGGCTTTTTGAAGCTGGTGAAGGCACGGGGTCTCAGCTGGGACACCCTCACCGAGGAGGACGCGGACCAGCTGGTGGAGGAGGTCATGCCCGACCTTATCGCCACCCACAACGACGGCATCTTCGTCCGGGACGTGCGGCTCAAGGAAGCCCTGTTCCTCCGGAAGGAGGCCGTGAAGAAGTGCGCCCGGTCCATCGTGAAGCAGATGCAGGCCGGGAGCTATGTCCCCTACGAAACGGAGCTGGGGTTCGGCCCCGACTGTCCCTTCCCGCCCCTGCTCCTCAAGACCGACGACGGGCGGACCGTGAAGCTTTACGGCCGCATCGACCGGGTGGATCGGAGCCGGGACGGCTACTACCGGGTCATCGACTACAAGATGGGGGATCGGAAGTTCGACCCCGCCAAGATCGAGGCGGGGCTCAGCTTGCAGCTCCCGTTGTATCTCGCCGCCGTGGAGGGGCTGGACGGCCAGATGGGCGGCATGTACTATATGCCCCTGTCCCTGCCCGCCCCCAAGGAGGGGGAGGAGCAGCGCCACGTGCTGCGGGGCGTCACCACCGGCAGCGACGGGTCCGTGGCGGCCCTGGAACGGCATCTGGACGGCCGATCCGAGATCGTCCAGGGCCTTCGGCGGAACAAGGACGGGAAGCTCAGCGGCAACGTGTGCCGGGAGGAGGATCTGGGCGCCCTCACCCGGGAGGCCGTGGCCGTGGCGGAGCGGACCATCGACCATATGCGCCGGGGCGAGGCCCAGATCACGCCCTACAAGGGGGCCTGCGCCTGGTGCCCCTATCAGTCCGTGTGCCGGTTCGACAGGCAGCAGAAGGGCTGCTACGAGCGGGACACCGGGAAGATGACCATCGCTGAGCTTTTGGCGCTGGCGGAGGGACAAAAATGAACTGGACGAGAGAACAGCAACGCGCCATAGAGGAACAGGGGAATCTCATCGTGTCCGCCGCCGCCGGCGCGGGCAAGACCGCCGTGCTCACGGAGCGGGTGGTCCGCCTGGTGGAGGGGGGCATGGACATCGACCGGCTGTTGATCCTCACCTTCACCAAGGCCGCCGCCGCGGAGATGAAGGAGCGCATCCAGAACACCCTGCAGCAGCGGGCTGCCGATACTGGGGACGAGGCGTTGAAGGCCCGGCTGTACCGGCAGAGCGCCCGGTGTCCCAACGCCAGCATCTCCACCATCCACGCCTTCTGCGCCCGGGTGGTGAACCGCTATTTCCACCTGGTGGGCCTGTCCCCCTCGGCCGGCACCCTGGACGAAACGGAGAGCATCGTGCTGCGGGGCCAGGCGGTGGACCTGGCTTTGACGGCCCTGGCCACCGAGGACGCTCCGGCCTATCAGCTCCTCATCCGCGCCTTCGAGCGGGAGGACAACCTGAAGCGGGCCCTGGACGCCATGAACGGGTTTTTGATGGCTCAGCCGGACCCGGCGGGGTGGCTCCTGGGGGCCGAGGCGGACTTGACCAGCCGGGAAGCCTACGATCGGGCGGTGGCCGTCTGCTTCGAGGAGGACAAGGCCACCTTCGAAGCGGCCCTTGCCGACCTCGTCCGGCTCCGGGACAGCTATGGCCCAGCAAGGGAAGGGCTCGTCGCGTACCTGGACCAGGCCATCCCCCACGGCCGGGGGGCCCTGCTGCAGAAGACGCCGGCGGCGTACGCCCAGGCCCTTTCCGCCGTGGCTTTCGGCCGGATCTCCTGGCCCAAGGATATGGAGCCCCGGGACAAGAAGGCCCTGGAGGACGCCCGGGACCGGGTCAAGAAGGAGGTCCAGCGGCAGCAGCAGATCTACGGCCAGGACGAGGCGAAGCTGTGGCAGATCCATCAGGAGAGCGCTCGGGTGCTCCTGGCCCTCACGGCCCTCTGGCGGCGGCAGCAGGGGATCTACGACGGCATGAAGCGGGAGCGGGACCGGATCGACTTCAACGATCTGGAGCACTTCTGCGCGAAAATTTTGGAGAACGAGGAGGCCGCCAAGGAGTATCGGGACCGGTTCACGGCCATCATCGTGGACGAGTATCAGGACAGCAACGCCGTCCAGGAGGCCATCCTGAATCGGATCCGCCGGCCGGACGACCTGTTCTTCGTGGGCGACGTGAAGCAAAGCATCTACGGCTTCCGCATGGCGGAGCCGGGGCTGTTCCTGGAGAAATTGAGGACCTTCACGGGGGAGACGGGCCAGCGGATCGACCTCAATCACAACTTCCGCAGCAGTCCCGAGGTGCTGGACGCGGTGAACCGGGTCTTCGAGAAACTCATGCAGCCCGGCCAAAGCCCCATCGTCTACGACGAGAAGGCGGCCCTGCGGCCCGGCATGGCCCAGCCCCAGGGGGCCGTGGAGCTCCACCTCATCGAGCGCAGGCAGGCCGAGGACGCGGAGGACGCCGAGGACATGGAGAAAGCCGAGGCGGAGGCCCGCCTCTGCGCCGGTTGCATCCTAGAGCTCATGGACGGCGAACTCTACCAGGAGAAGGCGGAAGGCAAGCCCCGGCCCTATCGGTTCGGGGATTTCGCCATCCTCCTTCGGAGCATGAACAACGCCCGCGTCTTCGCCCGGACGCTGGCCCTCAGCAACATCCCCTGCTTTGCCCAGCTCACCGGCGGCTATTTCGAGTCCGTGGAGGTCATGGTGCTGCTGAACCTCCTTCGGGTCATCGACAACCGGCGGCAGGATATCCCGCTGCTGTCCGTGCTGCGCTCCTCCGTGGGCGGGTTCTCCCACGAGGAGTTGATCGATCTGCGCAGCCGCTGCCCCAAGGGGGAGCTGTTGGACTGCCTGCTGTTCGCCGCCGCCGCCGAGCCTGACGGCAAGGCTGCCCGATTCCTGGACAGGATCGAAGGCTGGCGGCAGGAGAGCATGATCCGCTCTGTGGAGGAGCTGCTCTCGATGCTCCTGGACGAGACGGAGCTGTACGTGGAGATGGGGGCCATGCCCGGCGGAGCTCAGCGGCAGGCCAATTTGGACGCCCTCATCAGCAAAGCCCGGGACTACGACGAGACGGGCAGCTTCGGCCTCCACGGGTTTTTGAAGTATATGGACGACGCCCGGGACTCCGCCAAGCTGGGGTCCGCCCAGACGGTCCAGAGCGACGTGGTCCGCATCCTGTCCGTCCACAAGTCCAAGGGACTGGAGTTCCCGGTGGTGTTCCTGTGCGAATTGAACCGCCAGTTCAGCACGGAGGGAGAGAAGGCGGCCCTGCTCCTTCATCGAAAGATGGGCATGGGCCTTTCCTTCGTGGACGGGGACGGCGTCAAGCGGGAGCCGCTCTCCCGAAGGGGCGTGCTGCTGCTCAACCGGCGGCAGCAGGTGGAGGAGGAGATGCGGGTGCTGTACGTGGCCATGACCCGGCCCAAGCGCCGATTGGTGCTGGTGGGCACGGTGAACGACGCTCAGGAGGCGTTGGACCGGCCCGAAGTACTGACGCCCTACGGGGTGCTGCGGGCGAAGTCCTTCCTCACGTGGCTGTTGATGACCGTGAAGCATGACGTGCCCGCCTTCGTCCACGCCCGGGAGGAGTTCGCCCTGCCCGCGGGGGCGGAGCGGCCCGCCCTGGGGGCGGCGGACCCGGTGCTGGTGGAGGCCGTCGCCCGCCGGTACGCCTACGAATATCCCTTCGCCGGGGCCGCGGGGGTACCCAACAAGACCTCCGTCACCGCCCTGTCGGAGCACCATACCCTGACCTTCGCCGAGCCCGCCTTCGCGGAGGAGGCGGGGGCCCTACGCCGGGGCACGGACGTTCACGAGCTCCTGCGGCGGCTGCCCCTGAAGGCCATGACGGCGGCGGAGCTGGGCGAATACCTCTCCGCCCGGGACGGGGAACGGTACCGGGCCAACCTCGCCTACTTTACGGGCACGGACCTGTTCGCCCGGATGTGCCGCAGCCCCCAGGTCTATCGGGAGCTTCCCTTCACCCTGGCTGTGGATACCGGGGAGCTGCTGGGCGTGCCCAGCGAGGAGCGGGTGCTCCTCCAGGGCGTCATCGACGCCTGCTTTAGGGAGGGGGACGGCTTCGTGCTCCTCGATTACAAGACCGACCGGGTGGAGGGTGATCCGGCCCTGTGGGCGGAGCGGCACCGGCGGCAGGTGGAGCTGTACGCCCGGGCCCTCGAAACCCTGACCGGGCGGCCGGTGACGGAGAAATATGTGGTGCTGCTGAACGGGAGGGCCTGCGTGAAGCTATGAACCTGCCCCAAGCGTATCTGAATCGAATGAAGGGCCAGCTGGGGGCGGATTTCGACGACTACCTGGCTGCCATGGAGGAGCCGGAGAAGCGGGCCGCCCGCGCCAACGGGCTGCGGCTGACCCCCGAGGCCCTGAGGGCCCTGCGGCCCGGGTTCGTGCCCGTGGGCGGCGAGGGGTTCCTGCTGCCGGAGGGGTTCGCCCCGGGGAAGGATATCTTGCACGCGGCGGGGGCCTACTACGTCCAGGAGCTCAGCGCCCAGATGCCCGTGAGCCTCTTCGAGCTGACGCCCCGGATGGCGGTGCTGGATTTGTGCGCCGCGCCGGGGGGCAAATCCTCCCAGCTGGCGGCAAGGGTGCCGGAGGGGGTGCTGTTCGCCAACGAGATCGTGCCCAACCGGGCCGGCGTGCTCCTCAGCAACCTGGAGCGCATGGGCGTGAGGAACGCCGTGGTCACGGCCATGGATCCGGAGAAGCTCATATCCGGAGAAGCTCATATCCCTCACCGGGCCCGTCTTCGACGCGGTGCTGGTGGACGCCCCCTGCGCCGGGGAGGGCATGTTCCGCAAGGAGCCGGAGGCCGTGGCGGCCTGGTCAGAGGAGCACGTGGCCGCCTGCGCCAAGAGGCAGCGGGCCATCCTCGCCTCCGCCCAACGGGCGGTGAAGCCCGGCGGGCAGCTGGTCTATTCCACCTGCTCCTTTTCCCCGGCGGAGAACGAGGAGAACGCAGCCTGGTTCGTCAGCGAATTTCTTGATTTTGAGCTGGTGGAGGAGCGTCATCTCTACCCCCATACGTCCCTGGGCGAGGGCCAGTACGCGGCGAAGTTCCGGCGCAAGGGCGCGGCCCTGGACCCGGTCTATCTGCCCGCCAAAAGCGACAAGGCCCCCCTGGCGGAGGCCTTCCTGCGGGCGGAGACGGAGGGGCTTTGGGGCCCCCTGCGGCTGCTTCCGGACGGACGGGCGCTGCTGTTGCCGCCGCTGCCCTGCGCTCTGGACGGGCTGCGGCTCCTCCGAGTGGGGCTGCTGGTGGGCGAGATCGTCAAAAATCGGTTCGTGCCCGCCCACGCATTGGCCATGGCGGCGGGGCTGCCCCTTACGAAGCGGCTCTCCGTCTCGGAGGCGGACGCCCTGCGGTATCTTCACGGGGAGACCCTGCCTACGGACCTTGCCGGCTGGTGCGCCGTGACCTGTATGGGCCTGCCCCTGGGCCTCGGCAAGGGCGCCGCCGGCGTGCTGAAGAACCATTTGCCCAAGGGGCTGCGAATCATTTAGGGGTATTTATGCCGCTTTTTCTCTTTAGGCTAAAGAGAAAAAGCGGCGGAAAAAGAGAAATGCAAGAAGGAGTATAACTTTCGATACGAGAGTTACACTCCTTCTTAAGTTCTTTTGGGCACCTTTTCTTACAAGAAAAGGTGCGAAGCTTTACTTGTTTCCTTTCAAAAACTCAAACAAGGTCTGATACTTGCGCACGCAGCGCAATCTCTCCGCCGTGATGGCGAAGTCGCCCTCGGCGGTGGAGAAGACCATGCCCTGGCGCTGGATGAGGCCGATGCCCCGAAGGTCCCGGAGGGGGAAGGCGCGATCGCCGATGGTGAGCCTGTCCCGGTAGAGGGCCATGGGTCCGGTGGTGAGGGGCGTCAGGCTGTGGTCGTCCTCCTTCCGGTTCAGGGTCTGGTCCTCGTCGGAGAAGGCGGGCTCGTCGCCCAGGCCCTCGGCCAGCTTCTCCATCTCCCCGGTCTGCCACCTATCCCAATCGAGGGGCGTTTTGAAAGGCAGATCCTCCCCCTGGAAGAAGCCGAACTCGTCCAGGGTCATGGTGAGGCCGCAGTCGCAGCTGAACCGGTCCCCCCGGCTGTGGAGGGTGTCGATCCGATGGCACTTGGGGCAGAGGTACAGGGCGGTCTCCAAGGTCTCGGCCAGGGCCTTGCCCCGGAAGGCCACGGGCGCCTTACTTTGGGTCTCGTAGGCGTTCTCGTACAAGTCCCGGGCAAGGAGGTCCGCTATCTCCGCCTCGCTCATCTTCTTCAGCTCCTCCGGCGGGTAGACCCCCACGGGGGCCCCCGACATGCGGCCCTTGCGGCGGTGGGTGCTCCACCGGGGCGTGGAAAGATACCCGCCCGTGAGCCGGTAGGTGACGAGGGTGCTCCGGGCCATCTTCACCAGTTTGGCGGTGGCCGGGGCGATGGGCAGCGTCTCCCCGGTGAAGGTGCGGTTGCCCTCGGCGAACATGCACACGTTCCGGCCCTTCCGCAGGGTCCGTAAGATCTGCAGGGCGGCCTCCGCGTCGGTGGTGCCCTTCACCCGCTGGATGACGGAGGCGTAGCGGGTGACGATCTTCGACAGGAACCCCATGCGCATCACGTTCTCCCCGGCCACGTAGTACATGTGCTCGGGGAAGCTCAGGCCCACCAGGATGGGATCGAAGTCCGTCACGTGGTTGCTCAAAATGAGGCAGGGCCCCTCGACCTTGGGCCCCAGGGTATAGCTGTAGTTCAGCAGCCCCTCCATGAGGAGCTTCGCCGGCTTGTACAATGTCCGATAGGTCCGCCGCTGCCGCTGGTAGGCGCGTTCGTCTTCCGCCATCTCGTTATCCTCCCGATTCGTTCCCTATTACTATATACTTTTTCATGCCCATAGCGCAAGAGCGAAAATCCTGTTGCGCCGGAGCCGCTTTTCATGTACACTGTATATTGGGTGGATATCTGGAACGAAGGAGGTCCTATGGGCATCGCCAACGTACTCTCCCTGCTGTGCGGGGTCGCGCTGTTCCTCTACGGCATGTCGGTCATGGGGGACGGCCTCAAGCGGGTGGCCGGAAACAAGCTGGAAGTGATCCTGTGGCGGCTGAGCAGCACGCCGCTGAAGGGCGTTTTGCTGGGCTTCGGCGTCACGGCGGCCATCCAGAGCTCCTCCGCCACCACCATCATGGTCATCGGCTTCGTGAACTCCGGCATGATGAAGGGGGTCCAGTCCATCCCCATCATCCTGGGCGCCAACGTGGGCACCAGCGTCACGGGCTGGCTTTTGTGCCTGTCCCTGCTGGGCGGGGGCGGGGGCTGGGTGTCCCTGTTCTCCACGGCCACCATCACGGCGGCGGTGGCCATCGCGGGGACGCTCCTGCGCATGGTCTCCAAGTCCTCCACCAAGAAGCACGTGGGGGACATCCTGCTGGGGTTCGCCGTGCTCATGTTCGGCATGTCCGCCATGTCTGACGCGGTGCTGCCCCTGAAGGAGAGCGCCAAATTCCGGGAGCTGCTGCTCCTGTTCGACAACCCCATCCTGGGCATCCTGGTGGGCGCGGCCTTCACGGCGGTGCTCCAAAGCGCCTCCGCCGCGGTGGGCATCCTGCAGGCCCTGTCCATGACCGGGGCCATCACGGCCGAGGCCGCCGTCCCCATCATCATGGGCATCGCCATCGGCGCCTCCGTGCCGGTGCTCCTGGGGGCCATCGGCGCGGGGCCCACGGGCCGGCGCACGTCGTTGGTGTATCTGTTCATCAACGTCCTGGGCACGGCCATCTGCCTGATCCCCTATTTCATCGCCAACGCCCTGCTGCCCGAGAGCGTCCGCCATGGGGCCGTGGGACCCGTGGAGCTGGCCCTCATCAACTCCGGCTTCCGCGTCCTGTCCACGGTGGCCCTGCTGCCCTTCATCAACGGCCTTAGGCGCCTCGCCCACCGGCTGGTGAAGGACAGGCCCGAGGACCTGGTCCAGCAGGCCATGATCGACAAGCTGGAGGAGCGCTTCGTCGCCCACCCGGCCCTGGCCATCGAGCAGAGCAAGATCGTCATCGCCAAGATGGCGGACACCACCCAGGAGAACCTTCTTCGGGCGCTGAAGCTCCTCTCCAAGTGGTCCGACGCGGAGTACGCCGCGGTGGAGCGCCTCGAGAACCAGGTGGACACCTACGAGGACAAGCTGGGCACCTACCTTGTGAAGGTGAACCGGCAGGAGCTGGACCCGGAGCAGAACAAGGAGATCAGCAAGTTCCTCCACTGCATCAGCGACATCGAGCGCATCAGCGACCACGCCATGAACCTTGCCGAGGTGGCTCGGGAGATCGCGGAAAAGAAGGTGACCTTCTCCCGGGAGGCCCAGCGGGAGCTGAACGCCCTGGTGGCCGCCGTGGAGGAGATCGTGGGGCTGGCTATGGGTGCTTTCGAAGAGGAGAACGTGAAGGAAGCGTACCGGGTGGAGCCCTTGGAAGAGATGATCGACATGCTGTGCGACGAGCTGAAGCTCCACCACGTGAACCGGGTCCAGGCCGGGGAATGCACGCTGGATCAGGGGTTTGTGTTCAACGACCTGCTGACGAATCTGGAGCGGGTGGCGGACCACTGCTCCAACATCGCCGTGGCCATGATCGAGCTGGAGATCGGGGCCTTCGACACCCACGAATATTTGAGCAGCCTCCGGGACGTGCATGCCGACAGCTTCGATCGGTATTTCGAGCACTATAAGAACAAATACGACCTGGAAAAAGGGGATTTCTCCACCGGCGTCTACGATTTGAGCAGGGCGGAGAGCTCCCCAAGGTCCGCGGCCAGGGTCGCAGCTCCGGCGGCAGTCAGCTCCTCCCGGGAGCCGTAGCCGTAGAGGACGCCGATGCAGTCTAGGCCGTTCTCCCGGGCGCCGATGACGTCGTGCTTCCTGTCGCCCACCATGACGGTCGCAGCAGGGTCAAGAGCATATGTATCGAGGGCGTAGGCGATGACCTCGCCCTTTTTCGTGCGCTGCTCGTCCATGGTGGAGCCCGCCACGGCCTCGAAGTATTTTAGGAGGTCGAAATGCTCCAATATCCGGAGCGACAGCGGCTCCGGCTTGGACGTGGCCACGTAGAGCCTGAGCCCCGCGGCCTTCAGATCCGCCAGGCATTCTCCGATGCCCGCATAGGGCACGTTCTCAAAGAGGCCCTTGGTGCCGAAGTGCTCCCGGTAGTAGACCAGGGCCTGGTCCGCCTCCGCCCGGGTGAGGCCCCACTCGGACATGAACGTCTCGATCAGCGGCGGGCCGATGAACACGAACAGCTCCTCCCGGGGGCTGACCTCCCGCCCCAGCCGCCGCTGGGCGTGCATGAGGGCGTTGGTGATCCCCTCCGCCGGGTCCGTCAGCGTGCCGTCCAGGTCGAACAGGACGTTTTTGTATCGCATGTTTCAACCCTCCAACAGGATATTTCGCACTCTTTCGCCGACCATGGCGGTGTCCACGTCCGCGATCTCGTCGTAGGGCAGGACGGCCTTGACCGTCAGCCGGACGGTGGTTTTGCGGCGGAGGAAGTTCTTTTCCACCAGCTCGGAGTTCTCTACCTTCAGCACCACCAGGGGGCACTTGGCCCACTGGGCGGCCTTGAAGCAGCCCACCCGGAAGGGGAGGAGCTCCCCGGTCTTCGACCGGGTGCCCTCGGGGTAGATGCCGATGGCGTCCCCGGCGCGGATGCGGCGGACCGCCTGGCGGATGACCATGAGCCCCTGCTTGTCGTCGCTCCTATCCAGGGACAAGCACCCGGAGCCCACGATGATCCGGCCGCCCACGGGGATGTCCACGTTCTCCTTCTTGGTGACGAAGGTGAGGCCCCATTTCCGAAGGGCCCACATGGCAGTGATGGGGTCGAAGTCGGACCGGTGGTTCCCCACCAGCAGGAAGCCGCCCGCCGGGAGCTTTTCTGCGCCCACCAGCTCCACCCGGACGCGGCCTGCCTGGAGCATAGGGCCGACACTCAGGATGATGAGCTTTCGATAGAAGGGGAAAAACTTGGGGTTCGGGTTCTTTTTATCCACGAACAGGGACGCCAGGGCCAGCACCAGCACATGGAGGAGCAGGAGCCCTAAAAAGGCCCCCACGAAGAGCAGCAGGCCCTGAAGGATCGAATGGGCGAAGACCGCCGCGACGGCCAGGCTCAAAGCAAGATAGAGATACAGCATGATCGCCTCCCGCAAAAGGTACAGGACCAGTATACCATGTTTTGCGAAAAAAGGAAGAACGGCCGTGGCCGCCGCCGGCCGGGCCCGCCTTTTTCACAACATTTTTACATTGCCACGCCCTTTTCCGGAAAAAGAAGTGGATTCCATCACATTTTGTTGGTACAATAAGCCTAATGAAATATGCGCCGAAAACGGCGTGGCGCTCCTGGGAGCGCCGGAAGGAAAACCCTATGGATGAAAAGCAAGCGAAGCCCCGCCGCCCCCTGTGGTTCTGGCTGTTCGTCGGCCTGGGCGTGGTCGTGCTCATCTTCGGCCTGGGCGCGCCCCGGGCCCTCAGCAACGCCAGCGAGGAGGAGGTCACCTACGACGTGTTCCTCACCGCCCTGGAGGAGGGGAAGGTCCAGGAGGTGGAGCTCAAAAGCGGCACCCTCTACTACACCCTGAAGGAGGCGGCCCAGCCCGCCCCCACGGCCGCGCCCCAGCTGAATTTCGGCTTCCGCACCCTGGCGGGCAGCGGCCGGAAGACCACGGTCTACACCGTCACCGCCATGGATGACCCGGATCTGGTGAACCGGCTCCATGCGGCGGGGGTCACCTTCTCGGAGAACCCGGGCACGGGAAATATGCTCCTGCTGGTCCTCATCCAGTACGCGGTGCCCATCCTGTTCTACGTCGCCATCTTCAGCTTCCTGTTCCGGCGGATGGGGAAGCTGGGCGCGGGCGGCGGCCTCATGGGAGGCCTGGGCAAGTCCAACGCCCGGTCCATCGAGGGGGGCGAGGTGAAGACCACCTTTGCCGACGTGGCCGGCCAGGACGAGGCCAAGGAGAGCCTGCAGGAGATCGTGAGCTACCTGCACAACCCCCAGGAATACACGGAGATCGGCGCCCGGATGCCCCGGGGCGCGTTGCTCATCGGCCCGCCGGGCACCGGCAAGACCCTGATGGCCCGAGCCGTGGCCGGGGAGGCGGGGGTGCCCTTCCTGTCCATCTCGGGGCCTGAGTTCGTGGAGCTGTTCGTGGGCATGGGCGCGTCCAAGGTGAGAGACCTCTTCAAGGAGGCACGGGAGAAGGCGCCCTGCATCGTGTTCATCGACGAGATCGACGCCATCGGCAAGAAGCGGGACGGCTTCGGCGGCAACGACGAGCGGGAGCAGACCCTGAACCAGCTTTTGAGCGAGATGGACGGCTTCGAGGGCAACTCCGGCGTGGTGGTCCTGGCGGCCACCAACCGGCCTGAGTCTTTGGACAAGGCCCTGCTGCGGCCCGGCCGGTTCGATAGGCGGGTGCCCGTGGAGCTCCCCGACCAGGGGGGCCGGGAGGCCATTTTGCGGATACACTGCAACCGGATCAAGACCGAGGGGGAGATCGATCTCGCCGCCATCGCCCGGATCACCCCGGGAGCCAGCGGCGCGGACCTCGCCAACGTGATCAACGAGGCGGCCCTCTGCGCCGTCCGGTCCGGCCGCCACGCCGTGACCCAGAAGGACCTGGAGGACAGCGTGGACGTGGCCCTCGCCGGCAAGCAGCGCAAGAGCATGGTCATCTCCCAGCGGGAGAAGGAGATCATCGCCTACCACGAGGTGGGCCACGCCCTGGTGGCCGCCAAGCAGAAGGGGGCGTCGCCGGTCCATAAGATCACCATCATCCCCCGGACCTCCGGCGCTCTTGGGTTCACCATGCAGGCGGACGAGGACGAGCGGTTCCTCATGGACAAGCAGGAGGCCTTCGCC
>CADACQ010000025.1 GCA_902786465.1 uncultured Eubacteriales bacterium | reverse complement strand
GAGATGCTGGGCGGACCCAGCTCCAAGAGCGTGTATCGTCTGCTGAAGGAGGGCGCGATACAGAGCTACTGGATCGGGAAGCGGTATCGGATACCCAAGGTGTCGGTGATTGAATATCTGACTGGCCTCCAAAAATCCGTTTCGTAGGCTCCCGTACATTTGTCATTGGCACGGGCGGGTGGTATCCTGTCCGTGTCAATGGCAGATGAATACACGCTACAAAGAAAGGAGAAAAAATGGTAGCAGGACATCTGAGAGAAAAGGGCGGTATCTACTATATCGTTCTGAGCTATACGGACGAGTACGGGATAAGAAGGACCCCGTCTCAGTCCACGGGACTGCCCGTTAAGGGCAACAAGAAACGGGCCGAGGACCTGCTGCAGCGGGCTCGGCAGGAGAAGGAGGATGAGCTGAACGAACGTAAGCAGGCAACATCCAGCGGAGCGACCGTCGCTCCCAACAATATTCGGTTTACGGCTTTTCTAAAGGATTGGTTAAAGATGATGCGTCCCAGCATAGAAGCAACGACCTATGCCGCGTATGAGAAGGCGGTCCTGAACAAGATCATTCCGTACTTTGACAAACGGCACCCGAAGATACTTCTAGGAGAGGTGACGCCGAAGCATATCCAGGACTACTACACCTATGAACTGGACGTGTGCGGCGTCAGTGCCAATACGGTCATTCATCGCCACGCCAACCTGCGCAAGGCGCTCCAATATGCGTATCAGACTGGTCTCATCGAAAGCAATCCGGCTGACAAGGTGCAAAAGCCACGGAAGGATCGGTTCGAGGCCGATCCGTACAAGAAATCCGAGCTGGACGCTTTGTTCAAGGCGGTAAAGGGGAGCAATCTGGAGCTGGGCGTGATCCTGGCGGCGTTCTACGGACTCCGGCGCAGCGAGATATGCGGGCTGAAATGGGACGCCATAGATTTTCACCGCAAGACCATCACCATACGGCACACGGTGACTCAGGTCAAGGTGGGCGATGAAATGAAGCTGATCCAGAAGGACCGAACGAAAACAAAGTCGTCCCATCGGACGCTGCCTCTGGTAAAGCCCTTTGAAAACCTGTTGCTAGCCATACGGGACAAGCAGGACGCCAATCGGCGGATCTGCGGGAACTGCTATTGCAGGGACTATCTGGACTATGTGTACGTGAACGAGATGGGCGAGCTGATCAAGCCGAACTATCTCACACAGGCATTCCCGGACTTTTTGGAACGGCACGGACTGCGGCGCATCCGATTCCACGACCTTCGGCACAGCTGTGCCAGTTTGCTCTATGCCAACGGCGTGGCTCTCAAGGACATCCAGGAGTGGTTGGGGCACAGCGATATTTCCACCACCAGCAACATCTATACCCACCTGGATTATTCCTCCAAAGTCGCATCGGCAAAGGCGATCATGGGCTTTTTTCCCGGGTATGAAGGCAAACGTGAGCGGGCGCAACGGATTCCGGTGGCCTCCGAAATGGCCTCCGAAAGTCTGGAAAACCCCGAAATTGCTGAAGAAATCGAGCCTCAAAAATTCCAAAAAACCGTGGAGGACAGTAGCGGGCGCAACGGATCAAGGCCTCGGGGTCGAGCCCCAAAAAGCTCGAAACCCCAGTAAATACTGGGGTTTCGTGGTGCCGGTGGTGGGACTCGAACCCACACGCTGTCGCCAGCAAAGGATTTTGAGTCCTCCTCGTCTGCCAATTCCAACACACCGGCAAGGTTTTTATCAGCTTTGGGGTCCCTTTGGAAAAATCCTGGAAATCGGAGGCCAATCAGGAGGCCAAAGCGGGTAAACTGTGGTTATTCGGTTTTCAAATTTCCCTAAAATAGGGGATTTTTGACGCCTTCAACGGGAAACGGCGAAGTAGATTTTGAGTCCGTCACGTCTGCCAATTCCATCACACCGGCAAAAAGCTTTAGATTTTCGGCCTTTTTCCGCTTTTTGGAAATCGGAGGCCACGGTGGAGGCCAAAAGTCTAATTTTTCGATTTTCGGTTTTCAAAAAAACCCTAAATCTGGGGATTTCCGGAGTTCTGAACGGCAAACGGACTAAGATTTTTTGAGTCCCGCACGTCTGCCAATTCCATCATTCCGGCGCTGTAGGGTATTGTAGCACAGGCGGGGGCGGTTGGCAAGAGATTTCTTGCGAAGAGAGGGGCCAGCTTGACAGGGTTTCGGAGGGGCTGGTATGATGGGGACAAAGAAGGAGGAGGCGGGCGTATGGAGCTTTCCGATCGGGAGTATTTGGAGCGGCTGTTCGAGGCGTTCTACGAGGTAGGCGCGCTGCCCGGAGGCGGGGTGACGAGGCTCGGGTACACGGCCCTGGAGGACGAGATGCACCGGCGGTTCGGGGCGCTGGCGGAGGCGCTGGGCGGCACGGTGGAGACCGATCTGGCGGGGAACAGCTACGCCTTTTTGGCGCCGGCGGAGGAGTACGTTTTGATCGGGTCCCACCTGGATTCCGTGATCCAGGGGGGCCGGTACGACGGCGTGGCCGGGGTCATGGCGGGGCTGCTGCAGCTGAGGCGGGCCAAGGAAGCCGGGCTGAAGCTGCCCATCAAGGTGGCGGCCTTCCGCTGCGAGGAGAGCAGCAACTTCGGCTGCTGCACCATGGGCAGCGGGCTGGTCACCGGGCAGCTGAAGGAGGGGCCGGAGAAGCTCTCGAAGCTCACGGGCAAGGACGGGTCGCTGCTGGGAGACGTGTTCGCCAGCCGGGGGCTGAGCCTGACGCCGCCCCGGATCACCGGCGTGAAATCGTATCTGGAGCTGCACATCGAGCAGGGGAAGGTTTTGGAGGAGACGGGTACCCGGGTGGGCGTGGTCAGCACCATCGCCGGGCCCCGGCGCTGGAAGCTGCAATTGAAGGGCCTGGCGGAGCACTCCGGGGCCACGCCCATGTCCATGCGGCAGGACGCCCTCTGCGCCGCCTGTGAGATCGTGCTGGCGGTGGAAAAGATCGGCCAGCGGGAGGCGGCCCGGTGCGAGTCTGTGGCCACCGTGGGCGTGATCCAAAACGTGCCCAACGCCCTGAACGTGGTCCCCGGGGCCGCGGAGCTGGGCATCGACCTGCGGGGCAGCCGCATGGACAGCCTGGACCGGATGGAGCAGGACACCCTGAAGGCCGCCCGAGAGATCTGCGATCGGCGGCGCATCGGCCTCACCGAATCGAAGCTCAGCGAGCTGGACCCGGTGTCCATGGACCCGGGCATCCAGGAGGGGCTCATGGCCGCGGCGGAGCGCCTCGGTATCTCCTGCCGGAACATGCCCAGCGGCGCGGGCCACGACGCCATGGCATTCGCGCCCCTGTTCCCCACGGGCATGGTGTTCATCCCCTGCAAGAAGGGCATCTCCCACAACCCCCTGGAGAGCGCCACCCTGGAGAGCATCCTGGACGGGGCCGACGTGCTGTGGGAGTATTTGAGAGGAATGGATTGAAAGCAGCTGGCCCTTTTCTTGTAAGAAAAGGGCCGCAAAAGAACTCTATACAGGGATAAAACTTTCGCTATGATCGTTTTATCCCCTTTTGTTTTTGGACGATCACGCGCCGTAGGTGCACAGGGCGCCGATATCCAGGTCAATGACCTGGGTGAGGGAGCTGTTGCCCTCCAGATCCGTGTAGACGTAGGCGAGGGCGTAGTGGGGCCGGGCGTCGGGGACCACGGGGGTCACCTGGACCAGCAGGCAGCGGTTCAGGCCCGCCACCACCTGCTCGCCTACGTAGGCCACGATGGCGTAGGAAGCGCCCACCTGGTTCTGCAGAGCCGCTTCCAGCTTGGCCTCGTCCTCGTCGGTGAAGGCGGGGTCCTCCACGTAGGCCCAGCCGCCCATGAGACCCTCCTCATGCAGGGCCAGGGTGCCGTCCTCTTGGGGCACGATGGGCAGGTCGGCGATGTTCAGCAGCTTCACGTTCCCCTGCAGGTCCTCGTAGAGATAGGCCAGGGCGTAGCTGACGGGCCGGGTGGGCACCACCGCCGTGCCCTTCACCAGGAACACGTGGTTGGTCCCGGCCACCACCTGGCTCCCCAGATAGGCCAGGGGCTCGTAATCCACGCCCAGCAGGGTCTCCATGCCCTTGCGGAAGACGGCCAGGCGCTCCTCGGTCAGCTCCCCGAAGTTCTCCGCGGGGGTACAGCCGCCCGCCAGGGGTTCGTTGGCGAGGGTCTCTGCCTCCGCCGTCGGCTGTTCCTCCGCCGCTTTCGGCTGTTCGTTGGCTTTGCAGGCCACCGCGGCCAGCACCAGCAGGGCGGCCAGCAGTACGATCAGAATCTTTTTCATGGTTTTTATCTCCTTGTGTTTCATTTCGCTGCCCATAACACGGCGCATGCCGCCGAAAGGTTGCAGGGAAAAATCAAAAATCGAAGGATAATTCTATCCCCACCACGCCCCACTTCTTCTGTTCTTCGGGGGCGTAGTACTTGTCCATGTCCCGGGGGGAGGCGGCCGCCAGCTCCTCCGGGGCGTAGCCGCAGGCCGTCAGGGGAAGGGCGGCGTAGAGCTCGTCGAAGGAGGCGAAGAAGCGCATGCCCGTCACCCAGGCGAAGAGCACGTCCGTCTCGTCGTCGGTGCTCTCGAAGCGGATCACGTCCCCGGCCTGGATGCGGCGGCGCTTCTCGTCGTAGAGCCGCAGCTCAATGTTCTTCTTCTCGTCCTCCATAGCGGCGAAGGCCTGGGGGTCCAGGTGCATCCGGTGGAGGGGCCGGCTCATCCACAGGTTCCCGTCGCTCTCCGCGGAGGGCTCCAGACTGGCGATGTCGCTGAGGTAAAACAGCCAGTGGTCGATCTCCACCGCCTCCTCGTCCCGACCGAACTCGTGGAAGCAGTAGTCCGCGGGGTCGTGGACGGCCTCCCCCTCGAACACCGTCCCGTCCGTCATGGTCAGGCGGACGAACTGATACCCGTTCAGATGGCGGATCTCCTCGATGGTCATAGCTCTCCCTCCTTGTAAAGATGCTCCGACCCTGAGGCCGGAGCATCCTTCAGATCGCATGTGTTATTTGGTCAGGCTGTTCTGGACCGCCACGGCCACGGCCACGGTGGCGCCCACCATGGGGTTGTTGCCCATGCCCAGGAACCCCATCATCTCCACGTGGGCAGGCACGGAGGAGGAGCCGGCGAACTGGGCGTCGGAATGCATCCGGCCCATGGTGTCGGTCATGCCGTAGGAGGCGGGGCCGGCGGCCATGTTGTCGGGATGGAGGGTACGGCCCGTGCCGCCGCCGGAAGCCACGGAGAAGTACTTCTTGCCCTGCTCGATGCACTCCTTCTTGTAGGTGCCGGCCACGGGGTGCTGGAACCGGGTGGGGTTGGTGGAGTTGCCGGTGATGGACACGTCCACGCCCTCGAAGTGCATGATGGCCACGCCCTCGCGGACGTCGTCGGCACCGTAGCAGCGGACGTTGGCCCGCTCGCCCTCGGAGTAACGGATCTCACGGACGATCTTCAGCTCGTCGGTGAAGTAGTCGAACTGGGTCTGGACGTAGGTGAAGCCGTTGATCCGGGAGATGATCTGGGCGGCGTCCTTGCCGAGGCCGTTGAGGATGACCCGGAGGGGCTCCTTGCGGACCTTGTTGGCGTTGCGGACGATGCCGATGGCGCCCTCGGCGGCGGCGAAGGACTCGTGGCCAGCGAGGAACGCGAAGCACTTAGATTCGTCGCTCAGCAGCATGGCGGCCAGGTTCCCATGGCCCAAGCCCACCTTCCGGTTCTCGGCCACGGAGCCGTCGATGCAGAAGCTCTGGAGGCCGATGCCGATGTAGCGGGCGGCTTCCTCGGCGTTCTTCGCGCCGGCCTTCAGGGCGATGGCGGCGCCCACGCAGTAGGCCCAGCACACGTTCTCGAAGCAGATGGGCTGGATGCCCTTGGCGATCTCGTAGGGATCGAAGCCGGCGGCTTTGCAGATCTCCCGGCACTCCTCCACGGAGCCGATGCCGTACTCTTTGATGACGCCGTTGATCTTGGCGATGCGGCGGTCGTAATTCTCAAACAATGCCATAATGAACCTCCCTTATTCCTTGCGGGGATCGATGTACTTGACGGCCGCGTCCCACTGGCCATAGTGGCCGGTGGCCTTCTTCAGGGCCTCGGCGGGTTCGATGCCGGCCTTGATGAAATCCATCATCTTGCCCAGGCTGATGAACTCGTAGCCGATGATCTCGTTCTCGGCGTTGAGGGCCATTCGAGAGCAGTAGCCTTCGGTCATCTCCAGATACCGGGGACCCTTCTCGCGGGTGGCGAACATGGTGCCGATCTGGGACCTGAGGCCCTTGCCCAAATCTTCCAGGGACGCGCCCACCAGCAAACCGTTGTCGGAGAAAGCGCTCTGGGTCCGGCCGTAGACGATCTGCAAAAACAGCTCCCGCATGGCGGTGTTGATGGCGTCGCACACGAGGTCGGTGTTCAGGGCCTCCAAAAGGGTCTTGCCGATGAGGATCTCCGAGGCCATGGCGGCGGAGTGGGTCATGCCGGAGCAGCCGATGGTCTCCACCAGGGCTTCCTCGATGATCCCGTCCTTCACGTTCAGCGTCAGCTTGCAGGCGCCCTGCTGGGGAGCGCACCAGCCGATGCCGTGGGTGAAGCCGGAGATGTCCGAGATCTGCTTGGCCTGGACCCACTTGCCCTCCTCGGGGATGGGTGCCGGACCGTGGTATGCGCCCTTGGCGACGGGGCACATATGGGTGACTTCCGCGGTGTAGTTCATGTACATTCCTCCTTATGAAATGTGGTTGACAACCTGAATACGTTTTGGGGGAGAAAGCCGCCTTCTCCACTATTGTGTATACTATCAGAAAACCCGCCCGAATGCAAGGGCGGGGATATAGGTATTTATAAAAAGCTCGATCCTGTTATCCCATATGAGTTTCTCTTTTTCCGCCGCTTTTTCTCTTTGTATAAAGAGAAAAAGCGGCAAAAGAGCAAGTCCTACGCCTCAACCCCTTCCCGGCTGCGCCAGCGGCCGGAGAGGTAGAACACGCCGCCGATGAGGAGCGGCATGAACCCGGCCAGGGCGTCGCCCATCCAGAACCCGAAGCAGTCCCAATGGAGGGCGAACCCGAACAGGGCCGCCAGGCCGATCCGGCTGATCATGCCGTCGATGATGGCCACGGCGAGATTCAGTTTCGCCCGGCCGGAGCCGTTGATGAGGGAGAAGGCCACGGACCGGGTGCCCGCGCCGAAGAAGTTGAGGATCACGGGCACCGTCAGCACCGCCGCCACAGAGAGCACGTCCGCATCCGGGGTGAACATGCCGTAGACCCCCTCGGGCCACAGGACCATCACCGCCGTGAACAGAGCCGCGAAGCCCATGCCGATGAGCAGGATGGTGAGCAGGGTCTCGTTGACCCGCTTATACTTCCGGGCGCCCAGGTTCTGGCCCACCATGGTGCTGCCCGCGGTGGTGAAGGACTGGGAGATGACGCCGCACATGGTGTTGAGCTTGTTGAAGATGCCCGCGAGAGCCGAATAGGTCACGTCGAACAGGTTGATCCAGGACATGAGCAGGATCTTCGAAAGGTTGATGGCCGCGGACTGGATGGCCATGGGGATGCCCAGGGCCAAAAGTCGCCGGAAGGTGGGCCCGTCGATGCGGAAGCTGGCGGGTTGGAAATCGAAGCCGAAGCTGACCCGCCGCCGGTAGAGGTAGACCAGGGAGGCAAGGAAGCTGACCCCCTGGCCGATGACGGTGGCCAGGGCCGCGCCGAAGACCTCCATGTGGCAGTACTTCACGAACAGCACGTCCAATATCATGTTCAGGATGGCGGCCACGGCGATGAACAGGAAGGGCCGCTTGCTGTCGCCCATGCCCCGGAGGATGGCGCTGACGATGTTGTAGCCGTAGATGAAGACGAGGCCGCACACGCAGGTCACCAAATAGTCCATGGCGTAGGCCCGGGCGGCGGCGGGGGTGTTGAGCCAGGAGAGGAGGGAAGCGCGCAAAAGATAGCAGATCACGGCGATGGCCGCCGACACGGACAGCAGGAAGGTGAACATGGTGCCGATGGTCTTCCGGATGTCCTCCGGCCGCTTTTCGCCCACGGCCCGGGCGATGATGACCTGCCCGGCGGAGCAAAAGCCCATGGCCACGAAAGTGAGCAGGTGCAGGAGGTCGCCGCCGATGGACACGGCGGACATGCCGGCCTTGCCGATGTAGTTGCCCACCACCACCATGTCCACCACGTTGTAGACCGCCTGCAGGGCGTTGGACACGAACAGCGGGAAGGCGAACCGCAGCAGCAGCGGCACCACCTTCCCTTCGGTCATATCCTTCACCATGGTCGCCTGTCGTTCCATGCCCGTCTCCCGTTTTTAGCGAAGCCGCCTTTTATCCAAGGTGTGCTTTTCTTCTTTCGGTTCCTTTCCTCTTTTCACCGAAAAGAAGAAAGGAACTACAGCCCCTCTGCGATCCTTCTCGCCACGAACACTCCCGACGCGGAAGCGTGAGAGAGGGAGTGGGTGATGCCGCTGCCGTCGCCGATGATGTAGAGGCCCGGGTACCGGGTCATGAGGTTCTCGTCCAACGACACCTCCATGTTGTAGAACTTCACCTCCACGCCGTAGAGCAGCGTATCGTCGTTGGCGGTGCCCGGCGCGATCTTGTCGAGGGCGTAGATCATCTCGATGATCCCGTCCAATATGCGCTTGGGCAGCACCAGGGAAAGGTCCCCGGGCGTGGCGGCCAGGGTGGGGGTGACGAGCCCCTTCTCGATCCGCTTCACCGTGCTCCGGCGGCCCCGGACCAGGTCCCCGAACCGCTGGACCATGACGCCCCCCGCCAGCATGTTCGATAGCCGGGCGATGCTCTCGCCGTAGAGGTTGCTGTCGTTGAAGGGCTCGGTGAAGTGCTTCGATACCAGGAGGGCGAAGTTGGTGTTCTCCGTGTGCATGTCTTCCCGCTCGTAGCTGTGGCCGTTGACGGTGACGATGCCGTTGGTGTTCTCCGTGACCACGATGCCGTTGGGGTTCATGCAGAAGGTACGCACGTTGTCCTCGAACTTCTCGGTCCGATACACGATCTTGCTCTCGTAAAGCTCGTCGGTGAGATGGGAGAACACCACCGCCGGCAGCTCCACCCGGACGCCCAGGTCCACCCGGTTGCTGCGGGTGGGTATGTCGAGGCGCTTGCAGATCTCCTCCATCCACTTGCTGCCGCTGCGGCCCACGGACACGATCAGCTGATCGCAGGTATAGTCGCCCTTCTCGGTGCAGACGGCGTAGCCGCTTTCCTCCACGGTCACGTCGCTGACCGGCGTGTCGAAGAAGAAGTCCACGGTGTCCTTAAGATAGGCGAACAGGTTGTTGAGCACCACGTAGTTGATGTCCGTGCCCAGGTGCCGGACGGAGGCGTCCAGCAGATTCAGCTTGTTCTCGATGCACAGCTTCTTAAAGCGGGTCCCGGCGGTGGAATAGAGCTTGGTGCCCTCGCCCCCGAAGGCCATGTTCACGGCGTCCACGTACTTCATGAGCTCCAAAGCTTCCTTCTTGCCGATGTGCTCGTAGAGGGTGCCGCCGAAGTCGTTGGTGATGTTGTATTTGCCGTCGGAAAAGGCGCCCGCGCCGCCGAAGCCGGACATGATGGAGCAGGTCTTGCAGCGAATGCAGCTCTTGATCCTGACCCCGTCGATGGGGCAGCGCCGCTTCTCCAGAGGATGCCCTTCCTCGAACACGGCCACCCGCTTTTCGGGCGCTAGCTTTTTCAGTTCGTAGGCGGAGTAGATGCCGCCGGGGCCGCCGCCCACGATGATGACGTCATAGTTTTTCATGCAATGCACCTCCATGGTGTGGTAACAAATAAGTATACCATAGATGGAAAGAGGATGTAAACAAAGCACGCACCTTTTCTTCGAAAAGAAAAGGTGCAAGCCCAAAGAACTTATCTAGGAAAATGTCGCTTTCGCATCAGTATCCACTATTTCATGTAGGCTTTTCTTTTTGCGCCGCTTTTTCTTTTCACCTGAAAAGAAAAAGCGGCAAGAAAGAAATCCTCACACATAATAGGGCTCCAGGAAGGCGTGGAAGTGGCGCATGGGCAGGTTGTGGCCCATGACGATCCGCATGTTGGGGATGGAATCCCGGTCCTGGTAGAGGGCGCTGACCGCGGCGATGACGTAATCGAGATGCTCCTGGGAAAGCTGGCTCCGGTTCACGGCGAACCGCACCACGTTGCACACCTCCGCCTGCTGCTCGGGGGTCTTGAGATCGTACTCCATGGAGTAGTCGCCCAGCTCCGACACCCGGATGCCGTAGCGGCGGATGAGCTCCAGGGAGAACCCCTCCCCCGCGAAGCTGTCGTGGCCCCGCTTGCCGTCGAAGAACTTGTCCATATTCAGGTACACCCCGTGGCCGCCGGCGGGCAGCACCACAGGCAGCCCCGCCTTGTAGAAGCCCTGGGCCAGGTACTCGCACTGCTTCACCCGCTCATCGAGATACTCGAACCGCCCGCACTCGTAGAGGCCGGCGGCGAGAGCCATGATGTCCCGGCCGGACATGCCGCCGTAGGAGTCGTTGCCGTAGGAGGAGATCTGCTTCACCTTGAGAAGGATGCCCACGTCGGTCTTCACGGTGCCGTCGGGATTGAAGTCGGAGAACTTCTTCCAGAAGTACCCCTTGTCCCTAAAGGCGCAGACGCCGCCCATGTTGGCGTGGCCGTCCTTCTTGAGGGAGGCGGTGAACCCGTCGCAGTAGGAGAAGAGCTCCTTGGCGATCTCGAAGATGGACTTATCCTGATATCCCGGCTCGTTGACCTTGATGAAGTAGCAGTTCTCCGCCCACCGGGCCGCGTCCAGCATATAGGGGATCTCGTATTTGTGGGCGATCTCGGCCACCGCCCGGATGTTGGCCATGGACACGGGCTGGCCGCAGACGGTGTTGTTGGTGATGGTGGTGTACACCATGGGGATGTTCTCGGGCCCCAGCTCGTCGATCATGGCCTGGAGCTTCTCGAGATCCATGTTCCCCTTGAAGGGGTTCTTTTCGTACTTGCCGCCCTCGGGCACCTCCCACAGCAGGTCCTTGTCGTACAGGTTCCGGGGGATGGAGCCCATCTGCTTGATGTTCCCCTCGGTGGTGTCGAAGTGGCCGTTGCTGGGGATGGTGAAGCTCTTGCCCGGGTGCCGGTCGTTCAAAATCTTGGACACGATGGAGAACAAGAGGCTCTCCGCGCACCGGCCCTGGGGCACCAGGAAGGTGTTGGGCCGCTCCATCTGGGCCGCGCCGCCGTTGAAGAGGCCGCCCTCGTACTCCACGAGATACAGCTCGTCCATGAGCTTTTCGATGTCCTCGCAGCCCGTGCGGACCAAATCCAGGGTGCGCTTTTGATCGTCGCCCCGCTCGAACACGTCCCGCATGGCGTCCAGCAGCACGTAGTAGCCCTTGTTCCGGCCGTAGCTCTCGTCGCCCAGCATGAGGGCGCTCCACTGCAGGTCGGTCATGGCGGTGGTGCCGGAGTCGGAGAGCATGTCCACGGTGAGCATGCCCGCGGGGAAAGCGAACTCGTTGTAGTGGGTGCTTTGCAGCGCACGCTCCCGCTGTTCCACGGTGACCTGGGGGATGTTCCGCTTCACACTGTTTTGTGCCTCCAATTCGATTTGATTTAGAGATACCCCGGTCACCGCAGGGCGGCTGGCGGACAGCATCGGATCATATAAATTGTAACAATCCCCCCGCGCCTCGTCAACGCAGGGGGAGAAATATACTATTCGGGGCCATTTACAGCACCTTGCTGAGGAAGTCCTGCGTCCGCTGCTGCCGGGGGTGGTCGAGGAGCTCCGCGGGTGTGCCCTGCTCCACGATGACGCCATCGGCCATGAACAGAATCCTATCCGACACCTCCCGGGCAAAGCCCATCTCGTGGGTGACGATGACGGTGGTCATGCCCCCCTTCACCAGGGCGCGGATGACGCTGAGCACCTCCCCCACCATCTCCGGGTCCAGGGCGGAGGTGGGTTCGTCAAAGAGCATCACGTCCGGCTCCATAGCCAGGGCCCGCACGATGGCCAGCCGCTGCTTCTGCCCGCCGGAGAGCTTGCGGGGGTACTCGTCCTTTTTATCCAGCAGGCCGATCCGATCCAGGAGGTTCAGGGCCTGGGCCTGGGCTTCCGCCGGGGTCTTCTTTTTCAGGAGCACCGGCGCCAGGGTGACGTTCTCCTGCACAGTCATATGGGGGAACACGTTGAAATGCTGGAACACCATGCCCATCTTCTGCCGGTACAAGTCTACATCGGTGCCCTTTTGGTTGATCTTCTGGCCCTCGAAGATCACGTCGCCGCCGTCGGGGGTCTCCAGCAGATTCAAACACCGGAGGAAGGTGCTCTTGCCGCCGCCGGAGGGGCCGATGACGGCGATGGCCTCCCCCTGGTGGACCTGCAGGTCCACGCCTTTGAGTACCAGAAGGCCGCCGAAGCTCTTGGTCAGTTTTCTGGTTTCGATCAAAACGGTGTCAGTCACTTTGCTTCAGCCTCCTTTCATAGGCGCCCACAAGCTTGCTGAGCACGAAGGTGAGCACGAAATACAGCACGCCCACGATGATGAGGCTCTCGAAGGCCAGATAGGTCTGGCCCTTCACCGTCAGATAGGAGGTCATGAGGTCCCCCACGAAGAAGGTGGATGCCAGGGACGTTTCCTTGATGATGGTGACGAACTCGTTGCCCAGGGCCGGCAGGATGTTCTTTACGGCCTGGGGCAGGATCACCTTGGTCATGGTCTGGCCCTTGGAGAGGCCCAGGCTCCGGGCGGCCTCGGTCTGGCCTATGTCCACGGCCTGGATGCCGGAGCGGATGACCTCGGACACGTAGGCGGCACTGTTGATCACCAGGGCCACGGCGATGCTGGCGAAGGTGCCGATCTCCAGGGCCGGCACCATCAGCGGCACGATAAAGTAGCCGATGTACAGCTGCAGCAGCAGGGGCGTGCCCCGGATCACTTCCACGAAGGCGGTGACGATGGCCCGCAATATCCCCAGCGGGGACATCTTCATGATCGCCAGCAGCGCGCCGATGATGGCGCCGAAGAAGACCGTGATGGCCGCCAGGGCCATCGTGACGCTGACGCCTTTGATCAGGAACACGTCCCAGTATTTGGACATGATCTTGATGATATTTTGGATAACGGTGCTAAAGGTCATGCTTTGCTCTCTTTCCGCAGGAAGGGGGCGCCCCCAGGGGCGCCCCGGAAGTTTCGCGATTTAGTCTCAGCTCACGGGCTTGCCGTCGTCGTCATAGCTCACGTCCGCCGCGGTGGGGATGCCCGCAAGAGCCTTGGCGTCCTCGTACCAGCCGTCGTAAACCCCGGCAGCCATAGCCTTCGCGAGGACCTTGTTCACCTTCTCCAGCATCTCGGTGCTGTTCTTGTTCAGCAGGATCACGTTGTTCTCGTATTTGGGATCCACGTCGAAGTCGAAGCCCGTGAAGGCCAGGTCGGGGTTGTTGGCGATGATGGCCTCGCCGTTGCCGTGGGCCACGGCCAGGGCGTCGATCTTCCCGGTCTGCAGGGCCAGCACGGCGTCGTCGATGCTCTTATAGACCACCAGCTCGGCCCCGGCGGGGATCAGTTCGTCCTTCACCAGCTGTTCCTGCAGGGACGAAGCCTGGGCGCCCACCTTCCAGCCGGAGAAGTCCGCCTGGGTCTTGCAGGTGTTCTCCTTGGCCTTCACGGTGACGACGGACTGCTGCGTCTCGTTGTCGCCGGCGATGTAGTAATCGGAGAGCAGGAAGTTCTCCGCCCGATCGGGCTTCCAGGAGAAGCCGGAGATGGCCATATCCACGGAGCCCAGCTGCACCGCCGTCATGCAGGCGTCAAAGCTCATGGGCTTGATCTCCAGCTCCATGCCCAATTCGTCCGCCAGGAAGTTGGCCAGCGTCACGTCGAAGCCCACGTATTGTTCCTGTCCGCTTTTGCTGGTGTCCACGAACTCCATGGGCGCGAAGTCCGGCGACATGGCCACGGTCAGCTTCTTGTTCCCCGCCTTCTTGCACCCGATACAACTCAGCAGCAGCGCCGCCGCCAGCAGAATCACGATCACTTTTTTCATGGTATGTTTCCTCCGTTTTTTCTTGTTGTCCCGTAGTATACGCGCATATATATTCTTTGTCAATGCATTTTTATAGATTTATTTTCTTATTTTACGGTATTTATTTTTTTGTTATTCATCTATTATGCATACTACGGGTCTGTGGACCGGCTTTCGGCGCTCCGCCCGTCTCGGTTGACATGCCCGCCCCAAAATGGTATATATAAACTGTATTGGAATGGTCATATGGCCGTTTGCAAGTTGCTCTGAAACTATTATGAAAAGGAAAGAGGTTTGTGAAATGAAGAAGCTGGATTTGACCCGCTACGGCATCACCGGCACCAAGGAGATCGTCTACAATCCCTCCTACGAGCTGCTGTTCCACGACGAGATGGACCCCACCCTGACCGGCTATGAGAAGGGCCAGCTGTCCGAGCTGGACGCCGTCAACGTCATGACCGGCGTGTACACCGGCCGTTCCCCCAAGGACAAGTTCATCGTCATGGACGAGAACTCCAAGGACACCGTCTGGTGGACCACCGAGGGCTACAAGAACGACAACCACCCCGCTTCCGAGGAGACCTGGGCCGCGGTGAAGAAGCTGGCTCAGGAGGAGCTCTCCAACAAGAAGCTGTACGTGGTGGACGCCTTCTGCGGCGCCAACCCCGACACCCGCATGTCCGTCCGCTTCATCATGGAGGTGGCCTGGCAGGCCCACTTCGTGCGCAACATGTTCATCCAGCCCACCCCTGAGGAGGACTCAACTCCGAGACCGCCGTGGTCTTCAACATCACCAGCCGGGAGCAGGTCATCCTCAACACCTGGTACGGCGGCGAGATGAAGAAGGGCATGTTCTCCATGATGAACTACTACCTGCCGCTGCAGGGCATCGCGTCCATGCACTGCTCCGCCAACACCGACATGCAGGGCGAGAATACCGCCATCTTCTTCGGCCTCTCCGGCACCGGCAAGACCACCCTGTCCACCGACCCGAAGCGGCTCCTCATCGGCGACGACGAGCACGGCTGGGACGACAACGGCGTCTTCAACTTCGAGGGCGGCTGCTACGCCAAGGTCATCAACCTCGATAAGGATTCCGAGCCTGACATCTACAACGCCATCCGGCGGAACGCCCTCCTCGAGAACGTGACGTTGGACGAGAACGGCAAGATCGACTTTGCCGACAAGTCCGTCACCGAGAACACCCGGGTCAGCTACCCCATCGAGCACATCGAGAACATCGTCAAGAAGGTGCGCCCCATCTCCGCCGGTCCCGACGCGAAGAACGTGATCTTCCTGTCCGCCGACGCCTTCGGCGTGCTGCCTCCCGTGTCCGTGCTGACGCCGGATCAGACCAAGTACTACTTCCTCTCCGGCTTCACGGCGAAGCTGGCCGGTACCGAGCGGGGCATCACCGAGCCCACGCCCACCTTCTCCGCCTGCTTCGGCCAGGCCTTCCTGGAGCTCCATCCCACCAAGTACGGTGAGGAGCTGGTGAAGCGCATGGAGAAGTGCGGCGCCAAGGCGTATCTCGTGAACACCGGGTGGAACGGCTCCGGCAAGCGCATCTCCATCAAGGACACCCGCGGCATCATCGACGCCATCCTGAACGGCGACATCCTCACCGCGCCCACCAAGATGATCCCCTACTTCAACCTGGAGGTGCCCACGGCCCTGCCCGGCGTGGACCCGAAGATCCTCGATCCTCGGGACACCTACGCCGATCCCGCCATCTGGGAGGAGAAGGCCAAGGATCTTGCAGGCCGGTTCATCAAGAACTTCAAGAAGTACGAGACCAACGAAGCCGGCAAGGCCCTGGTGCCCGCCGGTCCCCAGCTGTAAGGGATACAGGGAGAAACCTAAGAAGGGATCGCGGCTTTCGCTGCGATCCCTTTCCCTTTCTCCGGCTTCCCGTTTTGCGCCGCCTCAGAACGGCCGCAGCACCCCGGCCTGCACCGCCGCCAGGAGCAGGTCCGCCAGGATCGTCTCCCGCCACTTGTACAGGGTGGACGGGCTCACGTTCAGTTCCAGGGACAGCTTCATGATCTCGCTGCCCCGGCCCACCTTCCCGGGGCAGGGGCTGTCCAGATGATAGAGCCGGGCGAAGAACAGTTCCTTCTCCGGCTCCTTCCGCTTCAGGTCCGCCCGGACCCGCTCCACGGCCCAGACCCAGCCGGCTTTCTCGACGTACTTGGGCGAGAGAGGCCGGTCTGCGGCGGCCGCGGCTTCATAGCCCCGAAGATAACTCAGATTTTCCCTGTATCGTTTCGCATTCTGTTCCGCCGCGTGTCGTAGATCGAGCTGCATCGCGCTCACCTCCCTCTGTTTTTTCTGCCGTCAGTATAGCAAATGCGGCCCCTTCTGTCTGTCCGTTTATGGGACAGTTCCTTCATTCGCCATAATTATACGGTTTGCAGGACATAGAAAAACCCCGGCCGCAGGGGCCGGGGTCAGGGTGACTGTTCGGTTTACTTCACGATATCGCCATCGTTGAAGGGATCGCCGCACTCAGGGCAGAACTTGGGCGGATTGTAGGGGTCTGCCGGCTCCCAGCCGCACTTGTCGCACTTGTAGAGGGGGGCGTCGGCGGGCTTCTTCTCGCCGCACTCCTGGCAGAACTTGCCCTTGTTCAGGGTGCCGCACTTGGGGCAGGTCCAGCCCTTGGGCTCCTCGGGCTTCTTCTCGCCGCACTCGGCGCAGAACTTGCCGGTGTTGCCGGTCTTGCCGCACTTGGGGCAGGTCCAGCCGACGGGCGCCGCCGCGGCGGGGGCCGCAGGCTGCGTGGGGGGCTGGTACATATGCAGGCCGCCGAAGCCGCCGTTCTGGCCGCCGCCCTGGCCGCCGCTCATGTTGTTGGCCATCATGCCTGCCATGGCCATTCCCGCCAGGCCCATGAATCCGCCCGAGCCATTGGCGTCGCCTGTGCCGTTGGCGCCGCCGCCCTGGGACGCGTTCAGCATCGCCTCGCCCACCGCCATGGTGCCGTAGGTGCTGGCCGCTGCGTTCTGCAGCTTCTTGATCCGCTCCTCGTCCTCGGGGTCCGCGCTGACGGAAGTGACGCCCACGGACACGATGGAGATGCCGCGAAGCTCTGCCCACTTGGGAGACAGGACGGTGTTCATGGAATCGGCCAACTCCATGGTGTGGCCGGGCAGGGCGGAATAGCGGATGCCCATTTCGGAGATCCGGGCGAAAGCGGGCTGCAGGGCGGTCAAAAACTCGCTCTTGAGCTGGCTGTCGATGCGGTCCCGGGTGTAGTCGCCGGAGACGTTGGC
>CADACQ010000024.1 GCA_902786465.1 uncultured Eubacteriales bacterium | reverse complement strand
ATGGACAGCCATTGCAAGTTTTTTCGGGAGATCATGACCTCCGCCTACCAGTCCTACAACCAGGCCTTCGTCCACGAGGCGGGCCTTCGCCGGGCGGCGGAGCAGAATGAGTATATGAACCGGCAGCTCAACGGCGTGTCCGCCATGCTGAGTGTCCTCGCTGCTCGCCTGCGGGAGGATCGGTGGGGGGACGAGCGGGTGGAGGGGGCGCTGCTCCCCTATCTCATGCGCCGGGGGTTCGCGCCTCAGTCCGTAGACGCCTATTACCCCGCTGGCCGCCTGTGCCTAACCATCCGGCTGGGCCCCCAGGGTAGCGAAAACGGGGCGGCCCTGGCCGCAGCCGTGGGGCGGAAGCTCCATCGGACCATGCGCCTCATCGACCAGCGGCGGGAGGGGCAGGAGACCGTCTTCGAAATGGAGGCTCTCCAGGGGCTTACGGCCCGCATGGCCCGCATCTCCCTGCCGGAGGACGAGGAGAGCGTCTGCGGGGACGAGACCGGGGAGCTTCGGATGCCCAGCGGCAAGGTGGTCTACGCCGTGTCCGACGGCATGGGCAGCGGCGAGGAGGCCAGCCGGGAGAGCCGGGCCGCCATCGACCTGCTGTTCGACCAGTATCGGCTGGGGGTGGAAAAGGAGCTGATCTACGAGAACGTGAACCGGCTTTTGATCGCCCGAGGGGAGAAGGAGATCTACCACCGGGGAGGCGGAGATGGTGAAGTTCGGCGCGCCGCCCACCTGCCTCATCCGCGGGGGCAACGTGCGCACCCTGTCCGGCGAGGCGCTGCCCTGCGGCATCGTGGACGAAGCCCGGCCCTACATCCGCCGCATCCGGCTCAAGCAGCGGGATCGGCTGGTGTTCTGCACCGACGGGGTCTACGACCTGCTGGGCAAGGACATGGAGGCGGAACTGAAGAAAGGCTCGGGCCAGCCTCTCGATCGAATGGCGGCGGCCCTCATGGCGGCGGCCAAGGGCCGGGGCCAGCGGGACGACATGACGATCATGGTGGTCGAGGTGGCATGAGGGTCTCCCTGGAATGGTTCCTGCTGGATAACTTCGCCGTGAACTGGCTGCTATTGAAGCTGGCCGGGGCCATGGGCGGGACGGTCGTTCCCCCGGCTCGGGCGGCCCTCACGTCCGGCTTAGGCGCGCTGTGGGACCTGATCGCCCTGGGCAAATGGCCCCAGCTGCTGAGCCTGCCGGGGCGGATCGCCTGCCTGCTTATGACGGCGCTGCTCATGAGCCGCAAGGAGTATTTCAGGGCCCTTATCTCCCTGTTCGCCGCGTCGTTGCTGCTGGGCGGCGGGCTGCTGCTCCTGACCCTGGGCCGATCCGGGCCCTGGACCGGCGGGGTGTTCCTGGGCACGGTGCCGCTGCGGGCGGCCATTTACAGCTTCTGCCTGCTGCCGCCCTCCGTCCGCGCCCTCCGTCACCTGGTCCACCGGGGCTACGAGGGGAGCTGCACCCGCACCGTCACCCTGACGGTGGGCGGCCAAGCCCATGCCCTCACCGCCTTCGTGGATTCGGGGAACCTGCTGACGGAGCCCCTCTCGGGCCTGCCCGTGGTGCTGGTGGAGGGGATCGACCTGCCGCCCGGGCGGCCGCTGATGGTAGCGGGGCAGGGGATCGTGGAGGTGGTCCGGGCCACGGTGGAAGCGGGGCCGGGCCGGGCGCCGGTGCCCGTGTTCGCAGGCAAATCGCCTCTGCCGCTCATCGATTTTCAGGCGCTGCTCCCGGCGGCGGCGCTCCATGAAAGGAGGAAGGATCGTGTTCCAAAAGGTCAAAGCGTTTTTCTATCGGCTCTACGCGCGGCTGTTCACCCGGCGCTATCGGGTGTATCTGGTCCGCACAGGGGAGAGCCTGCCCCCGCCCCTGTCGCCCGAGGAGGAGAAAAGCTGCGTCCAGCTTTCCAAGACCAGCGAGGCGGCCCGGAACCGGCTCATCGAGCACAACCTGCGGCTGGTGGTGTTCATCGCCCGGAAGTTTGAAAACACCGGCGTCCAGGCGGAGGATCTGATCTCCATCGGCACCATCGGCCTTATCAAGGCGGTGAATACCTTCGACCCGGAGAAAAAGATCAAGCTGGCCACCTACGCCTCCCGGTGCATCGAGAACGAGATCCTCATGTATCTCCGCCGGAGCTGCAAGCTGAAGCTGGAGGTGTCCCTTGACGAGCCTCTGAACGTGGATTGGGATGGGAACGAGCTGCTTTTATCCGACATCCTGGGCACCGACGGGGAGGAGGTGAGCCGGGAGCTGGAGGACGAGGTGGACCGGCGGCTCCTGTGGGCGGCCCTGTCCCGCCTCAGCCCCCGGGAGCGCCGGATCGTGGAGATGCGCTTCGGCCTGGGCCACAAATCCCCCCGGACCCAGAAGCAGGTGGCCGACGCCATGGGCATCAGCCAGAGCTACATCTCCCGCCTGGAGAAGCGGATCATGGACCACCTGAAACGGGAGATCATCAAGATGCAGGGCTGAGGATAAAAGCTTATCAATACAGGAAGGAGGCGCATGGAAGGCGTGTCGATGGACTTGACACGCCTTCGATTTTGTGGTACCTCTGAAAAAAAGAGCGAAAGGGAAGCAAGACTATGGCCGTGACCACGGAAACCTTTGGCACCCTGAAGGACGGGCGGGAGGCCCATCTCTTTACCATCTCCACATCGGCGGGCAGCTCCGTCACGCTGACGGACTTCGGCGCAGCGGTGGTGAAGACCATCGTACCGGACGGCCTGGGCCGCCTGGGGGACGTAGCTCTGGGCTTCGACGAGCTCGGTCTCTACGAGCAGGAGCTGGGGAACTTCGGGGCGGTCTGCGGCCGGTTCGCCAACCGGCTCAGCCGGGCGTCCCTGCCTCTCGATCGGCGGGTGTACCCCCTGACCCGGAACGACGGGCCCAACACCCTCCACGGCGGTGCCGTGGGGTTCCACCATAAGCTGTGGGACGCCGAGATCGTCGGTGAGGACGGGGTGAAGTTCGCCCTCTTCAGCCCCGACGGGGAGGAGGGCTTCCCCGGGGACTTGACCGTGGCCGTCACGTATCGGTTCACGGAGGAAAACGTGCTGTCCCTCGACTACGAAGCGGCGGCGGGGGAGAGGAACACGGTGGCGAACCTGACCAACCACACCTACTGGAACCTGGACGGAGACACCTTCGGCAGCATCCTCGATCACAGCATCCGCATCCACGCCTCCCGGTTCACCCCCACCAATGAATACAACGTCCCCGATGGGCGGATCCTGCCGGTGAAGGGGGTCTTCGATCTTCGGGCGTACCGGTCCATGCGGGAAGGGATGACGAGCCGGGACGAGCAGATCGTTCAGGCCAACGGCTATGACCACAACTTTCTCATCGACGCCTACGACGGCAAGAGCCTGGTGAAGGCTGCGGACCTGAAGGGGACCGTTTCGGGTCGGCGCATGGAGGTCTGGACCACCCTCCCGGGCATCCAGCTCTACGGCGGCAACCACTTCTCTGGCTTCCCCGGCAAGGGCGGCATGCGCTACAACAAGGCCGCGGGGCTGGCTCTGGAGACCCAGTTCTATCCAGACGCGCCCCACCATCCCGCCTGGCCCCAGCCCACCGTAAAGGCGGGGGAGACCCAGCGGTCCCGTACGGAGTTTCGGTTCGTTACGGTTTAGTAAGGGTTTCTTTTGCCACGTTTTCTTTTCAGTGAAAAGAAAAAGCGGCGGAAAAAGAAAAGCACAGGAAGAATAATGGGAAGTACAGCGAAAGCCATACTTCCCATTTGCGTTTCTTTTGGGTGCCTTTTCTTAACAAAGAAAAGGCACAAATCTTATTGTATTCCTCATACAAATTCCGCATATATTTTACAACGCCATTACAAGTTTCCTGCTATACTGGGTTTGAAAAGAAAAAGCGAGGGGGAACTATGGCGAAGATACTGATCGTAGAGGACGAAAAGGCCATCAACGACCTGTTGAAGCTGAACCTGGAGATGGTGGGCCACCAGTGCGTGCCCGCCCTGACGGGCAAAGAGGCCATCCGTGCGGCGGGGGAGCAGGGGTTCGATCTCATGCTCCTCGACGTGATGCTGCCGGACATGGAGGGGTTCGCGGTCATGGAGAAGGTCCGGGACGTACCCACCATCTTCCTCACCGCCCGGGGCGCCACCACGGACAAGGTCCGGGGCTTCGGCCTCGGCGCGGACGACTATATCGTGAAGCCCTTCGAGGTGGCGGAGCTCTTGGCCCGGGTCCAGGCGGTCCTCAGGCGGACCCATCGGGAGGAGAAGGAGTACACCATCGGCGATCTCACCATCCGCTGGGACGCCCACGAGGTCTTCCAGAACGGGGAGCGGGTGGAGCTGACGCCCCAGGAGTTCACGCTCCTGCACATCCTCATCGAGAATCGGAACGTGTGCCTCAGCCGGCAAAAGCTCCTCTCTGAGGCCTGGGGCACGGACTTTCTGGGCGAGAGCCGCACCGTGGACGTACACATCCAGAAGCTCCGCCGGAAGCTGAAGCTGGAGGACCACATCAAGACCATCTACAAGAACGGCTACCGCTTCGAAGAATAAATGAAACTCTGGCAGAAAACCTATCTTCTTTCCACCCTCCTCTGCGCCCTGATCCTCTACGGGTGCATGTTCGGCGTCACCGCTCCCGCCCTGTCCGTCACGGTGAAGGGGGCCACGGACGCCGCCCTGCGGGAGGAGCGGGTCATCGCCGGGACGCTGGAACGGACCATGGACCAGGCGCCGGAGGGGCGGCAGCTCCCCGTGATGCAGACGTTCCTGGAATACTACGCCGACACGGGCCTTACCTTCCGGGTAGCCGAGATAGATGAGGAGATATATTCCACCCTTCCCTGTCCCGTGAAGAAGGCCCCCGGCACCCTGGGCTTCCTCCGGGACCAGGGGCGGCTGTACCTGTTCGTCAGCGACCGGCTCCCATCGGGCTACGACTTTCTGTACCTGAAGGACGCGGCGGCCACGGACGCCCTGCTCAGGCGCCAGGTCACGGCGGCGGCTCTCACCGGCACCCTGGTGGCCCTCCTTATGGCGGCGGCCCTCTACATCCTTCTCTACCGGGTCAACCTGCCCGTGAGCCGATTGGCCCACGAGATGCGGACCCCCCTCACCGCCATGAAGGGCTACGCCGAGACCCTGCGGGACGCCAGGCTCACCGAGGAGCAGCGGTACATGGCCGCCAGCTACATCGCCGAGGAGAGTACCCGGCTCTCGGATATCTCCGCCCGGCTCCTGACCCTCCACAACGCCAAGGAGGAAGCCACCCCCTTCGGCCCCGTGGACGTGGAGGAGCTCTTCGACCATATCCGGCAGACCTACCCCACCGTGACCTACGAGGTCCACTGGCCCACCATCTTCGGGGACCGGGCCATGCTTTCGTCCCTTATAAACAATCTGGTGGACAACGCCGTGAAGGCCTCTCCGGCCGGGGCGCCCGTGGAACTGCGGGCCGCGCCCAACGTGCTGGCGGTCATGGACCACGGCAGCGGCATGAGCGACGAAGCTTTGAACTATGTAAACCACCCCTCCAAATTCAAGAAGCTCCATTCGAGCGGCGGCCTGGGGGTGCCTCTGTGCCACCAGATCGCCCAGGCCCACGGGGCCAAGCTCACCTACGCCCGGGGCGCGGACGGGGGCACCGTGGCCACCGTGACCTTTTACAACTCCCTTACAAGTTGATGAAGACTCCATAACAAGTCTGGCCCTATACTGACGGTGTCAACTTGAGAAAGGAGCGAATCACATGAAACTATTTTGGATGAAGAACAAGGTGCTGCTGGCCACCCTGGCCGCCATGCTGGCGCTGGGCGGGCTCTTCTGGGGCGGCCTGCGCCTCTTTGAAGGCGGCAGGATGCAGGACGTCATGGTCCGCACCTCCTTTGCCGAGGCGGAGGCCACGGCCACCTCCCAGCCGGCCGGGAACGCCGACGCTCCGGCCCAGCCCGCCGCGACCGCCGCGCCCTCCCCCGTCCCCGCGACGCAGGCTGAGGATCTGCAGTGGATGGTGGTGGAGCGGGAATGGCGGTACAATTCCGTCATCCCGTCCATCAACGACTCCGTCCCCGACGACAACCGGAGCTGGAAGGAAGGGGACAAGGTGGACGACGAGCTGGCGGCTAAAGCCAGGAAGGCGGCCGTGGACGTGTTCGACTGGGGCATGAACGTACAGGTGAGCGTGGACGACATGACTGTCACCCGCTACGTGGACGAGGCCGGCTATCGGGAGAACATCCTGCGCATGACCAACGAAAAGAAGGAATATGTGTGCGTGCTGAAGGAGAAGGATCTCTCCCTGGTGGCGGCGGACTCCGTGGCTTACCACGCCAAAGCACAGATCGACGCAGCTTCCGACGCCAGCGACGTGGCCCAAAAGCTCCTCTTCACCCAAACGAAGGCGGGCGTCTATGACCGGGGCGGCTCCTATGGGCGGGTCCGGCAGGTCACCTTCGCCATCGCCCTGGCGGACGGCCGGTATCTGACGCTGGCCTATACGGACGGGGGCCTACACGGCATCAAGGTCCACCCCAACGAGGCCGCCATGGAGGAAAGCGTCTGCTTCCTGTCAGACATCCGGCACCATGAGGCGTTCGTGAAGCAGGTGGCCGTCGAAAACTTCGAGGCGGGGGATCTTCAGCACATCGTCGAGGGGGACATGACCCCGGATCAGGCGGAGCTTCTGTATCGGGACTTCCTCTCCGCCGCCAACAGCCGGGCCAGCGAGCGCCGGGAGGCGGAGCATCTGACGTTGGAACAGTATGACTACAACCTGAAGGAAGGGGAGATCTCCTACTTCCTGGACAAGTCCGGCTACCGGGAGAACTATTACCACATCGAGAATCGGTTCGCGACCATGGACATCGCCGCCAGGACCGGCTACATCGTCCGGGCCGCCTGCTCCGGACTCTATAATCTGGACCCGGCTTTGAACCTGCTGGGCATCGAATACGACCACTGGGGCGAGCAGGAGTATAAGGACTACATGAAGCATGTGATCGACGCCACCTTCGGCCCCGACAGCTACGACAGCATCGACGTCAACGCCGTGGCGGACGATCTCATTTGCACCATGGACGTGGACATGAAGGACGGCCGCTGGTACGAGTTCGGCTTCACCAAGGGGCGGCTCATGTACATCGAGCACTACGCCGCGCCTCGGGTAAGCGTGCCCGGCTGGGGCGCCGACAGCCTCTATGTGAACACCATCACCGGAGAAGAATTCTATCAGTGGTAACGCCGGACAGAGCGGATCGTTTGTAAAAAAACCACCGGTTCCCGCAGAATGGGACCGGTGGTTTTTCATTTTCAAAACCTAATGAAAAGGAAAAGGAAAATGTAAATGAAAATGGAAAGGAAAAGGAGAGAGCGCATATCCCCCCTGGGGGGATTCACACGCTCAGCAGCCGCCCCAGATACAGAGCCCCGGTCTTGAGGCTCTGCAACGCGCTGTCCCCCAGGGACGGGCCGCCCTCGGCGCTCAAGAGGAACACGCCGCCCACGGTGTCTCCCTCCAAAAGGATGGGCACCCCCAGCAGGGAGGTGAAGGGCGCTTCCTGCCCCTGGGCCAGGAGGGCGTTGCGCTCCTCGATGACCTGTCGGCCCAGCAGCCGCCGCCGGATGGCGTCCAGCAGGGGCTTGTCCAGGAGCCACCGCCGCTGTCGCCCCGCCGCCGCCACGCAGGCCTCCTTGTCCGTCACCGCCGCCGTGAGCCCGAAGGCTCCGTTCAGCGCCTGGACGTACTGCTCCGCTACCTCCTTGAGGCCGCCCACGGAGGAGTATTTCTTCAGCTGGATGCTGCCGTCGTCCCCCATGTAGATCTCCATGGGGTCGCTCTCCTGTATTCGGAGCGTCCGCCGTATCTCCTTGGGGATCACGATCCGCCCCAGCTCGTCTATCCGCCGCACGATCCCGGTCGCCTTCATCTTCCACCTCGTCTATAATTCTTCATGCCCCTATTTTGAACGGTTTTGCCTAAAAACATGCAGCCTCTCTTGAAAGAAAGGCTGCACCCAAAGAACTTTATTCGGGGAGAAAATGTTCTCCCTTTTTTCATTATCCCCAAGGGGCTTTTCTTTTTGCGCCGCTTTCTCTTTTCACCTGAAAAGAAAAAGCGGCAAGAGAAAAAGGGATCAATAGAACGTGGCCACAGGCTCCTCGGGCTCCCGCCAGGGCTCGATGGCCAGGGTGTTGAAGACGGGGCCCTTCTTGCCGTAGATGGCGGAGTAGCGGACCTCGATCTTGGCGGTCACCTTGTACCAGCCCTGGTTCTGGAGGCTGGCGGCGTTGTCGTACTTGAAGGCGAAGGCGGCGAACTGGATGTCCGCGGCGCAGCACTGCATGAGCTGCCGCCCGGCCACGAAGGTATCTTTGGGCATGCGGTTGTTCCGGGCCACCAGGGCGGTGAACTCCACCACCTTCCCGTGGTACTTCCTAAAGTCCTCCACCAGGTCCTGGTAGAAGAGGGCGTAGTCCTTGTCCTCCACCTTCACGATGGGCGCGTCCACGTCGAAGGGCAAGGGATCGATGATCTCGTCGTACTCGGTCTTGCCGCTGTCGTAGGAGTAGGCGATATCCGCCTGGCGGGTGATGGCCCGGACGATCTTGTGGAGGGCCATCTTGTCCGTCTCCTCCGTGACCCGGTTGAAGAGCACCAGCTCCGCGGTCCGAAGCTTATCCACCACCAGCTGCCGCATGTTGGCGTTATATACGGCGAAGGTGGTGCTGTCGAAGAACAGGGTCTCGCCCGCGATGGACCAGCTCTCGGGCAGGGCCTGGAACAGGACGTTGTTGAGCCACATGCCGTTGTATTCCACGATGATCCGGGCGGGCTTGTACTGCTTGGTCAGGGCCAGCAGATGCCCCTCGGTGAGCCGGTCCTCAGAATCGATGGCGACGATGCTCACCTTCCCCTTCTTGGGGAACCGGTCGGGGAGCAGCTCCTCCTCGCCCTCCTCGCACTGGATCACCAATGTGGGCTGGCCGTTATTGAACTCCTTGTCCTCCAGCAGGCTCTCGATGAAGCTGGTCTTGCCCGCGTCCAGAAAGCCCGTGAACAGGAATACGGGGATATCTTCCATAGCTTACACCCTAAACAGGGCCTTGAGGGCCTCCTCGTTGAGCTTGGACCCGATGACGCAGATGCGGCCCGTGAAGGAGGCGGGGCCCGTGCGCACGTCGTGCTCCTCGGGCACATAGTCGTAGTGGATCCACTGGCCGTCGGCGCCGGCCACCACGCCCTTGGCTCGGAGGATGGCGCCATAGGCAGCGGCGTCGTCCAGCTTGGTCAGGATGCCTTCGATCTCGTCCTGGGAATACTTGTTGGCCGTCTCCACGCCCCAGCTGGTGAACACCTCGTCGGCGTCGTGGCCGTGGTGGTGATGGTGATGATGGTGGTGTTCATGCTCCTCGTCATCATCGTCGTGATGGTGGTGGCACTCGCAGGCGGGATCGTCGCACTCCTCGTCGTCGTCATGGTGATGATGCTCGTGCTCGTCCTCGTCGTCCTCGTCGTCGTCATCGTCATGATGGTGGTGGCATTCGCACTCAGGATCGTCGCACTCCTCATCGTCGTCATGGTGATGGTGATGATGGTGCTCGTGTTCCTCCTCTTCCTCCTCCTTGCGGGCCATCTCGGTCAGCTCCCGGAGGGCCGCCTCCAGGGTGTCCTTCCGCTCCATGGCGGCAAGGATCATCTTGCCGTCAAGCTCGCTCCAGGGAGTGGTGATGATGACGGCGTTGGGGTTGTGCTCCCGAAGGAGGGCCAGCACTTCCGCCAGCTTCGCTTCCGTCACGTCCTGGGTCCGGCTCAGGATGATGGCGCTGGCGCTCTCCACCTGGTTGTTGAAGAACTCGCCGAAGTTCTTCATGTACACCTTGGCCTTCTTGGCGTCCACCACGGTGGTGAAGGAATTGAGTGCTATGTCGTGAGAGTCGATGCGCTCCACGGCCCCGATCACGTCGGAAAGCTTGCCTACGCCCGAGGGCTCGATGAGGATCCGGTCCGGCGCGTACTCCGCCAAAACCTTCTTGAGGGCCCGGCCGAAGTCGCCCACCAACGAGCAGCAGATGCAGCCGGAGTTCATCTCGTTCACCTGGATGCCCGCGTCCTGCATGAAGGCGCCGTCGATGCCGATCTCGCCGAACTCGTTCTCGATCAGCACCAGCTTTTCGCCCTGGTACGCTTCCTGGATCAGCTTCTTGATGAGGGTGGTTTTCCCCGCGCCGAGAAAGCCGGAGAAGATGTCTATCTTAGTCATTTCTTTCTTGCCTCCATATTAAATCAGCTTATTATAGCCCGGGAGATTACCTTTTTCAAGGGTTCCCGGGCCCTTCTTCACCTTTTTGTTGAAATCCTGTCCCCATGCTGATATGATGATACAAATGCCATAGGAGGTACAGGAATGCAGGTACAACGCAGCGCGTTTCTGCAGGGGGCCAAGCCCCTGCTGCAATCGCTGGTGAAGCAGCTGTCCGAAAAGTACGGGTACGTATCCGTACTGGCGGCCGACACCAGGAGTAAATACTATCGGGTGGGGAACTCGGGCGTGTCCGCCGGGGAGGACGATCTGTTCACCGGCCGGGGCTTCGTGCTGAAGGTCTACGACGGCCGTTCCTACGGGGAGTATTCCTTCACCCATATCGACGAAGCCGCCATCCCCGCCATTATGGCGGAGGTGGAGCAGCGGCTTATGCCCCTCACGAGCCTGCCGGAAGGATTGACCCTCAGCGAATACGGCCAGATCCCCGACGAGCCCGCGACGCTCCTCAAATCCAGCGAGTACGCCATCCACCCGGAGGAGAAGGGCGACGAAGCCATACTGGCTGTCCTCACGGACATCCGCAAGGCCGGCAAGGGCCGGGACGAGCGGGTGCTGGACTGCATCGCCAGCTTCGAGTTCCAGGAGATCCACAAGCTCTTCCTGTCCCCCCATCGGGACCTGGAGCAGAACCTTCTTTGGAGCTGCGGCAGCATCTACGCCATGTGCCCCAAGGACGGGGACATCGTGGGCTACTACGACGGCGCCTCCGATCTGGGCGGGGCCGAGGTCTTGGACGCCCTCCGCGCCAAGCTGGACAACGCGGTCACCACCGCCCTGGAGCTCATCGACAGCCAGCCCATGGTGCCCGGCGAATATGAGTGCGTCTGCACCCCCGCCGTCACGGGCATGATCGTCCACGAGGCCTTCGGCCACGGCGTGGAGATGGACATGTTCGTGAAGGATCGGGCCCAGGCCAAGCAGTTCATCGACCAGTACGTGGCCTCGCCCCTCATCACCATGCACGACGGCGCCGCCGTGAAGCGGGACACGGGCTCCTACTTCTTCGACGACGAGGGCGTCCTATCTCACGACACGATCATCATCGACAAGGGCATCCTGCGGCGGGGTCTTTCCGACGCCCAGAGCGCCATGCATCTGGGCAGCGAGCCCACGGGCAACGGCCGCCGGGAGAGCTTCGAGCGCAAGGCCTACACCCGCATGACCAACACCTACTTCGAACCGGGCACCGACACCCTGGAGGACATGATCGCCTCCGTGAAGGACGGCTTTTTGCTGGACAATCCAAGTAGCGGCATGGAGGACCCCAAGAACTGGGGCATCCAGTGCATGGTCAACGTGGCCCGAGAGATCAAGGACGGCCAGCTCACCGGCCGTATCTTCTCGCCCATCGTGCTCACAGGCTACGTGCCGGACCTTCTCAAGTCCATCACCATGGTCTCCCGTGACTTCGCTCTCGAAGGCGGCGGCATGTGCGGCAAGGGATGGAAGGAATGGGTGAAGGTCAGCGACGGCGGTCCCTGCATCAAGGCCCGCATCCGGTTGGGATAAGGAGGCAGCAGCATGCGCGATATCATTTTAAAAGCATTGGGGGAGCTGAACATCCCCGTCTACCAGATCGAGATCAGCGAGGAGCGCTCCGCGGAGCTGTTCTTCATCAAAAAGACCCTGGACATGCGCCGTATCAAGAGCGCGGTCCACTGCGCCGTCACCGTCTATCGGGACTTTGAAGCGGACGGTGCGACCTTCCGGGGCAGTTCCCAGGCCCAGATCTTTGAGGGCATGGGCTTGGACGAGGTCAAGGCGCGGATCGAGGGCGCGTACTTCGCCGCCCAGTTCGTGAAGAACCCCTTCTACGAGCTGTACGAAGGGCGGAAGGAAGAGCCCGTGGCCATGCCCTCCACCCTGGCCGATCGGCCCCTGGAGGAGAACGCCATGCTCATGGCCAAGGCCCTCTTCGCCGCGGACACGGACGCGGACGCCTTCATCAACAGCGCGGAGTTCTTCGCCATCGAGAACCAGGTCTCCCTGCTCACCAGCGCGGGCACGGACGTGGCCTACAGCCGGTATCTCGTGAAGGGCGAGTTCGTGACCCAGTGCAAGGCGCCCCAGGACGTGGAGCAGTTCTTCCAGTTCGCCTA
>CADACQ010000023.1 GCA_902786465.1 uncultured Eubacteriales bacterium | reverse complement strand
CCTGGCCTTCAGCAAGGCCCTGAGCCTCAAATACAACCGGGTCCAGTTCACCCCGGACGTGCTGCCCTCGGACATCGTGGGCTTCTCCGTGTACAACAAAGCTACCGGCGCCATGGAGTACAAGGACGGGGCCATCCTCTGCAACCTGTTCCTGGCGGACGAGCTCAACCGGGCCACCAGCCGGACCCAATCCGCCCTGCTCGAAGCCATGGAGGAGCGGACCGTCACCGTGGACGGGGTCTCCCACCCGGTGCCGGACCCCTTCGTGGTCATCGCCACCCAGAACCCCGTGGGCGCCTCCGGCACCCAGCTGCTGCCCGACTCCCAGATGGACCGGTTCATGGTCCGCCTGTCGTTGGGCTACCCCAAGCCCGCCGACGAGAAGGAGATGCTCACCCGCAAGCAGCAGGGGAACCCCCTGGACAAGGTCCGCTGCATGGCTGACAAGGGGGGGCTCGCCGCCATGCGCCAGGAGTGCGACAGGACCTACGTCAGCGACAAGATCTTGGAATACGTCATCCGCCTCAACAACGCCACCCGGAACGACCCGGCCATCCTCCAGGGGGCCAGCCCCCGGGCGTCCCTGGCGGTCACCTCCATGGCCAAGGCCGCGGCCTGGGTCCAGGGCCGGGACTACGTGCTCCCCGCCGACGTGAAGCTCATCTACCCCGCCACCATCTGCCATAGGATCATCCTGACCCCCGACGCCGAGGCCGCCGGCCGGAAGGCGGAGGCCCTGATCGACGACATCCTCAAAGCCGTGCCCGCCCCCGTGGCCAAATAATGAGCAGCCGCCGGATCGTCTATCTCACCGCCCTATTGATGGGCGCGGTGTTCCATAGCCTGTACGGACAGTATCTGTCCTATATCCTGCTGCGCTTTTTGATCCTGCTGCCCTTCGTTTCCCTCATCATCAGCCTGCCCGCCATGCTGCGGGTCCGGGTGCACTTGTCCGCCTCCGGGGCCTCCCCCCGGGGCGAGGCGGCCGCCGCCCGGCTCAAGATGGACAGCCGGTGCTTCTTGCCCGTGGGGTGTTTGTCCATGACCTTCACCGGGGAGAATCGGTTCACCGGCGAAGCCGTAGAGAAGCGGAAGGTCCGCTGCTGGGGCGTATTGAAAGCGGAGGAAAGCCTGCCCCTGCCCAGCGACAGCTGCGGCGTGGTCACCTGCCGCCTGGGCCGGGTCTGGGCCTGGGACTACATGGGCATCTTCGCATTCCCCGTGAAGCGCTGCGACCCCGCCACCTACACCGTGCTGCCCATCCCCGATGAGCCCAAGCCCATGCCGGAGCTGGATCAGGACTCGGCTATCACCCTGAAGCCCAAGGCCGGCGGCGGCTACTCCGAGGAGCACGAGCTCAGGCCCTATCGCCAGGGGGACCCCCTGAACGTGATCCACTGGAAGCTCAGTTCCAAGCTGGACGAGCCCATCGTCCGGGAGCCCCAGCTCATGCAAAGAAAGCGCATCACCCTGTCCGTGACCCCCATGAGCGACCGGCGGGCCTTGGAGAGCCAGCTGGACCAGCTGCTGTACCTGAGCAGGTCCCTCATCGAGAAGGGCATCCCCCACAGGATCTGCTTCGGCGCCCACCAGCAGGCGTATATCAAGGATAAGAACAGCCTGGACGAATTTTTGGAGGCGATCCTGTCCGTCCAGCCCGACGGGTCCCGGGGACCCGTGGACCGAAACAAGTCCGACGAGCTGGTGTACAGCATCCGGCCCAAGGCCGGCGAAGGGGGGAACCGCCCATGAAGAAGTTCCCCTACCTCACCTTCTTTTCCACCTGGCTGCTGGTCTTCTGCGGCACCCTGGGGGCGCCCCTCTGCGTGGTCACCGCCTACCAGCTCCCCTACCACCTCTTCGGCATGGTGCTGACGGCCCTGCTCGTCAGCGGGTTTTTGACGCTGCTGTTCACGGTCCCCGAGCTGGGGGCCTATATGCTGATCCCCTTCGGGGTCACGGTGCTGCTCATCAGCGTGTTCCGCTGGAAGAAGCTCTACAGCGGCGCGGCGGTGGCCATCCGCACCATCCAATCGGTCCTGTCCCGGACCCTCCCCTTCATCCCCGACCCGGGGGCCCTGCCCGCGGGGATGGAGAACTACGCCTATTTCGTGGGCTTCTTCGTGGGGGCGGTCATGGTGGCCATGGCCCTGCTCATCAGCTGGGGGCTGGTGTCCGGGGAATCCCTGTTCCTGCCCTTCCTGGTGCCCCTCCCTCTGGTGGCCCTGTCCCTCATCTACACGGACCTGCCCCCCGCAGGCTGGGCCGGAGCGCTGGTGTGCCTCTACTACGGGGGCGTGCTGTTCACCGGCGGGCTCCGGCTCCATCACGGCGGGGGCATAGGCCGGGTCACGTGCCTCGCTATAGCGGCGCTGCTGCTGACGATCCTGCTGCTGGTCAAGGCCCTGCCCCGGGCGGAGTACGAGCCCATGTCCACCCAGGAGCGGGTGGAGCAGCTCATGCGCCAGGCGGCCAGCGCCTGGGAGAAGCTGAACCGTCTCCTGGACCAGGGGGTCCGGGAGCGGGAGGACCTGAGCCGGGAGGGCGAGCTCAAGTCCACCGGCGAGCACGTCATGGACGTGAAGGCCCCCCGGGCCGGGCTCCTGTACCTGCGGGGCACCTCCTACGGCCGGTACGACGGCCGGTACTGGACCATGACCGGGGAGTACGCCGACGGAGAATCCCTCTTCACCCTGGGCGGGTCCCTCAGCGGCGCGCCGGAGCGGGTGGAGGTGCGCCGGGCGTCGGAGTCCCTGCTCTACACCCCCTACGCGGTGGTGAAGGACGGCGTCAGCGCCCGGGTGCGGGAGAACTATATCGCCGCCGACAAGAAGCTTTCCGCCTACGGCTGGCGCTGCCGCCCCCTGCCGGCCAGCCTCACGCCCAGGGCCGGGAGCCAGGCGGAGCAGGAATACGCCGCCTGGACGAAGAAGACCTATCTGACCCTGAGCCGGAGCCAGCGGGAAGCGTTCCTGGACTTCCTCAAGCCCTACGAGCTGCCGGGCGCCGAGGACCCCTACGCCCTGGCGAAGGCTGTGGCCCAGATCCTGCGGGGCATCGCGGAATACGACCTGCACCCCGGGGAGACCCCCAGGGATCAGGATTTCGCGCTGTACTTTTTGACCGTGAGCCAGCGAGGCTACTGCGTCCACTACGCCAGCGCCCTGACGGCGCTGCTGCAGGCGAAGGGGGTCCCCGCCCGGTTCGTCATCGGCTACGCCCTGACCGTAGGGGAGGCGGACACCTGGGTGGAGGTCACGGATAGGAACGCCCACGCCTGGACCGAGGTGTACGTGGACGGCTGGGGCTGGGTGCCCGTGGAGGCCACCGGCGGCGACGACCCAAGGCTGGACGTCCCCGCCCCCGAGGCCGATCCCGGGGAGGAGCCGGAGCAGGCGACCCCCGAGCCTACGCCAGAGCCTTCCCAAACGCCCAAGGAGACCGAGGCCCCCGGCCCGGCGGACACGCCGGAGCCCACCCCCGAGCCCACGCCGGAGCCTACCCCCGAGCCCACCCCCGAAGGGGAGCCCCAGATCACCGTGACCACGCCCACGCCGGAGCCCGGGAGCGCCGGCCCGGAACCGGAGCCGGAGGGCGGAGCCCAGGGACGCTGGGGGCTGTGGCTGCTGTGGCTCCTGCTGCTGCCGGTGCTGGTCTTCCTGTACGTCCGGCTGCGCAGGCAGGTGTGCAGGAACCGCACCCGCCGGATGCTCCAGGGGGACGGCCGGGACGCCGTGCTCTACGGGTACGGGGAGCTGCTGCGGCTCGTCCGCCACGGGGCCTCCGCGAACGACGACGCCCAGGCCCTGGCCGACGAGGCCGCCTTCTCCGACCACGTGCTGGGGGAGGAGCAGAAGCGGGCCATGGCCGGGTACGTGAAGGCCGCCCGGAAGGAGCTGGAGGGGACGCTGCCCCGGCACAGGCTGTGGTACCTGCGGTATCTGCTGTGGCTGTGGTGAGCTGACTTTACCTCTTTCTTCTTAAAGTTCTTTGGGGGCACCCTTTCTTTCAAGAAAGGGTGCCTTGCTTTAAATCCTTCCAAACAGGCCATACTTCCCACATCATGCTCGACTATGACCGCTTCGTCGCCCTCTCCACCCTGACCCCCGCGGCCGCCGCCGCCCAGCGGCGGGCGGTGTTCCTGGCCGCGCCCCGGTTCGCTATCATCGTGACGGAGGAGGGCCGGGGCCTCCGGGATTCCCTGGCACGGCAGACCTATGCCAGGTTCGTCTTGTCCGATCTAGGCCGCCGGCCGGAGGCGGACTACTACCTCTTCCTCCCCGGCGGGGCCCGGCTCCGGCCCGACGCCCTCTACCGCCTGGCCCTGGCCGCGGGAGGCGGGCGGGAGCTCCTCTATTCGGACGAGGACGCGTTGGTCCGGGGCCGCCGGTGCCGGCCAAGGTTCAAGCCGGACTACAGCCCCCATACGCTGCTCGCCTGCGACTACCTGGGCCGGGGGGTCTGCGTCTCCCGAGCCCTGCTGCTGGCCGCGGGGGGCTGGCCCGGCCCCTCCCCCGCCCGCCGGTACGGCTTCTGGCTGCGGGCCGCGGCCCTGGCGGAGCGGATCGCCCACCTGCCCTTCGTGCTGTTCAGCCTGCCGCCGGACCCGGTCTGCGTCGACCCCGGGCCCCTGAAGGCCGCTTTGGGGGCGAGCGCCCTGGTGCTGCCCGGCCCCGCCGCCGGGACCTTCCTGCCCCGGTTCGGCGTGCGGGGAGAGCCCCTCGTCTCCGTGATCGTCTCCGACGAGAACGGGCCCGACGCCCTGCGGGACACCCTCCTCGCTGTAGAGCAGCGGATGCAGCTCCCCCGGTACCAGCTCATCGCGGCGGCGGGCAAACCCTTGACGCCCTTCCTCCGGGCCCTGCAAAGCAGCGGCGTGACCGTTTGGGAGCAGCCCGACACCAGCCCCTGCGCCCTGTGGAACGGGGCGGCCCAGAGGGCCCGGGGCCGGTTTTTGCTGTTCCTTCGGGGCGGCTGCGCCCCCCTCTCCCCGGACTTCGGCCAGCGGCTCACGGAATGGGCGGACCGGCCGGACGTGGGGGCGGTGGGGCCCCTGGTGCTGGACGGGCAGGATCGCATCCTCAGCACCGGCACGGTGGTGGGCCTGCTGGGAGGCCTGGGGTCCCTGGGCTTCGGTCGGACCGAACGGGAGCTGCGGGAGGCCTGGCCCCGGCTCCTGTGCCCCCGGGACGTGTCCTGCCTGGGCCCCTGGGCGCTGATGGTCCGCCGGGACCGGTTCCGCGGGGCGGGCGGCTTCGACCCGGGCTTGGGCCAGCTGGGCTATGCCGAGGAGCTGTGCCTGCGCCTGGGCCGCCGGGGGCTTTTCAACCTGTGCGCGCCGGGCGTCCGCTTCAAGGTCCCCGCCACGCCTATTTGCCGCCCCGACGAGGGCACCCTCCGCCGCTGCCGGGACGCCTTCTATCCCCTGCTGAAAACGGGGGACCCCTTCTGCAACCCCAACCTGTCCATGGCCTCGCCCCTGCCCTGCCCGGCGCTGCCGCCCCGGCCGCCTCTGCTCCTTCACGCCCCCGACGCCTGGCCGCCGTATTTTTCTCCCGAGCCGCAAAAAAACTATTGACAGCCCCACCTTTTTTCTGTATTATATTACCTGCAATCGCGCTCGGTTCGTCTAGTGGCCTAGGACACCGCCCTCTCACGGCGGTAACAGGGGTTCGACTCCCCTACCGGGTACCAATCCCCAGCCATACGGCTGGGGATTATTATTTTGTAGGGGAGTCGAACCGGGCACGGTAGTGAATCGGGCTCCAGTGGAGCCCGAGAGCCGTGCCCTGACCGAGGCCGCAGCCGAGAGGAGACTCCCCTACCGGGACCGCTTTTGCCCTTCCCTTATTGTCTTCCTCCCCCGCCTCTGGTATACTGGACGGGATGATACGCGCATTCGACAACCGAACCCGAAAAGGCATCCTGCTGAACATGCTGCTGGCGGCGGGGAGCCTGTTCGTCAACGGCTTCGGCATCTATCTCACCATCCAGGCCAACCTGGGCGCGGCCCCGTGGGACGTGCTGAGCCTGGGCCTGTCCAAAACCTTGGGCATCCTCTACGGCACCGCCTCCGTGGCCGTGTCGCTGACCATCCTGGGCATCGACGTGCTCATGAAGGAGCCCATCGGCATCGCCATGTTCATCGACGCCATCGTGGTGGGCAAGTCCGTGGATTTCTTCAACTGGCTGGGCCTGGTGCCCCCCTGCCGCTCGCTGCTCACCGGCATCCCCTGCCTGTTCGCCGGGCTGGTGATCCTGGCCTACACCCAGTACACCTACATGCTGGCCGCCCTGGGCTGCGGGCCCCGGGATACGCTCCTGGTGGGGCTCAAGAAGCGGCTCAGGCGGGTGCCCATCGGCGCCGTCAGCATCGGACTGCTGGGCTCCGCCACCCTGATCGGCTGGCTGCTGGGGGGTCCCGTGGGCATCGGGACGCTGATCTGCGCCTTCGCGGCGGGGCCCATCATGCAGTTCGCCTTCTGGACCGTACGGTTCGACGCCACGCAGGTGAGCCACCAGCAGCTCCCGGAATCCCTGCGCGTGGTCCTGGATCGGGCAAAATAGGGGCTTTTTCCCCAGGATCGGACCGCGAAAATAATATATTTTCAAAATTTGTTCATAATTTACAACTTTGTTGCATACAAATCCCAAACCTTGTGGTATTATGAGTGGGTAATTAAGGAAGGTATGCCCATCACAGGTACGCCGTTCAAGAAGGGAGATATATACTATGAAGAAATGGATCAGCCTTCTGCTGGTGGTTTTGACGCTGTTGGCCTTCGCGCCGGTCGCCATGGCCGACCCGATCACCGAGGACAGCGTCGTCATCATCCTCAACTGCAGAAACTCCGTCAACTTCCGCAAGGACGCCTCCACCAGCAGCACGAAGCTGGGCGACGTGAAGCGGGGCGCCATCTGCAAGCTTTTGGCTATCGATGGGGACTGGTACAAGATCCAGTACAACTCTAAGACCGGCTTCGTTTACAAGAACTACGTGAAGCAAGGCAAGAAGGACTCCATCCTCAAGTCCGGCGAAGCCATGGTGACCTACGCCCCCGACGGCGGCGTGACCATCTATAAGAAGGCGGGCAGCAACAAGCTGGCCATCGCCAAGCTGGGCGACACCTTCGAGGTCAAGGGCAAGAGCGGCAAGTACACCAAGATCGCCTACAGCGGCGACACGGCCTACATCAAGACCACCTATCTAACCTCCAAGGGCAACGGCAGCGGCTCCTCGGAGTCCATCACCCCCGTTGCCGACAAGACCATGTACATCGACTACGACACCAAAAAGGTGAAGAACGTCAACGTGCGGGAGAAGGCCAGCAGCAAGAACACCCCGATCCTGGGCACCCTGTCGCGGGGCGCTGAAATCACCGTCACCGGCTACACCAGCAGGTGGACCCGGATCAAGTATGCCGGCGGTGAAGCCTGGGTGTTCAGCGAGTTCGTGGTCGGCACGAAGCCCTCTGGCGGCGGTGGCGGCGGCAGCGAATATGCCGGCAAGACCGCGACCATCGTCAATTCCCGGAACAACATGGTCCGCATCCGCGCCAAGGCCAGCACGTCCGGCCAACGTCTGGGCTGGGCTGCCAACGGCGACACCTTCACCGTCCAGGGCAAGTCCGGCAACTGGTGGAAGGTGGAATACAAGGGCAAATCCGCCTACATCCACAAGAACTATGTGAAGATCAGCTAACGATATCATCGACCATGAGCAAGGGACCGCGGCCGCGGTCCCTTTTTAGGTCTGCCGCCTTGGGTGACAGCCTGTTTCCAGTTTTGCGCACTTGACAGCGTCCCCCGCCTATGCCATACTGATGTTGTAGACTTGGGGCAGATGTCCCGGGGCCTGCGCCCCTTCCAAATATCGACAACAAAGGAGAAAATCATGAAAAAATCGATCTCTATCCTGCTTGCGCTGGTGATGGTCCTGAGCATGGCCGCCTGCATGAAGGTGAGGGCCGCGGAAAAGCCCGTCGCCGCCGCTGAAGCCAACGTAGCCAAGGACGCTGTCACCGCCACGGCAGCCCCCACTGAAGCGCCCACGCCGGAACCCACGGAGGTCCCCTTCGACGTGGCCATCGCCGAAGCCAACGAGAAACTCCAGCAGGTCAAGAGCATGCACATGGACATGGAGATGAACATGGGGATGGTCATCACCATCGCCATGGGCGAGCTGAAGCAGACCATGCCCATGGATATCCACATGCTCTATGCCATGGACGTCATCAACGATCCCTATGTGGGCCGGGCCAACGTGACCCTGTCCACCAACGACGAGAGCATGCAGGGCGTGATCTACGTGGTCAAGGAGGGCGAGGACATGATCCTGTACGCCTCTGACGACGACGGCGTCACCTGGAACAAGACCGTCAATCCCAAGGACGGCCAGCTGCCCCAGGGCCCCAGCGAGACCCTCGACATGTTCAGCGGCGAAGGCGTCAACCTCCAGCTGACCGGTGTGGAAGAGGTGAACGGCAAGCCCGCCAAGGTCTACGCCGGCACCATCGACGGCAAGTTCCTGCAGCAGGTCCTCAACGCCTCCGGCTCCATGAACGAGCTGACGGAGGCCATGGGCGCCGACATGTCCGAGGAAGCCCTGGCGAACCTCAGCGACATCGACGTGACCATCATGATCGATGCGGAGAGCGGCCTGCCCGTCCGGTACGTCATCGATATGGCTGGCGCCATGAAGGACCTGATGATGACCGCCCTGGTGGTCAGCATGGGCGGGGAGCTGCCCGAGGGCGTGGAGCTGGATATCGACATGTCCGCCACGCTGATCGAGATGACCCTGTCCAACTTCGACGCCGTGGAGCCCATCGAGATCCCCGAGGCGGCGCTGAACACGCCGGCGCTGTAAAGACGATCAGACCAAAAACAGGGCCCTGCCGGGCCCTGTTTTTTTGTGTTGTCGTGCCTGACGGCACAGTGACGTTTGACCCTTCGGTCAAGGGACGGGTCGCAGCGTCGCCGCCGCCTCACTCCGCCGGCGGGTACTCCCCACAGAGCAGCCGATAGGGGGGCTCGTCCTCCTCGATGGCGGGGAAGCGGCCCATGGGGGGCTCGAAGCGGTTGTCGTGTTCGTCGTCGTTGGTTTGGGAGACCTCCCCCAGGAGGACGGGGCCGGTGCCGGGCTCCACCTGGAAATCGTGGTAGAGGCCCTGGTGCACGTGGATGCTCTCCCCCGGCGTCAGGCGGATCAGGGTGCCCGCGGGGACCGTGAACTTGCGGCCGTCGCAATTCAGCGTCACGGGATTCTCGTAGTCGATGCTCTCGTCGGGCAGGGAGTTGTAGACCCGGATGAGGCACACGCCGCCGCCCCGGTGGATGATGTCCTCGGTCTTGAACCAGTGGAAGTGGTTGGGAGAGTACTGGCCCTCCTTGAGATAGAGAAGCTTTTCGGCGTAGACCATGGGGTACTTGTCCGCCATGGCCCGGTTGCCGTTGCGGATGGTGACGAGGCTCAACCCCAGCTTGTCGAAGTCGTTTTTGCCGTAGTCGGTGATGTCCCAGCCCAGCTTGCAGTCCCGGACCTCGTCGTACTCGTGGCCCTTGGTTTGCCATTCCTCCGGCGTGAAGTGACAGAAGGGCGGCAGGTAGCAGTGCTCCTGCTCACACATCCGTTCCATCTCCTTCAGAGCCCGGTTGATCTCGGATCGCTTCATGTGTATTACCCCCTTGTGTTCGTCACATCCAGTATACGGCTTTGTGCGGACGAATGCAAATCATTTCCGCTGCACGAATCGCTCCATGCGGTCCATGGCTTCCTCGATGTTCTTCAGGCTGGCCGCGTAGGAGCAGCGGATGAAGCCCTCGCCCCGGCTGCCGAAGGCGTTGCCCGGCACCACGGCCACCCGCTCCTCCCGGAGGAGCGCCTCGGCGAACCGTTCGGAGGTGAGGCCGGTGCAGGTGATGTCCGGGAAGATGTAGAAGGCGCCCCGGGGCTCGAAGCAGCGGAGGCCCATGCGGTTGAGCCGGTCGTAGATGTACCGCCGCCGCTGGTCGTAGGCCCGGCGCATCTTCTCCACGTCGTCGAATTCGCCCCGCAACATGCCGTTCAGGGCCTCGGTGGCGGCGGCCTGGCTCATGGTGGAGGCGCACATGATCACGTACTGATGGATCTTCAGCATCTGGGACACGAACCGCCGATCCGCGGCCACGAACCCCAGCCGCCAGCCGGTCATGGCGAAGGCCTTGGAGAAGCCGGAGATGAGGATGGTCCTTTCCTTCATGCCCGGGATCTGGGCGATGGACGCGTGATCGCCGGAATAGGTCAGCTCCCCGTAGATCTCGTCGGAGATCACGGGCACGTCGGTCTTTTCGAGGACCGCGGCCAGCTCCTCCAGCTGCTGCCTGGTCATGATCCCGCCGGTGGGGTTGTTGGGATAGGGCAGCACCAGGGCCTTGGTCCGAGGGGTGAGGGCGCTTTGGAGCACGTCCCCCCGGAGGGCGAAGCCGTCCTCGGCGTAGGTAGGCAGCAGCACGCTTTTGCCGCCGGCCAACAGGGCCCCGGGGCTGTAGGAGATGTAGCTGGGGTCCGGGATCAGCACCTCGTCGCCCGGGTCCACCAGCACCCGGAGCGCCAGGTCGATGGCCTCCGACGCGCCCACGGTGACGAAGATCTCCGTCCTGGGGTCGTATTCGAGGCCGAACCGGGCGTAGAGATAGTCCGCGATGGCCTGCCGCAGCTCCATGGTCCCCGCGTTGGGGGTGTAGGCGGTCTCCCCCGCCCGGAGGGACGCCATGGCCGCGTCCCGGATGTGCCAGGGGGTGACGAAATCCGGCTCGCCGATACCCAACGACACGGTGCCCTCCATGGCGTTGGCGAGATCGAAGAACCGCCGGATGGGCGAGGGCTGGATGGCCTTCGCCTTTTGAGAGATCAGCGCGTCGAAGTTCATGGGCTCACCACCATGCGCTTATCCCCCGGCTCCTTCTCGAAGATGACGCCGTCGGTCTTGTAGCGCTTGAGGATGAAGTGGGTGGCGCAGCTCTGGACGTTGTCCAGGATCGAAAGCCGTTCCGCCACGAACCGGGACACGGCCCGGATGTTCTTCCCCTCCACGATGAGCATGAGGTCGTAGGCCCCGGACATGAGGTAGCAGGCCTTCACCTCGTCGAAGCGGTAGAGCTGCTCGGCGATGGCGTCGAAGCCCCGGTTCCGCTCCGGCTGCACCTTCACCTCGATGAGGGCGCTGATGGTCTCCTCCGGCAGATGCTCCTGGTCGATGAGGATGGTATATCCCCGGATGACCCCGGCGGCCTCCAATCCCTCGATCCTGGCCTTCGCCTCCGCCCCGCTCAGGCCCAGCAGCACGCCCACCTGCTCGGGGGTCCGGCGGGCGTCCTCCTCCAAAAGTTCCAGCAAGGCCACGTCCAGCTTATCCATAGGCGGTTTCCCCTCCTCGTATCGATATATTGTATACGATTATAATGAAATCGGTGCGTTTGTCAATAAAAAACGGGAAGGGCAAGCCCTTCCCCTACGGTTTTGGATCTGACGTCACCTAAGATACAGACAGTCGTACCAGTGCACGTAGGTGACGCCGTCGACGGTGATGCGATCGTTGTCCGGCAGCAGCTCCGACCAGCGCTTGCCGTAGCGCACCAGCTCCCAGTCGTCCCGGTTGTACCGCTGCCAGAGCAGGGTCCGGCCGTCCCGGTCGATGAACTGGAGGGAGGCCACGCCCTCCATATAGGCGCTCAGGTCCATGACGGCGATGCAGTCCGTGGTCCGCCCGTCCAGGGTGAGATCGCAGCGGCCCACTACGTCCAGCACCCCCTCCTCCTGGGCGGTGTAGCTGTTGCCCCGGTTGTCCTCGCCGAAGCCCCAGTTGGCCATGAACTCCTCCCCGTCCAGGAAGGTGGTCAGGGTCCGGACCCCGTCCTCCTCCCGCTCGGCGGAAAGGAAGCGGGTATACCCGTCCTGCAGCTGGCCCACGAAGGTCCACACCTCCTGGGGCGCGCCGGAGCAGGCCACGGGCTCCTTCATCAAATCATCCTCGGCGAGCTTCGGCAGGGGCTCCATCACCTTGGCGGTGAAGCTGACGCCCTCCAGACCGTGGACCCGGGCGCTGGGCAGATCGTACATGCCCCAGGTGAGCTTCTCGCCCAGGCGGGGCACGATGCCCCAGCCCATCATCTCCTCCCACACCACGGGGAAGGGGGCCTCGTCCTTCCAGCGGACGGTGTAGGGCGGCAAAAGCAGAGGCAGTTTCTTCATTTTTCTCTCTCCTTTCGGCGAATAGGGATAGGCGGCGCGGAATCGGTCCCGGGCGGCGTTGAGCCGGCTCTTCACCGTGCCCGTGGGGATGCTGAGCTGCCGGGCGATCTCCTTTTGGGGCAGCTGCTCGAGATAGAAGAGCCGCAGCATCCGGGCGTCCCGGTCGCTGAGCCGATCCAGCGTCTCCTCCACGGCGGTGTCGGGCTCCTCCTCACTGGCCACGTCCGGCAGCTCTCCCACCGGCGTGTCCGGCCGGCGAGCCTGCTTCCGATACCAGTCCCGCCACTTGTTCCGGGCGATGCTCAGGAGCCAGGGCCGGAAGGCGGCCGTATCCTTCAGCCGGGGGAACGCCTGATAGGCGGCCAGATACGTCTCCTGCAGAACGTCCTCAGCGTCCGGACCGGATATGTGGAACTTCACCCAGCGCTCCACGCCCAGCTTGTTCGCCAGGAGCAGCGTTTCGAAATCGTCCACGGCGCCCACCTCCTTTCCGCGTGTTTTCACCATAAGAGACGATCGAGAATAGGAAAAGGTTCATTTTGCCAAAAAACGGGACGGGCAAGCCCGTCCCCTACCGTCGTCCCTCCTGTTCAACCGTGGAAGGTGTCCTTCACCTTCTCCTTGGCGTCCTGGTAAAACTCGGACCCCTTCTCCTTGGCCTCGGCCATGACAACCGGGGCCTTCTCCCGGGCCTCGGCGTAGACCTCCTTGGCGGCCTTCTTGGCCTCGATGGCGTAGTCCTTATAGTCCACCTTCCCGTCGCCGTTCACGTCCTGAACGCCCTCGGGGTTGTTCTCCTTCACCTTCTCGGTCACCTTCACGGCGGCCACGGTCCCGGCCACGGTGGCGCCGAAGCCGAACAGTCTCTTCAAAAAGCCCATGGTATTGCCTCCTTATTCTCAATCTCCGTTTTCAGGAGAAGTATTTCCGCCAGGGCAGCCCATCCCTGAAATCCAAATGCCCGTCCATCCATCCGGTGCACCGACCGATCAAAAACCCGTTCACCAAAGCGCAGATCACCGTGCCCAGCTTCACGCCCTCGAACCGCCAAAGCCCGAAGAAGGCGAAGGACATGACCACCGCCACGGCGCAGCTCACGCAGTCGTACACCGTCTTCACCCGATGGGTCGGCTTAGAAAGCTTCAGCGCCAGCTCCTTCACCAGCAGCTCATAGACCTCCGGGGCGATGTAGGTCTTGAAGAAACAGGCGATGCTGACCGCGCCCAGCCCCAAGCCCAGCACGTACCAGAGGCACCGCAGGGCGATGTTCTCCGCCGGGAAGCGCTGGACCAGCAGCATCCACCCGTCCAGCAAAAACCCGTAGAGCACGGCGGTGACGAAGGAAAAGAGAAAGTAGGGCCGGAACTTCTTCACCGTCAGGATCGTACAGAGGAGCAGCGCCGCCTGGAGGGTGTATTCCGCCATGCCGAAGGTGAAGAAGGGCAGGACGGGGTTCAGCTTCAGATACAGCAGATAGGCCGGGGCCACCACCATGGACACGCCGAAGTCTGCCCGGGTCATGAGGGCCACGCTGAGGCTCAGCCCTACCATGCCCAGCACGTAGGCCAGCTCCGTATACAGCACCGTTTTCTTCACGGCCCATCCCCCTGTTTCGCCTTTTTGTTCAGTATATCACGGCTGGCCCTCGGGCGCAAGTTGCCCATTGTCAAACGGGGAAAAGGGGAGTAAAATGGAGAAAATCGAAACGGGAGCGAATACCTATGGGCAACACATTCTTTTTCGGCTGGGAGCCGGCGCTGATGGTCTGGCTCCAGAGCCATCTGGGGCGCTTCGGCATCGGGCTTGCCACCGTCTTCTCCATGTTCGGGGAGGAGATGGCCATCATCCTGGTCCTGGGCTTCTGCTACTGGAGCTGGAAGAAGGAGCTGGGCAAGTTCATCGGCCGCAACGCCTGCGTGGCCATGGTGGCCAACCCCATGATCAAGAACGTCTTTCTGCGCCTTCGGCCCTACATGGTCTGCCCCGAGGTCAAGTGTTTGAAGCCCGTGGAGCCCAGCGCCGACATCATGGACGTGGCGGCCCAGGGCTACTCCTTCCCCAGCGGCCACTCCTCCGGGTCCGTGGCCAACTATACGTCCGTGGCGGCGTACCTGAAGAAGAAATGGGCCTGGGCCGTGGGCATCGTGATCCCGCTGCTGGTGGGCCTGAGCCGGTTCTGCGTGGGCGTCCACTTCCCCACGGACGTGCTCTTCGGCTGGGCCCTGGGTCTCTCGGTGGTCCTGCTGGTGCCCTTCTTCCAGAAGAAGTTTGAGAAGCGCTGGGTATTCTACCTCATCATCCTGCTGCTGGCCCTCCCCGGCTGGTTCTACTGCAAGACCAACGACTTCTACACCAGCTACGGCATGATGGTGGGCTTCTTCGCCGGAGACCTGTTCGAGGAGAAGTACGTGAAGTTCAAGAACACCAAATGCTGGTGGAAGATGATATTGCGGGTCCTGGGCGGCGGCGCCATCTACTTCGCCCTCAACACCCTCCTGAAGCTCCCCTTCTCCTCCAGCTTCCTTTCCTCCGGCACCTTCCTCGCGTACCTGGTCCGGGCGGCGCGCTACGCCGTCATCCTGTTCGTGGACGTGGCCATCTACCCCATGATCTTCGATAAGATCGGAAAGAAATAAGGGCGAAAAAACAAGAGGCTGTCGCTTGACAGTCTCTTTTCGTATGCTCGTTTCGATCATCGCTGGGCGATTTCGTGGACCATGGCCTGCATCTGGTCCATGTGGGCCATCATGTCCTCGAACAGCTTCAGCTGGGCCCGGGCCCGCTTCAGGTTCTGGTCCGGGTACTCGATCCTGAAATACTTGTCCCCCATCAGGTAGTCCATCAGAAACCGGCTGGCCAGCTCCAGGGTGATGACGGCGGCGCCGGTGGCCAGGCTTTCGATCTCCGCCGTCGTGAGGACGCTGCCCGCCTCGCTGAGATACCCCTCCGTATAGGCCCCCATGAGCTCCAGATCGAGCCGCATGTTTTCGGACTGATCCTCCTGGGCGGTGCAGGCGGCGAAGCGGATCGTGTCGCCGAAGTCGTAACAGGCCAGACCCGGCATGCAGGTGTCCAGGTCGATGATGACCAGCGGATCCAGGGTATCCACGTCGAAGAGGATGTTGTTGGTCTTGGTGTCGTTGTGGGTGACGCGGATGGGCAGCTCTCCCCGCTGGATCTGGCGGCAGAGGGTGCAGCCAAAGTCCGCGTTCTCCCGGATCAGCCGGATCTCCTCCCCGCAGGCCGCCGCCCGGCCCAAGGGGTCCGCCGCCACCGTGTCGAAGAGGGCCTGCAGGCGGTAGGCCGTGTCGTGGAAGTGGGGGATGCTCTCCATGAGCTGGGACGCGTCGAAGTCGGAGAGCTGCTTCAAAAACTTGCCGAAGGCTTTCCCGCTCCGGCGCAGCACCTCCGCGTTCCCCTCGGCGGTCTCGAAGCTCTTGCTGTACTCGATATAGTTGTACACCCGCCAGAACTCGTAGCGCTCATCCAGGGGATCGAAGGGTTCCCCCGGCCCCATGACCACGCCGTCGTGGAGCACGATGTAGTTGCGGCGATCCTGGGTGTGCCTGAAATGGAGCCGCCGGCGCTTCTCCATGCTGGGCTCGGCCTTGCGCACGTGCTCCGTCAGCAGCTCGATGTTGCGCATCATGCCCACCGGGTCCCGGAACACGTAGGTGTTCACCCGCTGCACCAGGAATTGGTACATCTCCTTCCCGTTGTAGAGGGCCACGTAGTAGGCCGTGTTGATGTGGCCGGTGGGGATCCAGCGGTAGACCAGGATCTCCCCTTCGATGCGGAATTGTTTCAGGATATACGCCAGCTTTTCTTTCTCGTCCATGGGCTTGCTTCTCCTGTCCTCAGGCTTTGGGTTCATAGGCGGGGGGATCGCCGGCGTGGACCTTGCCGTCGTCCCACCAGCCGTCGCCGTAGGAGCGGAGCTTGGCATTGTCGTAGTGGAACTGCTGGCAGAGCAGGGCGTAGCGGGGGGTGATTTGGGTGAACTCCTCGTCGAAATACCGCCAGCCGCCCCGGGTGGGGTTCTGGACCGTGGTGTTCACCTGACAATTCGGCACCAGCTCCTTGAACTTCGCCACCTGGTCCGCGGGGATATCGTTCCGGGAGATCCAGAGCCGCTCCAGCTTCGTGAGCCCGTAGAGGGGCGTGATGTCCTTGATCCGGTTGTAGACCAGGTTGAGATGGACCAGCTCCGTGCAGGAAGCCAGGGGCGACACGTCCGAAATGAGCCCCGACAGGAACTCGGCGTACTCCAGCTTGGGGCAGTTCTGGATGCCCTCCAAACTGGTCATGTACCCCACGGCGATGATGCACACCTCCAGCTCCGGCATGTTGGCCACGAAGTCGATATGCTTGAACTCGTTGTGACCGAGGTCCAGATACCGCACGTCCCGACAATACTTCAGGTTTTCGGTGTCCTTGTCGTGAAGAGCCTTGCCGCCGCCGGCGGAGAACTTGATCATCCGGGCGTCGGTGCGGACGGTATAGGCCCCCACCTTCACCCGCCAGACCAGCTTGGGCTGGGGGAACTCGTCCCGCAGGGCGGCCATGGTCTCGTTGTCGATGCCGCAGTTCTCCATATCCACCCGCTTCACGTTCCGAAGATAGGGCAGCAGGAGCTTCAGCTCCTCGATCCTCCGCTTCAGGTTCTTCCCGTTGAAGGACACCACCTCGTCCGCCAGGGAGAAGGAGACGCCGAAGGATTTGGTGGTGTAGCCCACCAGCAGCCCCTCCCGGAACTGCTGGAGCTGGTCCGCCTCGTCCAGCGTCCACTTGCTGCTCCCCTTCTTGGGGTCCAGGTTCACCTTCTTCACCTTGGGCAGCACGATCAGCGCGGCCTTGATGGCCCCGAGGTCGCTGGCGGGCAGGTCGGAGAAGTCCACCGCCTCCTCGTCGCTCCCGATGGTCCGGCCCTTGAAGGAAACGCTGTAGCTCACGGGGATGCTCCCCGCCCCCTCCAGCAGGTACGCGGCCTGCTCCGGGGTCAGGGCCCCGGTGACCACGATCTGCTCCAGGCTGCGGAGGAGCCCGATCTCCTGTGCGAGGGCGTCCCAATCGCTGATCATGGAAGCGTCCAGCTCCAGGACCTTCATGTCCGGATCGTCCCGCATGCCCTGGACGGTCACCGAATACTGCACGCTGAGCTCCGGCAGGGCTCCTTTGAGGGCCGCCACCTCCTCGTTGTCGAGGCCGCTCTCCCGCAGATCCACCGATCCCACCTGGGGCAGGTCGGCAAGGGCCGCCTGGACCTCCGCCGCCGTGGTCACGGAGGGGGGCACCACCAGCTCCGTGGCGTCGCCGTCCACCCGCACGTCCCCCAACGCTACGGACCAGAGGACCGGATAGGCCACGGTCTCGCTGAAGGCGCGGAGCAGCGACCCGTCCTCACAGGCCCGGCCGTCCAAAAGAGTCAGGTCGGGAAGCTCCCGGATCAGGTCCAGATCCTCCGCGGTGACGCTGGCGAGGGTCAGCTCCTTCACGTCCCGGTCCACGGGCCCCGAGGACAGCTGCAGCCGCGGGTCCGGCGTGGCCGTGGGCTCCGCCGCAGGGGCGGCGGTGGGCGCAGCCGTAGCTGCGGGCTGGGCCGTCTCCCGGCCGCCCCGGGTCATGATGAGGAGCAGCAGCCCCAAAAGCGCCACGGCGACGCCCAGAAGGGAGCTCAACAGGATGATGCGTTTCTTATCCATGGAAATCCTCTTATGCGCGATAATCATCTATTTATCAGTATAGCAAAGCCGTTCGGTCCTCGGGGTAAACAATTCGTAAAATAACCGGGACCTCTTTCGCCCCGAAAAACTGTTGCTATCCGCGAAAAAACCTGCTATCATATATAAGATGGATTATGAGTTTGTCCGGGGCCGAGCCCCGGCGGAAAGGAAGGCGGCATGAAAAAGTTCGGCGTGGTGCTCCTGGTCCTGGCGCTGGTCCTGTGCATCTGCCTGCTGGGGCCCCGGCTCCTGAAGAAGGTGGGCGCGGATCTGGGCGGCTTCTCCGGCGGCGGCGATTACGGCGGCTCCGGCGGTTCCGACTGGGGCGGCGGTTCGTCCAGCTGGGACAGCGGCTCAGACTGGAGCAGCGGCTCGTCCGGCTGGGACGACGGCGGCAACGGCTTTTTCTTCTTCCCCGTGGGCTCCACCTCCTCTGATTCCGGCGACGGCGGCGGCTTCGGGAATCTGCTGTTCTACGTGGTGCTGATCGTCATCCTGATCATGATCTTCAGCCGGAAGAACCAGCATCAGGCCACGCCTCACGCGGGCACGGCGGCGGGTGCCCAGCAGACGCCGGGCAGCAAGCTCCTGCCCATGAGCGAATACGCCAAGCTGGACCCCAACTTCTCCGAAAGCGACATGCGGGAGAAGCTCTCCAACATCTACGTCCAGATGCAGAACGGCTGCACCGCCCGGAACATCGAGTCCCTCCGGCCCTACTTCACGGACGCCCTGTACCAGCAGTTCGACCGGCAGATCAAGTCCCTCGTGGCCAGCCACCGGATCAACCGGGTGGATCGGATCGCGGTGCTGGACGTGACGCTGCGGGGCTGGTTCCAGGAGGGCGGCGACGACCATCTGGTGGCGGCGCTGAAGACCCGGATCACGGACTACATCGTGGACGAGGAAACCGGGAAGGTGGTCTCCGGCAGCGACACCGCCGAGAAGTTCATGACCTACGAGTGGGATCTGAGCCGTCCCACGGGCGCCGTCACCGAGCTGGCGGGCGAGGTCACGGAGCGCCACTGCCCCAACTGCGGCGCGCCCCTCTCCGTCAACGAGAGCGCCAAGTGCCCCTACTGCGACACCGTTCTCACCTTCAAGGACCACGACTGGACCATCTACGCCGTCAAGGGCATCGCCCAGCGGACGGTGCAACCATAAACACGAACCAATCATAATAGTAAAGGAGAAATGAAACTATGGGTCTTATTCAAGCACTCGGCACGACCCTGACCACGGTCCTGGCCGACCAGTGGCGGGAGTATTTCTACTGCGAGTCCCTTCCGGAGAACGTGCTCATGCGCAAGGGCGTCAAGCGCATCAGCGGCAAGAGCAGCAACACCAAGGGCAGCGACAACATCATCTCCAACGGGTCCATCATCGCCGTCAACGACGGTCAGTGCATGATGATCGTGGACCAGGGCGGCATCGTGGAGTTCACGGCCCAGCCCGGCGAGTTTGTCTGGGACAAGTCCACCGAGCCCTCCATCTTCTACGGCTCCCTGGGCGAGAACCTGAAGAAGACCTGGGAAGTCCTGAAGAAGCGCTTCACCATGGGCGGCGACACGGCCAAGGATCAGCGGATCTACTACTTCAACATCAAGGAGATCATCGGCAACAAGTACGGCACCGCCAACCCCGTGGGCTTCCGGGTCTACTATCCCAACATCAACCTGGACACCGAGATCGGCATCCG
>CADACQ010000022.1 GCA_902786465.1 uncultured Eubacteriales bacterium | reverse complement strand
GAAACGCTCAGATTGTCAAAAACGAAAAAAGGGGTTGACGAATGGATAACGTTCGGGTATAATCTCACGGTGTGCTGGTGATTTTTCCACCTATGTTGGCTCAGGAGGGGAGGGAAAAAAATGGAAGTCAGAGTCGGAGAAAACGAATCCCTGGAAAGCGCTCTCAAGCGTTGGAAGCGTAAGTGCGCCCGCAGTGGCGTCCTCGCCGAGGTCCGTCGTCGTGAGCACTACGAGAAGCCCAGTGTGAAGCGCAAGAAGAAGGCCGAAGCCGCCCGCAAGCGCAAGTATTGAGCTGAACAAGCAAAAGAAGCAAGGAGGAGTCCAAGGACTTCTCCTTTTTTGTGCGCGCATTTTTCCGCTCTCCCCTTTCCCTCCGAAGCAAAATGGTGTATGATATGATTAGAGTATTATGGAAAGGAATCCATTGCACATGAGGAACGTGGTCCTTGCCGGCGCGTGCCGGACCCCCATTGGCACCATGGGCGGCGCGTTGAGCAGCAAATCCGCCGTGGAGCTGGGCACCCTGGTCATTTCGGAAGCGTTGAAGCGGGCGGGCGTGCCCGCCAGTGAGGTGGACATGGTCTATATGGGCTGCGTCATCCAGGCGGCTCTGGGGCAGAACGTGGCCCGACAGTGCGCCCTGAAGGCGGGGCTTCCTGTGGAATCCCCCGCCATGACGCTGAACGTGGTCTGCGGCTCCGGCCTCGCGGCGGTGAACCTGGGCGCGGCCCTCATCGCCAGCGGCGACGCGGACATCGTGGTGGCCGGCGGCACGGAGAGCATGAGCAACGCTCCCTTCGCCCTCCCTAAGGCCCGGTTCGGCTACCGGATGAACAACGGCACCCTGGTGGACACCATGGTCAACGACGCCCTGTGGGACGCCTTCAACGACTACCACATGGGCATCACCGCCGAGAACGTGGCCGAGCGTTGGGGCATCTCCCGGCAGGAGCTGGACGAGTTCTCCGCCGCCTCCCAGCAGAAATGCGCCAAAGCCATGGAGACCGGCCGGTTCAAGGACGAGATCGTGCCCGTCACCGTGAAGCAGAAGAAGCAGACCGTGGTGGTGGACACGGACGAGGGCCCTCGCCCTACCACCACCGTGGAGATCCTTTCGAAGCTGAAGCCCGCCTTCAAGCCCGACGGCGTGGTCACCGCGGGCAACAGCTCCGGCATCAACGACGGGGCGGCCGCGGTGGTCCTGCTCTCGGAGGAGAAGGCCAGGGAGCTGGGCGTTACGCCCATGGCCCGGTTCGTGGCTGGGGCTTTGGCGGGCGTGGACCCGGCCGTCATGGGCGTGGGGCCCGTGGCCGCCACCAAGAAGGCCATGGCGAAGGCCGGCCTCGCCGTGGAGGATTTCGACCTGATCGAGGCCAACGAGGCCTTTGCCGCCCAGTCCGTGGCCGTGGCCCGGGAGCTCCACTTCGACCCCGAGAAGCTGAACGTGAACGGCGGCGCCATCGCCCTGGGCCATCCCGTGGGCGCCTCGGGCTGCCGCATCCTGGTGACCTTGCTCCACGAGATGCAGAAGCGGGACGCCAAAAAGGGTCTCGCTACCCTGTGCATCGGCGGCGGCATGGGCTGCGCCGCCATCGTCGAGCGGGATTGAGGAGGCGCCTATGTCCTTTGTGAAATCCCAGCAGGAGGGGTCCGTCCTGACATTGACGTTGGATCGGCCGGAGGCGCTGAACGCCCTGAACCAGCTGGTCCTGGACGATCTTTCCGCAGCGCTGGACGGGGTCGATCTCGCCACCGTCCGCTGTATCATTCTCACTGGCGCGGGGGAGAAAGCTTTCGCCGCCGGGGCGGACATCGCCGCCATGGCGGACATGGAGCCCGAGGCGGCCGCCGCCTTCTCCCGGCACGGCAACGAGGTGTTCCGCCGGATCGAGACCTTCCCCTGCCCCACCATCGCCGCCGTCAACGGCTACGCCCTGGGAGGTGGATGCGAGCTTTCCATGGCCTGCGACATCCGGCTCTGCAGCGAAAACGCACTTTTCGGCCAGCCGGAGGTCACCTTGGGCATCACCCCGGGCTTCGGGGGCACCCAGCGGCTCATGCGCCTCGTCGGCATGGGCAGGGCCAAGGAGCTGATCTTCTCCGCCCGGACCGTGAAGGCCCCGGAGGCTTTGGCTATGGGCCTGGTCAACGCCGTCTATCCCCCCGAGGAGCTGCTCCCCGCTGCCCGAAAGCTGGCCGAGCGGATCGCCCGGAACGCCCCCATCGCCGTGCGGGCCTGCAAGGCCGCCATGAACGAGGGCATCGACCTTGGCATGGACGAGGCCCTGGACGCGGAGGTCCGGGAGTTCTCCGGATGCTTTGCGACCGAGGACCAGAAGCGGGGCATGCAGGCCTTTTTGAACAAGCAGAAGAACATCGAGTTTTACAACAGATAGGAGGTTACTATGATCGTTGGCATCATCGGCGCGGGGACCATGGGGTCCGGCATCGCCCAGGCCTTCGCCCAGTGCGAGGGCTTTGAGGTGCGGCTCTGCGACATCACGGCGGAGCTGGCCCTCCGTGGCAAGGGCCGCATCGAAAATCAGCTCACGAAGCGGGTCCAGAAGGGCAAGATGGACGCTGCGGCGGCAGAGGCCGTCCTGAATAGGATCGTCACCGGCGCCAAGGACATCTGCACCGACTGCGACCTCATCGTGGAGGCCGCCTTCGAGAGCATGGACGTGAAGAAGCAGACCTTCGAGGAGCTTCAATCCATCGCCAAGCCCACCTGCATCTTCGCCTCCAACACCTCCTCCCTGTCCATCACGGAGATCGGGGCGAAGCTCGATAGGCCCCTCATCGGCATGCACTTCTTCAACCCGGCCCCGGTGATGAAGCTCGTCGAGGTCATCGCGGGCATCAATACGCCCCGGGAACTGGTGGACCAGGTCAAAGCCATCGCGGTGAGCCTGGGCAAGACCCCCGTGGAGGTGAACGAGGCCGCCGGGTTCGTAGTGAACCGCATTTTGATCCCCATGATCAACGAGGCCGTGGGCGTCTACGCCGAGGGCGTGGCCAGCGCAGAGGACATCGACACCGCCATGAAGCTGGGCGCCAACCATCCCATCGGCCCCCTGGCTCTGGGTGACATGATCGGTCTCGACGTGGTGCTGGCCATCATGGAGGTACTGCAGGCGGAGACCGGAGACCCCAAGTATCGGCCCCATCCCCTGCTCAGGAAGATGGTCCGGGGCGGCCTGCTGGGCGTCAAGTCCGGTCAGGGCTTCTTCACCTATTCGAAATAAGGAGGAGCTATGGAAAACATCGACTATGAAAGCCTTGTGAAGGCTCTGAAGACCCGCCGGTTCCTGCCGCAGGTCTTCGACACCGCGGAGGAAGCCAAGGCCGCGGCCCTTGAAATCATCGGAACGAAGAGCGTGGGCATCGGCGGCAGCGCCACCGTTCGGGACATGGGTCTGGCGGAAGCCCTGCAAGCTAACGGGAACGAGGTCTACTGGCACTGGCTGGCGGCCAAGGAAGCCAAGCAGGCCGCCCGGGACAAGGCCCTGGGCGCGGACGTGTACATGTGTTCCTCCAACGCCCTGACCACGGACGGGCGGCTCGTCAACATCGACGGCACGGGCAACCGGGCCGCGGGCCTCATCTACGGGCCCCACGAGGTGGTGGTGATCGTGGGCAAAAACAAGATCGTCGCCGGCCTCGACGAGGCCATGGACCGGATCAAGCGGGACGCCTGCCCCACCAACGCCCGGCGGCTGGGCCTGGACACCCCCTGCGCCAAGACGGGCCAGTGCCACGACTGCCGCACCGCCGCCCGTATGTGCAACGTGACCTTCATCCTGGAGGCCCCCACCCGCCCCGTGAAAGCCTTCCACGTGCTGATCGTGAAGGAGGACCTGGGGCTGTAAATCAATGGACATGAAAAGAGAAGGCGTCGGCCTTCTCTTTTTGATGCTCGTTTATCTCCAGTGCTTGAGCTGGGAGAGGTATCCGTCGTACATGGCCCGGCGCTGAGGCTCCGGCTGGTTGTCCGGGTTGGGCGAATGGGCCAGGAGGAAGTCCAGCAGCATGTCCTTGGAGGTGTAGACGAAGGCGCCGCCGGTATAGCACCAGGTGCAGTAATCCTCGTTGAAGGCGCCGTCCGGCTCCTTGCTGATCATGCCGTCCTCCGTGAGGGGCATGCCGCAGCACTGGCAGTACAATGTCCGGGGCGAGCCCAGCAGGGTGTTGATGGACACGTCGTAGATGCGGGACAGGAGCTTCAGGGTGTCCGTGTTGGGCAGGGTCTCCCCCGTCTCCCAGCGGCTCACCGCCTGGCGGGTGACCAAAGCTTTCTCCGCCAGCTGCTCCTGGGTCAGGCCATGCTTCTCCCGCAGTTTCTTCAAAACTTCACAGGCTTCCATGATTCGTTCCTCCTGATGTCGATACCATTAGTATACAGGGAACCGGCAAATTGGCAAGCAACCCGCTGTTGCCTATAGAAAAGGCGGACGTCGCTGCGTCCGCCCTTGCCTTTATTCTGCTTTCTTCTTTCCGAAGATCAGCTTTCCGAAGAGCACCCCGCAGAGGACTAGGAAGTAGACCGCCAGGATGCCGAAGACCAGCCAGGTGGTGGCGGGCTGGTTCTGGGCGATGAGGCCCAGGACCAGGAGGAAGGGCGCGCCCAGGAGCACGGCGTAGAGGTTTTGGAAGATCAAATTCTCCGCCGCAGGGGTCTCGAAGAGGGGGTCGATCTCCCGGCAGAGGATGAGGCCCGTGCTGACCGTGCCCGTGAGCATGCCGTAGAAGCAGAGGAACTGCTCGTGGACGTAGTCCGGGAACAGCTTCTGGCTGGCGAAGCGGACGAAGAAGAAGGTGGCGAAGGCGCCCGCCGCGCAGATGAGCAGCAGCGGCACGATGAACTCCGGATGGGCGAAGGCCGTGAGGTCGATGGAGGCGATGGAGGCCACCACCATGATGTCGAACATCCAGCCGGAGATCCGGTTCAGCAGGAAGGTGTTCCGATACTCCCGCTGCATCCAGCCCGCCTTTTTGAAGCTCCTTAAGAGGGCCTTCACGATGACGCAGGCCAGGAGGCCGAACAGGAAGTTGAAGCCCCAGATGGTGGACTGGAGGGTCTTCACATAGAAGGGGATGCCTCCAAAGGCGGCGTCGATGGCCTTCATGATGCCGTAGGCCAGGATGTAGGTGACCAGGATGAGGGCCGCCTGGACGGTAAACTTGTCCATGCTCTCGGAGAGGGCGATCTCCCCCTTGCCGGTGATGGCTTCGGCGGTCAGGTCCTCCGCCTCGTCGGCGTTCTCCGCCATCTTCAGCTTTCCCTTCCGCTGCATGACGTTCATGTACAGCACGCCGCCCACGCTGGCGGACACGAAGCCCATGGCCGCCACGGTAAGGCCGAAGCTGGAGCCGTTGACGAAGCCGTAGTTGTTTTCAAAGGTCAAGCCCCAATTGAAGGCCTGGCCGGGGCCCTGGCCGTAGCCCAGGGGCAGCAGGATGCCGCTGGAGGCGAAGACCTTGCCTTTAAACAGGTAGAAGAAAGCCAACGTGATGAGCAGGCCCACCACGCCCTGGATAAGGTAGCCGCAGACCGTGATGGCGCCGGAGCGGAAGATCTCCCGATTCCGATGCCGGCTCTTGGCCCGCTGGCTCTGCTTCAGGGACATGGCCACGATGCCCAGGCCCAGGCCGTGGTAGGTCATGGCTTCCAGCGTCAGAAGGTTGTTTCCGCTGCGGAAGAAGCTGACGCCGGTGAAGGCCCGGTAGATCCCGTCGCCTATCAGCAGCAGAAAGCCCGCCAGCACCGCACCGGGCAGCAGGGATTTTCTGAGCAGGGGGATCATCCGCCGAAGGGCCCCCGCCAGCAGCAGGGCTCCGGAAAGGATGGCCAGCATGATGATGAAGTTCCAGACCTCGATGTTCTGGAAGCTGGTGAACTCGGATACGGCAGCGTGATTGATCATAGGTTCTCCTTGTGTTGGGCGCCCTGTAGGGGCGGCGCTTTACTCTTTCAACAGATCGTCCTTCTCCATGAGGGCGTTCCACTTGTCCAAGGAATCATCCAGGATGGCGGTTAGTTTCTCCGTCTCCTCCCGGGTCATATGGAGGGCGATGCGCTTGGCGAGCACCCGGCAGCTCTGCTCGAAGGCCGGGCCGCAGCCCTTGAACTTGTCCGTCAGTTCCAGATGGAACTCCCGCCTGTCCTTGTCGGAGGGGACCCGGTTCACATACCCCTTGCGAATGAGGCAGTTGACCCGGTAGGTGGCGTTGCTCTGGGAGATGCCGGCGAACCGGGCGAACTGGGAGATGGTGGGCCGCTCCATGGTCTCGATGCCCTCCAGACAGAAGATCTCCATAGGCGTCAGATCCTGGCTCTCCTCACGGACGGTGATGAACATCTTCCGCATGAATCCCAGCCGCATGCGCAGCATGACCCGGGACAGTGACTCAGTCAACATAAGCTCACCCCCAATACGGAAAACACTTTTGTTTTTTTAAGTATATATCTTTTTCCTCGTCTCGTCAACGAAATCCCATGGAAAAACGTGCATTTTTTATAAGCAAGAAGAGCTTCGGCATCCTTTGGTCCGAAGCTCCGCCCGAGAGAACGCCTATAGAAGGGCAGTTTTTACTCGCCCTGGGCCTCCAAATACTCGTTGATCTGGTCCACCAGCGCGTCGGCGTCGATGCCGTGGACAGCGCAGGCCTGCTCCAGGTTCTCGAAGTGGGACATCATGCAGCCCAGGCAGTGCATGCCCGCGCCCATGAGGATCTCGGCGATGCCCTCGTCCATCATGACCATTTCCCGGATGTTCATATCTTTGGTGACTTGCTTCATGGTTGTATCTCCTTTTCGTTGTTCCCTATAGTATACGCCGGTTTTCAGCTTTTGGCAATGAACTGATTGCGGCATTTGGTGCAGGTGACCCGGATCCTGCCCTTACCCCGGGGGACCCGAAGCCGCTGGGAGCACTGGGGGCAGATGAGGTATCGGTAGGTCCGATACTCCCGCCACTGGTGCTTCCATTTGTCCAGCAGGCCGCCGGAGGGCTGGGACGTGGCGTGCCCCTGGGCGCTGCCCGAACCCCGGAAGGGCTTTTGGAAGAACTCCTTCACCGCCGTCAGGCCTGCCAGGAACTTCATATTCTCGTTGTTCCGCTTGGCCGGGTCCTTGGAAAAGAGGCGGATGCCCAGAAAGACGGCGGCTGCCGCGAACAGCAGGCGGAACAGAGTGACGGCCCCGGCGTACTTGTTCAGCACGAAGCTCATTAGATAGCAGACGCCGCAGGCGATGAGCAGGGCTTTGTTCAGTTCGTCCAGCTGGAGTTTGGGTCTCATAGGTTCGTTTCCTTCCGATAGATGCAGTATCCCTCCGCAGGGGCCAGGGCGCTGAGCACGCTGCGCACCTTCAGGCTTTCCCCGGTAAAGAGCTCGGTATACTGGCCGCTGAAGGGCACGGGCACGTCCCCGTCCTCCCCCTTATAGAGGAGGGACGGATAGATGGCCGCGGACACGGGCACGGCGCTTTGATTCACCAGCAGCACCACGCATTCCTCCCCCTGATAGCGGACCAGGGCGAAGCACTTGCCGGACACGGCGCCCATCCTGAGATGGCCCTGCCGGATGGCTTCGCTCCCCTGTCGAAGGCCGATGAGGGTGCGGACGGCGTCCCGCATGACCAGGTCCTCCCGGCCCCAGGGATAGGGCCGCCGGTTGAAGGGATCGCCCCCGCCGAAGAGGCCCACCTCGTCCCCGTAGTAGATGCAGGGGACCCCGGGGAGCATGAGCTGCAGGGCGGTGCCAGCCAGGAACAGGCGCTTTGCCCGGGCCAGGGTAGGGCCGTCGGGATGGAAAGCCGCCTGCTCCGCCCGGGTGGCGGTGAACCGGTCCGGTCCCCCGGCAAGATAGGTGATGGCCCGGGTCTCGTCGTGGGACGAAAGCAGGTTCAGACAGGCGTCCCGGAAGGGCTTCGGATAGTTCTCGAACAGGGACCAGAGCCGACGCTCCAAAGCGAAGGCGCTCTCCTCCCCCCGTAAAAACCGCAGGATGCCCGTGCGCAGGGGATAGTTCATGGCGGAGTCCAGCTCGTACCCGTCCACGTACCCCCGGCGGCCTTCGGGGCCCTGCTTGTTGGAGCAGTCCTCCCAGACCTCGCCGATGAGCACGTTCTCCGGGTCCTCCTCCTTCACGCGGGACCGCACGTCCCGGATGAAGCAGTCCGGCAGCTCGTCCGCCACGTCCAGCCGCCAGCCGGAGGCCCCTGCCTCCAGCCACTTATGGAGCACCCCCTGGGGGCCGTTGATGAAGTAGCCGTAGCTGGGCTCCTTCTCCTCCACGTTGGGCAGGGTGTCGAAGCCCCACCAGCACTCGTACCGCTCGGGCCAGCGGGAGAACCTGTACCAGGAGAAGTAGGGGGAATCGGTGTGGTGGTAGGCCCCGTTGCCGTACCGGTTGCGCTTGTCGAAGTAGCGGCTGTCGGAGCCCGTGTGGGAGAAGACGCCGTCCAATATGATGCGGATGCCACGCTCCCGGGCCTCGGCGCAGAGGCTTCTGAAGTCCTCCTCCGTGCCCAGCAGGGGGTCGACGCGCTTATAGTCCGCCGTGTTGTAGCGGTGGTTGCTGTCCGCCTCGAAGATGGGGTTGAGATAGATGCAGGTGATGCCCAGCTCTTCCAAATACGGCAGCTTCTCCCGGATGCCGTTGAGATCGCCGCCGTAGTAGTCGTCCGGGGCGTAGGTCCGGCTGCCGCCGTGGGGCCCGTAGAGAGGCTCCTCCGCCCAGTTTTTATGCAGGTACACCTTTCGCCCCATGCGCTGATGGTAGGCGGCTCCGGCAGTCATGGGCGCGTGCTCGCTGCGGCAGAAGCGGTCGGGGAATATCTGATAGGCCACGGACCGGCGGAACCAGGCGGGGGTCTCGAACTCTGCGGCGTAGACGGTGATCTGCCAGAGCTCCCCCCGATCCTCCCGAAGCTCGCCCCGGCCCGTGCTGCCGCAATAGTAGAAGTCCCGGCCGTCCTGCCGGATCAGGAACCCGTAGAACATGAGCCCCGGCTCGTCCATGGCCCGAAAGCGCACCACGAACCGCTCCGCCCCAGCGGGCCACAGGGGCACCAGCCGCTCCCCGGCCCGATCCTGCAGCAGCAGGAACACCTCGCCGTAGATGTCGGCGGCCCGGACGGAAAGCTCCACTTCCTGGCCCGCCTTCACGGCGCCCTGGGGACGGCGATAGGTTATGTCCAACGAATCATGCTGAAAATACATGATTTCATTATACTCATCCATCCGCCATATTCAAGCCGGGGCCTGACAAAAGTTTCACCTTTTTCACAAGTTTTGGCCCCCTACCCCGCCGCAAAAAAAGAATCTGAGCCATATTCGTTCTTTCTCTTTGACGAGCGAGGGGAATGCTGGTATACTAACGATGTATGACGAAGGAGCGCATGACACAATTCCTCATAAAGTTCGCCTACGCGGCGGTGATCCTGGGCCTCATCTTTTTGGGGTTCAAGTACGTGCTGCCCCTGCTCATGCCCTTTTTGCTGGCGTTCGTCTTCTCGGTGCTGCTGCGGGCCCCCGCGGAGTACCTGTCGAAGAAGCTGAAGATCAACCGGCGGTTGGTGACCACCATTTTAGTGACGCTGCTGTTCATCCTGCTGGCGGTGCTGGCGTTGTTCATCGGGTCGGAATTGTTCACCTTCGCCCGGACCTCCGTGTCCCAGTTCAACACGGTCATCGTCCCCACGGTGGAGAGCCTCACCGAGATGGCCTCCCGGTGGACCAGCCGACTGGACCCCAACGCGGTCAGTGTGCTGGAGGGGCTGGTGAACAGCGTGCTGCTGTCCCTTAGGTCCAAGGTAGCGGAGATATCCACCCGTCTGGTGACGGGCATCATGTCCTCCCTGCCCTCCAGCTTTTTGAACGTGCTGTTCATGATCATCGCCACCTACTTCATCTCCCTGGACTTCGGCCTCCTCAAGTGGGCCGTGGCCCGGCGGATCAAGGAGGAGGACTACAACAAAATCATCGCGGGCCTCGATTACTGCAAGACCACCGTGGGCCGGATGCTCCGCTCCTACGTGCTCATCATGTTCATCACCTTCCTGGAGCAAGCCATCGGCCTCACCATCCTGGGGGTGGAATACTCCGTCCTCATCGCCATGGCCATTGCCGTGTTCGACATTCTGCCCGTGGTGGGCAGCGGCACCATCATGCTCCCCTGGGCGGTGATCTCCCTGGTCACCGGGGACATCAAGCGGGGCGTGGGGCTACTGATCCTGTACGTGATCATCACCGTGATCCGGCAGATCATCGAGCCTCGGATCGTGGGGGACCACGTGGGGCTCCATCCGCTGCTGACCCTTATGTGCATGTTCGTGGGCCTTCGGGTATTCGGCGGCCTGGGGCTTCTGGGCCTGCCCATCCTGTGCGCGGTGCTGGTGGGTCTCGAACGGGACGGGGTCATCACCCTGTTCCCCAAGCGGAAGATACCGCTGCCCGAGGAAGCGGATCGGAAAAAGCGGCTCACCTTCTTTCAGAAAAAGCAAAAAAAGTTGTAAAAATCATCATTTTCCCCATAGGATTTTACAATTTGTCCGAATTTGGGTGGTATACTGCCTCCATACCGATACGGGTGCGCCCGAAAATGTTGAGGTGAGACTATGATCAAGATCCTTGTGGTGGACGACGAACTGCCCATCGCCAACCTGATCCGCATGAACCTGGCCCGCCAGGGCTACGCGGTCACCTGCGCCTATGACGGCCAGGAGGCTGCCGACCTGCTGGAGAACAACACCTTCGATCTGGTGCTGCTGGACATCATGCTGCCCAAGTTCGACGGCTACGACCTCCTCTCCTTCATCCGCCCCCTGGGCATCCCGGTGATCTTCCTCACGGCCAAGGCGGACGTGATGGACCGGGTCAAGGGGCTGAAGCTGGGGGCCGAGGACTACATCGTGAAGCCCTTCGAGATCGTGGAGCTGCTGGCCCGGATCGAGGTGGTCCTGCGCCGGTACAACAAGAGCCAGGGCATATTGCAGATCCTGGACGTGACCATCGACCCGGAGGCCCGGGAGGTATACCAGAACGGCCAACGGGTGGATCTGACCCGGAAGGAGTTCGACCTGCTGGTGATCTTCTGCCAGAACCCCAACACGGCCCTGTTCCGGGAGACTCTGTTCGAGCGCATCTGGGAGACGGACTATATCGGTGAAAGCCGGACGTTGGACTCCCACGTGCAGCGGCTTCGGCGCAAGCTCAACTGGACGGATCGGATCAAGACCGTCCACCGGGTGGGGTATCGGCTGGAAATCTCCGAGGAGGAGCTCCATGCCGCGGAACAGCCGGAGGGATGAACCATCCTGAACGGGAGGGAAGCTAAGTGAGATTCGCTTTGAAGATCAGCGTCTGCACCGTCCTTATCGTGGCGGTGCTGTTTGCTGCCTTCGGCCACGCCCTCATCGCCCGAAGCTTCTCCGCCGCCCTGTCCTTCCGGGTCCGGGAGGCGGAGGCGGCCTACTCGGGCCTGGCCTCCTCCCTGGAGGCGGAGATCTCCGTCCTCAACGTATATTATCAGAGCACCAGCCCCCGGATGCTCCGGGAGGTCCTGGACCGATCCTCTAAGGCCGCCAACCTGAACGGGGCCGCCATCGCCCTCTACGATGAGGGCCGCCGGCTCCTGGTGGCCACGGAAGAAGGGTTCCCAGAGCGGCTCGCCTATCAGGAGCTGACGGAGAAGCGGTTCGTCTACTCCCTCATCGAAAGGGACGGCGGCTCCCAGCTGGACACGGCGGCCTGCGTACCCGTGGGCATGGACCGGTACTTTCTCTCTGTCCGCTTCCCCGCCGACGATCTCTTCGACGCCCGCCGGGGGGAGGTGGCGGTGTTCGTTACCCTGCACCTTATCACCGTGGCCGTGTGCATCGGGGCCATGCTCCTGGTCTCCTACTTCGTGTCCCGGCCCGTCCGCACCCTGACGGAGGCCACCAAGCGCATCGAGGAGGGCCAGTACGACGTGCGAGCCGACGTGCAGTCCCTGGACGAGATCGGGGACCTGGCCATCAGCTTCAACACCATGGCCGAGGCCATCGAACAGAAGGTCACGGCCTCAAGACCCCCATGACCTCCATCATCGGCTATGCGGACATGCTGCGCTCGGCGGAGCTGGACGAGGAGGACGCCTTCATGGCCTCCAACTTCATCTTCTCCGAGGGGAAGCGGCTGGAAGCCCTGAGCTTGAAGCTCATGGACCTGGTGGTCCTCGACAAGAACGAATTCGAGCTGACCCGGGGCTACGCCCGCCGGGTCCTGGGCCACGTGATCGCCGTGGTGACCCCCATGCTGGAGCAGCACGGGCTCACATTGGAGACCAGCATCGAGCAGTATCAGATACTCTATGAGAAGGACCTACTGCTGACCCTCATCACCAACCTCATCGACAACGCCCGCAAGGCCTCGGAGCCCGGGAAGACCATCGAGCTCACGGGCCGCAAGCAGGAGGGCCGGTATAGGATCACCGTCACGGACCACGGCATCGGCATCCCTGAGGAAGAGCTGAACCGGATCACGGAGGCTTTCTTTATGGTGGACAAGTCTCGGTCCCGGGCCCAGCACGGGGCAGGCCTGGGGCTCGCCATCGGGAACAAGATCGCCCAGCTCCACGGCAGCGAGCTCCACTTTGAAAGCAAGGTGGGCGAGGGCACCAGCGTCTGGTTCGATCTGCCCATGCCTAAGGACAAGCGCGGAAAGGAGGCCAGCCATGAGGAAGTTGACCCGCAAGGATAAGACCACCCTCCTCTACGTGCTCATCTGCGTGGGCACGGCGGCGGGCGCCTTCCTGTGCGTGCTGGTGAGCAGCCTCCTGCTCAAGGGCGAGGAGCGCCGCCTCTACGACAAGCCTGGCTACGAGCCCTTCACCCTGGAAAGCGGCATCGCCGTAGGCGCGCCGTTGTCCCTCTCCACCCGGGTGGCCCTCTTCAACGCGGGGGAGACCGAGGGGCCCCAGCGGTACCCCCTGCCCGACGAGCTGACGGAAAGCGAGGCCAGCGCCCTGGTCTGTTCCGCCTGGGACAGGCTGTTCGAGGACATGATGGCCGCCGCAGGAAATGATCCGGAGCTCCAGGCCGCCGTCAGTGCCTCCGCCCAGGAAGTCCACACCGGCGCCACCCTGCGGGACTATCTCACCGCCGATGGCAGCCGTTACTCCCTCTGGTGCGCTCAGGCCTGGATGGATCTGAGCTCCGGGGATGCCTTCTCCCTGACCGTGTACCTGGACAGCCGCACAGGCCAGCCCCTGATGGAGTCCGCTGTGCTCTACCCCCAGGACGCGCCTCTGCTGGGCCTTGGGGACATGGCCGCCCGGCTGGGCCTGGGCTACGACCTCGACGCCGCCCAAGCGGAGCCCGACGGGGCCGGCACCAAGCTGACGCTGCCTCTCGATGGCGGCTTTGCCCTGGTCAAGACCATCTCCGCCGACGGCAGCCGGTTCACCGTCCGGGTGATCCAGCCGTAGCGTCCGAGCGCAACAGGTGGTCCAAGATTATATATTCCTCCTTGACACTGGCCTGAAACTATGGTATAAACATACTAAACCGATAGGAAAATGAACGGAGAACTCCCATGAGGAAGGCGACTGGCAGCTGCATCTGTTGTTGTACCGTGCTTTACGGTCGCCTTGCCATGCCCATGTAGAGTTCCCGGAGGAGAAGCGCTTGCCGGAGGGCCCTGATGGGGCTCTCCGTTTTTGTTTGTCATCCGCGGTTCGGTTTTCATATCATATGGAGGAGGTATTTCCCATGTCCCGCATCTATTCTTCCGCCGACGAGCTCATCGGCAGCACGCCCCTTTTGGAGGTCAGAAACATCGAACGGGAGGAGGGTCTGAAGGCCCGCGTCCTGGTGAAGCTGGAATATTTCAATCCCGCCGGGTCCGTGAAGGACCGGGTGGCCAAGGCCATGATCGACGACGCGGAGGCAAAGGGGCTGCTGAAGCCCGGCTCCGTCATCATTGAGCCCACCTCCGGCAACACGGGCATCGGTCTCGCGTCCGTGGCGGCTGCCCGGGGGTATCGGATCATCATCGTCATGCCGGAGACCATGAGCGTGGAGCGCCGCCAGCTCATGAAGGCCTATGGGGCGGAGCTGGTCCTCTCCGAAGGCAGCAAGGGCATGAAGGGGGCCATCGCCAAGGCCGACGAGCTGGCGAAGGAAATACCCGGCGCCTTCATCCCCGGCCAGTTCGTGAACCCGGCCAACCCGGCCGCCCACTACGCCGCCACCGGTCCCGAGATCTGGGCCGATACCGACGGGCAGGTGGATATTTTCGTGGCCGGCGTGGGCACCGGGGGCACCATCACCGGCGTGGGCCAATACCTGAAGGAACAGAACCCGGCGGTGGAGGTGGTGGCCGTGGAACCCGCCTCCTCCCCTGTCCTCTCTGAGGGCCGGTCCGGGGCCCATATGATCCAGGGCATCGGCGCGGGCTTCGTGCCGGAGGTGCTGGACACCGGCGTCTACGACGAGATCGTCCCCGTGACCAACGAGAACGCCCTCTCCACCGGCCGCCGCATGGGCCGGAGCGAAGGCGTGCTGGTGGGCATCTCCTCTGGGGCCGCCCTGTGGGCCGCGCTTGAGCTCGCCAAACGCCCCGAAAACGCCGGGAAGACCATCGTGGCCCTGCTCCCGGATACCGGGGACAGATACCTTTCTACGCCCATGTATGGAGCCTGATATGAGCGTGTCGATGATGGAGCGCGTGGCCGAAGCCGCCCGGACCCTGGCGAGGAACGCGCAGGCCGAAGAGGGGCGAAGTTTTCGGGGGTTCCGGCAGAATACGGAGCATCTGACGGACCGGCTCATTTCCGCCATGTTCCCCTCCTACGCCGCCGCTTCCCTCTCCCGGGAGAGCGCGCTGCTGGAGGCGTCGGAGCTGCTGATCGAGTGCCTCGATAGGGTGCTGCCCCCAGGGCGCGACCCGGAGGCCGTGGCGGGCGCCCTGTTCGCCGCCCTGCCGGAGGTCCAACGCCAGCTGCAGACGGACCTGGCCGCCGCCTACGAGGGGGACCCGGCCGCCGCCAGCGTGGACGAGATCATCCTCTGCTACCCTGCCTTCCCCGCCATTGCCGCCTACCGGCTGGCCCATGTGCTGTATCTTGAGAAAGTGCCCCTGCTGCCCCGGATGATGACGGAGTACGCCCATAGGACCACGGGCATCGATATCCACCCCGGCGCCACCATCGGCGACGCCTTCTTCATCGACCACGGCACCGGCGTGGTCATCGGCGAGACCACCACCATCGGGGAGCACGTGAAGCTGTACCAGCACGTGACCTTAGGCGCCAAGAGCTTCGAGCTGGGCCCCGACGGGAACCCGGTGAAGGGCATCAAGCGGCACCCGGACATCGGGGATAGGGTGGTCATCTACGCCGGAGCCACCATCCTTGGTGGCCGGACCCGGATCGGCAGCGATTGCGTCATCGGCGGCAGCGTGTGGCTCACCCACTCCGTGGAGGCAGGCAAGATGGTCCTCCCCAGCTCCGCCATCACCGAGGGCCACCTGACCCGGGACATCATGGGCGACGACCCCCTGGACAGCGCGCAGCTGTAGAGTAACGGATTGAAAGCATCTGTACCTTTTCTTTGTAAAGAAAAGGTACCCAAAAGAAACGCAAATGGGAAGTATGGCTTAACTGTATTTCCCGATATTCTTCTTAAGCTTCTCTTTTTTATGCCGTTTTTTTCTCTTCGCCGAAGAGAAAAAAGCGGCAAAAGATAATTTGACATATCCATCCATCCTATGCTATACTGCCTGACGAAGCGAATAGACAGTCTTTGGGGCAGGGTGCAACTCCCGACCGATGGTGAAAGTCCATGAACCTCTGATGAGGCCGACCCGGTGCGATTCCGGGACCGACGGTACAGTCCGGATGGGAAAAGACGTTCGCGCTATGATTCGATCATGACGCTCCACGGATTCCTGAGGCTGCACGGCTTCAGGATTTTTTGTCGGGAGGTCTCCTTATGGAAAACATCAAGTTCATTCTGGTCTGTCTCGCCATCTTCGCGGGGCTCTTTCTGCTGGCCCTGGGCTTTGAGAAGCTGCTGGTGAAACACCGCAAGAAGCTCAGCGACACCCACTACATCACCTACACCGCCATCCTATCCGCCATGGCCGGGGTGCTGATGCTGCTGGAGATCCCCCTGTTTTTCGCGCCCAGCTTCTATAAGCTGGATTTAAGCGAGCTGCCGGTGCTCATCTGCACCTTCTATCTGGGCCCTGTGGCCGGCGTGGTGAGCGAGCTGCTCAAGGTGGTCATCAAGCTGATCCTGAAGGGCACCTCCACCGCCTTCGTGGGCGACTTCGCCAACTTCGCCGTGGGCTGCTCCTTCGTACTCCCCGCCAGCATCCTCTACCACAGCCGTCCCAGCCGTCGCCGGGCCATCATGGGCCTTGCTTTAGGAACGCTGGTCATGACCGTCTTCGGCAGCGCCTTCAACGCCATCTACCTGCTGCCCAAGTTCGCGGCCCTGTTCGGCATGCCCCTGGACGTGATCGTGGGCATGGGCACCAAGGTAAACGCCGCCATCACCAGCGTGCCCACCCTGGTCCTTTTCGCCGTGGCCCCCTTCAACCTGCTGAAGGGCATCGTCGTCTCCCTCCTCACCATGCTCCTCTATAAGCGCATCTCCCCCCTCCTCCACCTGGGCGACGACAAAAAGAAGGAGCGCAAAGCCCACAAATAACACTTTGCCGGCTGCACAAAAGCATACGAAAACGCCCCGCGATTGCGGGGCGTTTTTCGTTAGGTCACCGTTCTACGCTGCAGCATAACTTAGCCGATCAGGTAGGCCAGCTCTTCCGGCAGATGGATGCCGACGCCAGGTCCGATGTTGATGCCGATCAGCATCCAGATGACCAGGAAGATGATCCAGGCGATCTGGAGCACGATGCCGATGGGGAACAAGCCGGCGGCCAGAGTACCGATCTTCAGATCCTTGTCGTACTTGACCTGCGCCACGCCCAGGGTAACCCAGAGGTACGGGGACAGCGGCGTGAAGGCGTTGGTGGGGGAGTCGCCCAAGCGGTACATCAGCTGGATGAAGCCGGGGTGGTAGTTGAGCAGCATCAGCATGGGCACGAACACGGGCGCCAGGATGGCCCACTTGGCGGAGCCGGAGGGCACCAGCAGGTTGATGAGACCAGTGAGCAGGATGAACGCGATGATCATGCCGATACCGGTGAAGCCAGCGGCCTTCAGCAGGTTGGCGCCGGCGACGGCGATGATGGTGCCCAGGTTGGTCCAGTTAAACAGGGCGTTGAACTGGCCGCAGAAGAAGCAGAACACCACGTAGCTGCCCATGGCGGACATCTGATGGTTCATACCCTTGACGATGTCCTTGCTCTCCTTGAACTTCTTGGACACGAAGCCGAACACCAGGCCGGGGATCACGAAGAAGAAGAACAGGATGGGGATCAGGTTGGAAATGAGGGGGGAGCCGACCAGCAGGCGCTTGCCAGCGTCGTTGATCTTGGCCAGAGGTCCGAAGAAGAACAGCACCAGGATGAGCGCCAGGTAGATCAGGCAGGAGATGCCGGCCCAGCGCAGGCCCTTCTTCTCGTCGGCGGAGATCTCGTCGAGGGACATCTCGGCCTTCACCTCTTCGGTGGGCTCGTATTTGCCGAACCGCTTATCTACGATCCAGTTGCAGACCCAGCCGATGACCAGGGCGCACAAGAAGGTGGAGGCGAACATGAAGATCCAGTTACAGGTGACGTCGCGGTGTTGGTGATGCCCTGGAGCAGGGAGTCCGTGCCCGCGATCATCAGGTTGGCGGAGAAGCCAGCCTGAGCGCCCGCGTAGCCGCAGATCATACCGACGACCGGGTGTTTGCCCGCGGCCAGGTACAGAATGGCGGCGATGGGCGGGATGACGACCATGGCGGTATCGGAGGCCAGGTTGCCGCAGGTACCGACGAAGGCGATCACGAAGGGCAGGATCACCGGCGGGATGTTCCTCATCTTATCGGTGAGCAGGGCCCGAATCAGGCCGGATTCCTCGCACATACCGATGGCCAGCGTCATGGTGAGCACCAGGCCCAGAGGCGCGAAGCCGGTGAAGTTCTTGACCATGTTGGAGATCAACCAGATCAAGCCCTCGCTGGTGAACAGGTTCTTGGCGTACACAGGCTCGTTCTTCGCCGGGTTGATGACGGAGACGCCCAGCAGGTTGAAGATGCAGCCCAGGATGGCGACGATCACGAACAGGTAAATGAACAGGATCGCCGGAGGCGGCAGCTTGTTACAGGCACGCTCCAGACCCGACAGGAACTTGTCAAACCAGCCTTGCTTGACAGCCCCTTCTTGCTTGTTGTTCTTTCCCATGAAATTTTCCTCCTGAAAAAAATTAGTTAGGGAATGATTGGGGATACTTCCACTTTTGCGTGGAGAACGGTGAGCCGGAGCTTCCTTCGAAAATTTGGAGTTTATTCGCTTTTATTGAATATTCGCCACATGTCCGGAGAATGCTCCTATGCTAAAAGTTTAAGGCAATTTCACATTGTTGTCAAATGTTTTTTGCAAAAAGTATCAAGTTTTTGGCGCTTCCGGCCGTTTTTATATATTATATGTCGTATTTTCCTTCTTTTCATTTGGCACGATCCGTGGTATTATGATTGATAGAAAAATACGCGCTGTATTTTTTGATTGATTATGCAAGATTTTATGCAGGCAAGGAGCGTGGAGAAATGAGAGTGAACGGCTGGTTCGACGGCATCAACGTGTGGAAGATCCACACCCTGGGGGATCTGATCTTCTATGTGCTGCTCATCCTTTTGGGCGTGCTCATCTTCTTCCTGGTCATCCGCCGCATCAACCACAACCGTCGGCCGGACGTGGCCATGAAGCGGGTGGCCCGTCGCCTCAAGCGCCTGGGCGGCAAGGGCAGCCGGGTCTATACCAACTTTACCCTGCGCACCTTCGCCGGGGACACCCCCTTCGAGATGCTGTGGGTGGCCCGAGACAAGCTGTACGCGGTCAAGGTCATCCCCCAGGGCACCCGCATCGCCGGTTCCAGCACGGGCAGCACCTGGCGGCTGGGCGGCAGCGTCAACGACACCATGAAGAACCCCCTGCCCGCCTTGGAGAATCAGCGGCGGGCCCTCCTCCCCTACCTCTCCGCCAAGGGGTTCGAGGAGATCATGGTGGAGCCACTGGTCATCTGCGCCGACACCTACGAGACGCCCCGCTTCAAGATCGACGGGTTCACTTCCATCTATACCTATAAATACCTGGGCGCCTGGCGGCGTAAGTTCCCTCTGGCCCGCCGGCTGTTCTTCGACGTGGACAAGGTCTGCGCCCTGCTGGAGGAGGCCATGCTCCCCAACGGCCCCGCCAAGTGATCGCATCTTCACGCACTGTTTTACACCACACATTTTGAGTTAGGAGGATAACCACATGATCAACGCTGAACGACTGCTCGACACCTTTCTCCGCTACGTCCAGATCGATTCCGAAAGCGGCCACGAGAAGGTCATGGGCGAGACCCTGGTCCGGGACGTGAAGGCCCTGGGCCTCGACCCCATCACCGACAAGGCCGGCGAGACCTTCGGTTCCGACGGCTTCAACGTGTTCTTCCGCTTCCCCGGCACCCTGCCCGGAGATCCCTTCGTGCTCTCCGCCCACATGGACACCGTGGTCCCCGGCAAGGGCATAAAGCCCTTCATCGAGGACGGGATCATCAAGAGCGGCCCCGACACCATCTTGGGCGGGGACGACAAGTCCGGCATCTGCGGCATCCTGGAGGCCATCACCACAATCCTCGAGAAGGGTCTCCCCCACCGCACCGCCGAGGTGGTCTTCTCCATCGGTGAGGAGGGCGGCATGCGGGGCGCCAAGGCCTTCGACATGAGCCAGCTTCAGAGCAAGCGGGCCTTCGTGCTGGATTCCTCCGGCGACGTGGGCAAGGTGATCGTGGGGGCGCCGGGCCAGATCAAGATCTTTGCCGACGTGGTGGGCAAGCGGGCCCACGCTGGGCTCGCCCCCGAGCAGGGCATCAGCGCCATCCAGGTGGCCGCCAAGGGCATTGCGAAGATGAACCTCCTCCGCATCGACGAGGAGACCACCTGCAACATCGGCACCATCAAGGCCGAATACGCCACCAACATCGTGCCCGACCGGGTGAGCCTCGTCGCCGAGGTCCGCAGCCGCAACTTCGACAAGCTGAACGCCCAGGCTGCCCACATGAAGGACTGCCTGCAGGCGGCCTGCGACGAGGCGGGGGCCCAGCTGGAGATCGAGCTCAGGACCAACTACGTGTCCTATCGGGTGCCCGAGGACAGCGAGACCGTGAAGATGGTGCTGGACGCCGCTGAGCGCGTGGGCGTGAAGGGCTTCACCGCCCTGGGCGGCGGCGGGAGCGACGCCAACATCTTCAATAGGAACGGCATCGAGGCCGTGGTGCTGGGCACCGGCATGACCAAGGTCCACACCACCGAGGAGATTTTGAAGATCGAGAACCTGAACAACATCGCCGAGCTGGCCTTCCAGCTGCTGACCGCGGAATAAGGAGCCACCATGAGCGCACTCGACAGGATAGATTTCGAAGCCCTGGGCCGGGAGCTCATCGCCTTCCGCCGGGATTTCCACAAGTACGCCGAGTCGGGCTGGACCGAGTATCGGACCACGGCCCGGATCATCACGGAACTCGAAAAACTGGGGCTGCCCGTAAAGTTCGGCCCCGAGATCCACACGCCGGAGAAAATGTTCGGCCTGCCCAAGCCCGCCGTCATGGAAGCCTGCTATCAGCGGGCCCTCGCTGAGACCGATCGGCCGGAGCTGGTGGAGAAGATGAAGGGCGGGTTCACCGGCTGCATCACCGAGATCGTGGGCGCCAAGCCCGGCCCCACCGTGGGCGTCCGGGTGGACATCGACTGCAACGACCTCGAAGAGACCGACAAGCCCGACCACGTGCCCGCGGCGGAGGGGTTCCGGTCCGTCCATCCCGGGTGCATGCACGGCTGCGGCCACGACGCCCACGCCGCCATCGGTCTGGGCCTCGCCAAGGTCCTGTGCGCCCTGCGGGAGGAGCTCTGCGGCAAGGTCATTTTGGTGTTCCAGCCCGGCGAGGAGGGATTGCGCGGCGCGGCCAGCCTGACCGCCCGGGGGCACTTCTCCCAGTGCGACTACTTTTTCGGCGGTCACGTGGGCCTCATCAATGGGCCCGTGGGCCAGGTGGCGGCCAGCGGCCACGACTTCCTGGCCAGTACCAAGTTCGACGTGTTCATCCACGGTGTCCCCGCCCACGCGGGGGCGTCCCCGGAGCTGGGCTGCAACGCCCTCGCTGCTGCGGCGGCGGCGGTGACCAACATGCTGGCCATCTCCCGAACCAGCCAGGGGGCCAGCCGCATCAACATCGGCACCCTGAACGCGGGCACCGGCCGAAACGTGATCCCCGCCGAGGCGGAGATGCGAGTGGAGACCCGGGGCAAGACTACGGCCATCAACGAGTACATGGAGGCGGCGGCCAAGCGGGTCTGCGAAGCGGCGGCCCAGATGTACGGCTGCACCGCCGAGACCGTGTACATGGGCGGCGCGGGGAACGTGGCCTGCGATAAGCCTCTGGTGGACCGGGTCGTCGACGTGCTGAACACCGTCCCCGGGGTCACCAAGGTGCTGCCCGACGTGGACTTCGGCGGCGGCGAGGACGTGACCACCATGATGGCGGACGTGCAAGCCCACGGCGGCATGGTCACGGAGCTGGTGTTCTGCATGCCCCTGAAGGCGCCCCATCACAACGGGTGCTTCGACGTGGACGAGAAGGTGATCCCCCTGGCGGCGCGGATCTTCGCGGAACTGGTGCTCAGCGTGTCCAGCGATCCTATACAGAAATAAAAGCCTTGGGCCGGAGCTTTTCCGGCCTATTTCATTGCATATCAAGGAGGAATATACATCATGGCTGAACTGAAAGAGTTGATCCAAAAGTATCTGCCCCAGGTCCTGGAGCATCGCCGTCACATCCACGCCCATCCCGAGCTCACCGGCCAGGAGAAGGAGACCGCCGCCTATATCGCCCAGGTGCTCCGCGACATGGGATTGAAGCCCGTGGAGAACGTGGGCGGCTACGGCGTGGTGGCGCTCATCGAGGGCAAGAATCCCGGCAAGGTGGTGGGCCTGCGGGCGGACATCGACGCCCTGCCCCTGACCGAGTGCACGGGGCTCCCCTACGCTTCCCAGAATCCGGGCGTGGCCCACTCCTGCGGTCACGACACCCACGCGGCCATGCTGCTGGGCGCGGCCTACGTGCTCAACGAGCTTCGTGACCAGTTCGACGGCACCGTGAAGCTGATCTTCCAGCCCGCTGAGGAGGACCCCATGGCCAGCGGCGCCAAGAAGATGATCGAAGCGGGCGTGCTGGAGAACCCCCACGTGGACGGTGTCTTCGGCCAGCACGTGTGGCCCCAGTACGAGGTGGGCAAGGTGGCCGTCCGCAACGGGGCCATGATGGCTTCCTCCGACCGGTTCTTCATCACCGTGAAGGGCAAGAGCAGCCACGGCTCCGCCCCGGAGAACGGCATCGACGCCATCGCCATCTCTGCCCAGGTGATCTCCGCCCTGCAGAACATCGTGTCCCGGAACGTGAGCCCTCTCGATAGCGCGGTGGTGACCATCGGCAAGATCACCGGCGGGAACCGGTACAACGTGATCGCGGACACGGTGAAGATGGAGGGTACCTGCCGGAACCTGAACCCCGCCGTGCGCAAACAGATGCCCGCCCGGATCGAGAACATCGTCAAGGGCGTCAGCGAGGGCATGGGCGGCAGCTACGAGTTCCAGTACTTCATGGGCTACTCCCCCACCGTCAACGACCCGAAGCAGTTCGAGCTGGTCTGCGAGGCCATCAAGGAGACCCAGGGCGAGGACGCTCTCGTCATCCCCGCCTCCTCCGCTCTCGGCGGCGAGGACTTCTCCTTCTACTGCGAGAAGGTGCCCAGCGCCTTTATCTGGCTGGGCTGCCGGGATCCGAAGATGCCCCTTGATAAGCTGGTGCCCATCCACAACGGCGGCTTCGCGCCCATGGAGGAGGCCCTCCCCATCGGCATGGAGGTCATGGTGACCTCGGCGCTGAAGTTCCTTGCTCAATAGGAGGGATTGAAAGCTTGCCGCTTTTCTTGGTAAGAAAAGCGGCGCAAAAGAACACAATTGGGAAGTATGGCTTAGGCTGTACTTCCCTTTATTCTTCCTGCGCTTCTCTTTTTGGGCGATTTTTTCTTTTCACCTGAAAAGAAAAAGGGCCAAAAGAAAAAAGGAACGGCGTCGCCGTTCCTTTCTTCCATTCGTTCCTTCGTTTACTCCACGACCACCGGGGACTCGGGGGCGTTGTTGCGGATGCTCTCGATGCCCTTGAGGCAGCCGGCCTTGGCCTTGTAGCTCTCGCCGGTGAGAATGATCTCGCCGTTGGCGGCCCTGAGACGGAAGCGGAACTCGCCTGCCTTGTCCTTGTAGACCTCGAACTTGGGGTTCTTGCAGCTGGAGCCTTCCACCGTCTGATCCTCCAGCCCGGCGGCCGCGGCGTTCTTGCGGACGCTCTCGACGCCGTTCTTGCAGGCGGATTCGGAGGAATAGGTCTCGCTGACGCCGATGATCTCCCCGTTGCCGGCCTTCAGCACGAAGCGGGAGCCCTTCTCGTTGGTTTTCATCACAAATTTACCCATAGATCATTTGCCTCCTTTATGAGCTATTTTTAGTATACCCCATTCATATATAAAATGCAACGGGTGAAAATCGACATTTTTCGGAACAAGCTGCACCGGATCAGTCATCGATCCGCCAGAGGGCGTCCATCCAGCTGTCCTCTTGCTTGAACTGGAACCCCATGCTCTCATACAGGCGAATGGCCGGATCATTCTCCACGTCCACTTGCAGCGTCAGCTTCTTTGCCCCCGTGCTTTCGATGGCTTGTGCCACCAGCTTTCGTCCCCATCCCTTCCGACGGTGAACCGGATCCACATACACGTCCGACACGTTGTTGCCCTCATCGCCCAGGCCAAGATCGAGAAACCCCACCGGTACACCGTCCGTCATCGCCAACAGCACGAGGAATCCCTCCTTGTCCGCCGCCACCATCTCCCCGGTCCAATAGTTCTCCCCCTCGGGATCGCTGTCATGATGCAAGGCAAAATATGCCGGCTCGTAGCATTCGACGATAGGAGTTATACCCGTCGTTTCTATGGGCAGCACTGGCCCGTTCCGCTCCATGTTCCGCTGCTCGGGAAACACTGTCGCACCCACTTCCACCAGGAGTTTACGCAGCAGCGTATTCTGGGGCGAGAAGGTGAACTCTATGCCATACCCGCTGTATTCCCCTTGCAGATACATCAGCATCTCCCGAGCTGCAGCTTCGGATCGGGTGAGCCACAGATCCGTCACGAAATAGTCCTCTTCCAAAGGGTCGAACGCAAACAATCCCGCCGTTTTCTCTCCATCGAAAACAGCAAAGCATCGCTCTCCTTCCCGCCCAAATGCTTTTGCAAGTTTGGAAAAGAGCCGCTTCTCATCCATAGGCTTAGGGGCTTCCTGCATATACTGTCGTACAAACGGCTCAAAAGGTGCCAATGACTGTATGCGCTCGATCATACTTCTCTCCTTATACAAAAAGCGCGGGAGGTGACTCTCGCGCTTTCTGGTTGTTTTGGCTTAGAACTTCTGGGCGTTGACCTTGACGCCGGGGCCCATGGTGGTGGAAGCCACC
>CADACQ010000021.1 GCA_902786465.1 uncultured Eubacteriales bacterium | reverse complement strand
TTGTGGCGCACGTAATCCACCACTCGCGCGTCCGCGGCCATGTACCCGCCCAGGCTGGCCAGGGACTTGGAGAAGGTGCCCATGTACACGTCCACCTCCCGCTCGAGGCCGAAATGGCTGGCGGTGCCCCGGCCGCCCTCGCCGATGGTGCCGAGACCGTGGGCGTCGTCCACCATGACCCGGGCCCCATACTGTTTGGCAAGGCGCACGATATTGGGCAGGTCCGCGATGTCACCGCCCATGGAGAACACGCCGTCGGTGATGACGAGAGCGCCGGCGCTCTCGGGAACCTGCTGCAAACACCGCTCCAGATCCGCCATATCCCCGTGACGGTAGCGGAGCATCTTGCCGAAGCTCAGCCGGGTGCCGTCATAGATGCTGGCATGGTTCTCCCGGTCCAGGATCATGTAGTCGCTGCGGCCCACCAGGGCGGAGATGATGCCCAGATTGGACTGGAACCCCGTGGAGAAGGTCATGACCGCCTCCTTGCGAAGGAACCGGGCCAGTTCGTCCTCCAGCTCCAGATGCAGTGTCAGCGTGCCGTTCAAAAACCGAGAGCCGGAGCAGCCGGTGCCGAATTCCTCCAGGGCTTTGATCCCCGCTTCCACCACCTCCGGGCAGCTGGTGAGGCCCAGATAGTTGTTGGACCCCAGCATGATCCGGCGCTTGCCCTCCATGACGACTTCGGGCCCCTGGCGGGTCTCCAGAGCGCGGAAGTAGGGGTAGATGCCCTTTTCTCTGTATTGGTCCGCCATGGAAGGGGCGTAGCATTTTGCAAACAGGTCCATAGATTCGCTCCTCTCAGAATGGTTAAAATTTTTGAATGATAATTCAGTATACAGGCAAAGCGGCCGCCTGTCAAACAAAACCTGACAGGCCCGTGAAAATCCTGTCGTAGGAACCCGATTTATTTGCCCAAAACCATTGACAAACGGGGGTACAGATGGTATAAACAGTATGATTTCGTTTAGTGATTGTAAACTTGAAGTTTAGAAAGGCTAACGCATGGAGATCGGGAGCAAAATCAAGCGGCTGCGGGTCCGGCTGGGGCTCACCCAGGAGGAGCTGGCGGCGCGCACGGAGCTCACCAAGGGTTTCATCTCCCAGCTGGAGCGGGACATCACCTCGCCCTCCATCGCCACGCTGATGGACATCCTGGAGGCGTTGGGCACCAACGTCAGCGAGTTCTTCAGCGACCGGGAGGACGACGGCGTTATGACCTACGCCGCGGACGATATGTTCATCAAGGCGGACGAGGAGGCGGGCGTGAGCATCCGCTGGCTGGTGACTAACGCCCAGCGGAACGCCCTGGAGCCCATTTTGGTGACGTTGGCCCCCGGCGCGTCCACCGAGCCGGACGATCCCCACGAGGGGGAGGAGTTCGGCTACGTGCTCTCCGGCGTCATCACCCTGGTCTCGGGGGAGCAGAAGCGGAAGGTCCGGCGGGGGGACGCCTTTTATTTTCGCCCCACCGGGGTACACTATTTGACCAACACCGGCAAATCGGAGGGGAAGGTGCTGTGGGTCAGCACGCCCCCTTCCTTCTAAGAAACAGCGGGAGGAGAGAATCATGGGCAAGAGATTGATCGAACTGAGGGACGTTTCCAAGGAATACGACGGCGACCTCGCGTTGGACCACGTGAACCTGTACATCAACGACGGGGAGTTTTTGACGCTCCTCGGCCCTTCCGGCTGTGGCAAGACCACCATGCTGCGGCTCATCGCGGGCTTCATCATGCCCACCACGGGTCAGATTTTGATGAACGGCACGGACATCGCCAAGGTGCCCCCCTATAAGCGGGAGATCAACACCGTCTTCCAAAAGTACGCCCTGTTCCCGCACCTCAACGTCTTCGACAACATCGCCTTCGGCCTTCGGATCAAGAAGACCCCCAAGGAGGAGATCGAAAAGAAGGTGGAGGCCATGCTGAAGCTGGTGAACCTGGAGGGCTACGGCAAGCGCTGGATCGACCAGCTCTCCGGCGGCCAGCAGCAGCGGGTAGCCATCGCCCGAGCCTTGGTGAACCAGCCCAAGGTGCTGCTTCTCGATGAACCGCTGGGCGCTCTCGACCTGAAGCTCCGCAAGGAGATGCAGGTGGAATTGAAGCGCATGCAGCAGCAGCTGGGCATCACCTTCATCTACGTGACCCACGATCAGGAGGAGGCGTTGACCATGTCCGACACCATCGTGGTCATGAAGGACGGGGTCATCCAGCAGATCGGCAAGCCCACCGACATCTACAACGAGCCCAACAACCCCTTCGTGGCGGACTTCATCGGCGAGAGCAACATTGTCCCCGCCGTCATGCTGGAGGACTACAAGGTCCGCTTCAAGGGCCTCACCTTCAAGTGCGTGGACGCGGGCTTCGGCAAGAACGTGGAGGTGGACGTGGTGATCCGCCCCGAGGATATCGACATCGTTTCCCCCGAGAAGGCCCGGGTGGTGGGCAAGGTGGTGTCCGTGGTGTTCATGGGCGTCCACTATGAGATCGACGTGGACTGCGGCGGCTACGAATGGGTGGTCCATTCCACGGACTACGCCGCCGTGGGCGACACCGTGGGCATCTCCATCCCCCCCGACGCCATCCACGTCATGAAGAAGACCCGGGAGAGCAACATCTTCGACGCCGAGGTCTGGCCCAGCGAGGGCATGATCTACATCGACAACGTGGGCTTCGCCGCCAACGCCCTGGAGGGCTACGAGAACAAGGAAATCGCCATGGTGGAGATCGCCCCCGAGAAGGTGCAGATCGTGAACCCCCAGGACGCCAAGCTCACCGGCACCATCAAGAGCTGCATGTTCCTGGGCACCCACTACCAGATCACCGTCTCCTGCGAGGAGAACGACTGGATCGCCCATTCCGAGGAGTTCATGGAGGACGGCGAGGAGGTGGGCATCCTCGTGGACGCTCAGGACCTCGTCCTGACGGACAAGAAGGAGTGACGCTCATGAAGCGCAAGTTCTTTGCCTATCCCTATATCGTGTGGATGATCCTGTTCATCGTGGCGCCCATGCTGTTCATCCTCTATTACGCGGTGAACGTGGGCGGCGAGTGGACCATCACCAAGGCCTGGGCCACCCTCTCCGACGCGGGCAAGTGGCACATCCTCTGGACCAGCGTGGTCATGGCGTTCAAAACGACGCTCATCTGCCTGCTCCTGGGGTACCCCATCGCCTATATCCTGTCCAACATGAACAAGACCGTGGCGGGCTTTCTGTCGGTCCTCTTCTTCGTGCCCATGTGGATGAACTTCGTGCTCAGGACCTACGCCTGGCAGGCGATCCTCGAATATTTCCTGCCGAACCTGCTGGGCATGAAGGACGGGACGCTGACCGGCACGGAGGCGGCGGTGCTCATGGTGCTGGTCTACAACTTCCTGCCCTTCATGATCATGCCCCTCTACAACACCCTGGCGAAGCTTGATAAATCCCTGCTGGAGGCCGCCCGGGATCTGGGGGCCAACAGCTTCCTCACCTTCGTGCGGGTGGTGCTGCCGCTATCCTCCGTGCCCGGCATCGTGTCCGGCATCACCATGGTGTTCATCCCCGCCATCACGGCCTTCACCGTGCCCGCCCTCATCGGCAACGGGAAGTACTACCTGTACGGCAACGAGATCGAGCTGGCCTTCAAGACCCTGTCCGGTCAGGGGGACTACGCCATCGGTTCCACGCTGAGCATCATCCTGCTCATCTGCGTGGTGGTGTCCACCGTCATCATGAACTACTTCGACAAGGATCAGAAACAGGGAGGGCAGATGTGGTGAAAAAGATATCTCGTTCCTTCAAATACGTATACCTGGCGCTGATGATCCTGTTCCTGTACATCCCCATCCTGTACCTGATCGTCTTCTCCTTCAACGATTTCTCCACGGGGCGGCGGATCAGCTACGCGAATCTGGGCGCCTGGAAGGGCTTCACCCTCCACAACTACACCACCCTCCTCATCGGCACCGCGGCGGCCATCGGCATCTACAGCATGAAGAAGCGGCCCCGGAACCTGATCCTGAACGCGTCCCAGCTGCCCATGGTGAACCCGGACCTGGTCACCGGCATCACGTTCATGATGCTCTTCGCCTTCGTGAACACCCTTCTCGTGAAGCTGAGCCTGAAGCAGGTGGGGGACATCGCGAAGCTGTTGATCGCCCACATCTCCTTCAGCATCCCCTACGTGATCTTCTCGGTGATGCCCCGGCTTAGGCAGAGCTCCGACCTCCTTTATGAGGCGGCCATGGACCTGGGGTGCTCGCCTATGCAGGCCCTCTTCAAGGCCGTGATCCCGGACATCATGCCGGGCATCACCTCAGGCTTCGTCATGGCGCTGACCATGAGCTTGGACGACTTCGTGGTCAGCTACTTCGTCAGCGACCTTAAGAGCGTCCTGTCCGTCTACATCTACTCCGCAGCCCGTGGGGCGAAGGGTGTGAACCCGGCCCTGGCTACGGTGATATTTATCCCGCTGGTGACGCTGCTGCTGGTGGTGAACCTGAGGCGCATCGCCAAGGAGCGGGAGTACGAGATCCAAAATAAGAAAGTGAAACTCAAGGATAAGGGAGGAAAATGAAATGAAAAAATGGCTTGCTTTGCTGCTGTGTGCTCTGCTGGTGCTCTCCTGCGTGGCCTGCAAGAAGCAGGACGCCGCTGAGGAGGAAGAGGCGGATTACAGCTTCGCCGACGGCGATCAATACGACAAGATCGGCGGCGAGCTCAACGTGCTGAACTGGGGCGAATACATCGATCCCGAGCTCATCAGCCTCTTTGAACAGGAGACCGGCGTCAAGGTGAACTATACCGAGATGACCAGCAACGAGGAGATGCTCATCAAGCTCCGCTCTGCGGACAACCCCTACGATATGTGCTTCCCCTCCGATTATATCATCGAGAAGCTCATGTACGAGGTGACCAACACCTTCGATCCCGGCAACAAGTACTCCCTGCCCTATATGTGGGGCACCGTGGGCATCCTCTACAACACCAAGATGGTGGACGAGGAAGTGGACAGCTGGGACATCCTCTGGAACGAGAAGTACGCGGAGAAGATCTGGCAGTATGACTCCGTCCGCGACGCTCTGGCCGTTTCCCTGCTGCGCCTCGGGTATGACATGAACAGCACGAACCCCGACGAGATCGACCAGGCCAAGGAGGAGCTCATCAAGCAGATCCCCCTGCTGAAGGGGTTGGGCACCGACAACATCCGGGCGTCCATGATCAACAACAAGGCGGCCCTCGCCGTAATCTACGCCGGCGACGCCATCCTCTGCATGGAGGAGAACGAGGATCTGGCCTACGTGATCCCCAAGGAAGGCAGCAACGTCTGGTTCGACAACGTGGTCATCCCCAAGACCGCCAAGAACGTGGACGCGGCCCTCGCCTTCATCAACTTCCTGAACGACGCCAATCTCGCCGCCCGGAACACGGAGTTCATCTACTACTCCACCCCCAACCAGGGCGCCATGGACCGGATGGACGAGGAGCTGGCCGCCAACGAGACCTTCAACCCCTCGGACGAGACGTTGGCCCGCTGCGGCGTGTATCACGATCTGGGCACCGATATCGAGCTCTACAACAGCGCCTGGGAAGAGTTCAAAACCGCCATGGGCAAATAAGCCATGACCGACAAACGCATTTTGCGGCTCAACGAGCTGGCTAAGAAGTACAAGAGCGGCGTTCCTCTGACCGAAGAGGAGATGGCCGAGCGGGACGCCCTCCGCAAGGAGTACGTGGCCGCCTTTCGGGAGAGCCTTCGGGCCCAGCTGGACAACACCTATATCCAGACCCCCGACGGCCGAAAGACCAAGCTCACCCGAAAGAGCTGATCCCGATTCAAACAAAAAAAGCAGCGGACGATCGTCCGCTGCTTTTGCATATCCTTTTGCCGATTCTTACAGAGGCTGTACCCTGTCCAAAAGCTCCTGCCACCGGGGCAGACTGCTCTCCCGCATGCTGGCGCGCAGATAGCCGTGGAAGAAGGTCAGCGACTTGCCCTGCCGGATCACGTAGGATTCGCCCACCATGGGGGTGTCCCCGGCGGTGTAGGTGTAGCGGAAGCCCTTGGCCGGCTGATGGCCGATCTGCCGCTCCAGCATGGTCTCCTTCCGATAGCCGTAGGGGGTCATGGCCCGACTGACGCTGGCCTCCACGCTGCTGATGGGGCTGACGAGATGCAGCAGCAGGCTGGCGAAGGCGTTCACGTCCTTCCAGCCGATGGACGCGACGATGTGATCCGCCTCGTCGGTCAAAAAGAGGCTTTCGCCTGCGCCCATGGTGTTCAGCTTGGCAATCTCCTTTTCGGTCAGCATCCGAAAGCTATCGGGGCAAATCAGCCGGAACCGCTCGCTGATCTTCAGCTCGTTCATCCGTTTATCCTCCCCACGGAAATATGTTTATGCTTCCTGCCCGTTCTCTTCCTCCTGCCCGAAGATGCTCCTGTGCCGCAGCAGGACCGTGCAGAGGAGCTCCCCCAGCACGTAGCAGCTGATGACCTCGCCCACCGCCACGTACACCATCATGAGGGGGATGGGGAGGGTCACGCCGTAGCCGTACCGCAGCACGAAGGGCACGATGACGGCGTTGGAAAGGACCGTGGGCAGGGGCACCAGCCACCGGTTCTTCCGCAGCAGATATCCGCCCGCCGCGCCGATCAGGGTAGCAAGGCTCCCGAAGATCACGTCCATGGGGATGGCGCCGCCCAGCAGGTTCCCCAGGACGCAGCCCACGAACAGGCCGGGGATGGCCGCCGGGGTGAACATGGGCAGGATGGTCAAGGCTTCGGAGATCCTGACCTGCATCTCACCGAAGGAGATGGGGGCGAAGATCACGGTCAGCACCACGTACAATGCGGCGATGATCGCGCCTTGGGCCACCTTGAGGGCCGGGGTCCGGTCGTTTTTCATGAAATTTTCCTCCTGGTGTCAAAAATGGAGATCGCGGTTTGAGTCGGTCGCCGAGGAGCGCCGGTCACGATGGTCCACAGTATACCGCCTGTTCCCCCGCTTTGCAACCTTTTTTTCTCGGCTCGAAGGATTCGTTTTAGCTCTGACCGGATGCAGGGACAGCGGCCGTCCCTTATCCCCGCAGCACCCCGGAGGAGACGGGGAACTCGAAATAGGTGTCCGGGTAGGGCTCGTCCGCCAGAGCGAAGTGCCACCATTCGCAGTCGATGGGCGCAAAGCCGTTGCGGACCATGGCCCGCTGCAGCAGCATCCGGTTGGCGTACTGCGCCTCGGTCACGTCCCGGCAGTCCGGGTGGGAGAGGGGGCTGAAGAGGTCGAAGGGGCTGCCCATGTCCAGCTCCTTGCCCGTGCTCATATCGAGAAGGGTCAGGTCCACGGCGCTGCCCCGGCTGTGGCTGGACCGCTTGGCGATGTACCCCTTGGCGAACAGCTCCTGCTTAGCGAGGTCCGGGTAGAAGTAAGGCTTCATACGCACGTCCGTGTCCTCGATGCCCCAGAGGATGAACTGTTTCACCGCCGTCACGGGCCGATAGGCGTCGAAGACCTTCAGCCGGTATCCCTGGACGATCATCTCGTTGCTGACGGCCTTCAAAGCTCGGGCGGCCTCCCGGGTCAGCAGGGCGCAGGGCTCCTCATAGCCGTCGATGCGCTCACCGATGAAGTTGTAGGTGGAGTAATAGCGGATCTCCTGGACGATGTGGGGCACGAAATCGTTCAGCAGTACGAATCCCGACGCGTCCGTCGGCACAGCTTTTCGACCCATGGCGGACCTCCTCAGCTCAGCTTTTTCTCGATGGTCAGGACGTTCCGGCCGAACTTGTATTCGTAGGCCACGCTGTCCATGGTCTTCTTCACGAGATAGATGCCCAGGCCTCCGATGGGCCGATCCTCCGCGCTCAGGCTCACGTCCGGGTCCTCCTTCTTCAAGGGGTCGTAGGGCATGCCCTTGTCCAGGAAGGTCAGGGTGACGGTCCTGGTCTCCTCCTCGAAGGCGAACCGCAGGGTGACGGGGCCGGTCCCGGGCGCGTAGGCGTACTGGGCGATGTTGGCCGCGATCTCGTCGATGGCCATGGTGAGCTGCATCTTCGCCTTCATGGGGCAGTCCACCGCGTCCAGCTCCGCCTCCACGAACTCGGTCAGCGCCGGGATGTTCTCCACCGCGGCGTCCACGGTCAGCTCCCGGGCGGGCTTAGCCTGGACCCCCTTGTATTCGAGGCACAGCATGGTGAGGTCGTCGAACTGCTCGGCCTCCTCCACGAACCCGTCCACGGCCCGGCGCACGTTCTTGAGGATGTCCTCGGGCGCGGCGCCCGGATCCTGGTTCAGGGCGGCGATCATCCGCTCCGTGCCGAAGAGCTCGTTTCGGGCGTTGTTCGCCTCGGGCACCCCGTCCGTGTACACGAAGATCTTGTCGCCGGGGCTCATCTGGATCTCATACTCCCGATATCGGACGCCGCTCATGGCTCCGATGACCAGACCGTGCCTGTCCTTGAAAAGCTCGAAGCCGCCCTCCGCCTTCCTTACCACCGGGTATTCGTGGCCGGCGTTGGCCGCCGTGAGCTTGCCGGTGGAGATCTCCAGGATCCCCAGCCACACGGTGATGAACATCTGCTCCTGGTTGTTGGAGCAAATGGCTTCGTTGGTCTTGGTCAGGATGGCGGCGGGCCCGTGGCCCAGCATGGCGCAGCTCTGCAGGATGATCTTGGAGGCCATCATGAACAGGGCCGCCGGCACGCCCTTGCCGGACACGTCGGCCATGACCAAACCGAGATGGTCCTCGTCGATGAGGAAGAAGTCGTAGAAGTCGCCGCCCACCTCCTTGGCCGGGTCCATGGACGCGTAGAGGCTGAACTCGGGCCGGTCGGGGAAGGGGGGGAACAGGTGGGGCACGAAGGCGGCCTGGATCCGGGTGGCCAGGGAAAGCTCCGTGCTGATGCGCTCCCGCTCAGCGGTGATCCGGGTGATGTCCGTGATATAGGTATCGATCTGCTCCTCCATATGGTCGATGGAGGCGGCCAGCTGGCCGATCTCGTCCCGGTTGCGGATGGTCTCCCGGAGCTTATGGGCCGCGGCCCTGTTCTCCCGGGAGAAGCGGGCCGTTTCCTCCGTGATCAGGTTGAGAGGCCGAAGCAGCACCCGATGCAGGTATACCCCCTGGCCCACGATGACCAGGAGCAGCAGCCCCACCAGGGCCAGGGCGACCTTGTTGAGGAAGGTGTTGCGCTCCGCGGCCAGCACGTCCATCTGCCGCTGGACGCAGAGGATCCCCTTCACCTGGCCGTCGGCCCCTTTGAGGCCGATCATGGCGGTGATGTGGGAGTCGGTCTCGATGTTGCCCTTGTCCCGGATCACCAGCTCTCGATCCGCCTCGAGGTCGTAGAGGGCCTTGTACTTCTCTCGATACTCGTCGTTGGTGGTGTCCCGCACGAAGCCGAAATCGTACTTGGTGTAGGAGCTGTCATGGTCGATGGTGGAGAAGAGGAAGGTGATGTGCCTATAATCCGACCGGTCGGGCACGATCACATAGATGAAGGTGGACCCGGAGGTGTTGCACAGATGGTCCATCCGATCCCAAACCGCCATATATTCCGGGGTGACGCCGCCGCTTTGGGCGTATTCGTCCATCCGGTCGGCGTCGACGAGCTCGGCGGCCGTCTGAGCCGTGAGAAAGGCGCCCTCCGCATACTGATTCAGCAGGGCGTTGGAGAAGGTCCGGTAACCAATGATGCTGACGATGACGGAAAACAGCACCAGCGGCACGATGACGCCGAAGATGCTTTTGACGGTCACGTGCTGCTTCGGCCGCTGGATCGGCTTGCCCTTTTTCCATCTGTTCGGATAAGCGTTCGCGTTTTTCATACGATATCCAGAATATCAGCAAAGCCGGTGACCTCGAAGATCTCCATGATCATTTCGTTGGCATGGATCACCTTCATGGCCCCCTGCTTGTTCATGGTCTTCTGGGCGGACAGGAGCACCCGCAGACCGGCAGAAGAGATATACTCCAGCTTCTCAAAATCGAAGGTCAGCTCCTCCACGCCGGGCAGGGCCTCCTGCAGCGCCGCCTCCAGCTGCGGGGCGGTCATGGTGTCCAAACGGCCCTCCGGGGCCAGCACCAGCGCCTTGCCGTCTTTCTTCTGCTCGATGTTCATGTATACAGCTCCTTTCAGATTGATCGTTTCGCGTGCCCCGGCCGTGGGGTCCGGCCAGGGATCGACTCTTAACTTTAAGTATACGCCCATTTTTGCCCTGTGGCAACAGTTTTCCGATCCGTTTCCTCCGTCGCGGGATTGTGCTTTCTCGCGGGATTTGGTATAATGGGAACGCCGCGAACGGCGGCTGACTGCCCTTTATCATAGTTGAAGGAGGACTTGACCTTGAAAAACCAAATGGCTCGGGAGCAGCGGGAGCTTGTGCGGCTCCAGCGGGAATCCCGGCGCCCCAAGGGCGTCTATTACCTGTTGTTCACCATGATCGTGCTGACGATCATCTACATCGTGGACGAGATCACGTCCAACGTGAACTCCGCCATGCAGCCCTACGCCCTGTTCGATCTGTTCAAGATCGGGTCCCGGGACGTGAACTCGGTGGAATACAAGACCGCCATCAACACCGTGGCCCCCTGGTCCGTGGCGTCCAACCTGTTCTTGATCGTTTCGCCCTTCTATAAAGCCCTGTCCGACCGGTTCGGCCGCCGCCTGTTCCTCATGATCAACACCATCGGTATGGGCGTGGGCATGCTCATCGTCATGACCAGCCAGAGCGCCGTCCAGTACATCCTGGGCATGCTCTTCATGATGTTCTTCACCCCCAACGACATGCAGGTCCTCTACATCATGGAGACCGCGCCCAAGGAGAAGCGGGCCACCTACAGCTTCGTGGCCAAGGGCATCGCCCTCATCAGCGTGTCTTTGATCGGCGTGCTTTCGAAGGTCTTTCTAAAGGAGGACGTGCCGACCAGCTGGCGCATGGTGTACCTCATCCCCGTCATCGTTGCCATCGTGGTGGGCGCGGGCTCCTATCTGCTCATGCGGGAGACGCCGGTGTTCGTGGAGCAGCGGCGCTCCTTCCTGTCCATGACGCCTGAGGAGCGGCAGCTCCGTGCGGCGGAGGACAAGAAGTCCGGCACCGCCGAGCAGGGCGGCGTGTTCCGGGCCGTCAAGTTCATCTTCATGAACCGGCAGCTCCGCTGGATCTTGATCGCGGGCTTCCTGTTCTTCGCCACCACCTTCTATACCTCCTACTACGCCACCGTCATGGAGGGGGCCATGGCCACGGAGCTGGTGGCCGTCGCTCTCATCATCTATCCCCTGGTCAACGGCGTGGTCACCATCACCAGCGGCTTCTTCTCCGATAAGCTGGGCCGCAAGAAAGCCTGCCTGATCCTGGGGAGCCTGGCCCTCCTGGGCCTGCTGCTGTTCGTCCTGGCCTGCCGCCTCCAGTGGGGCCCCGTGGCCGCCGGCATCTTCTACGGCTGCTCCATCGGCGGCCTCTGGTCCATGTCCGATACCCTGATCCTAACCATGCCCGCGGAGTCCTCTCCCTCTGGCATGCGGGCTTCGGTCATGGGCACCATCTCGGTGATGATCGGCGCGGGCATGTTCATCGGCCAGGCCTTGTTCATCGTGCTCCAGAACTTCGTGTCCATGGACCTCCTCTTCCTCTGCATCTGCGTCCCCTTCATGGCGGTGTCCCTGCTTGTCCTCATGACCAAGGTGAAGGAGACCCGCGACGTGGACCTGGACGCCATCACCGCGGAGACCTACGACTGAGGAACGGAGCAGGATGAGAAGCATAGAAGAATTGCTGGAAAAGCCATATTGGGTCCTGGACATCCTGCCCGAGCAGGTGAAGGAAGATAGCCCAGGACAGTTTTTCGCTGTGGAACGGTATTTCCTGGAGCCCTCCCGGCTGGCGGCCGTGAAGGAAAGGCACATAAAGGCGATCCTGAAGCTGAACTGCTACCGGAGCCTTTCTCTGGACGAGGAGGGCGAAATGAATCCGCCCCCCGAGGAGATCGCCGAAGCCATTCGAACGCGGCACGTCTGCCTCCTGATGGAAGACGCCTTGATCGTCTCCGACCCGGACGAGCTGTATCTCACGGTGTACGATCCCGACGAACCGCTGCTCGACCTGCTCAGGACATTGGCTGCGGGAGAGGGTCTGTACCTCTGGAAGCCCTGAATCGGGGCATGTGTAAGGATCAAAGAAGGAGAGGATATATGCGGGTATTGGTATTGAACGGGTCCCCGGCGGGGGAGGACAGCGTCACGCTGTTCACGGTCAAGTATATCGAGAAGAAGTTCCCCGAGGTGAGCTTCGAGACCCTCCACGTGGGCCAGCGCATCCGGCAGTTCGAGAAGGATTTTTCCGAGGCGTGGGATAAGCTCCAGGCCGCGGACCTGCTTCTGTTCGCCTACCCGGTCTATACCTTCCTGGCGCCGGCCCAGCTCCATCGGTTCGTGGAGCTCATGAAGGGCAGCGGCGTGGACTTTTCCCAAAAGTACGCTACTCAGATCACCACCTCCAAGCACTTCTACGACGTGACCGCCCACCGCTTTATGGAGGACAACTTCGAGGACATGGGCCTGCGCTATGTGCGGGGCCTGTCCGCCGACATGGAGGACCTGCTGACGGAGAAGGGACGCCGGGAGGCTGAGGACTTCTTCCGCTTCGTCCTCTGGCAGATGGACCATGGCTTTGCCCAGCCATTCCGGCAGGGAGCGCCGGAGCCCTTCTTCCGGATCGTCCCTGCTAAGGCGGAGGGACCGCTGCCGGAAAAGAAGCCCGGCACGGTGGTGATCGTCACCGATCGGGAGGCGGGGACGGCGGACGCCCTGAACGCCATGATCGACCGGTTCACGGCCCGGCTGCCCTATGAGACCCGCATCGTCGATCTCAAGGCCTTCCCCTTCGCGGGCGGGTGCCTGGGGTGCTTCCACTGCGCCGCCGACGGCGCCTGCGTCTACAAGGACGGCTTCGACAGCTACCTTCGGGAGAACATCCAGACCGCCGACGCCATCGTCTACGCCTATTCGATCCGGGATCACTCCATGGGCTATCGCTTCAAGCTCTACGACGACCGCCAGTTCTGCAACGGACACAGGACCGTCACCATGGGCAAGCCCGTGGGGTATCTGGTGGACGGGCCCCTGAGCCGGGAAGAGAACCTGCGCCTGCTCATGGAGGCCCGGGCCCAGGTGGGCGGCAACTACCTCGTTGGCGTCGCCACCGACGAAGCCGATCCGGAGCGGGAGATCGACCAGCTCTGTGAGACCCTGGCCTACGCCATCGTGAACGACTACCAGCAGCCCCAAAACTTCTTCGGCGTGGGCGGCCTCAAGATCTTCCGGGACCTCATCTACCAGATGCAGGGCCTTATGCGGGCCGACCATAAGTTCTATAAAGCCCACGGCTTCTACGACGACTTCCCCCAGAAGCACCGGGGCCGGATCTGGGCCATGTACCTGGTGGGCGGCTTGATGAAGAACAAGAAGCTTCAGAAGAAGATCGGCGGCAGGATGACCGAGGGCATGGCCATGCCCTACAAAAAGGTGATCGAGCAGGCGGAAAAGCCCCCCGTGAAGCAGGCGTGACGGCCATGAGCTTCGGCTGGATCAACGTCTTCGGGGCGATCGTCGCCATGTGACGATACAAAACGCGGCGCAAACAATACGATACAAGGAGGTATGACACATGTTCGTTTTCTGGGGAGACGGCTCGTCGGGATCGAAGAGCCTGGTGGACAGCATCCTGGTCAGGAGCACGGAGAATTTCAACTGGACCTTCATCTTTATCCTGGCGGTGGTCTTCTACGTCTACTGGTCGGAGATCCACAAGAGGAACACCGAGATCGTCTGCGCGGGCCTGGCCCTCTACGGGGTCCACTGGCTCTATGAGATCGCCAACGCCGTCATCGCCCACGTGACGGGCTACCCGCTCTGGGCGGTGTCCAACGAGTCCACCACCTTCATCCTGCTTATCGGCGTCTGCTGGGAGCTGTCCATGATGTTCTCCCTGGCCGGCATCATCTCCTTCAAGATGCTGCCCCAGGACCGGACCCGCCGGTATTTTGCGAAAAACGGCAAGGGCGGCGTCAGCTGCAAGCTGGTGGGCGCCCTGGAGATGGCGCTGCTGTTCGCCCTGTTCGAGTCCTTCCTGGCGGGCACCAGCAACCATTCCTTCATCTGGGTCTACAAATGGTGGGGCGTGCTGCCTGTGTTCATCACCACCTACGTGCCCTTCTTTCTGGCCAGCAACTACGTGCCGGACCTGCCCCCCAAAAAGCGCCGGGCCTTTCTCATCACCGAGTGGGCCCTGGTGGCGATCCTCCTGGCTGTCCTGATCCCCCTGGGGATCATCTGATCCGTAATAGGGAGGGGCCCCATGATCGTATTGAACGTGACGTACAGATGCAAGCCGGGGATGCGGGACGCCTTTTTGGAGCGGATCATGGCGGAGGGCATCGACGAAGCCTGCCGTGGAGAAAAAGGCAACCTCAAATACGACTACTATTACCCGGCGGACGACGGCGACGAGCTCTTGCTGGTGGAAAAGTGGCAGGACGCGGCCGCGCTGAAAGCCCATGGTGAGACGCCCCACTTCGCACGGTTGGGCGCCATCAAGCCGGAATATGTGACCGAAACCGTCGTGGAGCGGTTCGAACGATAAGAGACCCTTGGGGAGGCAGCGGCGATGACGGAATGGAAGCCCATCACCCCCGAGCATGACGCGGCCATGGCCCGGATCGTTCGCGATGCCCTGAAAGCCCATGGGCTGGACATCCCCGGCACGGCGTATTTCGATGCGTCTTTGGACCGTTTGAGCGCCTATTACGATCGCCCCGGCCGGTGCTACCACGTGCTGCTGCGGGACGGGACCGTGATCGGCGGCATCGGCGCGGCGGAGTTTGCGGGGCTGCCGGACTGCTGCGAACTGCAAAAGCTGTATCTGGATCAATCGGCCAGGGGCCGGGGCCTGGGGTACGGGATGATCCGCCATATCGAGGAGGCGGCCCGGGCCATGGGTTACGGGCAGATCTACCTGGAGACCCACACCAACCTCTCCGCGGCGATCCGCGAATACGAGCGCTCCGGCTACCGGCAGATCGACCGCCCGCCCACCGTCGTGCATACCACCATGAACCGGTTCTATCTCAAGGAGCTGTGATACGCCCGCCTTGATGCAGAAGGGAGCGATTTCGTTTGGCGCTATGTAAAATGATTCTGCTGCTGTATAAAACCTTATTTGATGAATCTCTACCGGGAATAGAGGGCGTACTGTAGATGACCGGTGAAAGCCCAGGCGGTTTCATCAGATCATAAAAATGACTGTTGACAAAAGCAGGATTCTCCTATATAGTAGCAATATATTACTATATAGGAGAATTATTGTGCGAACCAACGGTGGCTTCCAGATTTCCAAGATCAAACAATTAGGGGACCGGGTGTTTGAGAAAATACTGACAGCCCAGGGAATCGAAGCGTTTAATGGCGCTCAGGGCAGGATACTCTATGTGCTTTGGCAAGAAGACGGAGTGCCGATCAAAACAATCGCAGAGAGGTGCGGGCTGGCTATTACTTCTTTGACGACGATGCTTGAACGTATGGAAAAATCCGGTTTAATCATCCGTCAGCAAGATTCCGGAGACAAAAGAAAGACCCTCATCTTCCTTACCGATAAAGCCAAAGCAATGAAGGAAGATTATGACGCCGTCTCTGACAGGATGAGCACCATTTTTTATCAGGGTTTTGCGGAAGAGGAGATCCGGAACTTTGAGGAGCATCTGGAAAGAATCCGTTTGAATCTGGAAGGGTGGCAGCCGGAATGAGTAAGTGTATCAAAGACCTGATCAAAAACCTGAATCTTGTGATTGGCTGCCCGGTCGGATGTGATTATTGCTATGCCCGGAACAACTGCCGGAGATTTCATATCACAGATGATTTTTCCAAACCGGAATACTACGAGCAGAAGCTTAAGATCCTGGAACGGGAAAAACCCGGCAACTGGCTGCTGACCGGCATGAGTGATTTATGCGCCTGGAAAGAAGAATGGCTTGAGGCTGCATTTCAGAAGTTGCGGGAGCATCCGCAGCATGAAGCCGTCTTTTTATCTAAGCGGCCGGATCTTTTGAAGATCAATACCGACCTTTCCAATGCCTGGTTTGGTGTGACGATCACCAGAAAATCAGAACTGTGGCGGTTGCAGGCACTGAAGGAGAATGTCCGCGCAAAGCATTATCACGTGACATTCGAACCGCTTTTTGATGATCCGGGAGAAGTTGACCTCACCGGGATCGACTGGATCGTGGTCGGTACGATGACCGGCGCAATGAAGAAGAAAGTACATACGGAACCAGCATGGGCATACAGCCTGACAAAGCAGGCTCACGCTTTAAAGATTCCGGTATTTATGAAGGAAGACCTTGTTTCGATTCTCGGAGAAGAAAACATGATACAGGAGCTTCCTGCTGCATTTAATAAAGTCATGGAGGAACAGAAGAAATGGAACGGCAGGTCAAGGTAGGCTATGTAGAAACAAAGAGCGTGATGACAAAATCCAACGCACCACTGGGAGGCTATTCTGTCAATCCCTATGTCGGATGCCCTCATGCCTGCAGATATTGTTACGCTTCTTTCATGAAGCGTTTTACAGGACATACGGAAGACTGGGGCACATTCATGGATGTCAAGGAATGGCCTGAAATCACAAATCCGAAGAAATATGCCGGGCAGAAGGTAATTATCGGTACGGTTACCGATGGTTATAATCCCTTGGAGGAAACCTTTGGAAAGACCAGAAAGATTCTGGAGGAGCTGAAGGACAGCGGCGCGGATATCCTGATCTGCACAAAGTCTGATCTGGTACTCCGCGATCTGGATCTGTTGAAAGAAATCAACAGGAATAACAGACTGACAGTCTCCTGGTCGGTCAACACACTGGATGAAAGCTTCAAGGACGACATGGATACTGCCGTCAGCATCGAACGCAGGCTTGCCGCGATGAAACAAATCTATGATGCCGGCATCCGTACCGTCTGCTTCATTTCTCCCGTATTCCCCGGAATCACGGATATCGAGGCAATCATAGAACAGGCGAAGAATCAGTGTGATCTGGTATGGCTGGAGAATCTGAACCTGCGAGGCGGTTTTAAGAAGACCATCATGGATTATATTGCAGAGAAATACCCGGATCTGACGCCGCTGTATGATGAAATCTATAACAAGAAAAACCGCAGCTATTTCGAAGCACTTGAAAAGAAAGCCGAAGAGATTGCCAAGAAGTACGGCTGCAGGTTCGTGGACAATGAAACTCCCTATGAGAGAGTTCCACAGGGACATCCCATCATCGTAGATTACTTCTATCACGAAGAAGTTCGTGGAACCGCAAACAGCGGAAAGAGAAACAAATAAGCAAAAAGCACCTTGGACACTTCCAAGGTGCTATGTGGTGATGATTAGTACAGCTTCGCGCCGGCGGGGATGTGAGGGTCCAGCATCAGGAGATTCAACCG
>CADACQ010000020.1 GCA_902786465.1 uncultured Eubacteriales bacterium | reverse complement strand
CGCCCTGCGGTTCATCGCGGAGCTGGGGCAGAACCCCCGCCTGCAGGGCATGCACATCAGCGCCATGGGCGGCATCGAGACCTGGCGGGACGCCCTCGAATTCATCCTCCTGGGCGGCGGCAGCATCCAGATCACCACCGCCGTCATGCAGTACGGCTACCGGATCATCGAGGACCTGAAGGCGGGCCTTGGGTATTACCTGGCGGAGAAGGGCTTTTCCAGCGTGAACGAAGCCCGGGGCCTGGCCCTCGACTCCGTCAGCGACACCACGGACGTACTGGAACGGGATACCGTCATCTTCCCCAAGTTCCACCGGGAGAAGTGCGTGGGCTGCGGCCGCTGCGTCATCTCCTGCGCCGACGGCGGCCACCAGGCCATCCGCCTCGATAAGGACCGGCGGCCCTTCCTGGACGGCAAGAGGTGCGTGGGCTGCCACCTGTGCGTGCTGGTCTGCCCCCAGGGGGCCATCTCCTCCAGCCGCAAGCGCATCCGTCGAAACAGAAAGGACATTTGAGACCATGAACGAAGCATCGAAAACCAATAACCGCTGGAAAGCCATAGCCATCGTCGCCACCGCAGTCGCCCTGATCGCCTGCGGCGCGGCGGCGTACCTGCTGGGCAGGCCCCCCGTGAAGGAGATCGTGAAGGAGACCGTCACGGTGGAGGTCACCCCGGCGCCCACCGCGGAACCTGCGCCTACGCCGGAACCCACCGCGCCCCTGTCCCTGTGGACCGAGGGGGCCCTCGCCAAGGACGCCCTGACGGCCTATATGGATATGATCACCTCCCAGGGCGTGGGCTACATCCCGCCGGAGGATAGGATCGCGGTGTTCGATCTGGACGGCACGCTGTTCTGCGAGACGGACCCGGTCTACTTCGACTACAGCCTCCTCCTCTACCGGGTGACCCAGGACGAGGACTACAGGGACAAGGCCACCGACTTCGAGCGGGAGACCGCCAAAAAGATCCAGGACATGATCCTCACCGGCAAGTCCGCCTCGGGCCTGGAGGTGGACCACGGCAGGTCCGTGGCCTCCGCCTTCGCGGGCATGACCGTGCCGGAGTTCGAGGCCTACTGCAAGATGTTCCGTGACCTGCCCGCCCGGGGGTACGAGGGCATGACCATCGGCGAGGGCTTCTACCGGCCCATGCTCCAGGTGGTGGACTACCTGATCGCCAACGACTTCAAGGTCTACGTGGTCAGCGGCACGGACCGGCTCATCGTCCGGGGCATCGTGAAGGATTCCCTGCTTCCCGTGCCCGCGGAGCAGATCATCGGCTCCGACGAGACGCTGGTGGCCCGGCAGCAGGGGGAGGCGGACGGCCTCGACTACGTGTTCACCGACGGGGACGACGTGGTCCTGGGCGGCGAGTCGTGATCCTCCAGGAGATCGGCAAGCAGCCGGTCCTGTCCTTCGGCAACAGCACCGGGGACGCCAGCATGGCGGAGTTCGTCACCAGCAACAACCCCTATCCCAGCATGGCCTTCATGCTCTGCTGCGACGACGAGGTCCGGGAGAACGGCAGCGCGTCGAAGGCGGAGAAGATGGAGAAGCTCTGCGCCGAATACGACTGGGTGCCCGTCTCCATGAAGGACGACTGGGCCACCATCTACGGGGACGGCGTCACTCGCAAGGCCACTCCCGACAACGTGATCTTCGACATCCCCATCGACAGCGAATCCGTCGCCCCGGCGGCGTGACGTGAACGCGACCCCCCCTAATGGCGGGTGCTCATAAGAAAGTTTCGGATCAAAAACGATTTGGGCATCTGTCTGAAGGGTTGACAAACAAAGAATACCGGATTGCTGGAATTATCGAGCAATCCGGTATTCTTTCATGGGGAGAAGCCCCTTATAAGACTTCTCCCGCCTGGATTCTTTTGCGCTTTTTGGTTATCACCGGGATCGGCTCAGCCCATCACTTCCCGGCGGGCGGGGCAGGTGCGGGCGACGATCTTGCCCTTGCGGACGGAGAGGATCACAGGGACGTTGTTGGTCAGGGCCTCATAGTAATCGCCGGCGTCCATGACCACGAAGCTGGCGGGGTTGCCCGCCTTCAAGCCATAGCTGTCGCCCAGGTGCAGGACCCGAGCGGCGTTGGTCGTCACGAAGCGATAGCTGTTCAGGATCTCCTCCCGGCCCATCATCTGGGTCACGTGCAGGCCCAGATACACCGTGTCCCGCATGGTGCCGCAGCCCATGGGATACCAGGGGTCGAAGAGATCGTCGTTGCCGAAGGCCACGTTGATACCGGCGGCGGTCAGCTCCTTGACCCGGGTCACGCCCCGGCGCTTGGGGTATGTGTCCACGCGGCCCTCCAGATGGGTGTTCACCAGCGGGTTGGCCACGAAGTTGATCTCGCTCATCTTCAAAAGCCGCATGAGCTTGAGCACGTAAGCGTTGTTGTAGGAATGCATGGCGCAGGTGTGAGAGGCGGTGACCCTGTCCTTGAGACCCAGCTCCAGGGCTCGGGTGGCCAGAGTTTCCAATCCGCGGGACTGGTCGTCGTCGGTCTCGTCACAATGCACGTCCATCAGCAGGCCGTACCGGGCCGCCAGCTCACAGGCGTAGTTCAGAGATTCTACGGCGTATTCCCGTGTGAATTCGAAGTGGGGGATGGCGCCCACGGCGTCCGCGCCCAGCTTCACCGCTTCCTCCATGAGCCCCTTTCCGTTGGGGAAGCTCAAAATCCCTTCCTGGGGAAAGGCCACCACCTGGATGTCGGCCAAGCCGCGCAGCTCCTCCCGCACCTCCAGGATGGCTTTGAGAGCCACCAGACTGGGGTCGGTGACGTCCACGTGGGTGCGGATGAACTGGACACCGTTGGCGGCATAGAGCCGCACCGCCCGGCGGACCCGATCCTTCACGTCCGCGGCGCTGAGCTTTTCCTTCCGCTTGGCCCAGCATTCGATGCCTTCGAACAGGGTTCCCGACATATTCCACACCGGGTCTCCCGCCGTCAGGGTGGTGTCCAGATGGACGTGAGGTTCCACGAAGGGAGGCAGAACCAGCTTTCCGCCCAGGTCCTCGACCGCCTCTGCGGGCAGGGGAGAGAGCTTGTCCTCGATGGCGGTGATGAGGCCGTTCTCCACCCGGATATCCTGGGTCTTCAGAGCGTTTTCGATGCGCGCGTTGGTGTACAGCATGGTCGTTCTCCTTTTACACAGTCGGTGCTTTACTTCTTCAGGACCTTGGTGTAGACGAGATAGCAGGCGCAGGCCACCGCCATGGCGTTCACGGAGGCGATGCCCCATTTTACGAAGTTGCCCACCAGCGCGCCGGCGACCACGCCCAGAACGGCGCCCCAGTTGACGGACACCTTCTGCTGGTCCTCACCCCGATACTTCTCCCGGTTCAGGAAGTAGTCCAGGATGATGATGGCGCCGATGGGGGGCAGGGTGGCGTTGAGGAAGTTGAGCCAGCCGATGAAGTTGTTGTAGAGCCAGATGGCGGCCACGGTGCCGATGATGCCGCTGACGATGACCATGGGGCGCTTGCGCACGCCGGTGATGTTAGCCAGGCCCAATCCGCCGGTGTAGAGGGCGTTGTCGTTGGTGGTCCAGATGTTGGCGCCCAAGACGATGAGGGCGGGGACGGTAAGGCCCTGGGCGATCATGACGTAGAAGATGTCGTCCATCTCGGTGAAGGCGCCGCCCACTGCGCCGAAGGCGAACATGAGGGTGTTGCCGATGAAGAAGGCGATGACGGTGGTGATGACGGCGATCTTATTGGTCCGGGAGAACCGGGTGAAGTTGGGCGTGGCGGTGCCGCCGGACACGAAGGAGCCGATGACCAGACCGACGCCGGAGAACAGGGTCAGGGAGCCGGCGTTCTGGGCGAAGATGGCGTTGAGACCGCCGCCCTGCCGGGTGGCAGCGATCATGGAGTAGATGCCCAGGATCGCGATCAGCGGCACGGAGATGTAGCTGATGATCTCCATGCCCTTGATGCCGAAGTAAGCGGAGGCGGTCATGCACACGCCGCCAAGGATGACCAGCAGGATGGGGTTCACGTGGAGCACTTCGGCGGCCGGGATGGCGAACATGGCCACGCCTACGCCGAACCAGCCGATCTGGGTGAGAGAGATCATGGCGGAGGGTAGGTAGGAGCCGAAGCGGCCGAAGGAGCGGCGGGCCAGCAAATCGAAGGACAGGCCCGACTCGCTGCCGATGTAGCCCAGGGCGCCGGTATAGGCCGCCAGGATGAGACCGCCGATGAGCACGGCCCATACGAAGCCGCCCAGATCCAGGCCGTTGCCCAGCTTGGCGCCTACGGACATGCTGGCGGAGAAGAAGGTGAAGCCCAGCATGATGAAGAACATGGGCAGAAAGCCCTTGCGCGCCTTGCCGGGTACGGGTTCAAAGGAGTAGTCGACGTCTTTGTGTTGGTTCTTGGGTTCGTTTGACATGGATGTTGTCCTCCAAATTCTGCCCTGTCGGGGGCTTATTTTGGCCAGACATGGGGACATCCGCCTCGCGAAAAAGCGGCTCCCCCATCCAAGGAGAGCCGCAAAAAAGATTCGTTTTTCGCTATGATACCGCAGTATCGCCGTCCTTGGAGGCCTCGCTGGACCTGCCTTAAAGCACTGGATGTATTATAGGGACACAACGTCCGTCTGTCAACAGCAAATATGACTTTCGGCAGATTTTTTTCTTCTTCCGGCGGGACGAAAACGAATTATTTTCGCCGCCTTTTCGAAACAGTACGGAAACACGATATATTTTGTCTCATCTTCCTTGACAGGACCCGGGGGCGCATGGTATAAATACATGTGTTTTTCAACGCCGCCCCTTGCGACTGACGGGAGAATGCGGAGCACCGCAGAGGAACAGGGAGCGCCATATGTTGCCGACCGTCTGGGCATTGTTGAACCCGCTGGATTCAATATGCCCATCATTTCTTTTTTGGGGAGGAAACCGACATGAAAAAAGTTGCCATCGTCATGGGCAGCGACAGCGATCTGCCCGTTGCGCAGAAGGCTGTGGACACTCTCAAGGCCTTCGGCGTGCCCTTCGAGGTCCACGTCTTCTCGGCCCATCGGACCCCGGACCAGGCCCGGGACTTCGCCCGGAGCGCCCGGGAAAAGGGCTTCGGGGTGATCGTGGCCGCGGCGGGCATGGCCGCCCATTTAGCGGGCGCCATCGCCGCCAACACCACCTTGCCCGTCATCGGCATCCCCTGCAAGGGCGGGGCCCTGGACGGCCTGGACGCCCTTTTGTCCACCGTGCAGATGCCCAGCGGCATCCCCGTGGCCACCGTAGCTTTGAACGGCGGCGTCAACGCCGCGCTGCTGGCTATCGAGATCTTGGCGGTGGAGGACGGCGAGCTGGCGCAAAAGCTGGCGGACAAGCGCCGGACCGATGCCCAAAACGTGCTGAAAAAGGACGCGGCCCTTTCGTCCGCGCTGCAATAGATATCGACAAATCTGATAAGGAGAACAGGCTATGAAACTCGTGTATACCGGCAAGACCAAGAACGTGTACGCTCTCGACAACGGCAACTACCTCTTGAAGTTCAAGGACGACTGCACCGGCAAGGACGGCGTGTTCGATCCCGGCGAAAACAGCATCGGCCTCACCATCGAGGGCGTGGGCGACGTGAACCTCAGGATGTCCATCTACTTCTTCGAGAAGATCAACGCCGCCGGCATCAAGACCCACTTCGTGTCCGCGGACCTTCAGAACACCACCATGGAGGTCCTGCCCGCCAAGGTCTTCGGCAAGGGGCTGGAGGTCATCTGCCGCCACAAGGCCGTGGGCAGCTTCTATCGCCGCTACAGCGACTACGTGGAGCTGGGCGCGGACCTGCCCGCCTACGTGGAGACCACCTTCAAGAACGACGAGAAGGGCGACCCCCTGGTGACCAAGGACGGCCTCATCGTCCTGGGCGTCATGACGGCGGAGCAGTACGACGCCATCAAGGAAATGACGCAGCGCATCACCCAGATCGTGGCCGACGACCTCAAGGAGAAGGGCCTGGTCCTCTACGACATCAAGTTCGAGTTCGGCTACGACGCCGACGGCTCCGTCATGCTCATCGACGAGATCGCCTCCGGCAACATGCGGGTCTACAAGGACGGGGAGTACATCGAGCCCATGACCCTCTCCAAGCTCTTCTTCGCCGAGGCGTGAGCCCATGGGAGGATTCTTCGGGATTACCTCCACACGGGAATGCCTGGGGGACGTGTTCTTCGGCACGGACTACCACTCCCACCTGGGCACCCGCCGAGGGGGCCTGGCCGCCTACGACCCCAAGGTCGGCCTGCAGCGGAAGATCCACAACATCGACAACGCCCCCTTCCGCACCAAGTTCGAAAAGGTGTTCCAGGAGATGCGGGGCGTCAGCGCCATCGGCTGCATCAGCGACACGGACCCCCAGCCCCTGCTGGTCCGGTCCCGCCTGGGCAACTACGCCATCTGCACTATCGGCGTCATCAACAACGCGGACAAGCTCATCCAGGACTGCCTGGAGCGGGAGGGCGGCTACTTCGACGCCATGACCGGCGGGCGGGTCAACAGCACCCAGCTCTTCTCCGCCGTCATGAGCCAGAAGACCGACTTTGCCGAAGGCATCCGCTACGCCCAGGAGCAGATCGAGGGCACCGCCTCCGTGCTGATCCTGAAGGACGACGGCAGCCTCATCGCCGCCCGGGACAGGGTGGGCCGGCTGCCCGTCCACATCGGCAAAAGCGAGGACGGCTACGCCGTCTCCTTCGAGTCCTTCGCCTACCAGAAGCTGGGCTTCGAGGACGAGCGGGAGCTGGGCCCCGGGGAGATCGTGCACATCACCCCCGCCGGGATCACCCAGCTGGTGCCCCCCGGCCCCAAGAAGCGCATCTGCTCCTTCCTGTGGAGCTACTACGGCTACCCCACCTCCAGCTACGAGGGGGTCAACGTGGAGGCCATGCGCTACCGCAACGGGGAGCTCATGGCGGAGCAGGACGAGAAGAACGGCTTCACGGACCATATCGACTACGTGGGCGGCGTGCCCGATTCCGGGACGCCCCACGCCATCGGCTACGCCAACCGAAGCAACAAGAAGTTCGCCCGGGCGTTCATCAAGTATACGCCCACCTGGGCCCGGAGCTTCATGCCCCAGGACCAGAAGGACCGGGATAGGGTGGCCAAGATGAAGCAGATCCCCGTCCACGAGCTCATCCAGGGCAAGGATCTGCTGTTCGTGGACGATTCCATCGTCCGCGGCACCCAGCTCAAGGAGACGGTGGAGTTCCTCTACGAGAACGGCGCCCGCTCGGTCCATATGCGCTCCGCCTGCCCGCCCATCCTCTTCGGCTGCAAGTATCTGAACTTCTCCCGGGCCACCTCCGACATGGAGCTCATCGCCCGGCGGGTCATCCTGGAGCTGGAGGGGGAGGAGGGCTTCTCCCATCTGGAGGAATACAGCGACGGCGCCACGGAACGGGGCAAAAACCTGCGGCGGGCCATCGCGGACCGGTTCCACTTCGCCTCATTGGATTTCCAATCCCTGGAAGGGATCGTGAAGGCCATCGGTCTCGACCCCTGCGAGCTGTGCACCTACTGCTGGAACGGAAAGGAGTAAAGGATGATCACTGATTCGAGGTCCGAAGCCTACGCCGCGGCGGGCGTGGACATCACCGCCGGGTATAAGGCCGTGGAGCTGATGAAGGGCCACATCGCCCGCACCGCCACGGCGGGGGTCTGCTCCGACATCGGCGGCTTCGGCGGCCTGTTCGTGCCGGATCTTGCCGGCATGGCCGAGCCGGTGCTGGTCTCCGGCACCGACGGGGTGGGCACCAAGCTGAAGCTGGCCTTCCTCATGGACAAGCACGACACCGTGGGCGTGGACTGCGTGGCCATGTGCGTCAACGACATCATCTGCTGCGGGGCCAAGCCCCTGTTTTTCCTGGACTACATCGCCTGCGGCAAGAACGTGCCGGAGCGGATCGCGGACATCGTCAAGGGCGTGTGCGACGGCTGCGTCCAGGCGGGGGCGGCCCTCATCGGCGGCGAGACCGCCGAGATGCCCGGCTTCTACCCGGAGGACGAGTACGACTTAGCGGGCTACGCCACGGGCATCGTGGACAGGCCCCGGATCATCGACAAGGGGACCATGGCCCCCGGGGACGTGGTCATCGCCCTGCCTTCCAGCGGCGTCCATTCCAACGGCTTCTCCCTGGTCCGCAAGGTCTTCGACGTGGAGCGCGCGGACCTCAAAGCTCCCGTGGCGGAGCTCCATGGCCGGTCTTTGGGCGAAACGCTGCTGACGCCGACAAAGATTTACGTGAAGCCGGTGCTGGCCCTGCTGAAGGAGGTCCCGGTGAAGGGCATCTCCCACATCACCGGCGGCGGCTTCTACGAGAACATCCCCCGGAGCATCCCCCAGGGCCTGGGGGCCCGGATCGACCGGAGCGCCGTGCGGGTGCTGCCCATCTTCGATCTCATCCAGAAGCGGGGTAGCATCTCCGAGCGGGACATGTTCAACACCTTCAACATGGGCGTGGGCATGAGCCTGGTGGTGGCCCCGGAGGACGCGGACCGAGCATTGGCCATCCTGCGGGACAACGGGGAGGACGCCTACCGGATCGGCGTCATCGAAAAAAGCGAGGAGAGGATCGTCATATGCTGAAGAAGATCGCATCCGGCATGGCGGCGGGGATCTGCATCTGCCTGGGCGGCGCGGTGTTCCTGGCCGTGGAAAACCGGGTGGTGGGCGCGGTGCTGTTTTCGGTGGCGCTGCTGTGCATCTGTATGAAGGGCTACGCCCTCTTCACGGGCAAGGTGGGGTTCCTCCCGGAGGATCACGGCAAGGAAGCGGTGGAGACGCTGCTGCTGGCGCTGCTGGGCAACGCCGTGGCCACGGTGCTGGGCGGATGGCTCATCCGGGCCGCCCTGCCGAACCTGGGGGAAAGGGCCCTGGCCCTCTGCGGGGGCAAGCTCACCCAGCCCTGGTGGGGGACCCTGGTCCGGGGCGGCTTCTGCGGGGTCCTCATGTACCTGGCCGTCAGCACCTGGCGGGACAGCAAGACCCCTCTGGGCATCCTGTTCTGCATCCCGGTGTTCATTTTGAGCGGCTTCGAGCACTCCATCGCGGACATATTCTATTTTGCGGCCTCGGGCATGGTGAGCCTGCAGGCCTTCGCGTTCCTGTGGCTGGTGATCCTGGGCAACGCCCTGGGGGCCGTGATCCTGCCCCTGCTGACGGGCGCGGCCCGAAAGGAGGGCGGCCATGCGTAAAGCCCGGATCGCCGTGCTGGTCTCCGGCGGCGGCACCAATCTGCAGGCCATCCTGGACGCCCAGGCGGCGGGCAAGCTCCCCCACGGGCAGGTGGTCCTGGTGGTCTCCAACCGGACGGGCGCTTACGCCCTGGAGCGGGCCCGGGCGGCGGGGGTGGAAGCCCTCACCCTGACCCGGAAGGCCTGCGGCGGCCAGGCGGGCTTCGAGGCGGCCCTGACGGAGGCCTTGGCGGCGCGGGGCATCGAGCTCATCGTGCTGGCCGGGTTCCTGTCCATTTTGAGCGAAGATTTCACCAGCCGCTGGCCCCGGCGCATTTTGAACGTGCACCCCTCCCTGATCCCTGCCTTCTGCGGCGAAGGGTTCTATGGGCTGAAGGTCCACGAGGCGGCCCTCCAGCGGGGTGTGAAGGTGACCGGCGCCACGGTCCATTTCGTCAACGAGATCCCGGACGGCGGGGAGATCATTTACCAGAAGGCCGTCCGTATCCAGCCGGGGGACATCCCCGAAGCCTTGCAGCGCAGGGTCATGGAGCAGGCGGAGTGGAAGCTCCTCCCCAGGGCCGTGGAGCTGGTGAGCAGAGAGATCGTAAGAGAGCGCAAGGGAAATCAATAAAATTTTAGGAGGCACCTATGGACATCTATGGCATCCACGACATCAAGGCCCTGATTGCCGGCAACCCCTACGTGGGCCGGGGCATCCTCGTCGGCAAGACCCCCGACGGCACCCAGGCCGTCACGGCCTACTTCATCATGGGCCGCAGCGACAACTCCCGGAACCGCATCTTCGTGGAGCGGGACGGGGCCCTCTATACGGAGCCCTTCGACCCCAGCCGGGTGAAGGACCCCAGCCTCATCATCTACGCCGCCCTGCGGCAGTACGAGAACAAGCTCATCGTCACCAACGGGGACCAGACGGACACCGTGTACCAGGGGCTCCGGGCGGGCAAGAGCTTCTCCGAGGCCCTGTCTTCCCGCTGCTTCGAGCCCGACGGCCCCAACTTCACCCCCCGGATCAGCGGCATGCTGACCTTCGGGGCCGGGGACTTCACCTACGAGTTGAGCATCCTAAAGAGCGTCGACGCCGAGGGCAGCGATTGCGCCCGGTACACCTTCAGCTATCCGGCCAAGGCGGGTCTTGGGCACTTCATCCACACCTACGTCACCGACGGGAACCCCCTGCCCACCTTCCAGGGGGAGCCGGAGCGGGTGCAGATGTTGGCCGACATGGACGAATTCTCCGAGACCCTTTGGGACGCCCTGGACGAGAACAACCGGATCTCCCTGTACGTGCGCTACACGGACCTTGCGACCGGGGCCGTCAGCGAGACCATCCTCAACAAGAATCGATAAGGAGGCACCATGAAGGAATTCGAACTCAAATACGGCTGCAACCCCAACCAGAAGCCCGCCCGGATCTTTATGGAGGACGGCGGCGACCTGCCCCTGAAGGTCCTCAACGGACGGCCCGGCTACATCAACTTCCTGGACGCCCTCAACGCCTGGCAGCTGGTGAAGGAGCTGAAGGCGGCTCTGGGCCTGCCGGCGGCGGCCTCCTTCAAGCACGTGTCCCCCACCAGCGGGGCCGTGGGCCTGCCCCTCTCGGACAAGCTGAAGCGGGCCTGCTTCGTGGACGACGTGCCGGGCCTCGACGATAGCCCCCTGGCCTGCGCCTACGCCCGGGCCCGGGGCACGGACCGGCTCTGCTCCTTCGGCGACTGGGCGGCCCTCTCCGACGTGTGCGACGTGACCACCGCCAAACTCATCAAGCGGGAGGTCAGCGACGGCGTCATCGCCCCGGGGTACGAGCCCGAGGCTTTGGAGATCCTCATGAGCAAGCGGGGCGGCAAGTACAACGTGGTGGAGATCGACCCCGACTACGTGCCGGAGGTCCGGGAGCGCAAGCAGGTCTTCGGCGTCACCTTCGAGCAGGGGCGCAACAACTTCAGGATCGACCGGGAGCTCCTCGGGAACGTCGTCACCGCCCAGAAGGACCTGCCCGACAGCGCCGTCCGGGACCTCATCGTGTCCCTCATCACCCTCAAATACACCCAGTCCAACTCCGTCTGCTACGCCGTGGACGGCCAGGCCATCGGCGTGGGCGCGGGGCAGCAGTCCCGCATCCACTGCACCCGCCTCGCCGGCTCCAAGGCGGATACCTGGTTCCTGCGCCAGGCGGACAAGGTGCTGGACCTGCCCTTTAAGAAGGAGCTGGGCCGGCCCGAGCGGGACAACGCCATCGACGGCTATATCAACCAGAACGAGGAGGACGTGACGGCGGACGGCGTCTGGCAACGGTACTTCACCCGCCAGCCGGAGCCCTTCACCAAGGCGGAGCAGCGGGCGTATCTCGACACCGTCCAAAACGTGGCCCTGGGCTCCGACGCCTTCTTCCCCTTCTCCGACAACATCGAGCGGGCCTTCCGCTCCGGCGTCAAATACGTGGCGGAGCCCGGCGGCTCCATCCGGGACGACGCGGTCATCGACTGTTGCGACAAGCACGGCATGGTCATGGCCTTCACGGGCATGCGCCTGTTCCACCATTGAGGGGACCTCTATGAACGTCATGGTCATCGGCGGCGGCGGCCGGGAGCACGCCATCGTCAAAAAGCTGCGGGAGAATCCTGAGATCACGGCGCTGTACGCCCTGCCCGGCAACGGGGGCATGGCCCGGGAGGCCACCTGCGTGCCCATCGGGGCCACGGACCTTCCCGCCATCGCCGCCTTCGCCAAGGAGAAGGGGATCGACTACGCCGTGGTCACCCCCGACGATCCCCTGGTGCTGGGGGCGGTGGACCTGCTGGAAGGGCAGGGCGTCCCCTGCTTCGGTCCCAACAAGGCGGCCGCCATGCTGGAGGGCAGCAAGGCCTTCGCCAAGGACTTCATGCAGCGGCATCATATCCCCACGGCGGCCTATAAAACCTTTACCGACCCCGAGGCGGCCCTGTCCTATGTGGCCGGCTGCCCCCTGCCCACGGTGGTCAAGGCGGACGGCCTGGCTCTCGGCAAGGGCGTGGTCATCGCCGAGACCCGGGAAGCAGCCGCAGAAGCGGTCCGGGCGGCCATGTGCGAGGGCAAGTTCGGCCACAGCGGCGAGACCGTGGTCGTCGAGGAGTTTTTGACTGGCCCCGAGGTGTCGGTGCTGGCCTTCACCGACGGGAAGACCGTCGTGCCCATGGTCAGCTCCATGGATCATAAGCGGGCTTTGGACAACGATCAGGGCCTGAACACCGGCGGCATGGGCACCGTGGCCCCCAACCCCTTCTATACGGAGGATGTGGCCCGGCGCTGCATGGCGGAGATCTTTCTCCCCACCGTCCGGGGCATGGCGGCGGAGGGCCGGCCCTTCAAGGGGTGCCTGTACTTCGGCCTCATGCTGACGCCCCAGGGCCCCAAGGTCATCGAATACAACTGCCGCTTCGGGGACCCGGAGACCCAGGTGGTGCTGGCGCTCCTCGAAAGCGACCTGTTCACCATCATGCGGGCGGTGACGGAGGAACGCCTCGAAGAAGCGGAGGTCCGCTTTAAGAAGGGCGCGGCGGCCTGCGTGATCCTGGCCTCGAAGGGCTATCCTCTTTCTTATGAAAAGGGTTTCGAGATCGAGATGCCCGAGAGCGTCCGGCCCCACTTGCTCTTCGCCGGAGCTAAAGAAAAGGACGGGAAGCTCGTCACCAGCGGCGGCCGGGTCCTGGGCGTGGTGGGCACGGGGGCGACCCTGCCCGAAGCCCTGGCCCTCGCCTATGAACGGGCGGAAGAGATCACCTTCGCAAACAAATTTTATCGCCGCGACATCGGCAAGCGGGCGTTGGAGGCGTAGATGGTTTATCGGATCTTTGTGGAAAAGAAGCCTGCCTTCGATCAGGAGGCGGAGGCCCTGCGCCGGGAGCTGACGGACTTTTTGGGCGTCGCCTCCCTGACGGGGCTGCGGGTGCTGAACCGCTACGATGCGGAAGGCATCTCCAAGGACCTCTTCGATCAGGCGGTCCGGACCGTGTTCTCGGAGCCCCAGGTGGATACGGCCACGGAGACGCCGGACCTCAAGGGCGGCGCTGTCTTCGCCGTGGAGTATCTGCCGGGCCAGTTCGACCAGCGGGCGGATTCCGCGGCCCAGTGCATCCAGCTCATCTCCCAGGGGGAGCGGCCTTTGATCCGCTCCGCCCGGGTCTACGTCCTCTACGGGGATTTGACCGAAAATGAGATCGCCGAGATCAGGCGGTACGTCGTCAACCCGGTGGAGGCCCGGGAGGCGTCCCTCCAAAAGCCGGAGACTTTGCGCGTGGAGTACGCCGTGCCCACCGAGGTCAAGACCCTGACGGGCTTTCGGGAACTGGATCGGGAGGGCCTAACGGCCTTCGTTCGGGGCTACGGCCTGGCCATGGACACCGACGACATCGCTTTCTGCCAGCAGTACTTCGCTGACGAGGGCCGGGACCCCACCATCACGGAGATCCGCATGATCGACACCTACTGGTCCGATCACTGCCGCCATACCACCTTTTTGACCGAGATCGACGGGGTCACCTTCGATGACGAGCTCCTGCAAAAGGCCTACGAGAGCTATCTGGACGTGCGCCGGGAGCTCCATCGCACCAAGCCCGTCTGCCTCATGGATATGGCCACCATCGCCGTCAGGTACCTCAAGGCCCACGGGAAGCTCGATAAGCTGGACGAGAGCGAGGAGATCAACGCCTGCACCGTGAAGATGGAGGTGGAGGCCGACGGCAAGAAGGAGCCCTGGCTCCTGCTCTTTAAGAACGAGACCCACAACCACCCCACGGAGATCGAGCCCTTCGGCGGTGCGGCCACCTGCATCGGCGGCGCCATCCGGGACCCCCTGTCCGGCCGGTCCTACGTGTACGGGGCCATGCGGGTCACCGGGGCGGCGGACCCCACCCGGCCCGTCAGCGAGACCATCCCCGGCAAGCTCCCCCAGCGGAAGTTGGTGACCACGGCGGCGGCGGGGTACTCCTCCTACGGCAACCAGATCGGCCTCGCCACGGGGATCGTGGACGAGATCTATCATCCGGGCTACGCCGCCAAGCGCATGGAGATCGGGGCGGTCATCGCCGCCGCGCCCGCAGAAAACGTGCGCCGGGAGCGGCCTGAACCCGGGGACGTGGTCATTTTGCTGGGGGGCTCCACCGGCCGGGACGGCATCGGCGGGGCCACGGGCTCCAGCAAGGCCCACACCGCCCATTCCGTGGAGACCTGCGGGGCGGAGGTCCAGAAGGGGAACGCCCCCGAGGAGCGCAAACTCCAGCGGCTGTTCCGAAACCCCGCGGCCTGCCGCATGATCAAGCGCTGCAACGACTTCGGCGCTGGCGGCGTGTCCGTGGCCATCGGGGAGCTATCAGCGAATCCCAGGAGCGCATGGCGGTGGCGGTGGCGGCGGAGGACGTGCCCGCCTTCCTGGCCATCGCCCAGGAGGAGAACCTGCAGGCCTGCCCCGTGGCCCGGGTCACGGAGGAGCCTCGGCTGGTCATGGCGTGGAACGGGAAGAAGATCGTGGACATCAGCCGGGCGTTCCTGGATTCCAACGGCGCGCCCAAGCATATATGCATCGAGACCGGCCGCCCCGCCCATAAGGAAAAGGCCCTGGTCGGCGGGTTCCGGGAGAACATGGAGCGCCTGGCCGAGGACCTGAACGTCTGTTCCCGCCGGGGCCTCTCCGAGCGGTTCGATTCCACCATCGGCGCGGGCACGGTGCTCATGCCCTTCGGCGGCAAGCACCAGATGACCCCCATCCAGGCCATGGTCCAGAAGATCTCCCTGGAGCAGAAGCATACCGACGACTGTTCCCTCATGGCCTGGGGCTACGACCCCGTCCTCACCACCGAGAGCCCCTACCACGGGGCCTACAGCGCGGTGGTGGAGTCCGTGTCCAAGCTCGTGGCCACCGGCGCTTCCTTCGAGGACGTGTACCTCACCTTCCAGGAATACTTCCCCAAGCCCGGCCGGGACCCCAGGCGCTGGGGCCTGCCCTTCGCGGCCCTGCTGGGAGCCTTCCGAGCCCAGATGGACCTGGGCATCGGCGCCATCGGCGGCAAGGATTCCATGAGCGGCACCTTCGAAAACCTGGACGTGCCCCCCACGCTGGTGTCCTTCGCCGTGACCACGGAGAAGGCCAGGCGCATCCTGTCCAACGAGTTCAAGGGGGCGGACCACCGGGCGGTGCTCCTCTCCCCCGAATACGACGAGAACGGCCTCCCCGAGAAGGGGTCCCTGCTGGCCCTCTACGACCGGGTCAGCGACCTCATCCATTCAGGCAAGGCCCTGGCCGCCTACACCCCGGAGCGGGGCGGTGCGGCGGCCGCCGTCATGAAGATGGCCTTCGGCAACGGTCTGGGGTTCCGGTTCGCGCCGGAGGTGCCCCTGGAGGCCCTCCTGGCGGACAAACCCGGCCGGTTCCTGCTGGAGGTGACGGAGCCCGTGGAGGGCGCCCTGACCCTGGGCGAGACCACGGAAGCTTTCGCCTTCGTCCGGGGCGACGAGGCCCTGGACGGGCCAGCCCTGCAGTCGGTCTATGAGGATCGGCTGGAGGGGGTCTACCCCTGCAACATCCCCACGGTCCCGGGCCCGGTGGAGACCTTCCGCTTCTCCGCCCACGAGCATCCCAGAGCCCGATTCCAAGCGGCGCGGCCCCGGGTGCTGATCCCCGTGTTCCCCGGCACCAACTGCGAATACGACAGCGCCAAAGCCGTCCGGGACGCGGGCGGCGAGCCGGTGGTCCTGGTGCTCAACAACCTGACCCCCGCGGGGATCGTGGCCTCCACGGACCGGTTCGCGAAGGCGCTGCAGAACGCCCAGATGGTGTTCATCCCCGGCGGCTTCTCCGGCGGCGACGAACCCGACGGCAGCGGCAAGTTCATCACCGCCTTCTTCCGCAACGAGCGCATCAAGGACGGGATCACGGACCTCCTCGACCACCGGGACGGCCTCATGTGCGGCATCTGCAACGGCTTCCAGGCCCTTATCAAGCTGGGTCTGGTGCCCTACGGCCGGATCATGGAAACGGACGAAAGCTGCCCCACCCTGACCTACAACCTGATCCATCGGCACCAGTCCCGGATCGTGCGGACCCGGATCGCCTCCAACAAGTCCCCCTGGCTCAGCCTCATGGATGTGGGCGACGTGGTGAACGTGCCCATCTCCCACGGGGAGGGCCGGTTCGTGGCCGACGAGGCGCTGATCCGGCAGCTCGCCGAGAACGGCCAGATCGCCACCCAGTACGTGGACCTTGAGGGCCGGGCCACCGTGGACGTGCGCTTCAACCCCAACGGCTCCCTCTACGCCATCGAGGGCATCACTTCTCCGGATGGCCGCGTCTTCGGCAAGATGGGCCACAGCGAGCGCATCGGCCACGGCCTCTACCAAAACGTGCCCGGCAACTACGACAACCGGATGTTCGAAGCCGCGGTCCGGTATTTCCGATAAGCCTCCCACCCACACCAAAAAAGCCCCCGAAAACTTCGGGGGCTTTTTTCGTTCGAAAGGGAGGAACGTGCTTATACCGCCGTGTCTTGGGGGCGAGCTTTTTATAGAGCTCCGGCATTTCTTAATGTATCTCATAATTGACCTCGTGGGCGATCCCCAGGCGCTTGCCGAGTTTCGTGGTGTTTTATTTCACGGCGACGCATTTCACCGGGTAGGTGACCTGCCCGGTGTTGGGTGAAATCCTCGCTGGTGTTGATGAAATGCTCCTCATGCGGGAGCCGTCGACAGCACATGGCCGCCTCTTTCTATCCAATCTGTCCAATGTGGATCATATGCGGCGGAATACGTGAAGGAAGTCCCGCGAGCCGGAGGCTTTTGCGCACCATGTGATCCCGCTGGAAGATAGCAACACGGAGAGAGCCTATCGGCCCTGGGCGGCGCGGTATTCGTTGGGGGTCTGACCGGCGTATTTTTTAAAGACGCGGATGAAGTGGCCGTGGGAGGAGAAGCCAAGAAACGCCCCGATGGCGGCGGCGGGCTTGTCGGAGTAGCGGAGGAGGCGCTTAGCTTCCTCCGTCTTTTCGGTGAGGATGTAGTCCGTCAGGGTGAGGCCCGTCTCCCGCTTGAACCGGGCCGAGAGATAGGGGCGGCTCAGGTAGAACTCCTCCGCCATCTTCTCGGCGCTGACGGGCTCGGACAGGTGGCGGCGCACGTAGTTGGCCACCTCCGTGGCCAGCCGGGTGGGATGGCGGCCCAGGTGGAGCTGCTCCACCTGCTCGGTATACTCCAACACCATGCTGTACTGCAGGTTCATGATCTTGCTGGGGTCCGTGAGGAGCTCCACCCGCTGGATGAACCCGTCGGACAGGGAGAAGGCGTCCTCCTCCCGCATGCCGCCCCGGATGGCGGCCCGGGCGGCCAGCGTCACGGAGACGATGAAGGTGTTCCGAAGCTGCCGCAGCTGGGTGGAGGCGATGGTGCCTCCCCGGACGGCGGGGGCCGCGGCCATCCAGCTCTTCAGGGCGGCGGTGTCCCCCCGGCGCACCAGGTCCATGAGCATCTCCTCCAGGGCCAGGGTGTTGTGGGCCTCCCCGGGGGGCGGCCCCTCCTCGTAGACCTTCTTGGTCCGGCGCTGCTCCAGGCTGGTCTTGATGGTCCGCTGCTCGTCGCCGGCGATGGCCACGTCCGACAGGGTCAGCTTCTCGCCGCCGTTCAAAAAGTGGTTCACGGTGCAGAGCATCTGTAAAAGGGTCTCCACCGGCAGCCGCTGGATGCCCTGCATGGCGGTGAGGAAGGCGCCTACCTCCGCCGGGGGCACGTCCAGCCGGAAGGCCAGCGCCTTGATATCCTGTTCCCCGGCCATGATCTGGGAGGTGGGGCCCATGACGACGGCGCCGGCGGGGCAGCGGATCAGGCCGTAATACTGGAAATCGGGGGTGGCGAAGTAGCCCACGTGGCCCCGGACGGCCCGGATCTCCTCCTCGTAGAGGGTCATGGGGTCCCGGGGGAGCTTCACCGGGCTTTGGAACAGGACCAGCTTTCCCCCCTCGTAGAGCCGCACCGGGACCCCCGACAGGGCCGCCATGGAGCCCACCACGTACCGCATATCCACACCGCTCATATCCATTCCTCCGATCCATTACGATTATACGAAAATAATTACCATAATGCAATACAACAGGCGGACGATCCGATACAATAGTATCGTAAACAAGGGACAAGGGGGGCGCCTATGGATATCGAACGGATCTTGCAGCAGATGACGGTGGAGGAGAAGGCGGCCCTGGTGTCGGGCACGGACTTCATGTACACCAACCCCATCCCCCGGCTGGGCGTAGAGAGCCTGTGCATGTCCGACGGCCCCCACGGCCTCCGCAAGCAGAAGGGCTCCGGGGACAACGGCGTCTCCGAAAGCGAGCCCGCCACGGCCTTCCCCACGGCAGCCGCCGTGGCCTGCAGCTGGAACCCCCAGAACGCCTTCGACCTGGGGGCGGCCATCGCCGACGAGTGCCGCCACTACGGGGTCCACACCCTCCTGGGCCCGGGGGTGAATATCAAGCGGAACCCCCTCTGCGGCAGGAACTTCGAATACTATTCCGAGGACCCCCTGCTGGCGGGCGTCATGGGCGCGGCGGAGGTGAACGGGGTCCAGAGTCGGGGCGTGGGCGTGTCCGTGAAGCATTTCGCTCTAAACAATTCCGAAAACTACCGGTTCATGGGCAACTCCGTGGCCGGGGAGAACACCATCCGAAATCTCTATTTCAAACCCTTCGAATACATCGTGAAGCACGCCCGGCCCGCCACCGTCATGTGCGCCTACAACCGAATCAACGGCGTGTTCTGCTCCGAGAACAAATGGCTTTTGACCGACGTGCTCCGGGACGAATGGGGCTTTACCGGCGTGGTCATGAGCGACTGGGGCGCGGTGAAGGACCGGGTGGCGGGCCTGAAGGCGGGGATGGATCTCGAAATGCCCGGGGACACCGCCATCTGCCGCCGCTGGATACTGGACGCCGCCGCGGACGGGTCCCTGTCCATGGAAGATTTGGACAAGGCTTGCGGTCGCATCCTCCGCTGGGTGGACGAATACGTCAAGCCCACCGATGAAACGCCCGTGGATTGGGAGGGCCATCACGCACTGGCCGCCCGGATCGCCGCGGACAGCGCGGTCCTCCTGAAGAACGACGGGGCCCTACCCCTCACCGGGAAGGAGAAGCTCCACATAGCGGGGGAGCTCTTCGAGAACATGCGCTACCAGGGGGCGGGCAGCTCCATGATCCACCCCACCAAGGTCACCACGCCTGCCGACGCCCTTCAGACCCGGGGCGTCGAAAGCGTCTCCCTGGACGAGAGCGACACGATCCTGGTCTTCGCGGGCCTCACGGACATGTACGAGTCCGAGGGCTGCGACCGGGCGGATATGCAGCTCCCCCAGGACCAGCTGGCCCTCATCGACCGGCTCTGCGCCACGGGCAAGAAGGTGATCCTGATCCTCTTCGGCGGCTCCCCTGTGGAGCTGCCCTTCGCGGACCGGGTCAGCGCCATTTTGAACATGTACCTGCCCGGCCAGAACGGGGGCACGGCGGCGGCGCGGCTCCTGTACGGCGAGGTGAACCCCTCCGGCAAGCTCAGCGAGACCTGGCCCCTTCGCTACGAAGACGTGCCCAGCCACGAAACCTTCGGCCAGGGGATCGACGAGGTCTATGCCGAGGGCAGGGAGGTGGGCTACCGGTACTACGACAAGCACGGCGTCCCCGTCCGCTACCCCTTCGGCTACGGCCTTAGCTACACCACCTTTACCCACAGCGACTGGGTCAAAACCGGCGACGCCTACACCCAAACCATCACCAACACCGGCGACCGCTTCGGCGGCGAGGTCGCCATGCTGTTCCTGGACGGGGAGCTCCGAGGCTTCGAGAAGGTGTATCTGGCCCCCGGCGAATCGAGGACCGTCACCGTCACGCCGGAGCCGGCGGACGATCGGGTCTGGCCCGACGCCTATGAGGTCCCCGCGCCACAGAAGACCTTCCCCGTGACCCTGGAATCCCGGTTCACGGACCTCAGGCAGAGCTTCCTGGGCCGCATCCTCTTTAGCGCCGTCCTCTCCGTGGCGGACAAGCAGGCCAAGGAGGCCGAAAAGCTTCCCGAGGGCCCCGAGAAGGACAACAAGCGCAAGGGGGCATTTTTTCTCCGGCGGATCCTCGAGAGCAACTCCCCCCGGTCCATGTCCATGACCGCCGGGAAGTCCATGCCGTACAATTTCGCCCAGGGCTTTGTGGAGCTGACCAACGGGCATCTTCTCAAAGGCGCCCGCTGCTTTATGACCAAGATCGACGTACCCAAACTGCCGAAGGAGAAAAACTGATATGAAGCTGCCTGCAAGCCTGGTCAAATCCCCCAACGTCACCAATAAGGAAAAATGGCTGGGCTACCTCTTGGGCCCCGCCGGGGCGCTGCTGCTGAACGCGGTGCTGGCCACCTATCTCAACGTCTATTACACGGACGTGCTGAACCTGACCCCCCTCTGGGGCGGCGTGTTCCTCACGGTCTTCCCCATCGTGTCGAAGATCATCGACGCCGTCACCAACATCGTCATGGGCCAGATCATCGACCGGACTCGGACGAAGGAGGGCAAGGCCAGGCCCTGGCTGTTCCTCTCCGCCTTCCTGGTGCCGCTGACGGCGGTGCTCCTGTTCACCGTGCCGGAAAGCAGCGACACCGTGAAGGCCCTGTGGGTCATGATCTCCTACAACCTCTTCTACTCCTTCGCCTACACCATCTTTAACATGTCCCACAACCTGATGGTGCCCCTCTCCACCCGCAACGGCACCGACCGGGGCGGCCTCTCGGTGTTCAATCAGATCACCACCATCATGATGAGCGGGATCCTCGTCGCCCTGGTGTTCCCCATGGTCATCATGCCCATGATCGGCGTGGACAAAAGCAAGTGGATCACCCTCATGTCCATCCTGTCCATCGTGGCCCTGCCCCTGACCCTCCTCGAGTACTTCTTCACCAAGGAGCGGGTCACGGAGGAAGCCGCCGAAGCGAGGGAGAAGGAGGATATCCCCTTCTCCAAACAGTTCCAACTCCTGTTCACGGACAAGTATATGATCCTCATGTACGTCTACTTCTTCATCTACACCGTGGGCACCACCCTGAAAAACCTGGGCCTCGTGTACTACTGCAACTACGTGCTGGGCACCTATAACGACGGCATCACTCAGATGCTGGTCTCCGTCATCGGCGGCATCCCCATGGGCATCGGCATCTTCGCCGTATGGCCTCTCGCCAAGCGCTTCGGCAAGCGGAACGTGACCATGGTGGGCTTCGTCCTCTACGCCCTGGGGTCGTTGCTCTGCTGGATCTTCTCCACCAACCTGGTCATGGTCCTCATCGGCCAGTTCATCAAGAACATCGGCGGCCTCCCCTGCGCCTACGTGTTCATGGCCCTGTTCGCGGATTGCCTCGATCATCTGGAGTGGAAGACCGACCTAAGGATGGACGGCGCGGCCATGTCCGTCTACAACATCATCGCCGTGGCCATGGTGGGCATCATGACGGGGGTGTTCAACTGGATGCTGGCCAGAGCCGGCTATATCGCCCCCTTTACGGCCAAGAGCGTGGCCGAAGCCGGACAGGTCCTCTCTCAAAACGGCTGGGTGGCCCAGGTGGCCCTGGACAGCCTGAAGCCCGCCGCAGACGGCGTCCTGACCGTGGCCCTTGCTCAGCCCCATGCGGTCAACTGGGTCATCTCCTTCGCCTTCCTGGGGCTGGAGGTGTTCACGGGTCTTGCTCTGGCCGTCATCCTCTTCTTCCTGAACGTGGAGAAGAACATCTCCAAGGAACAGGCCGAGATCAAGGCCCGCCATGAGAAGGAGGCACAGGCATGATAGCCATCCGACTGAAAACCGAGCATCTCTTTGATCCCCTGGGCATCGACATCCGGCAGCCCCGCCTGTTCTGGAACTGCGAAGGCGGCGTGAAACAAACAGCCTACCAAATCGTCACCGAGAAGTGGGACAGCGGCAAGGTGGAAGGCAACGTCATGCACGTGGAATATCCGTTGCCTCTAACCAGCCGGGAGCGGGTGAACTGGAAGGTCCGCCTGTGGGACGAGAACGACCGGCCCGGGGACTGGGCTGAGGCTACCTTCGAGATGGGTCTGTTGGAGAAATCCGATTGGACCGCCCAATGGATCACCGGGGACTATACGCCCAGCAAGAAGGAGCGGTACCCCGTGGACTGCTTCAGCAAGACCTTCGTCCTGGACAGGCCCGTGGCCGCCGCCCGGCTATACGCCACCGCCTGCGGTCTCTACGAGGCCCGGCTGGGAGGCCGGCGGGTGGGCTCCTTCGTCATGGCCCCCGGGTATACGGACTATACGAAGCGCATCCAGTACCAGACCTACGACGTCACAGATCTGCTCCATGAGGGCGAGAACGAGCTCACGGTGCAGCTCGCTGACGGCTGGTATCGGGGGAGCTGCGGGGCCTGGGGGTTGAAGAACCAGTACGGCACGGAGACCAAGGTCCTGCTGCAGCTCGAAGTCACCTTCGCCGACGGCAGCCGCCAGGTGATCGGCACCGATCCCTCCTGGGCCTGGTCCGACGACGGCCCCATCCGCCAGGCCGACAACAAGGACGGGGAGATCGTGGAAGCCTTCCGCACCCCCTCCTACCGGGGCCGGGCCAAGGTCACGAAGCACAGCGTGACGCCCTCCGCCTCCAACAACGTGCCCGTCACGGAGCACGAGACCTTCCATCCCGTCGTCACCACCGCCCCCAACGGCAGAAAGCTGTTGGACTTCGGCCAGAACATGGCGGGGTACGTGCGCTTCTCCCTGAACGCCCGGCTGGGGCAGCGGATGGTCTGGCGCTTCGGCGAGATGCTGGACGAGGAGGGCAACCTGACCCAGCGGAACATCCAGCTTTCCCGGAAGGGCTACACCACCCCCCTGCAGCGGATCGACTATACCTGCGGGGAGGGGCTCAACGAATACAGCACCACCTTCGCCATTTTCGGCTTCCGGTACGCCGAGGTGGAGGGGGACGTGGAACTGGACCCGGCGGCTATCGAGGCCGTGGCGGTATATTCCGATTTGGAGCGGACCGGCGACTTTGCCTGCTCCCACCAGCTTTTGAACCAACTCTTCGAGGCCACCCTCTGGTCCGCCAAGGGGAACCATCTGGACATCCCCACGGATTGCCCCACCCGGGAGCGCCACGGCTGGACCGGCGACGCCCAGCTGTTCTTCACCACCGCCGCTTACCTCTTCGACTTCGCGCCCTTTGCGAAAAAGTATCTCCACGACGTGTACGACTGGCAGCGGAAGAACGGGCGGCTCCCCCACATCGTCCCCGAGGGCGGCGCGGACTTCTACATGTGGACCATGAACGGCTCCGTGGGTTGGTCCGACGTGGGGGTCCTGATCCCCTGGCGGTACGCGGACATCTATCGGGACGACGCCATCCTGCGGGAATTCTACGACGGCATGGCCAAATACGCCCGGTTCATGGAGAGCCGCTGCGGCAAGAACATGCCCTTCTTCGCCGAGCACGTGAAGCTGAGCCCCGAGGCCAAGCGGTACTTCGTCAACCAGGGCCAGAGCTACGGCGAGTGGGCCGAGCCCGCGGACGTGGGCGGCGGCTTCCGCTGGCAGGACTTCGTGGCCCCCCATCCCGAGGTGTCCACGGCCTACACCAGCTACGTGCTGGGGCTCATGGCGCAAATCGCGAAGAAGCTGGGCCACGAGGCGGACGCCAGGGAGTTTCAGACCTATTCCGACGGCTGCAAGGCCGCCTACCGGGAGCTGGTGCAAACCGACGCCTACTCTCTGGACACGGACAAACAGGCCCGGTTGGTGCGGCCCCTGTATTTCGAGCTGTTGGATGCAGAGCAAACGGCTTACGCCAAGAAGCGGCTGATCGAAGCCCTGGAGCACTACCGCTGGCGGCTGGGCACCGGCTTCCTGTCCACGCCCTTGATCCTCTACGTGCTGGCGGACATGGACCCCGAGGCCGCCTATAGGCTTCTCGAAAACGAGGAGGTCCCGGGCTGGCTCAGCATGCCCAAGGCCGGGGCCACCACCATCTGGGAGGCCTGGGAGGGCCCCAACAGCAGGGAGGGCGGCATCGGCTCCCTGAACCACTATTCGAAGGGAGCTGTGGTGGAGTGGCTGTTCACCACCATGTGCGGCATCCGGGTCACGGGCGAAAACCGGTTCACCGTAAAGCCCCTGCCCGGCGGGAGCCTCATTTACGCCCAGGCCAGCTATACCAGCGTCTTCGGCAAAATTTCCAGCAAATGGGAAAAGCAGGACGGCAAGATCACCTACACCGTGGACGTGCCCGCCAACTGCGAAGCCCAGATCGTCCTGCCCTCGGGCCGCACCGAGACCGTGGGCGCGGGCCATTGGACCTTTGTGGAGGAATGACCATGACGAACTATTATCTGGCGGTGGATATCGGGGCCTCCTCCGGCCGGCACATCGTGGGCTGGCAGGAGGGCGGCGAGCTGAAGACCCAGGAGGTCTACCGCTTCCCCAACGGGGTCACCGAACGGGACGGGCATCTCACCTGGGATATCGACGCCTTGCTGGGCCATGTGAAAGCGGGCATCCGGGCGGCTCGAGCGAAGTACGAGATCGAAAGTTTGAGTATCGACACCTGGGGCGTGGACTATGTGCTGCTCCGGGGGGACGAGACCGTGTACCCCGTCTACGCCTACCGGGATGGGCGGACGGAGAGCGCCATCCCGCAGGTGCATGAGAAGATACCGTTTGCGGAGCTGTACCACCGCACAGGCATCCAGTTCCAGCCCTTCAACACGATCTACCAGCTCTATGCGGATAAACTGGCCGGGCGACTGGACGGTGTCACGGACTTTTTGATGATCCCGGAATACCTGATGTACCGGCTTTGCGGCACAAAAAGCCACGAGTACACCAACGCCACCACCGGCGGCATGGTCGGCGCGAAGACGGGGGAATACGATCCTGAGATCATAGAAGCGCTCGACCTTCCCAAAGGCCTGTTCCAAAAGCTCCAGCAGCCGGGGACGGTGATCGGCGAATACGAGGGGATCAAAGTGGTCCTCTGCGCCACCCACGACACGGGCTCCGCCGTGGAGGGCATCCCAATGGAGGGGGACGCCCCCTACATCTCCTCCGGCACCTGGTCGTTGCTAGGGGTGAAGACGCCCAAGCCCATCACCGACGAAGCCTCCCGGGCCGCCAACTGGTCCAACGAGGGCGGCGTAGGGTACAACCGGTATCAGAAGAACATCATGGGCATGTGGCTGGTGAATCGCCTGCGGGCGGAACTGTGCCCCGATAAGCCCTGGAGCGAGATCGTAGCTGAGGCGGAGGAAAGCGTTTTCGCAGAGACTGTGGACGCCAATGCCCCCATCTTCCTGGCCCCGGAGAGCATGAAGGCAGCCTTCGACTCAGCCCTGTCTGCAAAGCCGCAGACCCTTGGCGACTACTTTGGCTGACCGGCAAAAAGTATGATAAGATATACATCGTGGGCGGCGGAGCCAGGAACGGCTTTTTGAACCGCCTGACCGAACAAGCTACCGGCAAGCAGGTGATCGCCCTGCCCCTGGAGGCCACGGCGCTGGGGAACCTAAAGATTCAAATGAAGGCAGATACATGAGCTATCAGGAAGCAAAAGAGAAGTACGCCGCCTACGGCGTGGACGCGGAAGCGGCCATAACGCGGCTCAAGACCGTGCCCGTGAGCCTGCACTGCTGGCAGGGGGACGACGTGCGCGGCTTCGACACCGACCCCAGCAAGCCCCTGACCGGCGGCATCCAGACCACCGGCAACTATCCCGGCCGTGCCCGCACGCCGGAGGAACTGATGGCCGATTTGGACGAGGCATTGAAGCTGATCCCCGGCACGCCCAAGATGAACCTGCACGCCAGCTACGCCATCTTCGAGGACGGCCAGTGGGCGGATCGGGACAAGCTGGAGCCCAAGCACTTTAAGAAGTGGGTCAAGTTCTGCCAGGAACGGGGCCTGGGCTGCGACTTCAACCCCACCTTCTTCTCCCATCCCAACTGCGACCCGTTGACGTTGTCCAGCCCCAACGAGGCCACCCGGAAGTTCTGGATCGATCACGGCAAGGCCTGCATCCGCATCTCCACCTATTTGGCGGACGAATTGGGTCAGCCCTGCGTCATGAACATCTGGACCGGCGACGGCTTCAAGGACGTGCCCGGCGACCGCATGGGCCCCCGGGTGCGGTATAAGGAGAGCATCGACGCCATCCTCTCCGAGCCCTATGATTTCAACATAGTCAAGCCCTGCATCGAATCTAAGGTCTTCGGCATCGGCGTGGAGGCCTACACCGTGGGCAGCGGCGAGTTCGCCCTCTCCTACGCAGCCATGAACAAGGACCGTTGCATCCCCCTCATGGACAACGGCCACTACCACCCCACGGAGGTGGTTTCCGACAAGATCCCCGCGCTGCTGGCCTTCTTCCCGGAGATCGCTCTCCATGTGACCCGGCCTATCCGCTGGGACAGCGATCACGTGGTCCTCTTCGACGACGAAACGAAGGAGATCGCCCGGGAGATCGTCCGCTGCGGCGGCCTCGAGGGCCGGGTGCACATCGCCCTCGATTACTTCGACGCCAGCATCAACCGCATCTCCGCCTGGGTGACCGGCTACCGGAACCTGCAGAAGGCCCTGCTGTTCGCCCTCTTACAGCCCAACGATGAACTGAAGAAGCTCCAGGACGGCGGCGACCTCACCAAGCTCATGGTGGTCCAGGAAGAGCTGAAGACCCTGCCCTTCGGGGAGGTGTGGGACGAGTACTGCCGCCGGTGTAATAAGCCCGCGGACGGGGAGTGGTTCACCGAGATCGAGACCTACGAAAAGGAAGTATTGGAGGCGAGAGCATGAAGGACATTTTGACCGCACCCTGGATGGTGGAGATGATCCGCACCGCCACCAACATGTACGCCCATGGCTGGGACGAGCGCAACGGCGGGAATATCAGCCTGCTGCTGGACGAAGCGGACGTGGCGGAGTATCTGGACCTGAACAACGTCCTGCGCACCATACCCACGGGCTTCGAGGCCCCGGCGTTGGAGGGCAAGTATTTCCTGGTCACCGGCACGGGCAAGTATTTTAAAAACGTGCAGTACGCGCCGGAAGTGAACCTGGGCTTGGTCCGGCTCACAGACAATGGCATGAAGGCTGAATTGCTGTGGGGCTACGAGGACGGGGGCAAGTTCACCTCCGAATTCCCGGCCCATATGATGAGCCATGTGGCCCGGCTCACCGTGGACCCCGCCAATCGCGTGGTCATGCACTGCCACCCCGCCAACCTGCTGGCCATGACCTACGTGCATACACTGGACGAGCGGGCCTTCACCCGGACCCTCTGGCAGATGTGCACGGAATGCATCGTGGTGTTCCCGGACGGGGTGAACGTGCTGCCCTGGATGCTCTGCGGTACCAACGAGATCGGGGCCGCCACGGCCGAGAAGATGGAGACCGCCCGGCTGGTCATCTGGGCCCAGCACGGCATCTACGGCGCGGGGAAGGACCTCGACGAGACCTTCGGCCTCATCGAGACGGCGGAGAAGGCCGCCGAGATCTACATGAAGATCGCCCACCTGCCCCGGGTCAACACCATCACCGACGAACAGATGCACTTGTTGGAACAGCGTTTCGGCGTCAAGGGCCGGGACGGGTATCTGGACTAAATAAGGAGGCTGCTATGAAGATTTTCATGATCGGCGGGACGGGCCTCTTGGGCTCCGAAGCTGCCAAGGAACTGATCGGCCGAGGCCACGAGGTTTCCTCCCTGGCCCTGCCGCCCCTGCCCACGGGGGCGGTGCTGCCCCCCGAGATGCAGCTGGAATTCGGCAACTATCTGGAGATGAGCGACGAGGAGCTGAAGAAGCATCTCACCGGCTGTGAGGGCTTCGTCTTCGCCGCGGGGGTGGACGAGCGGGTGGAGGGCCCGGCCCCCATCTACGACCTGTACAAGAAGTACAACATCGACCCCGTGAAGCGGCTGCTGGCCCTCTGCCGGGAGTGCGGCGTGCAGCACGTGGCCATCTGCGGCTCCTACTTCTCCTACGCCGCCAAGAAGTGGCCCGAGAAGGAATTGACCAAGTGGCACCCCTACATCCGCAGCCGCATCGACCAGGAGGAGGCTGCCATGGCCTTTGCTAACGATATGGACGTGGCCGTGCTGGAGCTGCCCTACATCTTCGGCACCCAGCCGGGCCGCAAGCCCGTGTGGGTGTTCCTGGTGGAGAACGTCATGAGTATGAAGGCCGCCACCCTGTACCCCCGGGGCGGGTCCACCATGGTCACGGTCCATCAGGTAGCCGAGGCCATCGCGGGGGCCATCGAGCGGAACCGGGGCGGGCACTGCTACCCCATCGGCTACTACAATTTGACCTGGAAGGAGATGCTGAAGATCGTCCACAAGTACCTAGGCGTGCCGGAGAAGCGAATCATCACCATCCCCAACTGGATGTACGCCCTGGGCGGCAAAAAGATCATGAAGGAGCAGGCCCAAAAGGGCATCCAGGGGGGCCTTCACATGGTGAAGTTCACGGACATCATGTGCAGCAACCTGTTCATCGACAAGTCCGAGGGCTGTGATTTCCTGGGCGTCACCGACGACGACATCGACGCTGCCATCGGCGATTCCATCCTCCTCTGCAAGGATATTTTGGAGAAGAAGACCCAGGTGCTGGGGATGAAGGGAGAATAGCATGCGGGTGTTCATGACCGGCGCCGGAGGCGGCATGGGCTTCGAAAGCTTCAAGGCTATGGTCCCCGATCTTGGAAAGCTGTACGACCTGGTGCTTCTGCTGCGGGACAGCGAGAAGAACCGGAAGCTCTTTGCCCCCTATATGAACACGAAGGGGCTCACCATCCATTGGGGCGACCTGCTGAACCGGGAGGACGTGGCGGCCTGCGTCCAGGGAGCTGATATCGTCTTGCATATCGCGGCCTTCGTGTCCCCCCAGGCGGACTACTTCCCCAAGAAGGCCATGGCGAACAACTACGGCTCCACCCGGAATCTGGTCGAGGCCATCCAAAGCCTGGGGCAGGGCGACAGCACCCGCTTCGTCTACATCGGCACCGTGGCGGAGACCGGGGACAGGATGCCGCCCATCCACTGGGGCAGGGTGGGGGACCCCATCAAGCCCAGCATGTTCGATTACTACGCCGTATCGAAGGTGGCCGCCGAGCGGTGCGTAATCGAAAGCGGCCTTACCTACTGGGTGAGCCTCAGGCAGACGGGCATCATCGGCCCCGCCATGGCCAAGATCCGGGACCCCATCCAGTTCCACAACTGCCTCGATAACGTCCTCGAATACGCCTCCGATAGGGACAGCGGCCGCCTGATGCGGAACCTCTGCGCCTACGAGGCGGCAGGGACCCTGGACCCCTCCTTCTGGGGCCACGTCTACAACATCGGCGGGGGCGAGAGCTGCCGGGTGGACACCTATACCATGTACAGAATCATGTACGGGGAGATCGGGATCAAGAACATCGACTACGTCATCGACCCCAAGGTCAACGCCACCAGGAACTTCCACGGTCAATACTACCTCGACTCCGACAAGCTGGAGAACTATCTCCACTTCCGATCCGACTCCATGCAGTATTTCTACGACGCCTACTTGAAGGAGCTGGGCCCGGCCAAACCCTTCGGCCGGATCGTCTGCAAGCTCCCCGGCGGCCAGAAGCTCATGGGCGCCATCATCAAGAGCACCTTCAACAAGCTCCTGGACAGCGAACACGGGCCTCGGTACTGGCTGAAGAACGACATGGAGGATCATATCGACGCCTACTGGGGCAGCCGCCAGGCCTGGGAGGCCCTTCCCGAGAAGGCCAGCAAGATGGACCACTTCACCGACTGGGACACGGTGGTCCACATCGACCACGGCTACGACGAAACCAAGCCCGAGAGCCAGCTCGACCGGGCCGATATGGCCGGGGCCGCCCGGTTCCGGGGCGGAGAGCTCCTTTCCGAGACCATGACCACCGGCGACTGGCGGACCAAGCTCGCCTTCCGCTGCGCCTTCGGCCACGAATTCGAGGCCAGCCCCCGACTGGTGCTGGAGGGCGGCCACTGGTGCCCCGAGTGCGAGCGCAAGAGCTGGAACTACGGCCGCCGGGCCCAGGTGGACCCCTTCTTCGCCCAGGTCTGGACCCCCCTCCACGAGCCCGGCGAGCTTAGGGAATACCCCAAGGCCGTCACGGAACTGGAGGTATAAAAGGAAATCTTCCCACGCAAAAAGAGGCGATCGCTCGCCTCTTTTTTGTGGATTTGGGGGAAACGTTACCGGAGGGCCGGAGCCGGGGCCTGGGCCGCGGGGGCCGCGTAGGCCTCGTTGATCAGATTGAAGACGACGCCGTCGTAGTCGATGCTCATGACACCGTTCTCCAAGGTGCCGTCGCACTCGATGCCGCCGCCCTCCACGTGGAACTTGGTGCCATCCAGCGTCCACTTGCCGTTGGCGGATTCGCCGTCGGCGATCAGCTTGCACTTGCCGCCGGACTTGAGCTCGATGGTGAAGCCCTTCTCAAAGAACTGGTCCACGTTCAGGGTAATGCCGCTGTATTCAGCGGTCTTCGCCGTGTACACGCCCAGGTTGGGATCGTTTTTGTCGTCGCCGGACGAGCAGCCCAAGGCCAGCGCCAGCAGCAGCACGGCCAACAGACAGGCCAGGATCTTTTTCATGGTTCAATTCCTCCTTTTTCATTCATTTCGCACCGTATTACCATATTCAGTATACCAGCCTTTCCTCCAAAAGACAAGAACGATCCCGCGTTCCCAACCCGCGAATGCCCCTGTACAAACCACCGACCGCTATGATATACTTATTTTTACAACAATGAGGCGACACATGGGCAAGGGCGTGGCGAACATCCGAAAATTCTTCTCCCGGCGGGACGTGGATATGACCAGGGGCAACGTATACGGGCTTCTGATCGAGTTCGCCGTGCCGCTGCTCCTGGGGAACCTGTTCCAGCAGCTCTACAACACCGTGGACACCTGGGTGGTGGGGAACTACGTGGGGAAGGAAGCCTTCTCCGCCGTGGGCACCGTGAACCCCATCATCAACATGCTCATCGGCTTCTTCATGGGCCTGTCCGTAGGCGCGGGGGTGGTCATCTCCCAGTACTACGGGGCCAAACAGCACGACAAGGTCAGCGACACCGTCCACACGGCCCTGGTGATGACCGCTGTGCTGGGGGTGGTCTTCACCGCCATCGGCGTCAGCATGACGCCCCTGATGCTCCATTTCATGAAGACGCCCCCCGAAGTGCTCCCCGAGGCCAAGCGGTATCTGACCATCTACTTCTCCGGCATCTTCGGCCTCATGCTCTACAACATCGGCGCGGGGATCCTGCGGGCGGTGGGGGATTCCCAGCGGCCCTTCTACTTCCTGGTGCTGTCCGCCAGTTTGAACATCGTGCTGGACCTTCTCTTCGTGCTGGCGTTCCATATGGGGGTGGCGGGCGTGGCCTACGCCACCATCCTTTCCCAGGGGATCTCGGCCCTGCTGGTGCTCCTGGTGCTCCTGCGGGCCGACAACTGCTGCCGGGTGCAGGTGAGGAAGCTTCGGATGCACTGGGACGTGCTGAAGAAGATCGTCAAGGTGGGCATCCCCGCCGCCGTACAGATGGCCATCACCTCCTTCTCCAACGTGTTCGTCCAGTCCTACATCAACTACTTCGGGGCGGACTGCATGGGCGGCTGGACCGCCTATACGAAGATCGACGCCTTCCTGTTTCTGCCCATGCAGAGCGTGGCCATGGGCGCCACCACCTTCGTGGGCCAGAACCTGGGGGTCAACGACGTACAGCGGGCCCGGCAGGGGGTCAGCGCCGCCCTGCGGATATCCGCCCTCATCACCGTGGCCCTCATGGTACCGGTGGTGGCCTTCGCCCCCCATCTCGTGCGCTTCTTCAACGACACGCCGGAGGTGATCGAATTCGGGACGCTGTTCCTGCGGATGATGTCCCCCTTCTACGTGCTCTGCTGCGTGAACCAGATCCTGGCCGGGTCCCTGCGGGGGGCGGGGGACAGCCGGACGCCCATGATCATCATGCTGGGGAGCTTCGTGGTGTTCCGGCAGATCTATCTGTTCCTCATCACCCATTTCGTGTCCAACACCATCGTGCCGGTGGCCCTGGGGTACCCCGCGGGCTGGCTGGTGTGCAGCACCGCCACCTATCTCTACTTCCGCTTCGCCCACTGGGAGAAGCACCGGGTGGTCGAGTGACCGCAAATATCCTTTGAAACGAGGTAAATGCTATGCGCTATGATCAGGCAGCCATCTTGACCGATCTCGATGGGACGCTGTTCGACAGCCAGGGGAACGTGACCAAGGAAAGCCGGGCCGCCATCCGGGAATTCATCGCCGGGGGCGGGCTCTTCGCCGTGGCCACGGGCCGGGAGCCCCGGAACGCCCGGCGGCACCTGCCGGACGTGCCCCTGAACGGGCCCTCCGTGTGCCTCAACGGGGCGGCGGTCTACGATTTCGTGCACCGGAAGTATATCTCCGCCATCCCCATGGACAAGGAGGCGGCCCAGGACGTGCTGCTCCACTGCCTCGAGATGGACTGGCCGTTGGATCTGCAGGTGTACACCGACGACGGCATCTATTACGCCTCGCCCCTCGACAAAGCGGACCCGGGCTTTTTGCGCATCCACCAGCCCACCACCTGCCTGCCCATGGACCAGCTTCTTCAAAAGACCTGGATCAAGACGGTGCTGCTGGAGCGGGAGGTGGACGCCCTGGCCCTCATGCGGGCGTATCTGAAGGAGAAGGGGTACGACAAGCGCCTCGCTTTGGTGGAGGGGACCACGGACGTGGTGAAGATCGGCAAGTATCAGGAGCTGCTGCCCCAGGACGTGAACAAGGGCACCGGCGTGGACGCCCTTCGCA
>CADACQ010000019.1 GCA_902786465.1 uncultured Eubacteriales bacterium | reverse complement strand
AACAGGTCCGCCAGGGCCTGGTCCTCCGCCTTCTGGGCGTACTGGCCGTACTTCTCGATGCAGATCTCCTCCGAAGTCTTGAGGTCCTGCAGCAGCATGGATTCCCTTTGTGTCAGTTTCATATTCATCACCTCGATCATAGGATGGCTCCGCCGTCCTTTTTCCATACGGTCTCAACAAAACCGTCGGTTTTCTGCGCTTTTCTCTTGCGTTTTTCGCCCCGCTGTCGTATACTGACACATATTTTTTGTAAGGAGAGCGTCATGGAGGCATACGGGTACAGGGAGGGACTGCGGGACGGGCTGCCCATTGGGCTGGGGTATCTGTCCGTGTCCTTCGGCTTCGCCATCTGGGCGGTGAAGCAGGGCATCCCGGGCCTCATTTTGGTGGTCCTCTCCGGCACCAATCTGACCTCTGCGGGCCAGGTGGCCGGCGTCACGGTCATGGCGGCGGGGGGCCTTTTGGTGGAGCTCGCCTTGACGGAGCTGGTCATCAACCTGCGCTACGCCCTCATGAGCGTCACCCTGACCCAGAAGCTTTCCCCTCGGTTCAGCCTGCTGCAGCGGATGGCGGCCTCCTTCTTCGTCACCGACGAGATCTTCGCCGTGGCCTCCACCCGCAGGGGCCTGTTGACCTTCCCCTACATGATGGGCCTCGGGTGCCTGCCCTGGATCGGCTGGACGCTGGGCACGGCACTGGGCGCCTTCGCGGGGACGCTGCTCCCCGCGGCCCTCTCCGCCGCGTTGGGCATCGCCATCTACGGCATGTTCATGGCCATCCTGGTGCCGGGGGCCCTGGAAGAGAAGGGCGTGCTGCTGGCCATCTGCGCGTCCGTGGCGTTGGGTTTGATCCTGCGGTACGTGCCCCTGTTCAGCTTCCTCTCCGAAGGGTTCGTCATCATTATCAGCGCCGTGGCGGGGGCCTGCGTCGCCGCCTGGCTCAAGCCTGTGAAGGCGGGGGAGGGGGACGCATGAAGCTGTATCTGTATCTGCTGGTCATGGCGGGAGTCACCTACCTCATCCGCATGCTGCCCTTGGCCTTCTTCCGCAAAAAGATCACCAACCCCTTTTTGCTGGGGGTCCTTCACTACATGCCCTACGCGGTGCTGGGGACCATGACCGTCCCCGCCATCTTCACCTCCACCGGGGAGCCCATCTCCGCCGTGGCGGGCTTCGTGGCGGCCCTGCTGCTGGGTCTCAAGCGCCGGTCCCTCATCGAGGTGGCTCTCGCTGCCACCGCCGCGGCGTATGTGACCTCCCTGGTCCTGCCCCTGTTCTGAAAAACTTTAAAAACCTCTTGACCCTGACGTAACGTCAGGGTTTATACTTGTTCCAGAAGGGAGGCGATGGAGATGATGACGGTCCATGAGGTGAGCGAGCTCACCGGCGTCAGCGTCCGGGCCCTGCACCATTACGACCAGCTGGGGCTTCTAAAGCCCGCCGAGGTCACCGAGGCGGGGTACCGGCTCTACGACGAAAGCTCCCTCGTTCGGCTCCAGAGCATCCTGCTCTTTCGGGAGCTTCAGTTCCCCCTGAAGGACATCGGGGAGATCCTGGACAGCCCAACCTTCGACCGGAACCGGGCCCTGGACCAGCAGATACGCTTGCTGGAGCTGCAGAAGGAACATTTGGAGAATCTGATCGAATTTGCAAAAGGCATGAAATTGGTGGGGGTGAAGCGCATGACGGACTTTACGGCATTCGACACGAAGAAGATCGACGAGTACGCCCGGGAGGCCAAGGCGTCCTGGGGCCAGACCAAGGAATGGAAGGAATACGAGCAGAAGGCCCAGGGCCGCACCCGGGAGGACAACGCCGCCCTGGCCCGGGGCATGATGGACATCTTCGCCGAATTCGGCGCCATACGGGACCAGGACCCCGCTTCGCCCGCAGCCCAGGCCCTGGTGGATAAGCTCCAAAGCTACATCACGGAGCACTACTACACCTGCTCTGACGAGATCCTGCTGAGCCTGTCCAAGATGTACGACGGGGGCGGCACCATGACCGAGAACATCGACAAGGTGGGCGGCCCCGGCACCGGGGACTTCGCCGCAAAGGCCATCGCGGTGCACTGTAAAAAGTAAGCCCTGTTGCGCTGCAGCGAATAAAGAGGTATACTCATCCTATCAACACGAAGGAGGGCGGGTATGCCTCTTTTATTGGTGCGCAACGATATCACCAGGATGACCGTGGACGCCATCGTCAACGCGGCCAATCCTTCCCTGCTGGGGGGCGGCGGGGTGGACGGCGCCATCCACCGGGCCGCGGGGCCGGAGCTGCTGGCGGAATGCCGCACGTTGAACGGCTGCCGGACCGGGGAAGCCAAGATCACCGGCGCCTACCGCCTCCACGCCAAATACGTGATCCACACCGTGGGGCCCATCTGGTACGGGGGCGGCCACGGGGAGGAGCATCTCTTGCGGTCCTGCTATCGCCGTTCCCTGGAACTGGCCGCGGACCACGGCTGCGAGACCGTGGCCTTTCCTCTCATTTCCAGCGGCGTCTACGGCTATCCCAAGGCCGACGCCTTCCGGGTGGCCACCGAGGCTATTTCGGCCTTCCTGGAAGGGCACGAGCTCACCGTGTACCTGGTCCTCTTCGACCGGGCGGCCTACCTGCTGGGGGACCGGTTCGGGGACGTGCGGGCCTTCATCGACGACGCCTACGCCCAGGCGGAGGAACGGCGGCCCCGGAACCAGGCGAGCTATCGCTGGGAACGGGAGCCCAAGGCCCTGCTGGACGAGGACACCTGCTGCTTCGAGGCGGCCGCTGCGCCTATGCCCGCAGCCGCGCCCCGGAAGAAAGCCAAGGAAGCCAGCGCCCCTGTCAAGGCCCCGGATCGGCAGGAGCTCCTGCGGCAGCTGGACGAGGGCTTTTCCCGGACGCTGCTGAAGCTGATCGATGAGAAGGGCATGACCGACGTCCAGTGCTACAAACGGGCCAACATCGACCGGAAGCTCTTCTCCAAGATCCGCTCCGACCCCGATTACCGGCCCTCCAAGACCACCGCCATCGCCTTGGCCCTGGCCCTGGAGCTGCCCCTGCCCGAGACCCAGTCTCTCCTCTCCCGGGCGGGCTTCACTCTCTCCCACAGCTACCTTAGCGACATTCTCGTGGAATACTGCATCCGGCAGAAGCAGTACGATGTCCTCGCCGTCAACGAGCTCCTCTTTTCCTACGACCAGCCCCTGCTGGGGAGCTGAGCATATTCTATCCAGGAGTGTGATCCATATGTGGAACGAGATCAAGACCCAGGCCCAGGCTGACGCCTTCATGGAGGGTATCTATGCTTTCCATGACAGCTGTATCAAGGAGATGTCCTACCTTAGCGGCGCGTATGTGGATGCTGATCTGAGTATGCGTCCGATCAACGAGCAGAGGGTGCTCCGGGTACTCTTGCAACGCCAATTTGAGGCCCCATCCATGATTGAGCTGGTGTTCGTGGGGCTGAAACTGTTGAAACTGCCGCCGGCGGATGAATGCACCTGTGAAATACTGGACGCTACCCTGCTGATGGATTCGGACCAGGTCTTTTGGTGCGACTGCGGCGGGATCGCTCGGCAGGATATGCTGACCTATGAGGGAACCGTGATATGGGCGGAAAGAATCTTCTGGCGGCCCGTCGAGGGGTACATGGGCAACGATCCCTTCTATCTTCCCGCAGACGGCGGCTGGGGCAGACCCGAGGACTGATTGCTCGAATTTGTCGCCCGTCAAGCGACCAAATCATAAAAAGAAAACCCTATACTGTGGTCACAGGGTCCAAAGACCCGGTGACCATTTTTATAAGGAGGACAAGGATATGAAGAAGGGTTTGACGGAACTGGTGTTCATTTTGGACGAGAGCGGCAGCATGAGCGGCATGGAGAGCGATACCATCGGCGGGTTCAACAGCATGATCGACAAGCAGCGCAGGGAGGAAGGGGAGGCCTACGTGTCCACGGTGGCCTTTTCGAACGAGAGCCGGGTGATCCACGATAGGGTGGACCTCGATAAGGTAGCGCCCCTGACCCGGCGGGACTATACCCCCGGCGGCTGCACGGCTCTGCTGGACGCCCTGGGCGGGGCCATCCATCACATCGGGAACGTGCACAAGTACGCCCGAGAGGAGGACGTGCCGGAGCACACCGTCTTCGTCATCACCACCGACGGTCTGGAAAACGCCAGCCATCGGTACAGCCGCCGGGAGGTGAGAGCCATGGTGGAGCGGCAGAAGGCCCGGTACGGTTGGGAATTCCTGTTCCTGGGGGCCAATATGGACGCCATCGCCGCCGCGGAGGACATCGGCATCTCCCGGGATCGGGCGGTGAAGTACGTCTCCGACGCCCAGGGCACGGCCCTCAATTACCGGGTGGTCAGCAACACCATCTGCAAGATGCGTATGAGCGAACCCCTCTGCGCCGATTGGAAGGCCGACATCGAGGCGGACGAGCAGGCAAGGGGGAAATGACGTTTTTTTGGATGTCGGCCATGAGCCGAACAATACCGGGAGGTAAAGAGATGTCTTTCTTCGATGAGTTTGAACGCTCCTATACCGGCGACCAGAACAAAAAGGACAAGAAGAACCGGAACGAGCGCAAGGAACAGGACCGACAGATGGAAACGGAACAGAAGCTGAGAAGGGACAGGAACGATCCCTACTACGACTGAGAACCGAACCAATCATGGAAAAAGGAGGCCGATGGGCCTCCTTTTTCATATCATTTGATGATCAATATCCGTTCCGTCCCTGAGAAGGGCTCGGAAAGCTCCCCATTCAGCTCCCGGAGGCGGGCCTGGGGGATGCCGAAGCGCTTGCCCACGGTGAACAGGGTCTCCTCGGGGTCCGGGGCGTAGATGAGGATGCCCCGGCCCGGCTGGGTGCCCGGCCCGGCCAGCAGGTCGTCGGTGTAGCCGATCCGGTTCTGGGCGTACTGCTCCCCGGAGAAGAGGAGCTCCACCCGGGCCTGGAGGATCCGCCCCCGGCCCGTGACCGTGGAGAAGGCCGCCGCGGACAGGGGCAGCACCAGGGCCCCCTGGCCCGGCAGGGTCAGGGAGAAGGGCACCTCCCCCGTGAAGCTGTGCAACAGCCCGCTGTCGCACCGGTACACTGTGGTCACCAGCGCCACGCCATCGAGGAGCGTCCCCCCGTCCGTGGGCTCGAGACCCGTGACGGCGGGCAGGGCCCGGCTATAGAGGACCTGCTGGACCTCCGGCATGTGGTTGGGCACGGTGAGCGGCCCCTCCACAGTATCCTCCTGGAGCACGGGCCCGAGATACATGAGCCCCGTCCGCTCCTCCCGGTGGCAGAGGAAGGTGCCGCCCTCGTCGTAGGCGTCCGATAGGACCCGAAGCCGGCTCTCCGCGGCCCCGTAGGCGGACACGGACACGTCCCCGCTCAAAAACAGGGCTTCCCCGTCGGTCCGGGCGGAAAGGCCGGTGAGCTCCGCCGTCAGGGTGGTCCCCTGGCCGGTCTGCCCCTCCAGCTTCACCGTGTCCGAAAAGGGGGTCCGCACGGTCATCTCCCGGAGCCGGCCCTCCGGGTCCAGCAGCACCAGGGACGAGAACAGCTCCCCGTCGAGGGCCATGCCCTCCCCGGTCGGGCGGCTATTGAGGATGCGGACGGTGCCCTTCGCTTCCAGCACGTTGGCGCCCGCTTCCACCCCCAGTTCGTCCCGGACCTGGACGGCCTTGGCCCCCTGCAGCGACCGGCGGCGGGTGACGATGGTCTCCTCCCGGCTTTCGAGGCCCACCGCCCCCCGAATGGCGGACACGGCCCCCACCTCCCGGGGCGCCATGAGCCACACCTTCAGATCCAGCACCGCGCTGAGCCGCAGCCCGTCGTCCTCCCGGTGGCAGGCGCACTTCAGGAGCTGCCCGTAGATACGGGGCTGCAGGCCGTCCTCCGTGATCCGGGCGCTCATAAGGTGGGTGAACTCCGCCGCCGCGTTGAAGGAGAACAGCACCCGTTCCCCGGTCTCCGCGACGAGGTGGAGCTGCAGCTGGCCCGAGAGCCGGACGCCGGTCTCGCTGACCCGGACCTCCCGGATCTGCAATTGGGGCGTCACCGACAGCACGCTCCCGGCGGTCCGCCCCTGGGGCAGGGGGATGGCGCTTTCGATGGGCACCTGCTCCTCCAGCCGCATGCACAGGGTATCCACGTTGAAACTGACCTTTTCCACATCCATGGCTATGACCTCCCATAGGGTTTCTTATCGTCACAGCCTATGCGCCGCAAACGGAAAAAAGACCCGGAAAAGACGGGCCGAGCAAGCCGCGGCCCCCTGCGAATGTGGGACAAGGGAGCTATCGCAGGGAGGGGCTTGCCCCGCCTACGTTTCGCCGTGACAAACAAAAAAGCCCCGCCGCTTGCAGGCCAACGAGGCCGTCAAGCGGGAGGGGCAGAGCGCTACTCTGTAGATCCTTGTTTGCTGATCGGAACGGAGCGCTTTCTTCCGATTCAATCCGCGATATCCACGTCCGGTACGATCAGGATCTCGTAGTCCGGATATAGTCCGCGGATTTCTTGGTACAACGTTTCCAACGCTTCCTTCCGATCGACGTCGAAGCTCATAACGACGTCGAAGCGAAGGGTCTTTTGTTCCGTATCGGCATAGAAGCCGTGCATCTGCAAGGCCCATTCGTGGGAGAGAACGGTTTGCTGGATGCGGTTGCGCATCTGCGCCGCTTCATCGTTCGACGTGTTGTAGGAATAGACGCCGATGCCGGTCAGAATGACACCGGTCTTATGAAAGACGTTGGTTTGGATCCGCCGCGTGATACGGTCCACCTCGTCCACGGTCAGCGTATCCGGAAGCTCGACGTGCACGGAGCCGTAGTTTTTGTTCGGTCCGTAGTTGAACAGCGTAACGTCATATGCGCCGAGGACGGCTTCCTCCTCGCAGATGATCTGCTTCAGTTCCTTCGTGATCTCAGCATCCTCCCGCTTGCCGATGATATCGTTCAGCGTTTCGATCATCATCTCGATGCCCGCCTTGATAATGAAGCCCGCAATGATCACACCGACGTAGGCTTCCAGCGACACGCCCCAAACGAGATAGACGATCGCCGAGGCAAGCACCGAAGCGGACAAAATCGCGTCGAACATGGCGTCGGAGCCAGAGGCAGCGAGCGCGCCGGAGTTGACCTTCTTGCCCTGCTTCTTCACATACAGACCGAGCAGGAGCTTCACGACGATCGCCACGGAAATGATGACGAGCGTGACCGTGCCGTAGTCCGCTGCTTCCGGATGGAAGATCTTTTTGATCGATTCGACCAGCGACGTGATACCCGCATACAGCACCAGCGCGGCGACGATCATGGAACTTAAATACTCGATCCTGCCGTAGCCCAGCGGATGCTTTTTGTCCGGCTGCTTGGCGCCCAGCTTCGCACCGATGATCGTTACGACGCTGGAAAGCGCATCGGAAAGGTTGTTGACTGCGTCCAGAATGATCGCGATCGAATTGGACACGAGCCCGACGAACGCCTTGAATCCCACCAGCAGCAGGTTCGTGACGATCCCGATAACGCTCGTGCGGACGATCGTTTTTTCCCTGATGGCAACTTCTGCCGAAATATCCTGCATGCCGATCTCTCACAGCGCCGCTTCGACGGCCTTTTTGACCTCCGCCATATCGACGGTAGGCTCAAAACGCGCAACCACGTTGCCCTCGCGGTCGATGAGGAACTTCGTGAAGTTCCATTTGATGTACGCCTTGTCGCCGAACTGTTTGTTGTTCATCTTCGCAAACTTTTCGAGCATGGCGTTTTTGACCCCCTTGCCGAAGCCCTCAAACGGCTTTTCCATGGCAAGGAACGCAAACAGCGGATCGGCGGTCTCCCCGTTGACGTCGATCTTCTTGAACTGTGGGAAATCCGCACCGAATTTCAGCGTGCAGAACGAATGGATCTCGTCCTCGCTGCCGGGAGCCTGATTGGCAAACTGGTTGCAGGGGAAATCGAGGATTTCAAAGTTCTTCTCCCGGAGTTCCTTGTACATGGCTTCGAGGGGATCGTAGTGCGGGGTAAAGCCGCAGCCCGTTGCCGTGTTGACGATCAGCAGCACCTTGCCCTTGTATTCTGACAGGCTGACGTCGTTTCCTTTTCTGTCTTTCACCGTGAAATCATAGATCGTTTTCATTGTTTTGCTCCTTTTCCTTTCTGCATTGATTGTTCAAGAGTTCATACAGCAGCGCGTACAGCGCCTGCGCCTTTTCCGGCGACAGCGCAAGACAGCTCGCCACCTTTTTCGGCACGTCCATGGCCTGCTCCTGCAGGGCTTTGCCCGCCTCCGTCAGCGTGATCACGACCACCCGGTCATCCCGTTCGCTTCTGGTCCGTTCGATATACCCTGCTTGCTGCATCTTCTTGAGCAGGGGGGAGATCGTCCCGTTATCCAGCATCAGCGTTTCGCAAAGCTCTCCCACCGGGATCCCGTCCCTTTCCCACAGCACCAGAAACGCGATGTACTGCGTATACGTGAGCCCCAGCGGCTTTAAATACGGCGTGTACAGGTTCGTTACGTTCCGTGCGGCGGCGTACAGCGGGAAGCAAAGCTGGTTCTTGAGCTTCATTGTTTCATGATCGTCATGGGCCATAAAGCAATCCCCTAATTGTGTTTGATACAATTATATTGTAACAAATATAAATAGGACTGTCAAGGATATGCTTTTCATCAAAAACAGCAAATAAGAAATGGCGCTTCAAAAGCACCATTTCTACCTGTCGATATGCTGTAAAGACCGCCGCTTACTCCAAATGGTCCTTGCCGCCCATGTAGGGCCGGAGAGGTTCGGGGACGGTCACGGAGCCGTCCGCCTGCAGGTGGTTCTCCAGGAACGCGATCAGCATCCTCGGCGGGGCCACCACGGTGTTGTTCAGGGTGTGGGCGAAGTAGTTGCCCTTCTGCTTGTCCTTGCTCTTGATCCGGATGCCGAGGCGGCGGGCCTGGGCGTCGCCCAGATTGGAGCAGCTGCCCACCTCGAAGTACTTCTGCTGCCGGGGGGACCAGGCCTCCACGTCCAGGCTCTTGACCTTCAGGTCAGCGAGGTCGCCGGAGCAGCACTCCAGGGTCCGCACGGGTATCTCCAGGGACCTAAAGAAGTCCACGGTGTTCTTCCACAGCTCGTCGAACATCCTGGGGCTGTCCTCGGGCTTGCAGACGATGATCATCTCCTGCTTCTCGAACTGATGGATCCGGTACACGCCCCGCTCCTCGATGCCGTGGGCGCCCACCTCCTTGCGGAAGCAGGGGCTGTAGCTGGTGAGCCGCTGGGGGAGGCTGTCCTCCTCCAGGAAGGAGTCGATGAACTTGCCGATCATGGAGTGCTCGCTGGTGCCGATGAGGTACAGGTCCTCGCCCTCGATCTTGTACATCATGTTCTCCATCTCGGAGAAGCTCATGACCCCGTTCACCACGCTGGAATGGATCATGAAGGGGGGGATGTAGTAGGTATAGCCCCGGTCGATCATGAAGTCCCGGGCGTAGGAGAGGACGGCGGAATGGAGCCGGGCGATGTCGCCGCACAGGTAGTAGAACCCGTTGCCGCTGATCTTGTCCCGGGCCGCGTCCAGCTCGATGCCGTTGAACTTCTTCATGATGTCCGTGTGGTAGGGGATGGGGTAGTCGGGCACCAGGGGCTCCCCGAAGCGCTCGATCTCCACGTTCTCGGAGTCGTCCTTGCCGATGGGCACGGAGGGATCGATGATCTGGGGGATCACCAGCATGCGCTTTCTGATCTCCCCCTGGAGCTCCACCTTCCGCTGGTCCAGGGCGGCCATCTCGTCGGCCATGGCGGTGACCTCCTTCTTGGTGGCCTCCGCCTCGTCCCGCTTGCCCTGGCCCATGAGCATGCCGATCCGCTTGCTGATCACGTTCCGCTGGTTGCGGAGGTAGTCGCAGCGGGTCACCGCCTCCCGATACTCCTTATCGAGGGCGATCACCTCGTCCACCAGGGGGAGCTTCTCGTCCTGAAACTTCTTCTTGATGTTCTCCCGGACCAAATCGGGGTCCGTGCGCAACAGCTTGATGTCGATCATATGTTTACATCCTTTCCGGGGCCTGGATGCCCAGCAGATTCAATCCGATTGCTATGGTTTGCCGCGCCGCGTCGGTGAGGGCGAGGCGTGCCGTCCGCTCCGCCAGATCGTCCGCCATGATGCGGATCTCATAGTAAAACTTGTTCATGGCGGTACATACGGCCATGACCGCCCGAGCCACCAGATAGGGTTCGTACTTCTCGCCTGCGGCCTTCACGGCGGCGGGGAAACCGTCGATGGCCTTCAAAAGCGCCAGGGAGTAGGGGTCGGAGAGGACGGAAGCATCCAGCCTGGCCCTATCGTAGCCCCCCGCTTTCCGCAGCACGGAGCAGCAGCGAGCGTGGGTGTACTGGGCGTAGGGGCCCGTCTCCCCGTCGAAGTTCAGGACCTTGTCGTAGCTGAAGACCACGTCCTTGATCCGGGAGTTGTAGAGGGCCCCCCAGATCACCGCGCCCACGCCCACGGCCTCCGCCGCGGCGCGCTTGTCCTCCAGGTCGGGGCTCTTCTCGCAGATGATCTCGTAGGTCTTCTCCACCGCCGCGTCCAGCACGTCGTCCAGATACAGCACCTTGCCCTCCCGGGTGTGGAAGGCGCCGCCCTCCATGCTGACCATGCCGAAGTTCACGTGGACGCAGTCCTTGACCCAGTCCCTGCCCATGAGCTCCAGCACCTTGAAGATCTGCTTGAAGTGCAGGTCCTGCTGGTAGGCCACCACGTAGAGGAGCTTGGCAAAATCGTAGGTCTCCTTCCGGTAGCAGGCGGCGGCCAGGTCCCGGGTGGCGTAGATGGTGCTGCCGTCGCTCTTTAAGATGATGCAGGGGGGCATGTTCCACTCGGAAAGGTCCACGATGGTGGCTCCCTTGTCCAGCTTGCTGATGCCTTTCTCCCGAAGCTCGTCGATGACGGGCTCCATCTTGTCCTCGTAGAAGGACTCGCCCGCCCAGCTGTCGAATTGGACGCCCATGCGCTCGTAGGTCTTCTTGACCTCCCGGATGGTGGCGTCCTTCATCTGCTTCCAGAGGGACACGGCCTCCTCGTCCCCAATTTCGATCCGGTGGAACCAGGCGCGGGCCTCCTCGTCCATCTCGGGATGGTCCTCGGCCTCCTTATGATAGCGGACGTACAGGTCCACCAGCTCCCGGATGCCGTACTGGTCCACAGGCTTGACGCCCCACTTCTTATAGGCCACGATCATCTTGCCGAACTGGGTGCCCCAGTCCCCCAGGTGGTTCACGCCCACCGGCTCGTACCCCAGGTGCTTATAGATGCGGTAGAGGGCGTTGCCGATGGCGGTGCTGGGCAGATGGTGGAAGCCGAAGGGCTTGGCGATGTTGATGGAGGAATAGTCCAGCACCACGTGCCGGCCCTGTCCCTCGTCGGAACCGCCGTAGGCTTTCCCCGCGTCCAGGACCTTCGTGAGCACGTTCTGGGCCTGCTGCCCCTTCTCGATGAAGAAGTTGAGATAGGGCCCCACGGCCTCCGCCTTCTCGATGCCCGCAGGCAGGACCAGCTTCTCCTTCAGCTCCCCGGCGATGGCGGCGGGGGCCTTCCGAAGGACCTTGGAGAGCTTGAAGCAGGGGAAGGCGATATCGCCCATGCTGGGGTTCTTGGGGGTCTCCAGCAAGCCCAAAAGCTCCTCCAGGGGCAGGTCCACGCACCCCTGCAGGGCGGCGGCCACAGCGTTCGTATAGTTCATAGGGTTCTCCTTCCTATGTGGCTCGGATTCATAACTTAAATAGTATAGCAGATTCTTTTCCAAAAGAAAACAGAGGATTTCAAAAAATCCTCCGTGATTCTTTCCTAAAACAGCTCTTATCCCTCGTGTATCTCCACGGACAGGTATTTGTTCCGCCGGGCCGCGTCCTTGAACACCCGGACGAAATGCTCCCCGCAGGGGGACGAGGCCCCGGTGAGGATGAGGCGGGTGGGCGCGCCCACGTCCGTCAAACAGTCGTGAAGGGCGTCCAGATTCCGGCCGAAATAGGGTGGGAGATGGAGCTCCTCCGAAAGGTAGTCGTAGACCGCGTCAGGGGTGCCGAGCCGGGCAAAGTCGCACAAAACAAGCATGGTTCATTCCTCCCCGTAGAGCAAGGTGAAGCTTTCGTAGTGGTCGTCGGTGTAGTAGATGAGGCCGTCGCTGGAATAGATGATGCGCTTGGCGCCCCGGGAGCGCTTCCCCACGGTGTCGATGTCGCATTCATAGTAGCTGCGGCCCTTCTTCTTGGGCAGGAGCCCCTCGTAGTTGCCGAAATAATCCCCGCCGATGGCCGCGCCGCGGCGGTAATACTCCACCTCGCCCCCGTCCCAGCCCAGCTTCTGGGCCTCCTTCTTGGTGATGAAGTGGGGCGGCAGCTCCCCGTAGAGGTGCAGGTACAGGGCCACCCGGTCCTTGTCGTCGTAGTCCTCCCCGTACTGTACCGGGCTCTCCGTAGGGGCGGGGGTGGGCTGCTCGGTGGGCTTGGGGGCGTCCGTGGCCCTATGCTCCGCCGTAGGCGCGGGGGTCTCCGGCTGGGGGGCCGCCGTCAGCAGCACCAGACTGTCGTCCACGGGCGCTTCCGTCGGTGCGGCGGTGGCCGGCGGGTCCGTCAGCTGGACGAACTCCGTCTGGGCCGGGCGAGGGGCGCAGCCGACGAGCAGCAGCAATATGAGCGTCAGGGACAAAACCTTCTTCATGCCCCCAGTATACACCCCGGGACCCCATTGTGCAACGGGCAGAATGGATGTATACTATGGACAAGAATGAAACGAGGGGAGGGGACGACCATGCGCAAAACCATAGCGTTGCTGCTGGTATTGCTGCTCCTCACGCCTATGGGCTGCGAAGCCCAGCCGAAACCCCTTTCCCGCACGGACTACCTGCTGGACACGGTGGTGACCCTGACCCTCTACGACGCCAGGGAGGCGGATCTGGACGCGGCCTTTCAGGAGATACGGCGGCTCAGCGACCTCTTGGACGCCTATGATCCCTTCAGCGACCTCGGATGGCTCCAGGCCGCCGCGGGGCTGAAGCCCGTGGCCGTATCTCCCGAGACCATGGAGTTGCTGCTCTTCGCCAAGGAGATGTATGAGCGCACGGGCGGGTATCTGGACGCCACGGTGGGCCCCCTCATCGACCTGTGGGATATTCGGAACGGAGGCCACTACCCTACGGAAAGCGAGCTGACCGCCGCCTTGGGGCTCCTGGGCATGGACGAACTCGTCCTGGACGAGGCCCAGGGCACCGCGTATCTTCCTCGCCCCGGCATGCGCCTCGATTTGGGGGCCTTCGCCAAGGGCTATATCGCGGATAAGGTCAAGGCCCTGCTGCTGGACAGAGGCGTCAAGAGCGGCGTCCTGGACCTGGGCCGGAACATCCTGCTGATCGGCGAGAAGCCGGACGGCGCCCCCTTCTCCATCGGCGTCCAAAGCCCCATGAATGCCGGGGACCTGCTGCGGGTGCTCTCGCTTCGAGATAAGAGCCTGGTCACCTCCGGCACCTACGAGCGCTATTTCGAGCACGAGGGCCGGCGGTACCATCACGTGCTGGACCCCTTCACCGGCTCCCCGGCGGATCGGAACCTGCTGGCCGTCACCATCCTTTCGGGCAGCTCCCTCTGGGGCGACGCCCTGTCCACCGCCTGTCTGCTCCTGGGGGTGGAGGACGGCTTGAAGCTCATCGACGCCGTCCCCCAGGCGGAGGCCCTCTTCGTCCGCGCCGACGGCACGGTGGTCACGTCCTCCGGCTTCCCTCAAAAATGAACCAAAACCACAACGGCCCTTTCGCCATCGCGAAAGGGCCGTTTCGCTTACCACAGATAATTCAGCCGATCAGGGGCCTGTGGATGCTGACGATCTCCCCGTCCCGAATGTACACCCGCGGCACCCGGAGGGTGACCAGGCAGGTGATCTCGTAGCCGATGGTCTCGACCAGGTCCGCCACGTCGTCCGCCGTGATCTCGTCGCTTCCGTCCCGCCCGAAGATGGTGACCACGTCGCCCAGTTGGGCCTCGGGGACCCCGGTCACGTCGACCATGAACTGGTCCATGCACACCCGGCCGATGATGGGGCAGCGCTTCCCGTGGATCAGCACCTCCCCTCGGTTGCTGAGGAGCCGGTTCACTCCGTCCGCGTAGCCGGCGCATACGGTGGCCACCCGGGTCCCGGGCTGGGCCACGTAGGTGCAGCCGTAGCTCACGGGGGTGGGCTCCTGGACGGTCTTCATAAAGCTGATATGGGATTTGAGGGCCATGACCCCCCTGATCCCGCCGATGCGGCTCAGGTCCACCTCGTTGGAGGGCTTGAGCCCGTAGAGGATGATGCCCTCCCGGACCATGTCGAACGTATCCGGCATCTCGATGAGCCCCGCGCTGTTGCTGATATGCTTCAGCGGGATCTCGATGCCCCGGCGTTCCATGGCCTCCGTGAAGGCTTTGAACCGCTTCGTCTGCTCGATGGCGTAGCTCTTGTCGGCGTAGTCCGCCTTGGCGTAATGGCTGAACACCCCCACGAGCTTCCCGCCGGGCAGCCGGGTCAGGGTTTCGATCTCGTTCAGGGACTGCTCCGTGCAGGCAAAGCCGATGCGGCCCATACCCGTATCCAGGCAGACGTGGTAGGGGATGGCCTTCCCGTGGGCGGCTCCATAGGCGCAGAGAGCCTTGCCGTAAGCGAAGGAGGGCACCGCCGCCTCGATGTCGTATTTCAGGATGGCGTCAAAGTCGCTCTGGGGCGTGGGGGCCAGCAGGAAGATGGGCGTCTCTATGCCCGCCTGCCGCAGCTCCACGGCCTCGTCCGTCATGGCCACGGCGAACCGGTCCGCCTTGCCCTCCAACAGCTTCGCCGCCGCCACGGCCCCGTGACCGTAGGCGTTGGCCTTGATCACCGCAGCGAGGAGCACCTGGTCCGGCAGATGGCGTCGGGCCGCCATAAAGTTGTGGAGCATGGCGTCGAGATCGATCTCACACCAGGTCCTCAGCGAGTCGTAAACCGTCATATCCAAAACCTCAGCTATGTATTCTCCGATACTGTATCACCCCGGCTTCGGATTGACAAGGCCCAATGAATGTGATACCGTACAAAAATAAGCGAAAACGAGAGAGTATTTGTCGGAATGGTCTTCTCATCCCTAACTTTTTTATGTCTGTTCCTGCCTGTGGTGGTGGGCCTCCACAGCCTGGTGAAGAACGGCACGGCGCGCAACGCCATATTGCTGGCGGCGTCGCTCCTGTTCTACGCCTGGGGGGAGCCGGTGTGGATCGTGGCCATGCTGTTCGCCACCGCCGTGAACTACGTCTGCGCCCGGATCATCGTGGGCGCGAAAACGGAGGGGGGCAGGAAGCTGGCTCTGGCGGTGGGCATCCTCATCAGTCTGGCGGCTTTGATATACTTCAAGTACGCGGCCTTTCTGGTGAACAACTTCTGCGCCCTGGCGGGCCTTTCGTTCCGGATGGCCCAGCCCAAGCTCCCCATCGGCATCTCCTTCTATACCTTCCAGATCATCACCTATACCGTGGACGTGTACCGGGGCAAGGCGCCGCTGCAGAGGAACCCCCTGTGGCTCCTGCTGTACGTATCCCTGTTCCCCCAGCTCATCGCCGGGCCCATCGTCCGATACATGGACGTGGCCGCCGCCATCGAGGATCGGAACGTGACGGCCAAGGGCATGGGGGAGGGCTTCTTCCGCTTCTCGCTGGGCCTCGGGAAGAAGGTGCTGCTGGCCAACCTCTGCGGGGAGGTGCTGGAAACGCTGCCGGCGGCGGCGGACATGTCCTTCTTCTCCGGCTGGCTGGCGGCGGCGCTGTTCCTCCTGCAGCTGTATTTCGACTTTTCCGGGTATTCGGAGATGGCCATCGGCCTCGGGCGGATGCTGGGGTTCTGGTTCCTGGAGAACTTCGACGCTCCCCTGGTCTCCAAGAGCGTCACCGAGTTCTGGCGGCGCTGGCATATGTCCCTGGGCACCTTCTTCCGGGAGTACGTGTACATCCCCCTGGGCGGCAACCGAGTGAGCAAAGGCCGCTGGATCCTCAATATGGCGGTGGTCTGGGGCCTCACGGGCATCTGGCACGGGGCCAACTGGAACTTCCTCCTCTGGGGCCTCTACTGGGGCTTCTTCATGGTGCTGGAAAGGACCGTCCTGGAGGGAGTGCTGGCGCGGACGCCGAGCTTCGTCAAGCATATCGTCACGGTGATCCTGGCGGTGGTGGGCTTCGTGTTCTTCCGGAACGAGTTCTTCCCGGAGATCGCCCAGCAGCTTAGGGCCATGTTCGCCCCCTGGCGGGTGCCTCTGTCCGATCCCTACGCCGTGTATGCGGTGAAGAACGATCCTCTGCTGCTGCTTGCCAGCGTGATCTGCTGCCTGCCCCTGCGGAAGACGGTGGAGGCCTGGTTCAAGCGCCGCCGGGAGGCGGGGCGGCGGAACGCCTTCCGGCCCTACGTCAAGGCGTTGCTGGCCTTGGGGATCACGGCCCTGTCGGTCATGTTCCTGGTGGGCCAGAGCTTCAACCCGTTCCTGTATTTTCGGTTCTGAGGGAGGCGGCGGATGGCTAAGAAGAGAAAAAAACGGAAGAGCCTGATCCTGACGGCGGCGGCCTGCCTGGTGCTGCTCCTGCTGCTGGCGGCCGCTGCCTACGAGCTGCTGCTGCCCGCCGGCCCCGTGTTCTCCGAGCGGGAGAACCGGATGCTGGCGGAGCGGCCCGCTTTCTCCTGGAAGGCCTTCTTTGACGGCAGCTTTGCGGACGGTCTGGAAAAATACCTGGCGGATCGCTTCCCCGGCCGCATGGGGTTCATCGACTTCACCAGACAGCTTCGACAGGTGGGGAGCCTGGCCACCTGGGAGGACTATGCCCGAGTGGCCAAAAGCGACGTGGCTGACATGGTGGTGCGGGAGGACTTAGCGGAGGAGCTGCCCATGGTCACGCCCCGGCCCACCCGGCCCCCGGCGCCCACGGTTATGTCCGTCCCGACGCTGACGTCAGCGCCGGACCCCTTGGACATACCCACGTCTACGGACAACCCGGCACCCACGCCAGTCCCCACGCCCACGCCCCGGCCCACTAAAGCCCCGGCCAACGCCAACGATTTTCCCGAAGAGCTGCGGGTGGAGCTGATCGACGGCACGGAGAAGCGCAGGTCTTACGCCTACATGCGCTACGTGGTCCAGCGCCAGTGTTCCCTGTTCGATGCCTATGCGTCCCTGCTGCCGGAGGACGGCATCTTCGCCCTCACCATCGTGCCCAACGCCTCCCGAGCCAACGTGTTGCTGACGCTTCATGACCCCAAAGGCATGGTTTCAGAGGTAGAGCCCTTTATCCACGCCATGACGGCCGACAACGTAGCCGCCTTCTCCACGGCGGATATCCTATCGGCGCCCATGACGGCAGGGGAATACGTATACTTCCGCTCCGACATGCATTGGACCCCCTACGGGGCCTATCTGGTCGTCTCGAGAATGCTGGCGGAGGCAGGGGAAATGCTGCCTCCATACGATGCCTTTCCGAAAACGCATGAGTATCCCTTCCTGGGGACCCTCTATCGGGATTCCCTCAACAAGCAGATGGAGGCAAACCCGGACACCCTGGACATCCTGACACCCCTCCATCCGGTGCGGGTGCGTCGGTACACCACCCCTAAAAAGTACAACGAGGTGCCCTTCATCGAAGAGAACGCCAGCCCCCGGGACCGGTACACGGTGTATCTGGGCGGGTCCAAGGGGAACTGGACCGTGGTGGAGCGCACGGACGTCTCGGAGGAGGAGATACAGAAGACCTGCCTGGTGATCTCCGATTCCTACGGCCTATGCACCATGCCCTTCTTCGCCCAGGCCTACGATCGAGCCATCCTCTACGATTCTCGGTATTACGAGAAATACGCCATGGGTGCGGTGTCGGACCTGATCGAAAGCTGGGGTGTCCAGGACATCTACATGATCCTGGGCGATTACCATCTTTCCGATGAGACCTTCTGCATGCTTTGCAGCCGCCAGTATTGATACACCAACGAACAGCCCCCTCCGGCCGGAGGGGGCTGTTTTCGTATACCTTCGCTTACAGGCTGAAATCCGGGGCGTTGTCCCGCTGGTAGGAGCACCAGTTGCCGTTTTCGATGAGCTCCTCCCGGGCAAGGAGCAGCAGGAGCGATTCGTCCTGGCCGTAGATGGAGAGCCTATCCAAAATCTTCTGGTAGAAGGCGGCCATCTTCACGTGGTCCTCCACCCCCCTGGACAGGGACAGCTTCCCGTAGTAGTTGGAGATGAACAGGGTGGCGGCGGAGATGCTCCCCAGCACCAGCTTCAGCAGCGTCCGATAGGCCCACCCGGCCGCTGATGCGGAGCTTGGTCCGGGCCTTCTTCTGGGCCTTGCGATGGTAGTTGAACTGATCCTCCGGCCAGCAGGCCCGGATGTCGTGGCCCGCCTTCGGCGCCTCGCCTACGCAGAGGACGGTGATGGCCATGGCGATCCAGGGGGTCTCCTCCTGCTGGCTCCAGGGCAAGAGGGTGATGGCCTCCCGCCGGACCCCGGCGTAGCGCAGGAAGCCCTGGGCCCGCAGGCTCTCGGCCAGCACCCGGTACTCGAGGTACCGCCGGTGGCAGCTGGATCGGTAGGCGAACCGGGTCAGCACCCACGCAAGCAGCAGCGCAAGACCGCACACCAATATGAGCCAGTGCAGATTCGCCTCGTCGTACAGCAGGAAGGAGGCGGCGATCAGGGTGCTGAGCACAGCCAGCAGGACCAGGATCCGTCGGTAAACCTTGGCGAACCGCAGGCTCAGCCGGTCCGCCCGCTGATAGACGGCTTCGATCCGATCCAAGAGGGGATCCTCCTCCCGGCGCTCCGGCAGCAGGGGATAGGCGTCGGCCGCGTCGGTCCGGGCGGCCAGGGCGTTGAATTCCTCCGTCCGGTCCATGAGCGTCCGCCAGGTCTCCCCGTCCCCCAGCCGCTTCACCTTGCCCGGTGCGCCCACCGTGTGCTCCCCCCGGGGCGTGAAAAGATGGATCACCGCCGTGGAGGAGAAGAGGGGGGCGCTGTGGACGGGGTGATAGCTGCCCTGAAGGGCGAACCCCACGGCCTCGGCGGTGCCGCAGCCAGTTTTGGCGCCGGGGCCCCCGTCCCACAGGGCCAGGAGCACGTGGCAGTGGGTGGCTACGTAGATGCCGGCCTGCCGGTAGTAAAAGTCCCGGTCGGGAGCTTGGGGCATGGCTTCCGTGGCCGGGGTCACGAAGCGCTGCTCCGCCTTAGATAAAAGGCTCCGGAAGCTATCGAGGGCCGCCCCGGTGAAGTCCTGCTCATACTCCGCCTCGGGGAAGGGCAGGGCCGCCGCCAGGGGGATGCCCAGGCTGAGGGCGGCTTCGGCGCAGAGCTGATCGGCTCCCTCGGCCAGGCTGTTGAGCATGACGATAGGGCTGAGGGGATAGCTCTCCCGCAGCCGTTCCAGCTCCCGCTTCACCCCCGCCATGAGGGCGGGCCTGTCCTCCGGCCGGATGGCCCGATGGCCCGTGACCCCTACCGTCAGGGGGATGCGCTTAGTTTCCATACACCGCCATGCCGCCCCGCTCCACCAGAGCCGGGATGTTGCGGATGGCGTCTCGATCGTAGTCCTTGATCTCCTCGGACAGCTGGTCGTAGGGCACCAGATAGGGGGAGGTCTTCTTCTCGGCGTTCCGTTCGCCCAGCTTCCAGCCCCGGCTCAAGCGCTCCTGCATCCAGGCCTCGTGCTCCAGCTCGGCCATGAACTCCACCAGCTCCGGCGGGAACTCCTTCACGGCCCCCTTTCGACCCTTGGGCCCCAGGCGGTAGCCCACCTGCTCCAGCCGGTCGCAGATGTTCTGGGCCTGGCGGAGGTTGCTGTACTTCAAGTCGTCGGGCAGCTGGGAGAAATCAGGGTAATCCAACGGCCGCTCCGGGTGATCCTGGAGCTGCTTCTCGCAGTAGCGGGCGTGGATGGCGATGGCCAAGAGCTCGATATCCTTCAGCAGCGGCCGGGCGTTCACCTTCTGAAGCTGGGGCTTGAAGGGCTCGAAGCTGTCGAGGCTCTCCGCGTCCACGTCGAAGCCCAGGGGGAAGATGGCCTTGAGATCCAGGAGCCCTTGCAAAAGCTCGATCTTCTCCTGGCAGAACTTGGGGGGCAGATGGCCGTGCCTCGTCACGTAGGTGGCGGAAAGGTACCCGTCCTTGATGGACAGATGGACCGTGTCCGCCAGGGTGAAGGTCCGGGTCAGGATGCCGTGGGCCTCCCGGTTCCACTCCTGAAGCTCGTCGCAGAGGATCAGCAAAAAGGCGATGGGGTTCTTCCGGGCGGCCATGGGCCCCAGGCTAAAGGGCTTCTTCTGCAGCACGTTCCGATAGTAGTTGTGTAGCAGGATGGCCGTGGCGCTGTCCAGGATCGGCCAGTAGAACCGCTCCGGGTGGTCGCCGGACCTCTGGATGGCGTAGCCGTACCACTTGAGGATGATCATGGCGCTGTAATAGCCGTGATCGATGAACCCGGAGGCGGCCATGTCGTCCACGAACCGGTCCACGGCCTTCTTGGTCTCCATGAGATCCGTGCCCAGGGTCTGGTGCACGTGGTGGGCCAAGAGGTCGTTGGGGGTCAAGAGATCGATATAGGAGCAGCTCTCGTAGGCGTCGTAGTAGGCCCGGGTGAAGGGGCGCTTGGGCACCACCTCCCGGATATGGTTCAGCTCCGAGAAGTTCTCGAACTTGATCTGGGCCTTGACCCGGACCTCGTCCCCGTCCGCGTCCGCCACCATGCGGATGAACCGGTTGATCTGATGGCCCACGATCTCCACCGGGTAGCCCACGTCGTGGAACAGGGCCGCCACGCCCCAGCGGAAGAAGAACTCCTCGTGGGGAGTCTGGTAGGCGTAGATGTAGTCCTTTTCGGGCACGGCGCTGTCGAAAGCCTTCCGGTAGGCTTCGCTGCCGGCGTAGATGGAGAGGCCCGTCAAAAACACGTTCACCGCGTGGATGAAGTGGTCCCGCTGCTTGTCGATGAGGGTGGCGGCGGTGGCCTCGTAGTTCCTCAGGATGTCTACGAGGTCGATGAACGGGTCGTTCTTGCCGGGCAGGGTGATCCGATAGCTGTCGAAGAAGGCCCGGTAGACGGCGAAGGCGGTCTCCGGGGTCTCGCCGGACAGGAAGGTCGACACGGCGCCCCGCAGGAAGGACTTGTAGCTGTGGCCCTCCTGCAGGTCGGCGGCAAGGCTCAGCTGATCGAAAAACCGGTCCACGAAGGGGGAAAGATTGCTCATGTTTCTGCTCCTTTCGTTGCTTAGATACAATTATATCCGTTTCCGCGCCCAAAGGGAAGGGGG
>CADACQ010000018.1 GCA_902786465.1 uncultured Eubacteriales bacterium | reverse complement strand
CCCGGAGACCGGCCGGGCCTCCAAGGGCGTGCCCGTGGTGAACCTGGTCCAGCTGCAGGACGGGGAGAAGGTCACGGCCATGTACCCCGGCAGCCGGAATGCGGATATGGACCATCGGTATCTGGTCACCGCCACGAGGCAGGGCCTTATCAAGAAGACCCGCATCTCCGAGTGCAGCAATATCCGCAAAGGCGGCCTTCTCATCCAGTCCATCCTGGAGGGAGACGAGCTCATGAGCGTGGAGGTCTCCTCCGGCCAGGACGACTTCCTCATCTCCAGCAAGAAGGGCAAGTGCATCCGCTTCTCCGAAGCTGACGTGCGGGCCACGGGCCGGGGCGGCCAGGGCGTTCGCTCCATCCGCCTGGATGAAGGGGACGAGGTGGTGGATATGGTGAAGATCGTGCCCGGCGGCGCCTTGCTCACCGTCACCGAACGGGGCATGGGCAAGCGGACCGACGAGGAGCAGTACCGGGCCCAGGGCCGGGGCGGCAAGGGCATCATGGCCATGAACCTGACGGAGAAGACCGGCGATCTTGCCTGCTGCAAGATGACCTCCGGCGACGAGGACATGATGCTGGTCCGGGACGACGGCACCATCATCCGCACCCCCGTAGCCCAGGTGCCCAACATCGGCCGGGCCACCCAGGGCGTCCGTGTCATGCGGGTGGACGAGGGGACCAGGGTGGTCTGCGTGGCCCTCGCGCCCCATACAGAGGAGGAAGGGGAGGAAAGCCCCGCCCCCGAACCCCAGGCGTAATTGCGAAAAAAAACGGCGGGGGATTGTATACAGAGTGTAAAATCTCCGTTCGCTCCATTGGAAGCGGGTCCCCCCTATGGTATGATATACGGAACGAGTATTCAGGAAACGAGGAACGGGAATGAAGCGTAGACGCGCGCAATTAGCCATGGTCAAGCCGGCAGCGGCCGTCGTGCTGGTGCTGCTGCTCATCATCGGCGTGAGCTGGGCTTCCTGCCGCAAGAAGAAGGCGGCGGAGGTCCCTGCGGTCCAGCTGACCACCGACGTCATCATCAGCGAGATCATGTCCAGCAACACGGGCATCGTCTCCGACGGCGCGGGGAACCATCCGGACTACGTGGAGCTGCACAACACCTCCACCCAGGCACAGGACATCTCCGGCTGGGGCCTCTCGGACCGGGAGGACCGGCTGTGGGTCTTCCCCGACAAGACCGTGCTGCCCCCCGACGGGTACATTTTGGTCTGGTGCACCGGCGAGAAGGTGGAGAACGCCCTCATCGCCGACTTCAAGCTGGGCGCGGGGGACGTGATCCGGCTCACCAACGCGGCCGGGGAGCCTCTGTTCACCATGGAGATCCCCTCCATCTATACCGGCTATACTCTGAGCTGGGACGCGGCGGCAGGCCAGTATGTGGAGATGCTGCCCTCGCCCCTCTACCCCAACACGCCTGCGGGCTGCGCGGCCTATGAGGAGAGCCGGAAGCTGGGGGAGAACGACACGCCCCTCAGCGTAGGCGCCACCGCCCAGCACAACGGGGTCTATATCTCCGAGCTCATGGCCCGCAACGGCACCACCACCGCGGGCCCCAACGGCCAGTATCCCGACTGGATCGAGCTTCACAACACCACCAACGCCCCTGTGGACCTTTCCGGCTGCGGCATCAGCGACGACATCCGCAAGCCCTACCGGTTCACCTTCCCTCGGGGCACCGTCATCGACCCGGGCCAGTATCTGGTGCTTTGGTGCATGGTGGAGCAGCTGGACGGCTACATCTCCCTGCCCTTCAACCTGTCCGGCAGCAAGGGGGATTCCGTGATCCTGGTGGATAAGAACGGCGGCATTCTCGATATGTGCGAGTTCGGCGTCCAGATAAAGGACTGCAGCATGATCCGGGGCTACACCGGCTCGGGCGATCTTGACACCCAGTCCGGCTTCGTATCCTCCGACAAGCCCACCCCCGGCTATCCCAACACCACCGCGGGCTACGCCGCCTTCGACAAGCAGCGCAACCCGGACGTGGGCGTTCACGACATCACCTTCTCCGAGATCCTTTCCGACGGCTATCGCTACAAGCTGGACGCGAAGAACACGCCGGACGACGACGACCAGGGCAAGTGGGTGGAGCTCTATAACCGCTCCGACCAAACCGTTTCCCTGACGGGCTATTCCCTGTCCGACAACGAGAAAAAGCCCACGAAATGGGTTTTTCCTGAGGGAACGAGTATCGCCGGGAAAGGATATCTCATCCTCTACATGAGCGGCAGCCTTCCGCTGGAAGGCAAGGACGAGAAGAGCGTCACCGCCGAAATGAAGGCGCGGACGCTGAACTTCTCCGTCTCCGGTCAGGGGGAGACCCTCTATCTCTATAACGACGCAGGCACCCTCATCGATCGGGTGACGGTGCCCATGTCCGTGGCCTGCGTGTCCTACGCCAAGGTGGGGGACACCTGGGGCCTTTGCGACACGCCCACCCAGGGGGCGGCCAATACGGCGCCGCTACTGGGCAGCGCCTACTGCGAGGCGCCCGTCGTTTCCGTGCCCAGCGGCGTCTATCACGGCACCCAGGTCGTCAGCATGGAGGTCCCCGCCGGGACCTATGTGACCTATACCCTGGACTCGACCACGCCCACGGAATCCTCCACCCGCTATCGGGCGGGGGAGCAGCTGACCTTCAGCCAAAACGCGGTGCTTCGAGCCAGGGCCTTCAGCGAGAACGGGACCCTCTACAAGAGCCCCGTGGTCTCCAACACGTATATCATCGTGGGGGACACCCAGACCACCGACGCCCACGACTCCACCCTGCCCGTGTGCTTCCTGGTCACGGACCCGGACAACCTCTTCAACGTGGACTTCGGCATCTACGTGGTGGGCAGCCATTTCCAGGGCAAGACCGCGGCCACGGAGTGGACCACTCCGGCCAACGATAGGAAGCTGGGCGCCAACTACAACCAGCGGGGCCGGGAGTGGGAGCGGCCTGCGCATTGGACCTATACGAGCGCCGGCGGCAAGGAGGTCCTCTATGAGTCGGACCTGATGATCCGCATCTTCGGCGCCTTCTCCCGGTACCAGAAGCAGCGGAACTTCGCCCTCATCGCCCGCAAGGGCTACGGCGGTTCCACCCTGGACTACCCCTTCTTCGCCAACCGGCCCTTTACGAGCTATGAGTCCCTGGTGCTCCGCTGCTCCGCCAAGGACGCCGTGGCCACCAAGCTGCGGGACATCATGATGACGGGCCTCATCGAGGACGCGGGGCTGGACACCGCCGTCCAGGCCTACGTGCAGACGGCGTTGTATCTGAACGGCCAGTACTGGGGGGTCTACAACCTCCGGGAGAAGATCAGCCGGTCCTTCATCGCCCAGCACTACTCCATCACCAACAAGGACAGCATCGACGTCATGAAGTGGAACGGCGTCTATGCCGCCGGAAACCCCGATTGCGTGAATGACTATAAGGCCCTCATCGACTTCTGTGAGACGACGTGGAGAACTTCGCCATGTACTGCGCCGTGGAGATCGTCACCGGCAACAACGACTCCGGCAACATCAAGTGGTGGCGCTCCAGCGAGAAGGACGGTAAGTGGCGCTGGATCCTCTACGATTTCGACGACGCCATGGCCCGGAACGACGAGCGGGACGACGACTCCACAAACGGCTATAGACGGGACTTCTTCAGCAAGTATTTCCATCCCAAGGGTCACGGGGCCAACAAGGGCTTTTCCACGGTCCTGGCGCGTTCCCTGCTGAAAAACAACGACTTTGTGGAAATCTTCCTGAAGTATTGCGCCGTCATGGTCAATGAGGTATACTCTCCGGAGAAGATCAACGCCAAGGTGGACGTGCTCTCCTCCAACATTGCTTCGGAGATCGAATGGGATTTCCCCCGGTGGAGTCTGACGGTGAAGAACTGGAAGGCCCACATCAACAATGTGCGGGGCTACGCCAACCACTACCAGGAGTACTACTTCAAGTACCTGAAGAACTACATCAACAAGAACACCAACTATAAGCTGACGGACCAGAAGATGATGGAAATCTTCGGCCGGACGGAGTGAAGGACCATGGAATACAGGCATGAGATAAAATATCTGATCAGCCTGGGGGAGGCGGAGTTTCTGGCCACCCGGCTTCGGCTCACCCTGTCCCAGGACCCTCACGCGGTGAAGAACGGCGGCACCTACTTCATCCGCAGCCTCTACTTCGACACGCCCTTCGAGAAGGCGGTGGGGGAGAAGGCCGACGGCGTGGAGTTTCGGGACAAGTACCGCATCCGTATCTACGACATGTCCGATAAGGTCATCAAGTTCGAGCGCAAGCACAAGAACGGCCAGTTCATCGGCAAAAAGAGCCTTTTGATCACCCGGCAGCAGTGCGACGCCATCCTGGCGGGGGAATACGGCTTCCTCCTCCATCGGCAGGAGGATTTCGCCGCCGAGCTCTATGCAGCCCTTCGGACCGAGGGCTGGCGGCCCAAGGTCCTGGTGGACTACGATCGGGAGCCCTTCGTCTTCCCCCTGGAGGACGTGCGGGTGACCATCGACCGCAATATCCGCACGGGCCTTCGGTGCACCGACCTCTTCGATCCCCACACGCCCACCTTCCCGGCCACGGAGTTTCCGAACGCATGTATCCTGGAGGTCAAGTTCAACAAGTACCTGCCCAGCTACGTGCGCTCCCTCCTCCAGGTGAACGCAGCTTCCCACACGGCGGCCAGCAAATATCTCTACTGCCGCCAGTTCGACTTTTAATCATTCGCAGGAAAAGGAGAAAACAATGGACAACGTATTTCAGTACATCTTGCAGCTGCAGAACTATCAGCCCATGCTCACCATCCTCACGGTGCTGGCGGCCTTCCTGGTAGGGCTCTACGTGTTCTTCATCTACCGGATCACCTTCGCCGGGGTCATCTACTCGAGGACCTTCAACCTGAGTTTGGTGATGCTCTGCATGGTCACCGCCACGGTCATCATGTTCATGGCCAACAACGTGAAGCTGTCCCTGGGCATGGTGGGCGCTCTGTCCATCGTCCGTTTCCGCACCGCCATCAAGGACCCCATCGACACGGTGTTCATGTTCTGGGCCATCGCCGAGGGCATCGCCCTGGGCGCGGGGTACTTCATCGCCGGCGTCATCGCGGCGGTGTTCATCGGCCTGTGCATGATCCTCATCTCCGTCATCAAGGGCCGCTCCACCATGCCCTACCTGCTGATCCTCCACTACGACGAGAGCGCCAGTAAGCAGATCAAGCAGATGGTGGCCCAGCTTCCCCAGGGCCGGATCAAGTCCAAGACCGTCCAGCGGGAGGGCATCGAGATGACCGTGGAGCTGCGGGTCCGTCAGAGCGAGACCGGCTTCGTGGACAAGTTCATGCGGGTGGAGGGCGTCTACGACGCCACCCTCATCGCCCATCAGGGGGATATGATCTCCTGAGGAGGAGCGTATCCGTTCATTTGCACCTAAGTCAGCCGCGCTCCCTTGACAGGAGCGCGGCTTTTGTGCTATTTTTTGTGCAAATCCATGCGGTACGCATATGCGAGGTAGTATGCTCGGCATTTACAACTACACGGTGATCCTCACCTATATCGGCTTTCTGTCCGGCTTTGCGGGCATCCTCTGCGCCTTCGGCGGTCATCTCACGGCGGCGGTCCTGTGCCTCGTCGGCGCGGGCGTCTGCGACGTGTTCGACGGGAAGGTGGCCTCCACCAAGAAGGATCGGAGCCGCAGCGAAAAGCGGTTCGGCATCCAGATCGACTCCTTGAGCGATCTCGTCTGCTTCGGCGTGCTTCCGGCGGTGATCGTCTATTCCCTGGGCGGCACCTGGGTGCGGGCATTGGCCTGCGGGGCCTATGCCCTCTGCGCTCTCATCCGTCTCGCCTGGTTCAACGTGGACGAGGAGGCCCGTCAGGACTTCGACACGGGCCGCCGGAAGGTGTATCTGGGCCTGCCCGTGACCAGCGCCGCGGCCATCTTTCCCCTGCTCATCGGCGTCGGGACCCTGCGCCACTGGCCGCTGCATATCATGGGGCCTCTGACCCTGCTCATCGTGGCGGCGGCCTTTTTGACCCCCTTCTCCATCCGCAAGCCCTCCCTGAACGTGAAGCGCAAGCCCAGGCTCCGGGGCTCCCGCCGTCTGCGGCGGAAGGAGCGCAAAAAGAACGATGCAAACGCCTGAGAACGACGGCGCCGTCCGCTTCCTATACGGCACCGCCCTGGGGCGGGGCCTTCTAAAGATCGTCCAAGCCCTTCATCTCGACCGGCTGGCCGTGTGGTATCTGCGCTCCCGCTGGTCCCGACCCTATATCGCCAAATTCGCGCGAAAAAACAGCATCCCCCTGACGAAAGCGGAGCTTCAGAGCTTCCCCACCTACCGGGACTTCTTCCTGCGGGAACGGGCGCCCCGGCCGGTGGACCCTGCGCCGGACCATCTCATCAGCCCATGCGACGGCTGGCTCAGCGCCTTTCCCGTGACCGACGGATGCAGCTTCGCCATCAAGGGCTCCCGCTACCGGGTGGCGGACCTGCTGCAGGATGCCGCCCTGGCGGAGCGCTACCGGGACGGCACGTGCCTGGTGTTTCGGCTCTGCGCCTACGATTATCATCATTACGCATACATCGACGGCGGCCGTCAGGGGCAGAATCATTATATCGAGGGCCAGCTCCACAGCGTCCAGCCCATCGCCTCAGAGCACTATCCCATCTTCACCCTGAACCGTCGCAGCTGGTGCGTCCTGGACACGGATAATTTCGGCCCGGTGGTCCAAACGGAGATCGGCGCCCTGGTGGTGGGCGGCATCGTGAACCAGCCAGAAGGGCCCATGGCCCGGGGCCAGGAGAAGGGATACTTCGATCTTTGCGGGTCCACTATCACCTTGCTGTTCGAGAAGGGCCGGGCGGCGCTCTTGCCCGAACTAGCTGAAAGAACCGCGGGGGGCCGGGAGGTCCGGGTGACCCAGGGCCAATGGATCGGCATCGCTTTGGGAAACAGACAGGCATAAAACCCACGGGCACGGAAAGGTGATCGAAGGAAAAGAATGGCGATTTGGTTTGTGATCATCGGGACCGTGCTGGCTATATTCGCCGCGGGGCTCCTCTATATCTCCTTCCGGGCGGCCCGCTTTCCGGCGGTGCTGCGGCTGGCCCATGGCAAAAAGGGGCTGGCGCGGCTCCTGTGCCTCGGGTTCTTCACGGCGGCGACCGTCCTCCTGTGGGCCGCCCTGAACCTGGTGAACGCAGTGGCCTGCCTCCTCCATCTGGTGGCCTTCTGGGTGGTCTGTGACCTGATCTCCTTCCTCATCACAAAAATCCGCAAACGGCAGCCGAAGCGCTATTGGGCGGGGGCGGCGGCCCTGGTCCTGTGCGTTCTGTGGCTGGCCGGCGGCTGGGTGGCCGACCACCATGTGTGGACCACCGCCTATACCTTCACATCGCCCAAGCTCACCGAGGAGGTGCGCCTGGTGCAGATCAGCGATTCCCATATCGGGGCCACCTTCCACGCCGACGGCTTTCGAAAGCATATGGAGAGGGTCAACGATCTCCATCCCGACATCGTGGTCATCACCGGCGACTTCGTGGACGACGACACCTCCCGGGCGGACATGCTGGGGGCCTGCGACGCCCTGGGGAGCCTCACCGCGCCCCGGGGGGTCTACTTCGTCTTCGGCAACCACGACAAGGGCTATTACAGCGACACCGGCCGGGGCTGGACCGGAGCGGAGCTGCGGGCGGCCCTGCAAAAGAACGGCGTGGTGGTCCTGGAGGACGAGGCCGTGGATTTGGGAGAGCTCACCGTGGTGGGCCGGAAGGACCGGTCCGAGGAGCAGCGGGGGAGCGGCCGCCTGAGCGCGGACGCACTCCTTGCGGGGGTGGATCGGGCGGACTATATCGTGATCCTGGACCATCAGCCCTACGATTTCGACGGCGAAGCCGAGGCAGGGGCGGACCTGGTGCTGTGCGGCCACACCCACGGGGGTCAGTTCATCCCCGTCCGCCACATAGGGGAGTGGGTGGGGGAGAACGCCCTCCGGTACGGCCATGCGCGGCGGCAGGACACGGACTTTATCGTCTCCTCCGGCATCAGCAACTGGGCCCTGCGCTTCAAGACCGGCTGCCGGTCCGAGATCGTGGTGATCGATCTTACGCCCCGGAGTTGAGATTTTTCGCAAAAAGCCCATAAAAAACGGGTCTGCCGCTTGCAAGGCGGCCGATCCTTTAGTATAATAAACATTTGTAATACTGTTTTGTGAGGTGGTTTTTTCGTGGACGCAGATCCCAGTAGCATTCCCATACGTATGCTGCTGAACGAGTCCGTTCCCCAGGCCGCGGGGCGCAGTCCTGCGGGCCTTGTTCTGTTCTTCCTGGTGCTGCTGGTTTGCAGCGCCTTCTTTGCCGGCAGCGAGACGGCCCTGTCCACCGTGAACCGGATCCGCATGATGAGCTATGCGGACGACGGGGATCGGCGGGCCCGGCGGGTGCTCTATATCCTGGACCACTTCGAGGAAGCCCTGTCGGCCATATTGATCGGCAACAACATCATGCACATCGGCAGCGCCGCTTTGGCGACCCTGACCGCCACCCGCCTGTGGGGCGAGGGGGCGGTGGCGGCCACCACGGTGGTGACGGCTCTTTTGGTGTTCCTGGCGGCAGAGATGATCCCCAAGTCTTTCGCCAAGGCCTGCTCGGAGAGGTTCGCCCTGTTCTGCGCCACGCCGCTGCTGCTCCTCATGCGGGTGTTGAAGCCCTTCATCCACCTGTTCACGGGCCTTAGCCGCTATCTTAAGAAGGCGGCCCGGGTGCCCGAGGAGGAGGACCCCACCGTCACCGAGGACGAGCTTCACGACATCATCGACTCCATCATCCCCGACGAGGAGAACGGCGTGGACGAGGACACGGCGGAGCTGGTCCAAAGCGCCCTGGAGTTCACCGAGACCCCGGTCCGGGATGTGTTCACCCCCTGGGACCAGGTGACGATCCTTCACAGCGACATGTCGCCCAAGACCATCGTGGGGCTCATCGAAATGAGTCCCCATTCCCGGCTGCCCGTGGTGGACCGGGACGGGGACGTGGTGGGCATGCTCCAGATCCGCAAATACCTGAAGTCCTACATCCAGCGCCAGGGCCACGTGTCCCTGAGCCGGGTCATGGACAAGCCTACCTTCGTCACCGTCGGCATACCCATCGACGAGCTGCTGGACACCCTAAGTAGCCAGCGGGTCCACGCCGCCATCGTCCGGGACGCGGACGGGAAGCCCCTGGGCATCGTCACCGTGGAGGACATCTTGGAGGAGCTGGTGGGCGAGATCTACGACGAGGACGACAAGGCCCCGGCGGGAGGTGACGAGCTATGATCGTGAACCTGCTGCTGATCCTGGTCTGCATCGTCCTGTCCGCCTTCTTCTCCGGCTCCGAGATCGCCTATTCCGCGGCCCAGGAGATGCGGCTCGAGCACGCCGCCGAGACCAAGGGCGGGGCGTACCCCCTGGCCCTCAGGGTAAAGAAGCGGTTCGAGAAGGCGCTCATCTCCATCCTGGTGGGGAACAACCTGGTGAACATCGGCGCCTCGTCCCTGGCCACGGTCATCGCCGTGGGGCTCATGGGTGAGAAGGGGGCCTGGGTGGCCACCGCCATCATGACCGTGCTCATCATCACCTTCGGCGAGATCTCCCCGAAGATCATCGCCAGCGCCCAGCCCGAGCGGTTCAGCGCCATCGCCGCGGTGCCCATGCGGCTGTGGATGGGGCTCACCTGGCCGTTGACCTGGGCCCTCCAGAAGTTCCTGCACTTCATCTCCCGGCTCTGGGAGCGGGGGCAGGATTCCGGCCCGGCGGTCACGGAGGACGACCTCGAAACCATCATCGAGACCGTGGAGGACGAGGGCGTGGTGGACGAGGACACGGCGGACCTGCTGCAATCGGCCCTTGATTTCGGGGACGTGCTGGCGTATGAGGTCATTACGCCCCGGGTGGACCTGGTGGCCATCGATCTCGACGACAGCCGGGAGGAGATGCTGAAGGTGGCCTTCGCGTCCCCCTATACCCGCATCCCCGTGTACCAGGAGACGTTGGACAACATCGTGGGCATCCTCCACCTCAACCACCTCTACAAGGCCCTGGTGAAGGACCCGGACGCGGACATCGAAAAGCTCCTGCTGCCGCCCATCTTCGTGCACAAGACCATGCCTCTCGACGACGTGTTCAACACCATGCGCCGGAAGAAGGGGCATATGGTGGTGGTCACCGACGAGTACGGCGGCACCATGGGCATCCTCACCATGGAGGACGTGCTGGAGCAGCTGGTGGGGGACATCTGGGACGAATCCGACGAGATCGAGGAGGAGTTCGTGGAGATCAAACCCCACGTCTATGAGGTGGACGGGGATATGCGCCTCGACGATTTCTTCGCCGAGTTCGACAAGGACGAGGAGGAGATCGACGACGACAACGCCACCGTGGGCGGCTGGGCCGTGGAGATGCTGGGGGGGTACCCGAAGCTTAGGGAAAGCTTCACCTTCGAGGACCTCACCGTCACCATCCTCAAGCGGAACAACCTGCGGGTCCTCCGGCTCCTCGTCGAGCAGGACCCCGCCTGGGTGGACGAGGACGAACCCGAGGACGAGCTGATAGACGAATAAACTTTCTTTTTTGCCGCTTTTTCTCTTTATACAAAGGAGAAAAAGCGGCGGAAAAAGAGAAACTCAAGAAGAAGGCTATGTCATCGTGCATAGCCTTTTTTTCTTTTTAAGTTTCTCTTTTGGGCACCTTTTCTCTTTGTAGAAAGAGAAAAGGTGTAAAAGAAAAACCATCTTAACTACATCTTAAACTTTCCCCCATTGTTTCTTAATCTCGATTCCGGTATGATGGCCGTGGAAAGAGGGAAGGAGAAACAGCTATGTATCGCATCCTGGTCTGTGACGACGAACGGGACATCGTGAACGCCCTGAAGATCTACTTGGAGGCGGAGGGGCACCAGGTGGTCACCGCCTATACGGGGACGGAGGCTTTGGCGGCTTTGGAACGGGAGGAGGTCCATCTTGTCCTCCTGGACATCATGATGCCGGAGATGGACGGCATCGCCGCCATGGCCCGCATCCGGGAGCGGAGCAACGTGCCCGTGATCCTCTTGACGGCCAAGTCCGAGGACACGGACAAGGTCTTGGGCCTGAACCTGGGCGCGGACGACTACGTGACCAAGCCCTTCAACCCCGTGGAGCTGCTGGCCCGGGTCCGGTCCCAGCTTCGGCGGTACATGCAGCTGGGCGGCGGGGAACCAAGGCCGTCCGTCCTCACCATCGGCGGCGTGAGCCTGGACGACACGAGCAAGACCGTCACCCTGGACGGGGAGCCGGTGAGCCTGACGCCCCGGGAGTACGACATTTTGAAGCTCCTCATGGGCCACCCGGGCCAGGTCTTTTCCCCCAAGGACATCTATCGGCAAGTCTGGGGCGAAGCGCCCTACGGCGCCGAGAACGCGGTGGCGGTCCACATCCGGCACCTCAGGGAAAAGTTGGAATTCGACCCCGCCGAGCCCCGGTACATCAAGGTCATCTGGGGTCAAGGCTATCGTTTCGAGAGAGGTAATGCATAATGAGAAATTGGAATCTTACCTTGGCCGCCCGGATCGTGGCGGGCGTGCTGTTTATGATCTTCGCCATGGGGACCATCCTGGGCGCCGGCGGCGTGGCGGCCCTGTTCCAGTACAACGCCTTCAACGACGGGGGCGCGGAGCTGTTCGACGCCGCGGTGGACTACCTCATGGACCGGGAGACAGCGGAAATCAGAAATCTGCTCAGTAGCAACTGGAACGGGTGGACAGACGGGATGGAGCATAAGGACGACAGACCTTATTGCCAAATCGCGCCGAATAATGGTCTCCAGCCCACTCGCACCAATTTCCGGTACAGGATCTATAATGAGGCGGGAGAGCTTCTTTTCACCAACGGTGATCCACAACAGAAGATTGCCTCCAGGCAAAAGGAATGGATTATCTGTTTGCGCTTGCAACAGTTTGTACGCATGGAAGGGACCTATCCTTCCGCAGAGGAAGCGTATGCCGCCGTGAGAGAGAGACGAGAGGCATTAAACGCCTGGTCCATTGATGCGGATGTCAGCCGAATCACGGAAGGGGAGTATCATCTGTCCGCACAGTTTCTGCCCGGAGAGCTATATACCGTCAAGGCAGAATACTGCATCGACGGCGCCTTCCCCGTGGTGGACCGGTATTCCCTCCTGCTGCCCCTTGTGAACACCTTCATCGCCTGCCGCAATTGGGCTATCCCTTTGACGGCCCTGTGCCTGGCTCTGGCTGTGGCGACATTCGTCTTCCTGCTGGTCAGCGCGGGCCATCGGACGGGTACGGCGGAGGTGAGCCGGAACTGGTTCGACAGGATACCCTTGGAGCTGGTGCTGCTGGGCATGGCCCTTTTGGGGCTTCGGGGGCAGGGCGCTCACCGACCGGACTTTGACGGTCCTGGGCCTGTTCCTGCCCATGCTCCTTGCCCTGGGACTGCTGTTCTCCATGACCTTCGCCGTCCGCTGCAAGACGAAAACCCTGGTGAAGGGGACGCTGCTCTACTGGGTCTGCCGCGGGGCCTGGGCCGGGGCGAAGGGGCTGTGGTACATGGTCAAAAACCTGCCCCTGGTCTGGAAAACGGCCCTGGTCTGGGGCGGCATCAGTTTCGTGGAGCTGGTGGCCTGCCTCTCGGAACGGGCGGAGGCCAGCCTGGTGGTGTGGTTCATTGAGAAGCTGGTGCTAACGCCGGTGATCCTGATGTTCGCCATCGGGTTAAAGAAGCTTCAGGACGGGGCCCGGCGCATGGCTGCCGGGGACATGGCCCCGGTGCCGGAGAAGTTCCTGTTCCCGGACGAGAGGAAGCACGCCCAGAGCCTGAACAGCATCGGCCAGGGGGCCCGGCTGGCGGTGGAGAAGCAGCTCAAGAGCGAGCGGCTGAAGACGGAGCTGATTACCAACGTGAGCCACGACCTCAAAACGCCCCTCACGTCCATCATCTCCTACGTGGACCTGCTGAAGAAGGAGGGGCTTGCTTCTGAGCATGCGCCGGAGTATGTGGACGTGCTGGATCGGCAGAGCCAGCGGCTAAAGAAGCTGACAGAGGACCTGGTGGAGGCCAGCAAGGCATCCACAGGGAACATCCAGACCCACCCGGAGGACGTGGACGTGAACCTGCTCCTCTCCCAGGCGGCGGGGGAGTACGCGGAGCGGCTGGCCGCGGCGGGGCTGACCCCCGTGACCACCCTGGACCCCGGGGAGCCCCATATCCGGGCCGACGGGCGGCTGCTGTGGCGGGTGTTCGACAACCTCCTCAGCAACGCCTGCAAGTATGCCCTGGCCGGCACACGGGTCTATCTCACCACGGAGGCAAAGGACGGGGAGGTGCTTATCGCCTTTCGGAACGTGAGCCGGGAGCCCCTGAACATCTCCGCCGAGGAGCTGATGGAGCGGTTCGTTCGCGGCGACGCCTCCCGAAACACCGAGGGCAGCGGCCTGGGCCTGTCCATTGCCAAAAGCTTGACGGAGCTTAACCGCGGCGCCCTGGAGCTCACCGTGGACGGAGACCTGTTCAAAGCCACTTTGGTTTTTCCAAAGGAATGATTGAAAGCCGAAAATGCACGAAGGAGACTATGTCATGCGCATAGCCTCCTTTTCTTCTTAAGTTTCTCTTTTTCCGCCGCTTTTTCTCTTTTTCGAAAGAGAAAAAGCGGCAATAATAAAGATTACGCCGTCTGTATGGTACCCGTGACCACAAGCACCGCTTCGCCGGGCTCGGCGGTGTAGACGCCGGTGGCTGGGTCCTGGGTGTAGGTGGCGGCGGGGACGGTGATGGTCCCGGGGACGGTGGCGAAGGCGCCGGTGGATTCGTCATAGGTGTAGCCGCCGGGCTGGGCGAGGGGCGCCCCGTCCAGGGTGACGGTGAGATCGGTGAGAGCCGGGTCGAAGGTGTCTGTGACGGTCACCTGATCCTCCGGGCTGGTGGCGGCGTTGCCCTCGTTCTCGATGGTGAAGGTGTAGGTCACCTGCCGGTCCGCGCCCACGGTCTCCGGGGTCAGGGCCTTGGTGATGGTCAGCTCCGGCCCGGCCGCGGCGGAAATGGTGGCGGAGGCGGTGACGGGGGCGGTGAGCCCGCCGCCGGATGCGGTAACGGTATTCGTGATGCTGCCGTCCTCGGCGGGGGAGGCGTACTCGGTCACCGTCGCCTCGTAGACCAGGAGCGCGTTCCCGCCGGCGGGCACCGAGACGCCGGAGACGGTCAGCGGCGCGCCGGGGGTCACGGCGGGGGCGGGCTGCTCCACGCCGTTCACGTAGTAGTGCAGGGAATCCGCCCGGTAGCTGAGGGGGTAGACGGTGGCCTGGTCGAAAGCATAGCCGCCGAGATCGTCGGTGAGACTTAGGTCCGTCAGAGGCGTGGCGCCGTTGTTATCGAGGCGCACCACGTAGGTCACGTCCCCGTTGGCCTCGTAGGTGCCGGAGAGGGCGGACTTGGAAACGGTGAGGGCGTCGGCGATCTGGCCCGTGGTCAGGTTGGAATAGCGCACCCGGTTCCGGTAGGACAGGGCGGCCTGGTTGGTAAAGGTGAGCATGGCATATCCTCCTTAGAGAGTGTAGGTGGTATATACTATGCGTTTTTGTCACCAGCGCGTGCTACAGCAAGGACAAAACGGCACGCCGCTGCCGTTCCAGAACGTCCTGGAAATGGCCACCTGGATTCAATTCGAAAGCGCAGGGGACGCCCTGGTTTTGGAGGATGGTTTTCGCTTGCTCCGTGGCGATCCGGACCTGCTGCATCCGTGGATTCTTCGCCTTCTCCTCCCGGTCCCCCAGGGACAGGTAGATCTTTGTCGGCTGTCCTAAAAGGGGATGGGCGGAGAGATACGCCGTGAACCCGTCGAACCACAACGAGCCGGACACGCTGGCGCAGCGCCGGAAGGCGTCGGTTTTCGTCATGGCCCACAAGCTGAAGAGCCCCGCCAAGGAGTAGCCGAAGACGGCCCGCCAGGCGGGGGAGAGGCCCTCTTCTGCGGCAGGGATAAGCTGCGTCAGGAGCGTGTGCAGAAAAACGTCCGCCCCGCCGGAGAAGTCGGCTCCGCCTCGAAAGACCCGCTGGGCGGGCCAGGGGGACAGGTCCCGATCCCAATCCACCCCCTCGATGCAGACGAGGGTGGGTCTGGGCGTGGGGAGCGAGGCGAAAAGCGCCCGGGCGTCCCCGGCCTCCGATACGGTGTACAGGATCGGGGCGGCGGGATCGTCCCGGAGGACGGTTAATCTATAGGGTTCGGCGGCAGCGGTCCGTTCCATATCATCTCTTTCGCAAAGCCCAGAAGGCCACGGCGGCGGCGTTCCCTACGTTCAGGGAGTCCACCCCGTGGGCCATGGGGATCATGACGGTGTAGTCGCAGCTCTCGATGGTCTCCTTCGTCAGCCCGTCCCCCTCGGTGCCCAGGACGATAGCCAGTTTATCGAAAGTGCTCAGAACAGGGTCGTCCAAGGACAGAGCGTCGTTTTTCAGTGCCATGGCCAGGGTCACGAAGCCTGCCTGCTTCAGGGCGTCCATAGAATCCAGCCGGGCCCAGGGGACCTGGAACACGGTGCCCATGCTGACCCGCACCGAGCGCCTTAGCAGCGGATCGCAGCAGGCGGGGGAGAGGAGCACGGCATCCATGCCCAACGCGGCGGCGGAGCGGAAGATGGTCCCCAGGTTAGTGGAATCCACGATGTTCTCCAGTACCGCCACCCGGTGCGCACCATGCAGAACCGACCCGGCTGATCTCTCCGCAGGCCGCCGCATGGCGCACAGCACGCCCCTCGTCAAATCGTAGCCCGTGAGCTTCGATAAAAGCCCGTCGTCGGCGGTGTACACGGGGATATCCCCCAGCCGGTCCAAAAGGGCTGCGGCCTGGCCCTGTATATGCCGCCGCTCCGTCAGCAGCGACACGGGCACCAGCCCCGCGTCCAGGGCCGTGCCGATGACCTTGGGGCTCTCGGCGATGAACAGCCCGTCCTCCGGGTGGAGGCGGTTCTTCAACTGGTTCTCCGTCAGCCGGGCGTACACGTCCAGCGCCGGGTCGGAAAAATCCTGTATTTCTACGATATAGGCCATCTATTCACCCACCTTCTCCGAAAGCCTCCACCAGGTTCACCCGTTGGTACTTGTCCGCCCATTGTAGAAGGGCGGAGAGGGATTTGAGGGTCTCCTTTTTGCCCGGTTCCAGTCCCAGCTTCCGCCGGAGGAACCGCTGGATAATGCGGTATCGGTAGACGGGGCGGGGCACGGTCATGAGATAGATCCTGTCCGCGTCCTCAAAGCACCGGCCGCACCAGGCGTAGTAGACACCCTCCGTGATCCACTCATCCTTCTGCAGGATCTCGTTTAGCAGGGCGTCCCGTTCCCCTATGTCCCGCTTTGTCCCGTAGCCCGATTCGTTGGCCCACTGGATGTCGTCGAGGTCGTAATGGGGGATGCCCAGCTCCCGGGACAGCTTTTCGGCCAGAAAGCTCTTGCCGCTGCCGGGCCCGCCGATGATATGTATCTTCATCCGTGCCCCTCCGCCGACCTCATATGGTCCCCTTCGTTTTCAGCTCATAGGTCGGCCAGGTGACGTATTCGAGAAACGCAGGACGGCCGGTGTAGGCTAAATAGGCCTGGAACCGCACCGCGATGGCGGGGGCTGTGATGAGCTCTCGTGCCTGATCCAAAGGAAACCAGGCCGTTTTAGAGTTCTCTTCGGAGGGCCGGGGCGTGCCGCCGATGGCCCGGCAGACGAAGTCCAGCATGACCTTGGGGGGCACCTCCCTGACGCCGTTGTAGCCGGGATGCTTGCAGGTGTTGGAGGTGACGCAGAAAAGCTCGCCCACCTCTATCTCGATCCCCGTTTCCTCCAGGACCTCCCGCTTCACGCCGTCGAGGACCCCTTCGCCCTCCTCTACGATGCCGCCGGGGAAGGTCCAGCTGTGCCGGCGATCGTCCTTGATCAGCAGCACTTCGCCACGCTCGTTGAGCACGATGGCCCCGACGGAGACGATATGGGTGGGCAAAAACCGCTCCGTGCTCTCCATGGTTCCTTCCTCCTATCCCTGTCTCAGCGCCAGCTCCATGGTGATCTCGTCCTCCCAGGCTTCTCCGGTATGGCGGAAGCCCAGCTTTTCATAGAGGCGCTTCGCCGCGTCGTCGCCTTCGATATAGCATAGGCAGACCTTGTGGTATTTGCCGTCCTGCCGCATCTTCTCCAGGACCAGCCGGGCGGCCTCATATCCGAAGCCCTGGCCCTGATACCGCTGATCGATGAAAAACTGGCTGAAATCGTAGGCGGCGCCCTCGTCCCAATCGTGGTACATGGCCATGCCCACGGGCAGCTCGTCGTTGTAAATAACGAAGGCCTGGCTGCGGCTGTCCCGGTAGGCGTAGGCCCGAGCCAGGATCCCGGCGCTATCGGAAACAAATTCCCGCTGATCCTCCCGGACAGCAAGACCAAGCCGCCAGTTATCAGGGTTGATGGGTTCCAAACGTATCATCCTATCCCTCCGCAATCTATGCACCGGGCTTTCCCCGGACGGTGTCGATTCCAAATAAATATGGTTGCCTTTTCTCCTGTGAGTATAGTATAATACTTTCGACAAATCAAGAAGGGGAGGGACTATGAACATTTCCAAGGATATCCTGTATGTGGGCGTCAACGACCACAAGGTGGACCTGTTCGAGGGCCAGTATAAGGTGCCCAACGGCATGTGCTACAACTCCTATCTCATTTTGGACGAGAAGGTGGCCGTCATGGACACCGTGGATCAGAATTTCACCCACGAATGGCTGGACAATTTGGAGAATGCGCTCTCTGGCCGCAAACCCGATTATCTCATCGTCCAGCACATGGAGCCGGACCATTCCGCCAACATCGACAGCTTCCTGAAGATCTATCCCCAGGCCACCGTGGTGGCCACCGCCAAGGCCTTCGCCATGATGGACAACTTCTTCGGGCCCGATCTCGTGAAAAACCGCCAGGTGGCGGAGAACGGCGGCACCCTCGTTCTGGGCCGCCACACCCTCACCTTCGTCTTCGCGCCCATGGTCCACTGGCCCGAGGTCATGGTGACCTACGACAGCGCCGACAAGGTCCTCTTCTCCGCGGACGCCTTCGGCAAGTTCGGCGCTCTCGACCGCAGCGAGCCCTGGGACGACGAGGCCCGCCGGTACTACATCGGCATCGTGGGCAAGTACGGCGCCCAGGCCATGAACCTCCTCAAGAAGGCGGCGGGCCTGGACATCGCCACCATCTGCCCGCTGCACGGCCCCGTCCTCGACAAGGATCTTGGGCACTACATCAAGCTCTATCAGACCTGGGCCTCCTATTCCGTGGAGACCGAGGGCATCGTCATCGCCTACACCTCCGTCTACGGTCACACCCGCAAGGCGGTGGAGCTGCTGGCGGACAAGCTCCGCCAGGGCGGCTGCCCCAAGGTGGTGGTCCACGATTTAGCCCGGACCGATATGTCTCTGGCCGTGGCCGACGCCTTCCGCTACGGGAAGCTGGTCCTGGCCACCACCACCTACAACGCGGACATCTACCCCTTCATGCGGGAGTTCATCGACCATTTGACCGAGCGGAACTTCCAGAACCGCACCGTGGCCTTCATCGAAAACGGCTCCTGGGCCCCCATGGCCTGCAAGGTCATGAAGGAGAAGCTCAGCGGCTGCAAGAACCTGACCTTCGCCGAGACCGCGGTCCACATCAAGTCCGCTATGAACGCCGCCAACAAGGAGGAGATCGACGCCCTCAGCGAGGAGCTCTGCAAGAACTACCAGGCCCTGTCCTCCGAGACCGCCAACAAGAACGACATGACCGCCCTGTTCAAGATCGGCTACGGCCTCTATGTGGTCACCTCCAACGACGGCAAGAAGGACAACGGCCTCATCGTGAACACCGTGGCCCAGGTCACCAGCCAGCCCAACCGGATCGCCGTCACCATCAACAAGATGAACTATTCCCACCACGTGATCCAGCAGACCGGCATCATGAACCTCAACATCCTCTCCGAGGAAGCTCCCTTCTCCGTCTTCGAAAACTTCGGCTTCCAGTCCGGCCGGACGGCGGACAAGTTCGCTGGAGAGACCCTGACCCGGACGGACAACGGCCTCGTGATGCTGAGAAAGTACGTGAACGCCGTCATGTCCCTGAAGGTGATCCAGTATATCGACCTCGGCACCCACGGCATGTTCATCTGCGACGTGACCGAGGCCCGGGTCATCAGCAACGCCCCCTCCATGACCTACGCCTTCTACCACGCCCACGTGAAGCCCCGCCCCGCCACCGAGGGCAAGAAGGGCTTCGTGTGCAAGATCTGCGGCTACGTCTACGAGGGTGAGACGTTGCCCGACGATTTCATTTGCCCGCTGTGCAAACATGGTGCGGCGGATTTCGAACCCATCCAATAACAGCTGAAAAGGAGACGCCATGAACAAGTACGCCGGAACCCAGACCGAAAAGAATCTGCAGGCCGCCTTTGCGGGCGAGTCCCAAGCCAGGAACAAGTACACCTACTTTGCATCCAAGGCGAAGAAGGAAGGGTATGAGCAGATCGCCGCCCTGTTTTTGCTGACCGCCGACAACGAGAAGGAACACGCCAAAATGTGGTTCAAGGAGCTGGAAGGCATCGGCTCCACCGCTGAGAACCTGCTGGCCGCCGCCGAAGGGGAGAACTTCGAGTGGACCGACATGTACGAGGGCTTCGCAAAGACCGCCGAAGCGGAAGGCTTTGCTGAGCTTGCCGAGAAGTTCCGCCTGGTGGGCGCCATCGAGAAGCACCACGAGGAGCGGTATCGGGCGCTTTTGAAGAACGTGGAGACCAAAGCCGTCTTCGAAAAGAGCGAGGTGAAGGTATGGGAGTGCCGCAACTGCGGCCACATCGTGGTGGGCGTCCGCGCCCCCGAAGTCTGCCCCACCTGCGCCCATCCCCAGAGTTACTTTGAAGTGTCTGCCGACAACTATTGAGGAGGAAACATGGAACAGAGGTTTTTCGTTTGTGAAGTCTGCGGCAACATCATCGCCATGGTGAAGCCCTCCGGCGTGCCCGTCATGTGCTGCGGCAAGAAGATGAAGGAGATCGTCCCCAACACCACCGACGCCTCCCAGGAGAAGCACGTGCCCGTGTACACCGTGGAGGGGAATTTGGTGAAGGTCCAGGTGGGCTCCGCCCCCCATCCCATGATCGCGGCCCATCACATCGAGTGGGTGAGCCTCCAAACCAAGGCCGGCAACCAGCGCAAGGCTCTCGTGGTGGACGGCGCTCCCGAAGTCACTTTCGCCCTCACCGACGGCGATGCGGTGGAGGCGGTCTACGCTTACTGCAATCTCCACGGCCTGTGGAAAGCATAACCAACATACGAAAGGAGAACCAGCTATGAAGTACGTTTGCCCCTGCGGCTATGTCTACGATCCCGAGGTCGGCGATCCCGACAACGGCATCGCCCCCGGCACCCCCTGGGAGGAGGTCCCCGCCGATTGGACCTGCCCCATCTGCGGCCTCGACAAGGATTCCTTCGTTGAGGAATAAGGGAAGGGAAGAAGGCGCGGAGCAGCTCTTTGGGGCTGCTCCGTTCTACACTGGAAACGGAAAGGAAAAAGCACATGAGTGAAGAACAAGTCAGGATACAGGACGATCTGTATGAAGCGGTCAACGGCGAATGGCTGAAAACCGCTGTGATCCCGGAGGATCGGCCCACCACCGGCGGTTTCTCCGATCTCGATCAGGACGTGGAGAAGACCATGATGGCGGACTTCCGGGCCTTCGCCGCCGGCGAGAAGACCAGCGACATCCCCGAGATGAAGTACGCCGTCGCCCTCTATAAGAAGGTGCTGGACACGGACCGGCGGAACTGGGAGGGGATAGCGCCCGCCTTGCCTCTGCTGGAGAAGCTCCGCGGGATCGAGACCGTGGAAGCGCTCAACGCCCAGGCGGCGGAGCTTCTGGTAGAAGGCGTGGACCTGCCCATCCAGATGGAGGTGACTGCCGATATGGCGGACGCCACGAAGAACGCTTTCATCGTGCTGGGCCCCAACATCATCCTGCCCGACACCACCTACTACGCCGAGGACAATCCTGCGGGCAAGCAGCTTTTGGCCATTTGGGCGGACATGGCCGCCAAGACGCTGGCCTTCACGCCCCTCACGGCGGAGGAGCAGAAGCGGTATCTGGACGACGCCCTGGCCTTCGACGCCCTGGTGGCCCAGAAGGTCAAGAGCCGGCTGGAATGGTCCGAATACTACAAGTGCCACAACCCCATGGACGTGGACGAGGTGGCCGCCCAGGTAGCGCCCTTCGATATCAAGAAGCTCCTGACGGACCTGTACGGCGAGAACGCTCCCAAGACCCTGGTGGTCTACGACCCCAAGGCGATCCGGGAGATGAACGGCTATTTTTCCGCGGAGAACTTCGACCTCTATCGCCACTGGACCTACGTGAACGCCCTGCTCCGGAGCACGGCCTACCTGTCCGAGGAGCTGGCCGCCCTGGGGAAGACATATCGGCGGGCGCTGATGGGCGTGGCCTCCGATCCGTCGCTGGAGAAGCAGGCCTATCAGACCGCCTCCCGCATGTATTCCGAGCCCGTGGGCGTCTATTACGGCCGCACCTATTTTGGCGAGGAGGCGAAGAAGGACGTGGTGGATCTGGTCAAGAAGATCATCGAGACCTACAAGCTCCGCATGCAAAAGAACACCTTCCTGGCCGAGGAGACCAAGGCGCAGGCCATCAAGAAGCTCAGCACCATCGAGATCAAGATGGGGTATCCCGACGAGATCAAGGAGATCTGGTCCAAGCTGGTCTTCGACGAGGACGCTTCCTACCTGGAGGCCATGCAGAGCCTCTTCGCCGTCCGCGCCCGGGACATGCTGGACAAGGCGAACAAGCCCGTGGACCGCACGGAGTGGCTCATGCCGGGCCATATGGTCAACGCCTGCTACAACCCCAGCGCCAACGACATCACCTTCCCGGCGGCCATCCTGCAAAAGCCCTTCTACGCCCTGAGCCAGAGCGTCAGCGAGAACCTGGGCGGCATCGGCGCGGTCATCGGCCATGAGATCAGCCACGCCTTCGACAACAACGGCGCCAACTTCGACGAGAACGGGAACCTGAAGAATTGGTGGAAGGAGGAGGACTTCGCGGCCTTTAAGGAGCTGACGAAGGGTATGATCGAGCAGTTCGACGGCATCGAGTTCCACGGCGGCAGGATCAACGGCGAGCTGACGGTCAGCGAGAACATCGCCGACAACGGCGGCATGGGCGTGACCCTGGAGATCATGCACACTCTGCCCGATCCGGACTTCAAGGCGTACTTCATCAATTGGGCCCGGGTCTGGTGCCGGAAGGCCAAGGAGGAGTACATCCAGCTCCTGCTCACCAGCGACGTCCATTCCCCCGGCGAGCTCAGGGCCAACATGTCCCCCCGGAACTTCCCCGAGTGGTACGAGGCCTTCGGCGTCACCGCGGCCGACAGGATGTACATCGCGCCGGAGAAGCGCATCAGCATCTGGTAAACCATACCATGGCAAAAACCGGGGAAAGGCACAGCTTTCTCCGGTTTTTTGCTGTGTGCCGAAACAACTCGGTCAGCGAGCGGCTCCGGCATATAAAGACACCGCGGCGAGATGTCGCGGCTTTAGATTCTAATGATGGTGATCAGGCCTGCGTTTCGTCAGGTTTCGCCGCCGTCGTCGGAGCGGCGGTTTCCTGCCTTTCTCTTTTGTACAAAATGCTTGCCGCCAGCGAACAGAGCGGCAGCAGGAACATGGCTGCACCGGGGATGAAACTGTAGGACATTCCGTTGCCGCCGACGCTTGCTGCGCCAATGCCCCAGTATATGGCGACGCCCACGACGGTCACGAAGGATAGGATCGTATGCAGGATCAGCGTCGCTTTCGTACGATTCAGGAGCATGAGCACGATGGAGACGGCGACAAGGGCGATCAGAGCAAAGAATGCAGCGTTCAAAGCGATGACCGAGAACCCCCAAGCGGGCGATTTGCCCTGCTTCTGCTTGGCGTCCTGAAGCATTTGTGTGATGTCGTTCCGGTACTCCAGGAAGGATTGACTGTACCCTGCGCTGGCCCCGGAAAGAGTGTTCTTTGCTTTGATGCTGAAAAAGCTGGGCCAAAATAGAAAAACGATGGTCAAAGCCATCAGTACGATGGCGATGATGCAGCGGATCGAAATGGTGCGGGGATGTTTCATGGCTACCTCCTTGTGTCAGGGAAATGATGCTTTTTGAAAAGTATACTGCTGGAGCGGGACATTGTCAATCTGATCGACTTTGGCGTGGCTTTGTGGTCTCGCTGCCTTTGGCTCATACCTTCGCGGCGGATGTGTTTTCCAGTTGCGCTTTTTAGGTAAAAAGGATAAAATAGAACACAACGAACACAATGGGAGGTACATGATATGTTCAAAGACAAAGCGGGCAACTTTTCCCCGTTCAAACTGGTCCTGACGATCTTCGTGGTGATCCTGGCGGTCATCTTCCTGGGCTCCAGCTTCGTGGTGATCCCCGCGGGCCACACGGGCGTGGCGCTGACCTTCGGCAAGGTGGAGGACGTGGTGCTCCAGGAGGGGCTCCACTTCAAGGTGCCCTTCGTCCAGAAGATCGTGGTGGTGGACAACCGGATCGTGAAGCTGGACGTGAACACCGAGGCCTTCAGCAAGGACCTGCAGACTATCACCACTGTGGTGGCCGTCAACTACCACGTGGGGAAGGAGAACAGCCAGACCCTCTATAAGAACGTGGGTATGGGCTTCGAGGAGGTGCTCATCACCCCCGCCGTCAACGAGGTGTTGAAGGCGGTCACCGCCAAGTATACCGCCGTGGAGCTGGTCAGCAGCCGGGCGGAGGTGAGCATGCTCCTGGACGAGGGCCTCAACGAGAAGATGAACGCCTACGGCATCTTCATCAACGAGCTCAACATCATCAACTGGGACTTCTCTGAGGAGTACATCAACGCTGTCGAGGCCAAGCAGGTGGCGGAGCAGAACCTCATCAAGACCCGCACCGAGCAGGAGCAGGCCCTGGTCATCGCCAACACGGAGGCCCAGAAGCGGGTCATCGCCGCCGAGGCCCAGGCCAACGAGATCAAGGTCCTGGCGGACGCCAACGCCGAGTCCAACCGGATCATCACCGAGTCCATCTCGGAGCTCCTCATCAAGTATCAGACCGTGGCGAAGTGGGACGGCAAGCTCCCCACGGTCATGGCCGGCTCCGACAACATGCTCATCGACATCCCCCTGACCTCCGCCGCGGAGCAGCCCGTGGGCTAAGACCATGGATAAGCGCAAGCAGATTTTGGAGTCCATCTACGGCGACGGCCGGGAGGAGACCCGTCTCATCCGGACCCGCCACGGGCAGCTGGAATACTTCACCACCATGACCTGCATCGAGCGGTACGCGCCTAACCCCTGCCTCACCCTGGAGCTGGGGGCGGGCACGGGAGCCTATTCCCTGGCCCTCGCCAAGCGAGGGTACAGCGTGACGGCCTTGGAGATGGTGGACAAAAACGTGCAGATCCTGCAGGAGAAGGCCAAGGATGTGCCCAATTTGAAGGTGGTCCAGGGGGACGCCCTGGACCTTAGGGCCTTCGCCGACGACACCTTCGATCTGACCCTGTGCCTGGGGCCCATGTACCATATCTACGGCAAGGGCGGCATGGACCGGGCCCTGGACGAGGCTATCCGGGTCACCAAGCCCTGGGGCAAGATCCTGGTAGCCTTTTTGTCCGTCCACGCCATCCTGTACAACAACTACCTGCGGCGGCCGCCCTACAACTTCCAGGCGGGGCTGGAGGAGAACTTTGAAAAGGACCATAAGACCGTCCGCCACTTCCCGGAGCAGGGCTTCACGGGCTTTACCCTGGAGGAGATCGACGAGCTGTTCCAGGACCGGAATCTGGGTCACTCCGCCACCGTGGCCACCGACGGCATGCTGGAGCTGGCGGAGGATCGTTCGGACTTCTACATGTCCGACGACGACTTCCGTCTCTTCCGCGCCTACCACATCCTGCACTGCCAGGACCCTGAACTCCTTGGCGCCTCCAGCCATCTCTTATACTGCTGCTACAAGCGATAGACCTTTGATCACAGGAAGGAGAAGAAAAAGCATGGAACCAAGGCTCATACCCGAAAAAGCGCGGGTGCTCAGCGGTAGCTGGCTCAAACTCCTGGCGGTGATTTTTATGCTAATTGACCACACGGGGGCGGTGATCGTGAGCCGCTGCCCACAGGTGGTACTGTTCACCGTGTTGGGAAAGACATTCACCCTTTATAAGCTCATGCGCTTGGTTGGAAGGGTGGCCTTCCCTCTATTCGCCTTTTTGCTGGTGGAGGGCTTCTCACACACCCACGACCGGCGGCGATACGCCCTGCGGCTGGGGGCCTTCGCCCTGGTGTCGGAGGTGCCCTTCGATCTTGCAATCAAAGGCCAGGTACTGGAATGGACTCACCAGAACGTGTTTTTCACCCTGTGCTTGGGCGTCCTGGGCCTGTGGGCCCTGGAGCAGTTCCGGGGGCAGGGATGGAAGCAGCTGCTATCCCTGTTGGCGTTGTACGGCGTGGCCCTGTTCTCCCGCTGCGACTATGGCGTCCGGGGCTACGGCTTCGTACTGCTTCTGTACCTGCTGCGGGAGCGGCCCATCTCCCGGGCCATCATCGGCGCGGGGTATTTGAGCTCCACCTGGCAGGCGGGGTTGGCCTTCGTCCCCATCGCCTTCTACAACGGCCAGCGGGGCTTTGTTCGGGGCTGCTTTCTCCAATACGCCTTTTACTTGTTCTATCCCCTCCATCTGCTGCTTTTGTTCGGCCTCAAAGGCCTCTTGTTCGGCTTTTAATTCATAAAAACCAGCGCCGCCCTTTCGGGCGGCGCCGCTGCGTTTTTGGGTTGATTTAGTCGATGGCGATGGACCGCCTCTCCTCCAGCTTCTTCTGGTCCTCCTTGGGGAATTCCAGGGTCAGCACGCCGGCGTCGTACTTGCCCTTCACGTCCTCGGCTTTCACATCGCCGATGTAGAAGGTACGGCTGCAGGAGCCGCTGTAGCGCTCCTGACGCAGGATCTTCTTGCCCTTGTGCTCCTCCTTGTCGAGGGACTTCTGGGCGCTGACGGTCAGATACCCGTCCTTGAGGTCTACCTTGATATCCTCCTTCTGGAAGCCGGGCAGCTCGATGGCCATCTCATAGCCGGCCTCGCTCTCCCGCACATCGGTCTTCATCAGGTTCTTGGCGTGCTTGCCGTAGAGCTCCCGGTCCATATTGAACCAGTCGCGGTCGAAGTCGGTCCGCCAAAGATCATCCAACAGGTTTTCTCCGAAAATACTGGGCAACATAGTTAACACTTCCTTTCTGAATCATCCATGTTCCCTTGGGGCTTTCCTTTCTATCCTGCCCCGTTCGTTTCCTTACAATGCACAGTATACGCAGATAATTAGCACTGTCAATAGGAGAGTGCTAATCGTCAAAATAGAATCACGATCGACAAATTTCTGTCAAAATTTTGGGGCAAGGATCGCCGCGCGCTGCAAAAAGGTATAGCCAAAGGCGGCGCGGGGTGGTATACTGTACCATATCCTAAGGCAAGGAGAATAAGAACATGGAAAAGAAAAAAGGCATCGTATCCGAATTCAAAGAGTTCATCATGCGCGGCAACGTGATCGACATGGCCGTGGGCGTCATCATCGGCAGCACCTTCACCAAGATCGTCACCTCCCTGGTGAACGACATCTTCATGCCCGTCATCGGCGCGCTCTTCGGCGGCATCGACTTCAACTCTCTGAAGTACGTCATCCGTCCCGCCGACGAGGCCGCGGGCATCGAGGAGGCCGCCATCCTCTACGGCAGCTTCATCCAGAACGTGGTCAACTTCATCCTGGTGGCGCTGGTGGTGTTCCTGATCGTCAAGGGCATCAACAACCTGCGCCGCAAGAAGGAGGAGCCCGCTCCCGCGCCCGAGCCCGCCCCCGCGCCGGAGCCCTCCGAGGAAGTGAAGCTCCTCACCGAGATCCGCGACGCCCTCAAGAAGTAATCCAAGACGCCAAGAAAGCCCCGCTGCGGCGGGGCTTTCTTTTGTTTGGGAATGTATATTTATGGCGATAAATAGTATATTTATGCGGACATAGAATATGCACAGTTTGTACGTAGGATGTTTACAATTCCATAAAACCCTGTTCAAATCCAACTGTTACAATGCATAGTGTGGTCAATATGCGGAGGTATAAACATTCGTTCATGGTCCCCACATGTAGACCTTACGAGGCAAAAAGCCGCTAAATGCGGCTTCATCCCCCCTTCCGAGAGAGAAAAAACCGCAAAGAATCGGAAAATTTTTTCGCCCCAAACAAAGCGCATTTCCCGGCAAAGAGGACCGATCCGCGGTGTATGGCCGGGAATAATACAAGGAGGGCCAATCATGGCGACAAAAAAGAAAAAGCATAAGAAGCGCAGGCGGCTCATCATCCGCCCCCGGTTTTTCCTGGTGGTCGCGCTGCTGGTGCTGGCCTTGGGCGTTCTCGTACTGCTCCTCGTGTCCCTCTTCTCCGGCGGCAGCGCCACCGAGAGCACTGCGCCGATCCAAAGCACCGAGGGCCAGAAGAAGGGCGGCATCTTCCAATTTCTGGTGAAGGAGACGCCGACGCCCACGCCCAGTCCTACGCCGACGCCCACGCCCGTACCGACCCCCAGCCCCACGCCTAAGCCCACGCCCCACTTCGTGGAGAACAGCAACCCCAGCCGCTATGGCTACGTGCCTCACCTGCAGGTGGACGGCAAGGACGTGGACGCATCGAAGTACGTGCGGCAGGACAAGATCAGCTTTGGCGACGCTGACGAGTATGCGGCGGTGGACGGGGTGCTGACCTTCCGTGGCAACAACTATCGGAACCTGTCTGCGGCCAAAGAGCTGAATCTCACCGAGTTCAAGATGTCCGTGGTGGAGAAGGTGTCCATCGGTTCCCTGAAGAAGGGCAACCGCAGCGGCAAGGGCAGCTGGTCCGGCTGCGGCTGGACGGGGCAGCCTCTGATCGTCCAGTGGTCCGACGAGGTGAAGTCAGTCATGAACCTGTACGACTGGGCCAAGCAAAAGACCAATCTGGTGGAGGTCATCTACCCCACCGAGGACGGTCACATCTACTTCCTGGATCTGGAGACCGGAAAGAAGACCCGGGACGACTTGAACTTCAGGATGCCCTTCAAGGGCACCGGCTCCGTGGATCCCCGGGGTCTGCCCCTTCTCTATGTTGGCTCCGGCGACGAGTACGAGGAAGAGGACCAGAAGTCCCGGGCCATGATCATCTCCCTCATCGACGGCCGCAAGCTCTACGAGTTCGGTATTCAGGGCAGGGAGCCCTTCGCTGTCCGCAACTGGAACGCTTACGACAGTGCGCCCCTGGTGGATGAAGCCACCGACACCCTGATCTGGCCGGCGGAGACGGGCATCCTCTACACCATGAAGCTCAACACGGTGTTCGACGCCCGGGGCGGTACCATCACGGTGAACCCCTCGAACATCGTCAAGCTTCGCTACGACAGCAACAACTCCTACGACCAGATCGACAAGGCCGATTCCTCCCACAAGTGGCTGGGCTACGAGGGCAGCGCCTCCGTCTGGAACGGGTTCATCTATCTCGCTTCCAACGACGGCCTCTTCCAGTGCATTGATCTCAACACCATGCAGATCAAGTGGATCGCCGATACCAAGGACGACACCAACGCCTCCCCGGTGCTGGAGGTGATCTCGGAAACCGAGGCGTACCTCTACGTGGGCACCTCCCTCCACTTCACCCAGGACAGCGGCCACAAAGGGGTGACCCCCTTCTTCAAGATCAACGCCATGACCGGTGAGATCGTGGGCCAATACCAGCTGACGGTGGAGACCGTCTCCGGCGTGTCCGGCGGCATCCAGGCTACGGCGGCGGTGGGTCAGAACAACCTGAGCGATCTCGTCTTCGTGCCCTTCGCTCGATACAACGGCAAGGACAAGGGCGCGCTGGTGGCCCTTTACAAGGACACCATGGAGGCGGCCTGGACCATGCCCATGGAGCACTACGCCTGGTCGTCCCCCGCCATCTTCTACAACAGCAAGGGCGACGGGTATTTGGTCCAGGCGGACAGCGGCGGGGACATCTTCCTCATCGACGGCCGCACGGGCAACGTGCTGGACAAGATCAGCCCCACCAAGAACGGCAGCAACTTCGAGGCCTCTCCGGCTCTCTTCGGCGATATGCTGGTCCTGGGCAGCCGGGGGGATCAGACCATCTTCTTCATCCGGTTGTCATAGTGACTGCCGCATTTTTCGACAGCCTGGGCGCTCCGCTTGCGGGGCGCTTTTTTCATGGAGCGCTTGCGGCGGTGGCCCTCCTATGCTATGATATATTCAAGTTAGTATGCCCCTATGGGCAGAAGGGAGGACCTATGAAGAGGTGCACCGTAGGCGGACAGGCCGTCATGGAGGGGGTCATGATGAAGAACCCCGAGAACGGCACCGCGTTGGCCGTGCGTCAGAGCGACAGCGCCATCGTTACCGAATACTACCAGAACAAGAATAAGCATAAAAAGGGATCTTTTCCCACTTGGCCCGTGGTCCGGGGGGTCTATGCCTTCGTGGAGGCCCTGACCGGCGGCATGAAGATCATCACCCGCAGCGCGGAGCTGCTGGGGGAGGAGATGACGGAGGAGCCCACCAAATTCGAAAAATGGCTGTCGAAGAAGCTGGGCAAGTCTGCGGGAGACATGGCCATGACCGTGGCGGTGGTCCTGGCGGCGGCCCTGGCTGTGGGCCTGTTCGTGATCCTGCCCTCCCTGGTGGTGAGCTTCTTCAAGATCGAGAACACCTTCCTGGTGAGCCTGCTGGAGGGCGTGGTGCGGCTGCTCATCTTCATCGGCTATTTGCTGGCCATCTCCCGGATCAAGGACATCCATCGGGTGTTCATGTATCACGGGGCCGAGCACAAGACCATCGCCTGCTACGAGGCCGAGGGGGAGATGACCCCGGAGAACATCCTGAAGTATACCCGGCTCCATCCCCGGTGCGGCACCAACTACCTGTTCCTGGTTATGATGGTGTCCATCCTGTTCTTCGCCTGCATCCCGGTCCGTTCCTTCCTGCCCCGGGTGCTGACGAGGCTGTTGTTCATCCCCTTGGTAGCGGGATTGGCCTATGAAGTCCTCAAAGCGGCCGCCTCCTCCGACGGGTGGCTGGCCCGGGCGGTCCGGGCGCCGGGCCTCGCTTTGCAGCTGATCACCACCGCCGAGCCCACGGCGGACATGGTGGAGGTGGCTTTGGCGGCCTTCAACCTGGCCATGGACCCGCCCGACCACGATATTCGCGTAACGGTGAGCCCGCAGCCGGAAGCGCCGGCAGAAGCGGCTCCGGAAAAAACGGATGACCAGGCGTGATCTGATGGACGCCCTGCGCCCGGCGGCGGGGGAGGAGGCTGAGATCGAAGCGAAGTTTTTGCTGGAAGCTTCGGCTGACGAAGCATGGCTCCGGGCCGCCGTCGCCCGGCGGCTTAAAGGCGAACCCCTCCAGTACATCCTGGGGGAATGGGAGTTCATGGGACTGCCCTTCTTCGTGGGGCCCGGGGCTCTGATCCCCCGGCAGGACACGGAGACCTTGTGCGAGGCGGCCCTGGGTTGGCTGAAGACCCGGCCCGGCGCGCGCGTTCTGGACCTTTGCTGCGGCACCGGCTGCATCGGCGTGAGCCTTTCCAAGCTGGGCGGGGCCCGGGTGTCCTTTGCTGACGTCTCTTCCGAAGCCATGGCCCTGGCGAAGCGGAACGCCCAGCATAACGGCGTGGACGGCGAATTTTACGAGAGCGACCTGCTGGACTCTGTGCCGGTGGTCTACGACCTGATCGCCTGCAATCCGCCCTATCTCACGGCGGCGGAGATGGAGAATTGCCAGAAGGAGCTCACCTTCGAGCCCGCCCTGGCCCTGTTCGGCGGGGAGGACGGCCTCGATTTCTACCGGCGGCTGGCCGCGGAATGGGTAGCCCATGTGGCCCCCGGAGGGCTGCTGCTCCTGGAGATCGGCCATGCCCAGGGGGCGGCGGTGCGGGAACTGTTCCCCGGTGCGAGTATTTTGAAGGACATCTGCGGCCTCGACAGGGTCGCGTGGGTGGAGAGGATATGAGAGAGAAGCTGAACAAACTGAAGGCACGGTACGAGGAGCTGGGACGGCTCCTGTCTTCCCCCGACGCCATGGCGGACATGGACGCTTGGAAGGAGCTGAACCGGGAGCGGGTGCAGCTGGAGGAGATCGTGGCGGTCATCGACCGGTACGAGAAGAACCTCTCCGAGCAGGCGACATGAAGGAGCTGACGCTGCTGGAGCTGGACCAGCTCAAGGCCGACGAGGAGACCATCACCGAGGAGCTGAAGCTCCTGCTGCTCCCCAAGGACCCCAACGACGAGAAGGACGTGATCTTGGAGATCCGGGCCGGCACCGGCGGCGAGGAGGCGTCCCTCTTCGGCGGGGACCTTCTCAGGATGTACCAGCGGTACGCCGAGCGACACCGGTACGCGGTGGAGTTCGTGGAGGACAACCGGACCGAGATGGGCGGCGTCAAGGAGGTGGTCCTCACCGTCTCCGGCAAGGGGGCCTACTCCCGCTTGAAGTTCGAAAGCGGCGTCCACCGGGTACAGCGGGTGCCCGAGACCGAGAGCCAGGGCCGCATCCATACCAGCGCCGCCACCGTGGCGGTGATGCCCCAGGTGGACGAGGTGCAGGTGGAGATCAAGGATTCGGACATCCAGATCGACACCTATCGGTCAAGCGGCGCCGGCGGCCAGCACGTGAACAAGACCTCCTCTGCCATCCGCATCACCCACATCCCCACGGGCATCGTGGTGGCCTGCCAGGACGAGCGGAGCCAGTATAAGAATAAAGATAAGGCCATGCAGGTGCTCCGGAGCCGCATCTACGACCTGTACCAGTCCAAGCAGGACGCTGCCGTGTCCAGCGCCCGCAAGAGCATGGTGGGGTCTGGGGATCGGAGCGAGCGGATACGGACCTACAACTTCCCCCAGAACCGGGTCACGGACCACCGCATCAACCTGACCCTCTACAAGCTGGAGCAGTTCATGGACGGGGATATGGACGAGCTGATCGACGCACTCATCTTGGCCGAACGGACCCGGCAGCTGTCGGGGGAGGATGCTTGACCTTCTTCTTTTGTCCTTTTTTTCTCTTCAGGTGAAGAGAAAAAAGGGACCGAAAAAAGAGAAGCCCAAGAAGATGACTGACTATGGAAACGAAAGTTATTTCCGTGCTACAAGATTATAATACGGCGGCAAGGGAAGGCGCCAAGATCATCCGCTCTGGCGGGCTGGTGGCCTTTCCCACGGAGACGGTCTACGGCCTGGGGGCCGACGGCCTGGTTGGGGCCGCGGTGGACCGGATCTTCGAAGCCAAGGGCCGTCCCAACGACAACCCCCTGATCCTCCACGTGGCCGAGAAGGAGGCCGCCTTCCGCCTCTGGGCCGCCGAGCCGCCCCACGCCCGGGCCCTTATGGACACCTTCTGGCCGGGGCCGTTGACCCTGATCTATTACCGTTCTGATATCGTCCCAAACGAGGTGACCGCGGGCCTCGACACGGTGGCCGTCCGCATGCCGGACAACGATGCCGCCCGGGCCCTCATCGCCGCGGCGGGGGTGCCCATCGCCGCCCCCAGCGCTAATCTGTCCGGCAAGCCCAGCCCTACCACCGCGGCCCACGTCCTCCAGGACATGGACAGGCGCATCCCCCTGATCCTGGACGGGGGCCCCTGCCGCTACGGGGTGGAGTCCACGGTCCTGTCCCTGGTCGGCACCCCCACCATCCTGCGCCCCGGCGCCGTGACCAAGGAGATGTTGGCCGCCGTGTTGGGCGAAGTGGCCTTGGCCCCCAGCATCCTGGCCCCCTTGGCCGCCGGCGAGAAGGCCGCCTCCCCGGGCATGAAGTACAAGCATTACGCCCCCAACGCCCAGGTACTGGTGGTGGTGGGGGAGGCCCAGGCCGCCGCGGCGCGCCTCTCGGCCCTCTACGACCAGTTCGCCGCCGCGGGCAAGCGCCCCTATATCGCCGCCACAGCGGAGGCCCTGCCCTTCTACGGCCACCGCCGCTGCGCCCTCTTAGGCACCCGCCGGGACCCCACCACTCTCTGCAGCCGCCTTTTCTCCCTCCTTAGGGAGCTGGATCAGGAGGCCGACGTGATCCTCTCCGAGGGCATCGGCACCGAGGGCACGGGCCTTGCCTTCATGAACCGCCTTTTGCGCTCCGCCGGGTTTAGGGTGGAGTATCTATAGGAACCGATACAAGCATCTCTTTCCCCTCCGCGTCCCAGAAAGGAATATCCCATGGAACAGCAACGGTATTGCGCTTTTATCAGCTATCGGCATCAAAGCCCGGACGACGTGATCGCCAAGGCCCTGCACACCGCCATCGAGACCTACAGCGTCCCGGCAAATATCCGTGCCAAGACCGGCAAAAAACGGCTGGGGCGGGTGTTCCGGGATCAGGAGGAACTGCCCTTGTCCGCCAACCTGGGCGACGACATCCAGGCGGCCCTCGATGAGAGCGAATGGTTTATCGCCATTTGTTCCCCCCGGTATCTGGAGAGCCGGTGGTGCCAGAGGGAGCTGGAATACTTCCTCGAGAAAAAGGGCCGGGACCGGGTCCTGGCCGTATTGGTGGAAGGCGAGCCGGAGGACAGCTTCCCGGAACGGCTGCGGTTCACTGTGGACGAAGCTGGAAACAGGGCGGAGGTGGAACCGCTGGCGGCGAATCTCAGAGGCGCCGACTGGAAGAAAAAACTTAAGGATGAGAAGCTGCGCCTGCTGGCCCCCATGCTCTCGGTCACCTATGACGAGCTGAAGCAGCGGGAGCGGCAGCGGACGCTGAAGAAGGCGGCCGTCGTCTCCGCCGCCGCCCTGGTGGCCGCCGCGGGGCTGGCCGTGTTCCTGAGCGTGAACCACGCCCGGGCGGAACGGCTTCGCCAGGAGGCGGAGCAGCAGGCCCAGATAGCCGAAGCGGAGCGAGCCCGCGCCGAGGAGGAACGGGCCCGGGCGGAGGAGGAGCAGCGCAAGAAGGAGCAGGAGCGAAGGAACGCCGTCTTCAATGACCTGGGCGAACGGCTGGAGCGGGCTTCTGCCGCCCTGCAGAACGGGGAGAAGCGCAGCGCGGCCAGCGTACTGCTGGAGGCCTTGTCCGTTAGCGATGAGAACGAGGGCATGCGCCGCGAGGAGCTCGTGACGCAGCTTCGGAAAGCCCTGTATATCGAGCCTCTCACCATCGTATCCAGCTTCAACAACCAGAACGTGCGGGTGAACGATATCACCGTGTCCGCGGACGGGACGCGTGCCATCGGCATCGTCAACAGCAACGCCGTGGCCATGATCGATCTCAACGCCAATGAGATCCTCTATCAGGTCTCCGTGGGCAACACCATGATCAACGCGCTGTCCTTCTCCCCGGACGGCACCCGCTTTTTAGCCATCTGTGATCTAGGGCGGATCGTGACAGTTTGGAACAGTGCGGATGGATCCGTAGCCTTCTCCTACACCAGCAAGGCCGCTCAGCCCTATCATATCGCCAACGCCCTCTTTTGGAAGGATGCGGCTCAGATACTGGTGCAGGATATGGAGCGGTTTTATCTTATCTCGGAGGACGGGACGGAGAAGCTGTTCTACACCATGGGCGACCAGATGCCGGACTATACGCCGGAGAACAATCTGCTCTCCCGGCTGTCGGGCCGGTCTCTGGAGGAGATGTTCACCTTCCATACCGACGACTACACGGGCACCCAGGTCCTCGCCACAGCGGATCGGAGCCGGATCGTCGTCGCTGGAGCCCGGGGCGACACTGCCGTGATCGTCCTGGACGACTCCGGCCGGAGGATCAGCCTCCTGGGCGTTCCTCGGGACCCCGCCTGCTTCATGCCCGGGGTGTTCTCGGAAAAGTGGTCCCTGACCCCCGACGGGCGGACGGTAGCGTGTCTGTCCCTGCTGGGGATCATCGGCAGCTGGGACACGGACAGCGGCGAACTGCTGCGGCTCAATGCCTTTGATTATAGCGAGGGGTTCGACTTCAGCAAGATCGCCTTTTCGGCGGATTCCCAGCGCATGGCCTATACGGCGGAGAACCATCTCTACGTGGACCTGGCCCGCGGCGCCGACGACCACATCCTGAACGCCACCATCGACGAAACGTCCTTCGTGCCCTCCCTGGCCTTTACCGAGGATGGGGCGTATCTCATTCTGACCAACCAAAGCCTCTTTATCATCAACGCTCAAAACTGGGCGTTGGAACTGCTGGAGAATGCTGATTTCGGGAGCAATTACAACAACGTGATCCCCCTCAGCGACTCCTTCCTGATCACCCGGTACGACGGGACGGCCAACTTCTACAGCATGTCCTCCCTGTCCTCAGTCCAAACGGTGGACAGCTTCCAGGGGGAACTCTCTGATCCCATCCCCGCCAGCTTTCCCTGCGTATCCCTGCAGAGCGAACACCGATACACGGAGGCGTTTTTGCAGAGCACGGGCAAGTATCTGGATACGACGGCGAAACTGGTCTTCTCCCGGGACGGGAGCAAGGCGGCCCTATACTTTGCGGACGGGGTGATCGAGCTCTTTGACACCCAGGGCGACGGCTCCGTCAGCGCCATGATCGGAGAACTGTCCAGCCAGATCGAGGCCCTTGCCATAAGCGAAAAGCAGCTGGTCGCTTCGGACCAGGCTGCCAGGCTCCTGATCTACGATTTGAAGAGCAGATTGGTCCAGCGGATCCTGAACGTGGGTACGGTCTATTCCCGTTTCGCCTTCGATCCCTCGGGAAAGTTTATGATGGCCCTTTGCGCGGGGCTGACCCGGATCGACGTTTACTCCCTGGAGACCTATGAGAAGCTGTTCTCCCTCCATGCTGACGCCGACACCTTTGCAGATATGGCGTTCTCCAAGGACGGCGCTTATGCGGTGGGCAAGACCGTCGCAGGCAAGTATGTGGTGGGGGATCTGTGGACGGACGAGGAGGCTCTCGTGAAGCAGGCACGGCGGCTCACCGGCATCGCCGAGTGATGGCTGAACGGAATAATAGTATTCTAAGCTCCTTTCACCAAACTTTTGGTTGAAAGGAGCGTTGTTTTATGATATACTGCAACAAATGGGTATGGATATGACAATAGCAATCGCATGTGACCACGGGGCCTACGCCCTGAAGGAAAAGGTCAAGGGCTGGCTGCAGGAAGCCGGCTATGAGATCCGGGATTTCGGCTGTTACGGCACCGAAAGCGTGGATTATCCCGACTTCGCTTTGCCCGCCGCCGAAGCGGTGGCCAAGGGAGAGGCGGACAAAGGCGTCTTCCTCTGCACCACGGGCATCGGCGTCAGCATCTGCGCCAACAAGGTGAAGGGCGTGCGCTGCGCCCTCTGCACCGACACCATGACCGCCCGCATGACCCGGGAACACAACGACACCAACGCCCTTGCCATGGGTGCCGGGGTGGTGGGGGAGAACCTGGCCAAGGAGATTTTGTTCACCTGGCTCACCACGCCCTTCTCCGGAGCCCCTCGGCACCAGCGCCGCATCGACAAGATCAGCGCCTACGAATCGCAAATCTGAATGTCAATATAGGAGGTTTACCTATGAGAAGGAGACCGGCACCAAGGCCTTCCGTGAGCTGGTGAGCGAGCTCGCCATGCTGATGGGCTACGAGGTCACCCGGGACCTGCCGCTGCAGGAGGTGGAGGTGGAGACTCCCATCACCAAGGCGTCCTTCAAGATGCTGGCCAACGAGAAGCTGGCCGTGGTCCCCATCCTTCGGGCGGGCCTTGGCATGGCCGACGGCATGATGAACCTGATCCCCCACGCCAAGATGGGCCACATCGGCCTCTATCGGAATCCCGACACCCTGATGCCCACGGGCTACTACTGCAAGCTGCCCGACGACATCTGCGAGCGGGACACTATCATCGTGGATCCCATGCTGGCCACGGGCAACTCCGCCATCGAGGCCATCCGGCTCATCAAGAACGCGGGCGCCAAGACCATCCGTCTGGTGTGCCTGATCTCGGCTCCTGAGGGTATCTACGCCATCCAGAAGGCCCATCCCGACGTGGACATCTATGTGGCCAGCATCGATGAGAAGCTCAACGAGCACGGCTACATCGTGCCCGGTCTCGGCGACGCGGGCGACCGTTTGTTCGGAACGAAATAATGGCATGGGGCGCTTTGCGCCCTTTTTTTTCTTAACCCCGAAAGGAGGAAGGACCATGGATTCCATGATCGACAAGATCCGCGCCGCGGAAAAGCAGGCAGAGGACATCCGCGCCCAGGCGGTCACAGACGCCCGGGACATGGGTGCCCGCGCCCGAGAGGAGGCGGCTGAGCGGCTGGCCGCTGCGGCGGAGAGCGAGCGTCAGAAGACCCGGGAGGCCCTTGCTAAGGCGGAGGAGGACGGCAAGGTCCTGGCCGCGAAGGTCCTTTCCGAGGCGAGAGAGATCGTGGCCCGGGAGGAAGACGCCGCCCGCGCCAAGCTCCCTGACGCGGTGGCCTATCTTATGGAAAGGGTCGATACACAGGTATGATCGTATCCATGAAGCGCCTCACTCTGGTGGGCATTCGCCAGGAGGAAGGCGACATTTTACGGGCCCTCCAGAAGATCGGGGCGGTGGAGCTCATCTCCGTCACCGCCGACGACGACGGAGGCGAGGGCGCCAGAAGATTGGACGAGGCCGCGGAGAGGATCAGCCGCTTCTCCGAGTCCCTGTCCGCCATCAAGCCCTACGCGAAAAAGCCGGGCTTTTTGGCCCCTGCCCGGGAGGAGAAGCTGGAGAAGATGCAGCAGGACGTGGGGGAGGCCGAGGCGGCTTCCGAGCACATCCGCGCCATCCTGGAGGAGAAGAAGCAGATTGAGGGACGGCTTGAGAAGGGCCGGTCCACTTACGCTGCCCTGATCCCCTGGACGGATATGGACCAGGACATGTCCTCCATCGTCCCCACCAAATTTACCCACTATTTCATCGGCCTCGTGGATGCGGCAGGCGAAGCCGCCATCCTGGAGCAGGAGGCCATCTCGGCGGAGTTCTACGGTGAGCCGGGCAATCGAGCGGCCATTTTGGCCTGCCTCAAGGAGGACGCCCGGCTGGTGGCCGGCTTCCTCAAGACCATCAACTGGACCGACGTATCTTTCCCCCGTATGAAGGGCACGCCCCGGGAGGCCATGCAGGCCCTGGAGCAGGACGAGATCGCCGGCGAAAAGCGCCTCAGTGAGCTCCAGGCCGAGCTGGAGAGCTGCGGCGTCAGCGCCGACATCCTGGAGAACGCGGCGGACGCCCTGCTCATCGAGCGGGACAGCCTGGCCGCCGACACCCAGGTGGAGAAGGACACCTCCGTCTTCCGCCTGGAGGGCTGGGTCCGGTCCGACGAGATAGACAAGGTGGAGCAGGCCCTCAAGTCCGTCACCGAAGCCTATTATACGGAGTATCGGGACCCGGCGGAGGACGAGACGCCTCCCACGGTGCTGAAGAACGACAAATTCAACACCCCCTTCGAGTCCCTCATCACCCTCTACTCCCTGCCCGACGCCCGGGGCATCGACGCCACGCCCTACATGACGCCCTTCTACATCTTCCTGTTCGGCGTCATGCTCTCCGACACGGGCTACGGCCTGGTCCTGTCCCTGGGGTCCTGGCTGTTCCTGAAGCTGAAGAAGCCCAAGGGCGGCACGGCGGACCTCGCGAAGGTCCTCTTCTGGGGCGGCATTTCCACCATGGTCTGGGGCGTGCTGGTAGGCACGTTCTTCGGCCTCGACTTCGACGTGATCTTCGGCACCGCGGACAGGTTCCCCCTGCTCATCGACCCCACGGGGAATCCGGTGGGCATGCTGCTGTTCTGCCTGCTGCTGGGCATCATCCATCTCGTATGCGGCCATCTCATCAAGATGAAGATGTGCTTCCAGGACAAGGACTGGCAGAGCGCCGTCTTCGACAACCTGTCCTGGGTGTTCGTCCTGGTGGGCCTGGTTCTGGCGGCCCTGCCCATGGCGTCCACCTTCTTCGATCCCCCCTTCGAGCTGGGCTGGTACAATGCCCTGCACCTTAGCACGGTGGGCCTGATCCTGATCCTTCTCGGCTCTGCCCTGGTGCTGCTGTTCAAGGGCCGGGACAAGAAGAACCCCATCTCCCGCCTGGCCTCGGGCCTGGGCGGCCTCTACGGGGTGACCAGCTACCTCTCTGACATCCTGTCCTACGCCCGACTGCTCGCTTTGGGCATCGCCACGGGCTATCTCGCCATGGTGTTCAACACCCTCTGCTCCATGCTCATGGGCGGCAGCGGCGTCATGAAGTTCGTGGGCTTCCTCATCGCGGTGGTGCTGCTCATCGCCCTGCACCTCTTCAGCATCGCCATCAACACCCTGGGCACCTTCGTCCATTGCGCCAGGCTCCAGTACGTGGAGTTCTTCGGCAAGTTCTATGAGGAGGGCGGCCGGGCCTTCAAGCCCCTGCAATACAAGACCAAACACGTACAGATATCAAAGTGACTACAATAGGAGGATAACAACATGTTGGAACTCATCAAGGCAAATCTGGGTCTCATCCTGGCCACGGCTGGCGCCGTCGTCGCCGCAGCCGGCGGCATCCTGGGCAGCGCCATCGGCGTAGGCATCGCGGGCGAAGCCGCCGCGGGCCTGGTCTCCGAACAGCCGGAGCGTTTCGGCAACGCCCTCGTTCTGCAGCTGCTCCCCGGCACCCAGGGCATCTACGGCCTGGTGGTGGCGGTGTTCATCGCCATGCGCGCGGGCCTGCTCCCCGGCGGCGCCGTGGACGTGGCGGTCTCCCAGGGCTGGCAGCTGTTCTTCGCGGCCTTCCCCATGGCCTTGGGCGGCCTCGTGTCCGCCATCCATCAGGCCCGCGTCTCTGCCTCCGGCATCAACGCCATCGGCAAGCGGTCCGAGGAGTTCGGCCACTGCATGTTGATGGCCATCATGGTGGAGACCTACGCCATCTTCTCCCTGCTCATTTCCATGCTGCTGATCTTTGGCGTCGACCTTTGAGGTAGCGCCATGGAGAATCCGGGAAATCGCGCAGACAAGCTGATCG
>CADACQ010000017.1 GCA_902786465.1 uncultured Eubacteriales bacterium | reverse complement strand
GGCCCTCTGAGATACGGGGGCACGCCCGCCATGAAGTGCAGGTGGTTCATGTCCTTATAGTCGTCCTCGGTGTACAGGGGCCGGATGTCGATCTGCTCCATGGTGTGGATGTACAGATCCTCGGGGGTCTTGCCGGTCTCCTTCTTCAGCTTCTCGAGCCACTCTTCATAGGTCATCCCCTTGACCGCCTCCTGGCGGAACGGGATGTTGCTGAAATCTACTTTGCCCATTAGATGATCCCCTTTCCTTTCTGGATGTTGGTCAGGATGGCGAGGCAGTTGGCGCGCACGTGGATGTACTCGTCCACACCGGCCTCGTCATAGGAAGGCTTGAACTCGGGCGCCGGGGCCCCGGCCAGGAACACCTTCATATTGGGCGCCTTGGCCTTGATGCCACGGGCTACCGGCGGCACCAGCTCGGGATAGGTATCATCGGTAGAGCAGATGATGGCCACGTCCGCGCCGGAAGCGACCGCCGCGTCCACCGCCTCTTCGGGGGTGGCGAAGCCGTTGTTGCGGAGCACCTCGAAGTGAGCCACCTCCATGAAGGAAGCGGAGAAGTCGGCCCGGGCCTTGTGCTGGGGGATGGGCCCCATGTTGCACAGGAACACCTTCACGTTGTCGCCGGTTTTGGCGATGTAGTCCTCGGTGGCCTTGCGGAGCGCCTCGTACTGCTCGGTCCAGCGGTGGGGCAGGATGGCGGTGATGGCCTCGGCCTGGCCGTCGGCGAAGGAAGCGGCCACGTCAGCCAGCGTCGCGCCCTCCTCGAGAGCGTCGCCGGAGCACTTGACGCAGGTCTTCAAGCCCTCCACGGGCTTGCCCGCGGGCTTGGCGGCCTTGGGTGTCTTCTCGCCTTCCAGGGGCTTCTCGGACATGTTGGGGTACATGTTGCTGCCCACGGCCCGATCCTGCCGGGTGGCCAGCCGCTTGAAGCGATCGGCCAGGGTAGCCGCGATCTCGCTCTGGACGGTGCCGGCGCGGAGGGCTTCCAGCATGCCGCCGGCGGCCTGGATCTTCTGGATCTGCTTCCAGATAGCCTCGCCCAGCTGGCCGGTGAGGGTCTCCACGTACCAGGAGCCGCCCGCCGGATCAACGGGGGAGAGCAGGTTGAACTCCTCCTGCATCATGACCTGGATGTTCCGGGCGATGCGGCGGGAGAAGGGGTCGCTGTCCCGAACGGCCGCGTCGAAGGGCAGGATCTTCATGCCGCTGACGCCGCCCACCACGCCGGAGAAAGCCTGGGTGGTGGCACGAAGCACGTTCACGTAGGGATCGTAGAGGGTGGTGGTGAACTCACTGGTCTCGGCGAAGACGTCGATGCACTGGGCCTTCTCGCCCGCGCCGTAGGCCTGCATGAGCTGGGCCCAGACCACGCGGACCGCCCTGAGCTTAGCGATCTCCATGAAGAAGTTGGGGCCGAGGCAGAAGTTGAAGCGGATGTGCTCGGCCGCCTCATCCACGGTGTAGCCCCGCGCCATCATCTCGTCGATGTACTGAAGGCCGGTGGCCAGGGCCGCCGCGGCCTCCTGGATGGCGTTGGCACCGCCGTTGTGGTAGACGGAGCTCTGCACGTAGATGACCTTCAGCTCGGGAGCGTGCTTGAGGGCGCACTTCAAGGTGGTGGCCATCTGGTCCATGTAGCTACTGAAGCTGCTGTCGAAGCCGCCCTTCTTCACGGCCTCGCCCATGGGGTCGGCGCCCACGCAGCCGGTGAGGGGCGCGTCGTCGCCCACCTTCTTCTGGCGGCGCAGGATGGCGGCGAGGAGGGGCAGCGCGGTGGCGCCGGCGTAGACGGACAGGGGCGCGTAGCGGAGCTGGACCTCGTTCAAAAGGGTCTCCACGTCGGCGAGGGTGTTGAGCTCCACGGCCTCGGCGTCGAAGTTCACGGCGTTGGTGCCCTTGTTGAGCTCCTCCAGCAGGACCTTGTTGGCCTCGGCGGGGTCATGGGCCTCCACCTCCTGGGCGATCTTCCAGGGCTCTTCGGCGTAGCCGGCGGTCTTGGTGCCGCGGAGGAAGTCAGCGGCGCCGGGGAAGCCCAGGCGCTCTTTATACGGCGCGGCCTCGGCCTCGGTGTAGATGGGCGAGAGCACGATGCCCTCCAGCGTCTTGGTGAACAGCTTCTTCTCGAAGATGCCACCCTTCAGGCTTTCGATGGCCGCGGCCTTCCACGTCTCGTAGGAAGTCGGTTCGAACTCATCGAAGGTCACCGGAGCCAACGGTTCGGTGTTAGATTTGGTATCCATCACAACATCCTTTCTTCCATGATATATCACTATCGCCGGGGGGTGCCGTTCCCGTTCCCGCCGATACTGCCGCAACGAAGGGCGTTTTTGCCCGATCACGCCCAAAAGGACTCAACGGGGGGCTTTTTCGCCTTCGACCCCCGGGTCCTGTCTGCCGGATCAGAGCCGCCCTCCTCGGGGCGGATGACCTTCGCTTTACGGCAAGTATTCTGGCTCATGGCTTTCCCCTCGGACGCGCCTTCCCACGAGATTCGCAGTGGCCCTTGCGCCTTCGCAGCCATTCACAGCAGCGGGACTGCTCCGGATTCTCACCGGATTCCTTGCAGCCTAAAACGGTGTTCATTTGTATTTATTATGCTACTGTATCCCAGGGAAAAAGTCAACTGTTTTATGACGGCATCCCATGCAAAATCGGGGGTAAAGCACAATTGACGCGGGCCGGAAAACCACGTATAATCTACCTATATAAAAAGGGTGAAGGGGCGAGGGCATGAACTTTCAGAATCTCGAATACTTTCTGGCCGTAGCGGAGGAGATGAACGTGACGAAGGCGGCCAAGCGCCTCCACATCTCCGAGCAGGCCCTGTCCCGGCAGATCGGCAAGCTGGAGCAGGAGCTGGACGTGAAGCTCTTCGAGCGCAATCCCCGCTTCACCCTGTCCCCCGCCGGCAAGCGATTGAAGGCTGCCGCCGAGCAGATCGGGAATATCCATCGGCAGCTCCACATGGAACTGGACGACCTCAATAACAACAACACGGGGGAGCTGCGCATCGGCGTCAGCTACACCCGGGGCCAGGCGCTGCTCCCTCGGCTACTGCCCCCCTTCCACGCCCGGCATCCGGGCATCACCATCACTATCCAGGAGGGCTCCTCCTCGGAGCTGCAGGACAACCTCAGCAAGGGCCGCATCGACCTGCTCATCGGCTACGTGCCCCGGGACCTGGACGCCTTCGAGGCCGCCGAGCTGAGCCGGGAGCGGCTGTTCCTGGTGGTGCCCAAGACCTTCATGGCGGACCTGTTCGGCGAGAAAGCCGACGAAAAGCGCCAGGAATTCGCCGAGGGGGTGGACATCTCCGCCTTCAAGGACCTGCCCTTCATCCTCCTCGATCGGGACGACCGGGTCCGGCGCATGGCGGATCGACTCTTCTCCCGCTACGACATCACCCCCCGGGTCCTGCTGGAGACCCGAAATATCCAGACCGCCTTCGCCCTCGCCATGGAGGGCATGGGCATGACCGTTTACCCGGAGCTGTTCCTCTCCAGCCAGTCCCTGCTCCCCTCGGCCCAGGCCGCCCGGGACGCCGTGGACTGGTTCCCCCTGGACAGCGACCTGGCGCAGACCATCGTGGTGGCCTACCACCCGGAGAAATATCTCTCCAACGCCGCCCGGGACTTCATCGAGGAAGCGCAAACCATCCTGAATTCGTGAGATTTTGCAGGATACCCTGCAAAAACTTTCATGTATGCAGGATGCCCTGCAAAATAGTTTCAATTATCCCATTTTTAACAGCCAAAAGGTTGTTGCTTGCCCGCCCATAAAACTGCTTTCCCATCCCTTCCTGCCATGGTATCATATTGGCAGGATGTTTTTATACTTCCGTTATTTATCATGGAAAGGGGAAACACATGGTTAACAAACGGCTGATCATCAACGAAAAGTGGTGCAAGGGCTGGACGCTTGCATCAAGTGCGGGCAGTGCGAACAGAGGTGTCCCGACTACGCCATTTATCTGGAAAAAGTTGAGGAGGGTGCAAACTAATGGGTAAGAAAGTTTTAATGCAGGGCAACGAAGCCTGCGTCATGGGCGCCATCGCCGCCGGTATGCGGTTCTTCGCCGGATACCCCATCACGCCCTCCACCGAGATCGCTGAGATCTCCGCCCAGGAGCTGCCCAAGGTGGGCGGCCGCTTCCTCCAGATGGAGGACGAGATCTCCGGCGCCGCCGCCGCCATCGGCGCTTCCGTGGCCGGCGTCAAGGCCATGACCGCCACCTCCGGCCCGGGCTTCTCCCTGAAGCAGGAGCACATCGGCTACGCCGCCGAGGCCGAGATCCCCGTGGTGGTGGTGGACGTCCAGCGCGTGGGTCCCTCCACCGGTCTTCCCACCAGCCCCGCCCAGGGCGACCTCATGCAGGCTCGCTGGGGCACCCACGGCGACCATCCCGCCATCGTCATCTCCCCCGCCACGGTGAGGGAGACCTACCTCGAAGCCATCCGCTGCTTCAACCTGGCGGAGAAGTATCGCACCCCCGTCATCTTCCTCATGGACGAGATGGTGGGCCACCTTCGGGAGGGCATTGAGATCCCCGAGGCCGACGAGATCGAGGTCATCGACCGGACCGTCAACAAGAACCTGAAGGACGAGGAAGCCTACTCCATCCCCGAGGGCAAGTACGCCCCCGAGATGGCTCCCTTCGGCGAGGGCATGCACTACAACATCTCCGGCCTCTTCCACGATGAGACCGGCTTCCCCCGCGGCACCGCCCAGAGCTACGAGAAGTTCATGAACCGCCTCCTCGATAAGGTGGAGAAGAACCGGGCCGACATCGAGAAGTGGGAAGAGAAGTACCTGGACGACGCGGAGATCGCCGTGGTCAGCTTCGGCGGCGCCGCTCGTTCCGCTGAGGAAGCGGTCATCGAGGCCCGCAAGCAGGGCATCAAGGCCGGTCTCTTCCGTCCCATCACCGTGTGGCCCTTCCCCGAGAAGGCCGTGGAAGAGCTGGCCAAGAAGGTCAAGCGGTTCCTGGTGGTGGAGAACAACGCCGGCCAGATGGTCATCGAAGTGAAGGCCCATGCCGGCAACGTGCCCGTGGACTTCCTGGGCCGGTTCAACGGCTCCGTGGTGGACCCCGACGAAGTGCTCGCGAAACTCAAGGAGGAGGCATAAGCTATGGCAAGCGAATTGATCAACAACACCATGCGGCTTAGGAACCTGCCGCACATCTGGTGCCCCGGCTGCGGCAACGGCATCCTCATGCGGGACGTGGCCCAGGCCATCACCAACCTGGGGCTTGACCGCGACAAGGTGGTCATCGTCTCCGGTATCGGCTGCTCCTCCCGGGCCGCCGGCTATATGAACTACAACACCCTGCACACCACCCATGGCCGGGCCATCGCCTTCGCCACGGGCATCAAGATGGCCAAGCCCGAGCTCACCGTCATCGTCATCACCGGCGACGGCGACAGCTCCGCCATCGGCGGCAACCACCTGATCCACGCCGCCCGCCGGAACATCGACCTCACCGTGGTCGTGTTCAACAACAACATCTACGGCATGACCGGCGGCCAGTTCTCGCCCACCACGCCCACTGGCTCCTTCGCCACCACGGCCCCCTACGGCAGCATCGACCGTACCTTCGACCTGCCCACGCTGGCCATGGGCGCCGGCGCCACCTACGCCGCCCGGGGCTCCGCCTACCACGTGCCCCAGACCACCAAGCTCATCCAGGACGGCATCGCCCACAAGGGCTTCGCCCTCATCGACTGCATGGCGGTCTGCCCCACCTACTACGGCCGCAAGAACAAGAAGGGCGACGCCGTGAAGATGATGACCTGGCAGAAGGAGAACGTGGTCATGAAGGCCAAGGCCGACACCATGACCCCGGAGGAGCTGGAAGGCAAAGCCGTCATCGGCTGCTTCCGCAACGAGCCCAACGTGCCCGAGTACACCGCGGAGTACACCAAGCTCATCGAACGACTGAAGAAGGCATAAAGGAGAGATAAACGTATGCGTAACAGAGAAGAGATCAGGCTCGTCGGCAGGAGGCGGCGATCCTCGCCGGCAAAAACGCGGCCCAGAGCCAGAGCTACGGCCCCGAGGCCCGCGGCGGCGCCTGCATGGCCCAGGCGGTCATCAGCAACGGTGATCTTGGCTTCCCCAAGGTCCGCGTCCCCAGCTTCCTCATGGCCCTCACCGAGCAGTCCCTGGAGAAGTACGGCAGGAACCTGCCCGACGACACCATCATCCTGGTGGACAGCTCCCTGGAGATCCCCGAATGGCTGGCTGCCCGCAAGTACTACAAGGCCCCCATCCTGCAGTCCGCCATCGAGCAGGTGGGCAAGGCCCAGACCGCCAACATCGTGTCCGTGGCCGTGGTCAACAAGCTCCTGGACCTGGTGCCCCCCGAAGTGCTGAAGGAGGCCGTCGCAGCCCGCATCCCCAAGGGCACCGAGGCCGCCAACTTCAAGGCCCTGGAAGTGGGCATGAACCTGCTGTAAAACCAACCGCCGCCGGACCGGGATACCGAGGAGGAGCACGCTATGGAACGACAACTGAAAATGCGTGTCCTGATCGCTAAGCCCGGCCTGGGCGGCCATGACCGGCGCGCCAAGCAGATCGCCCAGGGCCTGAAGGAACAGGGCTTCGAGGTGGTCTTCACCGGCCTTCGCCAGACCCCCGGCCAGATCGTAGACGCCGCCCGCCTCCATGAGGTGGACGCGGTGGGCCTGAGCCTGACGGACATCGCGCCCCTGGACCTGACGGCTCAGATCAGGAGCCACGGCGCCATGGACGCGGTCCTCTTCGGCTTCGGCGACATCCGGGAGGAGGACGTGCCCGCGCTCCTGGGCGCGGGGCTGGAGGCTGTGTTCCCCGCGGGGGCGTCCGTCAACGACATGGCGGACTACCTGCGGCGACGGTGTGCGCTGACCGGCACCTATTGAACGAAGAGGGCGTGCGCCTTTTGACGCACGCCTTCCCGCTATCTACATTTTGAAATGCAAACAGGAGGAAAGACTATGGAACTCAAACGTGTTGACCATGTGGGCATCGCCGTGAAAAATCTGGACGAGTCCGTACAGTTTTATGAGAGCCTGGGCTTCAAGGCCACGGGGTATGAGGTCGTTGCCGAGCAGAAGGTGAAGGTGGCCTTCCTGCCCTGCGGCGACAGCGAGCTGGAGCTCCTGGAGAGCACCGAGCCCGACGGCCCCATCGCCCGCTTCATCGAGAAGAACGGCCCCGGCATCCAGCACATCGCCATCCGGGTGGACGACATCGACAAGGCTCTCGAGGAGCTGAAGGAGAAGGGCGTCCGCCTCATCGACCAGACCCCCCGCTACGGCGCGGGCAACGCGCGCATCGCGTTCGTCCATCCCAAGGCCACCGGCGGCGTGCTGCTGGAGCTCACCCAGCGGATGTAACGAGGTGAAAGCATGACGACTCAGGAAAAACTCTACGATTTTCAGGAACGCTGTGAGAAGATCCTCGCCATGGGCGGGGAGAAGGCCGTAGAGAAGCAGCACGGCCGGGGCAAGTTCACCGCCCGGGAGCGCCTGGACATGCTCTTCGACGAGGGCACCTTCAAGGAGGTGGACCGGTTCGTCAACCATCGCTGCAACAACTTCGGCATGGAGAAGAAGGTCGTGGCGGCCGACGGCGTGGTCACGGGCTACGGCCTCGTGGACGGCCGGAAGGTCTTCGCCTACGCCCAGGACTTCACCAGCGTGGGCGGCGCCCTGGGCGAGATGCACGCGGCCAAGATCTGCAAGGTCATGGACATGGCCCTCGAAGCCGGCTGCCCCTGCATCGGCCTCAACGACTCCGGCGGCGCCCGCATCCAGGAGGCGGTGGACGCCCTCTCCGGCTACGGCCAGATCTTCCGCCGCAACTCCCTGGCCTCCGGCCTGATCCCCCAGATCTCCGTCATCTCCGTCATCATGGGGCCCTGCGCCGGCGGCGCGGTCTATAGCCCCGCCCTGACCGACCTCATCATCATGGTGGATCAGAAGAGCCAGATGTTCATCACCGGCCCCCGGGTCATCGAAGCCACCACCGGTGAGAAGGTGTCCGAGGAGGAACTGGGCGGCGCCAACACCCAGACCTCCGTGTCCGGCGTGGCCCATCTCATGGCTGCCGACGAGGAGGAGGCCATCTGGTTCATCCGCATGATCCTCTCCTACCTCCCCAGCAGCGCCCGGGACAAGGCCCCCGTCTATGAGTTTGAGCGCGGCGACGAGTATCGCCCCGCCCTCAACGACATCGTGCCCGACAGTTCCCGCCGGGCCTACGACGTGCGCACGGTCATCGGCGAGATCGCCGACGAGGAGAGCTTCTTCGAGCTCCAGCCCAACTATGCCACCAACATCGTCACCGGCTTCGGCCGGATCGGCGGCCGGTCCGTGGGCTTCATCTGCAACCAGCCCATGATCATGGGCGGCTGTTTGGACATCAACGCCTCCGACAAGGCCTCCCGGTTCATCCAGATGTGCGACGCCTTTGGGCTCCCCCTCATCAACCTCGTCGACGTGCCCGGGTTCCTGCCCGGCACCAACCAGGAGTACGGCGGCATCATCCGCCACGGCGCCAAGCTCCTCTACGTCTACTCCGTGGCCGAGAGCCCCAAGATCACCGTCATCATGCGCAAGGCCTACGGCGGCAGCTACCTCGCCATGTGCTCCAAGGACCTGGGCGCCGATATGGTGCTGGCCTGGCCCACCAGTGAGATCGCCGTCATGGGCGCCGAGGGCGCTGCCAACATCATCTTCGCCAAGGACATCAAAGCCGCCAAGGACAACGCCATCGCCGCCGGGAACGACGAGGCCGCCGCCAAGGCCGCCGCCGAGGCCGTCCGCCAGGAGAAGATCGCCGAGTACACCGCCCAGTTCGCCACGCCCTACGTGGCCGCCTCCCACGGCTACGTGGACTGCGTCATCGAGCCCGCCGAGACCCGGGACTACATCCTGGACGCTCTGGAGCTCTTCGAGAACAAGAAGCGCGAGGGCCGCGTCCGCGGCAACATGCCCCTCTAATCCCCTTCATCGACCCAAGGCCCGCCATCCGGCGGGCCTTTTTTTGTGTTTTTACAACTCCATGACAACTCTGTGACAGTTTGTCCGAATATGGGGCGTATCCTGTTCTTGACAAGAAAGAAAAGGGGTATCGCCGATGAAATCTTTTGTTTTTGAGCTTTTCTATTTCCGCCGCTTTTTCTTTTCACTGTATCATTTGTCAAGGTACAATTGAAAAAAAACTAAATAACGATGGCTAAGTGCAATGGCTATGGATTCTTCAACGATGACTACTTTTTTACCTTGATCAAATATTTATCCTGGGGTTGCTAAAAAACCGGTAAAAATGGCAAGACTCTCAAGGAAAAACCTGGGAGTCTTTGCTATGTGGAATACTGTTTGTGTGATCAATTCAATATGCCTTATGAAACAACTGCGGCAAAACATCGAAGCACAATAGCAGAAGAAAGCGACACCAGGTAATTCATGTTGAGTATGACAATGTAGGTTTTATCTCTCTGGATAGACTGATGAAACAGATAATGGCATGACCCGAAGATCATGCCATACCTGTCAATTGCAATAAAACTGTCTTATGGGACGCACCGTAATGGTACAGCCTTCCTTCGCCAGTTTTCTGCCTTTCGATCTCAGATCAGACCCAGCTCTTTCAATCTTAGCCGGATCATGTTTTTCTCCTCCTCTGTCGCCGGAATAAACGGCGCGCGTGGATAACACTTGGTGATGCCCCGAATCTCCAGCATCGCGTAGATTGCCAGCTGGGTAGACTTGGCCAGATACATAATCTGACGCATCTCATTGACTTCAAACTGGGTTTTGCGGCAAGCTTCGTAGTCTCCGCTGATACCCTGCTGGAACATCGTACCGCATATTTCCGGGAACGCGTTCGCAATGCCGGGGATGAACGCCCTGCAGCCCAAGACGCAAGCGGAGAGCCACATGGCCTCGGTACCCAACGCCACATCAAAGGTATCATCCTTCAGGAGGCGCAGATAGGTGGCCATCGTCTGAATATCGAAGGTCGCGTCCTTGACGCCCCGCACGCCGACCTTTTCCTTGAGTTCTTTCACCGTCGCCAGATCCATGGTATATCCCTGGAACTGCGTATTATTGTAGACATAGACGGGCGCGCGGTCTCTCGCCATTTTGACGAGGGCGTCAAAATAGTTGCAGATACGATCCTTGCCGTGCTTGAAATAATACGGACCTACCGCTGCGACCGCCGCCGCTCCCGCATTGATCGCGTGATCCGTCAGCCGACTCGCGCTTAAGCTATCCGCCGTGCCTACATGGACAATGACCGGGATCTTCCCCTGCACGGTATCGATCGTGACCTCAGTGACCTTTTTGCGCTCCTCTTCCGTCATCAGTGCCCCGCCGCCATAAGAACCACAGATAAACAGACCGTTCACCCGATCCCGCAGAAAAGTCACCAATTCCTTCAGGGAATCCACATCCAACTCACCGTTCTCTTTGAACGGAGTACACATCGGCGGTACCACGCCGTACATCTGAAACATCAGCTTTTCCTCCTGCTGTGTGATTAATTATTCGTATCTTTTTCTCTTTGCCTGTCCGACGACACGTCGGCATCGCCGTTCTCCTGCCTGAAATAGGCCAATGTGGCTTCGGTTACGACAGCCACCCGAATCGACGTCTTATGCTTTTCCTTCAGCAACCGCAGCACTTCCTCCCAAGTGTCCACATATATCTGCTTGTCGATCTCCCCGAACCAGTGGGCTGCGCCCAGATCCGGATGAGGCATCCAGCAGATATACCGATCTACCTTGGGACGCACCGAAGGCATGCCGCCCATCATGCGACCGCCTGTCTCTCGGCCGAATGCCCCAAAAAGGTAATGGGTCGCCTGTCCGCGGCAGGTCATATCGACCACCACGACGTCGCCGCCCGGCTTCAGGCACATCGCACCAAGGCCCGTGGCGATCGTCGCCTCCGTTGCCTTCGCGTTGACATTGACCAGGACCACGTCCGCCGGTGCAAATCGCTCGATGGCATAAGCCCGCTTTGCTGCCGGGATCGCTGCGTAATACTCCTCCACCGGGTCGCCCGCATATAGATCCACCAGCTCCAATCGACTGTTGTAAATACAATCAACCTTGAAAAAGGGACCTGCCATGCGAGCCATCTCCTCGATCTCCTCCCGCATGCCGGATATGGCCAGATCGCCGGTCATTTCCGAACTGTTCAGATGGTTCCGATTCAGAAACGCGGTGGCTGTCTCATGATTGTGGGCGATCGTGTCGATGTGGGCAATGCCCGGTATAATCATCTTTGATCCGCCGCCGAAACCGTTCATCGTATGGGGGACCACGGCACCCAGGCCGATCCTTAGATCGCACTTCATAAACTCCGCGTTGATCCTGACGTCGAAGCCGCGCCTGGTCGTCCCTACGCTGATGCAGTTCTCATAACAATTATGGTTGTATATCGGATACTCATGTACGATGCGCTCACCCAGTTTGTCGATGTGATCCTTCAGGGAATGGGCTCCATGAGTACCGAGGGCGCAGAGAAAACGGATGCTCTGCTTTGCGACGCCCGCCGCCAACAGCTCCTCCAGCACCGCTTCCGCCATCTGTTGCGTGGGTGTGCCGCGGGTGATATCATCAAAGACGATACACACTTTCTCCTTCCCCTTCGCCAGCTCCGACAGCGGCAGCATGCCGATCGGCTGGCGGATCCTTTGCCTGATCTTCTCCGCGGAAAGTGCCGGCCAGGCGTCGCAGGGAAGCGGATATGTCGAAACATCCCAGTCGTCAGGGAAGACCGCCATCACCGGAGCGTTGCCCTGAAAAGCATTCTGCTCCAGACGTATCTGTTTCATGTTGACCACCTGCCGATCTTTCTGGGGGATATCCTATTTGATCAAGCCCATCAGCCGCGGCAGCGTCAGAATGAGATCCGGGAACACGGAGATCATGATAAGGACCAGCACATCTCCTATCAAAAATGGCCACAGCTGCTTCAACAGACCGCCCATCGAACATTTTCCAACCGACTGTGTGGTGTACAGCGCCATGCCAAACGGCGGAGTCAGCAAGCCCATCATCAGATTCACGACCACGATGACGCCGAAGTGGATGGCGTTTATGTTGGCCGCTTTCGCCACAGGGAACAGGATCGGGACCAGCACCAGAATGGAGGGGGTGGTATCCATGAACATTCCCCAGACCAGCAGGATGATGTTGATGATCAGGAGCACCTGCCATTGGGAATGCGCATAGGTGTTGATCAGCGTAGACAGCTTCGACGGGATGTTTTCGATGGCCAGCACATAGGAAAACGTGGTCGCCCCAGCGATGATCAGGTAGATCGTGGCCGTCTGGACCATGACGTTCTTCGTCATGGCAAACAGTTCCTTTAGCGGGATGCGTTTATAAAGGATCATGGTGATAATGAACGCATAGGCTAAGGCGACTGACGCCGCTTCGGTCGGGGTGAAGATGCCCGTGCTCATTCCCGCCAGAATGATAACGACCGTCATCAGCGGCAGGATCGAATGGATGATCAGGTTAAGGGCTTCCTTTTTCTCGATCCTCTCCGTTCGTTTCGGAAACGCCTGCCGGCGCCCCTCAATGAATATCACCACCGCCGCGACCAGACCGATCAGAACGCCCGGTATCGCCCCGCCCCAAAAGAGAGCGCCAGTGGAAAGTCCTGTCGCGGAGGCCACCAGCACCGCCGGGATCGAAGGCGGGATCAAGGGGCCCTGGATCGCCGTCGCCGCCGTGACCGCGCAGGAAAAATCGCCGTCATATCCCTGCTGATTCATCGAAGGGATCAGGATGGAGCCCAGGGAAGCGATGTCGGACAGAGCGCTTCCGGTAATGCCTGCAAAAAAGGTACTGGCCAGGGTGTTGACATACGCCAAGCCCCCGCGAAGACGTCCAACGATCAAATCCGCAAAACCGACGATGGATCTTGTTATGCCGCCGCGGTTCATGACCTCACCGCACATGATGAACATCGGGATGGCCAGCAGGACGAAGCTGTCCATTCCTCGAAGCATTTTTTCAATGATAACGAACAGGAACATCATATTCCCGCTGAAGAAACAGTAGGAGACGCTCGATACGCACATGACGAACACGATCGGCATACCCAGAAAAAGCAGGACCATGAACAGGATCAGGGATAATACCAGGGGACTCATTGGCGTTCTCCTCCTTTCTTCAATCGATCTCTTTGATGGTTTTATATATCTTTGCGGGAAGCTGGATCAGCATGTTCACCGCGCCGACGATCAGCGAAGCAAAAGGCACTGCCCACGGGATATGGATCGATGCGCACCAGACCTTCATGTTGCGGGATACCAGCACATACCCGTACCGCAGCATAATGACCAGGAAGACAGCGATCAGGACATAGAACAGGCAGGTCAGTGCCTTCTGCACGCTCTTGGGGAACATGTTGTAAAACATGTCCACCGTGGAGTTCCCATTGATGTAAAACACGTGGCCAGATGCGAGATAGACGACGTATATAACGAGATACCGCGTCAGCTCCTCGGCCCACTTGAACGAATACCCGGTCAGGTTGCGCAGGCATACCTGCACGAAGGTCAGCATGATCGCGAACACGAGGATCAGGACGCCGACAAAGGTCAGCACCTGATTGAATTTCTCACAAAAGGCTACGTATTTTTTCATTTACTTTCTTCCTTCTTCAACGATCTTAAGAACAGTGTCGATCAGGTCCGGCGTGTTCATCTGAGACTTCAAGAACTCGATCACCTCTGCCTGGCAGGCATCGGCAAAAGCCTTCTTCTGCTCGGAAGTCAGTTCGGTGACCTGCAGGCCGTTGTCCTTCAGCGTCTGCAGCGCCTTGGACTCGTTCTCCTTGAACATGCCATACTCCGCTTCCAGCGCGGCCTTGGCGGCCTTGTTGACAGCATCCTTCTGCACGTCACTCAGGCTCTGGTAGAACTTTTCGTTCATGCAGAACAGACCGCAGAGGCAGACGTGGCCGTCCAGAGTCATATACTTCTGAACTTCCCAGGCGCTGATGTAGACTGCGTTGATGACCGGGTTCTCCTGGGCATCCGCGACACCGGTCTGCAGAGCGGTGTACAGCTCGTTCCAGGAGATGTTGGTGGGCTGCGCGCCAAGGATCTCGAACATCTTCATATGCGCCGCCACGTTCATGGTGCGGATCTTGATGCCCTTGAGATCCTCCGGCTTGGTGATCTCCAGCTTGGAGTTTGTGATGTGGCGAAGGCCCTCATTGAAGAAAACGAGAGGACGGATGCCGGTCTTCGTGGCGATATCGGACTGCAGGCCTTTGAAGAAATCGCCTTCGGGCTGGAGCAGTTTGTAGGCTTCTTCAGCGTTCTCAAACAGGTACGGAATGTCAAGGAATCCCAGATCCGGATAGTAGGACGTTGCGAACTGACCGTTGGAGATGCTCATGCAGCTCTCCAGCGTGCCGGCTTCCACCTGGGTGAGCATGCTGGATGCATCGCCCAACTGAGCGGCAGGATAGAGATCGACCTCAATGCTGCCGTTAGAAAGCTTCTCAACTTCCTCCTTGAAGGTATACGCCGCCTGTGAAAGCGGATGGCCCGTGCGCTCAGCAGTCTCAGCCCAGCCAAGTTTGAATTTGACCTTCGTTTCAGCAGGAGCAGGTGCCTCGGTGGCCGTCGTTGTGGTCGTGGTGGTGGTCGGAGCGCTGCTCGTTTTTGCGCTGCATCCCACCAGCGCAGCCGCTGTGAGGGCGAGGATCATAAGGATGGATACTACTTTCTTCATAACACGTTTTGCCTCCTTTTTGTTCATGTTTTTTGTATGTCAACCGATCGTACGGATCAGATTCTGCGCAACCGCAATTGCGCCATCGATCGTAAATCGGTCGATCTCATTGCTGTCATAACAGATATCCACGGTAAGGCCGTCGCCGAATTCCTTCTTCAGCATGTACTGATACATCTTGCAGCGGCTCTCCTGGCCATACAGAAAATACCGATTGCTGCTGTTGCCGGCTTCGCGCATCTCGCGAAAAGCGTTTAGATCATCCGCCGCGATCGCCGCATCCACAAAAGTCCGCCGTTCTGTGCTGTCCGTCTTCAGCAGCACCTGCAAAAAGCGCGGCATCAGCATCGTCCGTCCAAGGCCCGCATGCCGCACGCAATCCACCGCCACATCGATGAGCTCCTCGTAGCTGTAACCGCCGGGCTCTTCCCCGTCATGGGGCGTAATGCTCGCGCCGATATTGGTGGAATTGACCAGCGCCTCATAGAACTGTCCGGAGATCGTCGTGCAGCTGCACTCTGCCCTGCCCTGCTTATCCATGAAGATGATCTTCGTATGGGAACTGAGCGTCACGATGCTGGCGGGCAGGGGTATGTTCCTGCGCTTGAGGATGCCCATGATCTGGACCTCCTCGCCGCGCATGAAGTCCACGCCGCGCAGATCCTGGGCCTGGGCGTTTTGGGCGTAATGATTGCGGATCCCGCGGATGAAGTAGACGGGCCGTCCGATCGGCAGCACCTCGGGATCCTCACACTTGTAAATGCCGCTGGTCAGTTCGGCAAGGCCGACCGGCGCTACCAGATGCGGGATCTCGATCAGTCCGATCTCCGAAGTGATCATGCCAGAGGCGATCGCGAACTTCACGTCCTTATCCTCGATACCGTTCTCCGATAGCACCTGATAAAACAGGTCTCTGACTCCATTCCGGAGCTTTTCGCGAGAACCGGTGATGGACGTGTCGCGCACACCGACCTTGGTCCGGCCGCTGGCAACGATGGCCTCATTGTCGTCGATGATATAGATCCGAGTTGTGGTTGTACCGCTGTCGATCACACTAAACATGTTCTTTCTCCTTTATATGCATGCTCTTCTGCAGGCGTCTGACAACTGTGGTCGGCGCTTGTCCGCGTTTTAGTTTACCGGGTTCCTCGGTCCCTCGCCCGACAGGACGCGGACCACCTCTTCAGCAACCATGCGCTGCAGCGCGAGCACCGATTCGACCGTATACCAGGCGATATGGGGCGTAACGATGGCATTGTCCAGCTTCAGCAGCGGATGATCCGGACGGATCGGCTCGGTTTCCGTGACGTCGATGCCGGCCATGGCGATCTGATGGGTCTTGAGCGCCTTGATCAGATCCGTTTCGTTCACCACCGCGCCGCGGGCCGTGTTGATAAAGATGGCAGAATTCTTCATCTTTGCAAAGGCGGCTCGATCAAAGAGGTGACGGGTCTCTTCCGTCAGCGGGCAGTGCACCGAGACGTAATCGCTGCGTTCCAGCAGTTCCTCAAAGCTCGCCAGCTCCACACCGTACTGCGCGGCGACCTTCGGATCTGCATAGGGATCATAAGCGACAAGATCCAACCCAAAGCCTTTCATTTTCTGAGCGACCAAACGCGGGATCCGTCCGAACCCCACCAAGCCAAGCGTCCTGCCCTGCATCCGATACAGCGGCTGGATGAACTGATAGCCCGTCTTGCCCTCTTTCGCAAGCACCGCCGTGTAGGAAAGCTTTCTGGCGCAGTCCATCAGCAGAGCGATCGCGTGGTTGGACACCTCATCAATGCTGTAATCGGGAACGTTGCATACGACGATACCCTTCTCCTTTGCCGCTTTTAGATTGATGATATCCACACCGATGGCATAACGAACGATCACCTTGCAGTTGTCCAGTGTTTCGATGACCCGTCGAGTGATCGGCGCGAACTGACAGATCAAAGCGTCGCAACCCTTCGCGGCCTCTATGACCTCATCCTCCGTTTTACAATGACACCGGATTAATTCTGCGTCAATGGTTTCCAGCAGCGCTCGCTCCTGATCCACATTCTCGTAATATGCATCTGAGATCACGACTTTGAATCTGCTCATGGCTTCAACCTCCCTTGAAAGTTTTATTAGATAAAACTAAGTTTTATTTTATAATCATATTACCACATATTTTCTCAAAAAGCAATATCCTTTCTGTTGAAAATTTGCAAATGTGATCAATAAATATGCACGAAGACGAGGAGGAAGGAGGTCCCTCGTGTATCGCTTCTCAAACTCTGGGCAGATATCCCAATTCCGCCGAAATGTCCTCTGCAGTCTTACGGACCATCTCGGTATATTCTTCTCGGCGATCACTGTAGATCATTTCCTTCATGCCACCCAGACTGATAGCCGCTCTTATCTTGCCGTTCATGTTGTAGATGGGGGCGCAGATGCTGTAGATATACGGCTCGTTCTCCCCGTCGTTTCCGCTGATCTTTTCCCTTCGCGCCTGCCGAACCAGTTCCAGGATCTGCTGTTTATCCACGATGGTCAGCTCATTGAACTTGCGCAGCTCCACACGGTCCAAATACGCCATCACCTCTTCATCGCTGTCTGCGGACAGCAGCAGCCGCCCTATGCCCGTGGAATACATGTCGATAACTCCACCTGTTTGCTGCATGATCTGAGCCCAGATTGGGAGGCTGCTCGGCGTCACGCGTTCAAGATAGATCACCTTGTCCCCCTGACGGGCGCCTAAATAACAGAGCATGCCTGTTGCATCGCTCAAACGGCGCAAATATTTATGTGCAACATATCGCAGATCCACCGGATTGTTGTCTGGCGACCCAAGGCGGTACACCTCCACGCCAAGCCGATATTTTTTCGTATCCGCATCGTAAAACAGGAAGTTTTCCCCCAGCAGCGTATACAGGATCCTCAACACGGAGCTTTTCCCGATCCCGGACATCTCGCTGATCTCAGACAGAGACAGCTCCCGATGGGTCGTATCAAACAGTTTCAGTATTTCCAATGCCCGCTTGACAGCGGCAATCGTATAATCCCTCTCGTTGTTCATTTTCGTTGATCTTCCATTTCTCAAATTCTGTTCGAACAGTCACGCGCCATCTGTCATGTTCTCAAAACAAAACGACGCCTTTGAATACACCGCTACCGGGCTGGACCCACCGGACAATCTGCTCCGCTGCCGCGGCAAACGTTGCGCTGTGCGTAATGAGATCAGCCGGTCTCATTTTTCCAGCGGCACACAGTTCCAAGATTCGTTCATAGTCCCTGCGAGTGGAGTTGCGGGTCACGTACAGGGACGGCTCCTTCATATGGAACTTCGCTTCGTCGATCTCCAGCATGCCGCCGCTGATGCCGACGAACAGTATCTTGCCAGCCTGGGCCGCATATCGCCAGGCGGTGTCCATGGAGCGTTTGTTCGCGGTCGTGTCGATGACCGCATCAAAAAGCTCCCCCTTCGAGTATGTTTCGATCTTTTCTGCATAGTCTTCAGACAGCGGATCCATCACGGTGAAACCGAAGCAATCGGTTACGAAGATCCTTCGCTCTGAGCTCGTGTCCGCAAGCGTGACCCGTGCGCCGTAGCTTTTGGCATTCAGCGCGCAGCTGACGCCGATAGGGCCTGCTCCGATCACCAGCACCCGATCCTCTGGTTCAAGATCAAGCTTTGCCACCGCATGCGCACCGATCGTTAGCGGTTCAATCATGGCGATCTGAGCTGGTTGGTTCGGATTCGAGACTTTCAGCCAGTTCGACGCAGGCGCCGTAAAATATTCCTGCAGGCCGCCGTCCGTTTGCACGCCGTACAGTCTCAAAGAGCTGCAACAATTCGTATGCCCCTTACGGCAGGCATGGCAATGTCCACAGGATATGCAGGGCATCAGGCATACCCGATCACCGGAGACAAATCCCGAAACATGTCTCCCTACCTCCTGCACGGTAGCAGCAACTTCATGGCCAATGACCCTCGGATAGGTGAAGAGCGGAGACCGCCCCGCGATCGCGTGCACGTCAGAGCCGCATATGCAGACCGCATCCACCTTGACCAGGACGTCTTCCTGTCCGCAGACCGGCATCGGACGTTCCTCATAACGAAACCGGTTTGCACTCTCCAGTACGAGCGCTTTCATTTTGTCAGATATCCTCCGTCCACCGGAACTGTCGCTCCATTGATATAGTTCCCAGCATCGCTCGCCAAAAGGACCGCTGCGCCTTTAAAGTCCTCAGGATCACCCCAGTCGCCCATCGGTATACGAGCTTTCACACTGGCATCGCGGGCAGGATCTGCGCGCAACGGAGCGGACAGATTCGTCTTGATCCAGCCCGGCGCGAGGGCATTGACGTTGATGCCACAACCGCCCCACTCGCTGGCCAGAACACGCGTCAACCCCTGGACTGCATGCTTGGATGCGGTGTAAGCAGTCGTATTGAAGCCGCCAAGAAAGGACATCATTGAAGCCAGGTTGATGATTTTGCCGCGGCTGCCCTGTTTCAAAAACTGCCTTGCCGCCAACTGAGACAGGAAAAAGACCGCCTTTTCGTTTATCTGAATGATCCTATCCCACATTTCTTCCGTATACTCAAGCGCGGATGCGCGAGGACAAATCCCGGCATTGTTTACGAGGATATCCAGTCGGCCGTACTCCTGCAGCGTTTCATCCATGATCCGCTGCAAGTCATTCATCTGTGCCACGTCCGCATGGATTGCCAAAAACCGCCGACCCAGGCTCTTTACATACGCTTCGACCTCTGTAGGCTCATGAGCGTTGTACACGCAGGCAATATCCGCCCCTGCTTCCGCCAATCCTTTTAGGATCCCGCTACCGATGCCGGTGCCTCCGCCAGTCACTAAAGCCACTTTTCCTTCCAGCCTGAAATCGTCTAATACCATAGATTCCTCCCTCATAAGCGTTTTATTTAATAAAACTAAGTTTTATAAAATTATAGCATGCATCATTCAACTTGTCCATAGTATACTGATGATAATTGCTATTGTCTTGAAAAACACGCGGTATCCTGCGCCATGACCAGATCCTCGTCCGCAATACGTATTCTCGGAATATTGTAAGCAGTGTAGGGCGGCATGTGCTCTTCAAAACGAACAAGGGCAACATCGCATCCATCATATGATATCCTTTTTGATCTCAGGATAGATCACCGGACGCAAATGGCTTCCGATCGCCTGACTGACCTCACGAGTCGTTTTTTCGATGAATTCCTTACCAATTACATCACCGTTATTCTTTACGCCGAAATACCGATCTCCGCTGTCGTGTTTGTTCAAAGTGGCGGTCTCTTTTAGCTCGCCAGTATTCTTTTTGAATTCGACCTGCTCGGTTTCATTCCCAAGAGAATAAAACATCTTTTCCATTGCAATTTCTTTTATACCTTGCCGCCTGATATAGACGATGCTCCCATCCCATTGGGATCTTGTCCGTAAAAGACGTGATATATATCTTTTTTTGTAAATGTACCATGAAACACACAAAAAAAGCAAGTTTTTTCCAGCTATTTCAAGATTATTCCATGGTTTTTCACGTTAAACCTGGGGCGAGGATGGCTCCCCGCCGCCGTGGCTCTGCAAGTAACATATATGTTTTTTGATAGAACTATCTCTCCATGTCATCACGCCGTTTTCGGAGCCGGGACACCGTGTCCCGTGACTGCCGCGATCTCTCTCGTTGCAGCTGCTTGGCGTAGTCGGAGAAGGCACGGTGCCGGGCCTGGGTGTAGTAACGTATATCCAACGCCGCACTGTCGAAGCGGCTTTCCTCGAAGTCCTTGCCATACCGTGCTTTCAGTCGGTCATGCAATAGCGGATCGTTCTCCAGCCGGATCGCCTGCTGGCGCAGCCAAAGCTCCTTGCGGTCAACGCCCTGTTCCACAGATTCTTCCTCCACAGTGTCATAGTCCTGCTTCGCCTGCTCATGCGACGCGGAATAGTCCAGCGACAGGCCATATTGCCGGTCCGTTTCGGTTTCCAACGGTTGGATAGAGGCGCGCTTTGCCGGGATCTGGGATTCGTCCGTCAGGTCCAGCTTTTGCATGAGCATGGAACGCTTGCTTTGCAGTTCGTTGACCTCCTCGATCAGCACAGCATCACGCTCCGCCAGCTCCTTCCGCTTCTTGAAATGGATCTTGCCGGTGGTTTCCAGTTCCTTGTGGACATGCTTTTGCTCCGCCGTCTTTGCTTTCAATTCGGGCAGCAGCGCTTCCAGCCGATCCAGCCTATCCGCAGCGGTCGCGTATCGATTCCAATAATACTTATGCGCCGCTGTCGCCTGACGCTGGCCATAAAGCGTTTCGACCAGGGTGTCGCGGATAGCTTCCAGCTTTTCCGCAAACACCTGCACGGCATCCTTTACGGCTGCCAGCAGTTCCCTGAGCTTTCGGATCAGGGCGTTGTCCTTCCTGATCTCCCGGTTAAGTTCGCAGCGGTCGGAGACGATACCTTTCTTCTCCAGTACACGGGCCGTCACGCCCTCGTGGATCGTGGGCTTCAGGTCCATGCCCCGATCCGCAAAGCTGCGGTGGTCGATCCGTTCTGGCTGCTGCGCTTTCTTCAGGTGCCGATTGACTACATCCGTCCAGGCGGCCCGCCAGGTCACCAGCTGCTCCTCGCTGTTCCATCGGGCGGAGATGGGATTTTGCCGCCCGTAGGTCGTGCTTTTCGGGTGCTTGGATATGCGCTCTAAACCGATAGCCTTGCTCAGCGGCAGGAACACCTTCTTGCCGTCCTTCCTGTATGGGTACTGCTTCTCCCATCCCTCCCGCTGGGCCTGTAAAAACTCCTGTGCGGTAAAGCCCTTCTCCTCGCCGTTGCGGACGCACAGATATTCCTTCTCCGTTTTGTGCTGCCAGGTTCCGTCCTTATTCAGAGGTCGGACCGTCAGCAGGATATGGGCGTGGGGATTGTGACCGTCCGTATCATGGATGGCCACATCAGCGCACATGCCGTCCGAGACAAACTGCTCCGTGAAATACTCGGTCAATATCGCCTTCCATTCCTCGGGAGGTAACTCTATTGGAAGGGCTACGATCAGCTCCCGCGCCAATCGGCTGTCCTTCGTTTTCTCCGCCCGCTCCACGGCGTTCCAAAGCATCCCACGATCCCGCCACTCCGGCGGAGCCTGGGAGGGCAGGAAGATATGCTCCCAGACCAGGCCGCCCTTGCGGGTATAGTCATGGGTGATCCCGTCATACTCGTTTGTGATCACGTCGCAGCCCATATAGGCTGCGGCGGCGACTGCCGAGCGCCCTGTGCCTCGGCTTATGATCTTGGCTTCCAAATGGTAGATCGCCATGCGATAAAACTCCTTTCAATGATTGTTGTGAAAAAACACCGCATACCCCGAAACCCTGCGGGGCAGGGTTTCCGCAGCGGGAAGGGTTCCCAGGATGGGAACACTTTTCGCTGCACAGGCGATACCGCTTGCGGCATCGCCTGCCCCCTCTGGAGAAGCATCCTGTGGATGGTTCGTGAAGAGCGCACGGCCCAACCAACGGGAGGGCTACCACCGCTTGCCCTGCGGGCAAGTGGTGAGTAAGTGCGCCCTTCGGAAAAAACAAAAAAAAAGAAAAAGCGGCCGCAACCGCTTCCTCCGATTCCAATTCCCTAACGGTTCCGGATCTGTTCCAGGTACCGTTTCACGTCCTCAAGCTCCATGTCCCGGATGCCGGGGAACAAGCTCTCCGTGATCGCGCCGATCTGGATCAATCGCCTGGTCCGTGCCTTCCGTTCATTGACCCGGTCCCGCGCCTGGGCTTCCTCCAACCGGTGCTGTGCCTGGATTCGTTCTGTTTCGTTCATACAACTCCCTCCTGCCGATACCGAGGTATCGACCAATACTGTGATTTGGCAATTCTTTGTTCCCTCTGTTGGTTGGCATGAAGATTCATGCCACTTGGGCCTGTGTGCTGGAGGATGGCATGAAAAGTCATGCCATCAGGTGAGAAGCAAGAGGCCTCTTTTGTACTGCCAGGGCATACGAAAATGGCAGTCAGGATCGCGCCCGACTGCCATTCCGCTGCCAACTTGGTATTCTGTTTAGGGCTATGCTGAAACGGCTACGCTCTGCTGCGCTGCCAGCGTCTTCGCCTTGTGCCGTTCCCTGTACTCCTTCTGCTTGGCCAGCTTCTTCCTGTGCGCCTCCTCGGCGGCAAGCTCCTCCGGCGTCGGCTCCGGGACCGGCACCGGGAAATGCCCGATGAATCGAAAGTGAATGTCGATCCGCTGATGGCAATAGCCGGAGCCCCGGTCCCGGCCGTGGACATAGATGCGCTCCACATACGCGTTCAGCATCTCGCCGGTCAGCTCCGTGAAATCGGTGAAGCGGTGGACGACCTCCAGGAATTGGTCCGCCCGGTCTGCGTCCTCCCGGTAGGTGGCGAGGACCTGCTCGTCCTGGGTGACCTGCGCCTTGACTTCGGACAGCTCCTGGGCGTAATCGGCCATCATCCGGGTGAACTGCTCCTCCGGGATAAGATCGAAGGCATATGATTCGTACAGCTTCCTGATCAGCGTGTTGACCTCCTCCTGGCGGCGGGTCAGCCGCTTCATCCGCTGACCAAGCTCCTTCATCTCCGCCTGCTGCCGGACCGAGAACTGTTCCCGGACCCGGCGGCGATACTCCCTCGGGTTTTCAATGGCATACCGGGCGACGATCCGGATCGCGTCCAGTACGATCTCTGTCAGCGTTCTCGCGCTGATACTGTGGGAGGTGCAGAGCCGCTTGCTGCGCTTGATCATCTTGTTGTAAGTGGAGCATTCATACCGGTCGTCGCAGATGCCGCTCCTGCCGGATCTGCTGTTCCTATGTTCATACATGGGCTTACCGCAGTCGGGGCAGAAAACGAGGCCGGTAAGGATGTTGGGCTCGCCGTAAGAGTTGTATCTCCGCTTGGTCTTTCGTATCTCCTGCACCGTGTTCCAGGTGGCGCTGTCTATGATCGGTTCATGGGTGTTCTCAAAGATCAGCCAATCCTCCGGGGCTCGCCAGGTCCGCTTCTTGTCCTTATAGTGCTTCTTGCAGGAACGGAAGTTGACCGTGTGCCCAAGATACTCCGGCTTCGAGAGCATGGCGCCAACGGTGCTGGCCAGCCAGTCGTATCGCTTGGACTCATCCGGCTTGTGTATCTTGTTATAGCCGCGGGAGGCCATATAATAGCCCGGGGCTTCGATCTTTTCACGATGGAAGATGGTGGCGATCTTGCCGGGGCCGTAGCCGTTGGCTGCCAGCCGGAACATACGCCGGACCACGGCGGCGGCCTCCTCGTCGACGACCCACTTGGTTTTGTCTGACAGATCCTTCCTGTACCCGTAGATGGGGATGTTGGTGATCCGTCTTCCGGACTTGCCCTTCACCTGGTAGGCCTGGGTCATCTTCCGGGAGCAGTCACGGAGGTAAAAATCGTTCATGATGTTGATGAACGGGGCGATCTCACCGCTGCCGCGGTCGACGCTGTCGATGCCGTTGGAAACGGCGATAAACCGCACATCATTCTGGGGGAAGAAAACCTCCGTGTAATACCCGGTCTGCAAATACTCCCTGCCGACCCGGGACATGTCCTTGACGATCACCGTGCCGATCCTCCCGGCTTCGATGTCCGTCCCCGATCAGGTCGTCGTCACGGGAGAGGCGCTCGTAAAGAGCTGTCAATTTGGTTTCCGTCGGTCCGTGCATATTACGCACTCCTTTCGGACTGACGATTCGTTTGCGGCAAACGTAGTGTACCATGATTTCCGTGAGAAATCAACCGCAGGGTTATATCTTCAAACGATTCTTTTGCGACATCGCTCGAATAGGCGTTGACCGTGTAGGTCGTATGCCCGATCCGCTTGGTGTAGGTAAACAATTTCATACGGGGCCGAAGGTCCTCCTTTCCTCAGTTGTCCGATGGGCGAAACAAGCAGCGTTACAAATACAGTTACACTCATTTTTGTAATCTCCATTTCTTTGATTTATTTTTTTGTCGATAGGGTCCACTTCCCGACAAGCGGTGCGATACAGTCTCGGCTCCCGGCCCGGAAGCCGGCTGCCGCAAACGCGGCATGGGTCCTTGGGTGTCATGGGTCGATAGGGGTTCCTCCTTGAAATAATAATGTCCTGTCAGTTCCATTCCCGGCCACAGCCGGTGCGATACGTTTGGTGTCCAAGTGCAACACCGGGCAAAGCGCCGTTTCTGCCTCCTTTCTGCACGGCAAAAGAAAAGCCAGCCCGAAGGCTGGCCGAAGAATACCGTCCGATTTGCTTTTCTTACTGTGCCATTCCCGCTGCGGCGGTGTGATCTATACCTGCCGATGAATGAACATCGGGGGGTGTCGTGTACAGTATTGTTTACTGGAAGAAAGAGGAAAGGGCGAATCAACGCCCGGCCATCTGCCGGGCAGAGTGGAAAGGCTTTTGGGAAAACCTGTCTACGCGGCGCAGCCTCCTTTTTCCTTCCAGTACACCCATGGAACTGGAGAGCTCGTTCGCGGGGTCTCGACATTCATCCTTTCGGTAGGTATCCTTCCCGGCAGGTCCCCGCTCACTCGCTCTCTATATATTAGGAAACTAACCGCACAAAATCGGTACCATTTTCCAAAAATAGGATTGTGAACTTTTGGAGGCATGGGTGAAAGTCCTGAATATGGGACAATTAGTTTGGTATAAATAGAGTGTCGAAAAGTGGCGAGGGGCCCTCCGGGAGTCAGAAAAAGGTCGTTTTTCGATCTTCTCCCCTCTATATATAGGAAACCAGGAAGCCAAAATCGGTACCATTTTTGAAAAATAGTTTGAAGAAATCTTTGAAGCTGATTTGTCGGATTGAGGGAAGACTTTTGGACAGGGTTTTTGTTTGCATGGATATAGACACAAAGATAGAAGATGAGTGAGAAAGAACAGGAAGTGATGGATATGCTGGATGAAAGGGAGTATCTGAACAAGCGCCAGGATTATACCGGCTGGAACGACCGGGCGGAAGCGGCTGACGAGTTAGTGGAGGACACCGCGGCGGCGTATGCCCGGCAGGAGAGCCGGGCGGCCTTGGCGGCATGGAACGCCTCTCCCCTGATCGAGCCGGAGGAAGCGAAGGAGCCCAAGACCCTGCGGCACATGAAGGAGGAGGCGCTGCGCCGGATGGAAAGCGGCGCGCGGACCGAGAGGGATTTCCGGCGGTTGGTGGCGGAATATGACCGCATAGAGGCCAATAAGCAGCGGGGCATAGAGCTGACCGAGCTCCCACGCGGTGAGCTGCCATGGGAACAGGAGGTCTCCTCCCTTCTGGTGGTCTTCCCGGCGTGGATGAATATGCCCCTGGAGAAGCAGTTGCAAAAAGGCAATTTCATAGACGCCATCTTCGACTGCCCGTATGAGCTGCGGGAGCTGGTCACTAACGGATTCTACGCCCGCCAGTTCGACGCCCTGACGGTGGACCAGAAGTTTGTCGCCTACTTCTATTTCCTGCGGCAATGGAAGACGGCGCGGATCGCCGCCCTGAAGGATTCCTCGCCCCGGTCCATACGGAAGATCAAATCGGCCCTGGAGGCGAACCTGCAGGAGCCGGTGTATCAGTACTTGCTGAAGCGGGCGGAGCGCCCCAGCCTTTCCCAGATCGAACGGCTATTTCTGACGGAATACGCCGAAGCCAGGAAAAAGCCTGGATTCAAGGGCGGGATCAGCCGCACTCTGAAGCGGGATAAGAAGCGGCCGCCCATAAACCGGTTCAAAATCGTGCACCGACAGAAGACGCCGATCCACACCAATGTAGACAGCCACGGTGTTTGGCAACTGCCGTCGGAAGCAGACAGTGAAAAGTTGATCCAGGTAAGCATATAAGGAGAGGAATGTCATGTCAGCTATCTTTGAGCGTGCCGGCACGCTGTGGGTCCGATACGATACATACGAGATCCGCACCGCAGACAACGGCAAACAGTATTTGACCCCGGCGGCAGGCGCTATGCCGAATCTCATCGATCCGCTGGAGGACGCAAAGCAAATGGTGCTGGACGCCATCAACATAGGGCTCATAATCATGGGACATCGCCCAAAGGTGCTGCTGGAGCAGGCCTTGCTGCGCTTCGCCGCTCGTTATGGCCTGTTGGGCCTAATGACCGCCCTGCCGACCACGGCGCGGTTCATGGACTACTTCTATGTCTATCTTCCGAAGAACGATTTCATCCGGGAGGAGTCCATGGAAACACAGGCCTATACCAATCTGTTTTTTCCCTTTGAGAAGCCGATCTATCGGAAGGAAGGAGATTCCGTGGAATGGGACATTGAGGGCGATATTCCCCTGCAAGCGCTTCTGCTGACCTTTACGGGCGTGGATGCGCCGATCGCCATGCAGATGAGCTTCCTCCGATCCTATGCGGAGGACGTAGAATGGCTGAAGAACGCCTTTCGCTCCTTCGCGTTCAATTTCCTGTCGGTCCACTACTTCTACAGCACGCCTTTGTCCGCGGAAGAAAAGGAGCAGGCCCGGTATGCCATGGACATCTTCGAGGGGGCAGCTCCGACGTATCACATAGCCCTGCTGGAATCCGGGCCGAAGATTATGTGGAACTTTCACTCGCTGCTGCTGGGATTGCAGATGATGTTCTCCTTCACGATCACCGACCCCAACAGTCCGATCAAACTCTGCAAACAATGCGAGAAAGCATTTTACACCTCCCGTGCCGACGCGCAGTTCTGCAGCGACCGGTGCAGGCATCACTATCGGCTCCGGCACAGGGACGGGGAATAAAAAACAGAGCGCGTACCGTCATGATACGCGCTCTGTTTCCTTCATGCTCATTCGGTTATGAGTTCCCCGATCAGGGTTTGACCTGCTTCCCTGGTCAAACATGGATCAATTCGTTCCTCACGATCTCCTCAGCCCGATTGCGGACATTGTTCATACGTCCGACCCAGCCAAGCTGATCCCGGCGCTTTAACTCCTCTGTGACGCCCTCGGCCTTCGCCATCTGCTTGACGAGGGTATCCATGAGATCGAGTGCTTCCGCATTGGTGTCGATCAGGTGCTGGGTTAACGTGCCTTGAAGCAACATGGCATTGTAGGTGCCCTTCCGATGCTCTTTCAGGTACTGCTTCCGATGCTGCCCCCAGATGCCGATCTCTCCTTCCGGTTGTGGGTCCATGGCGAGATTAGGGATCTGATAGCTACCGACCTTTGAATATGTACCGCCTCTTTCTTCGAATAAAGACTTCATTTTTGTATGCCTCCATGCTATACTCTTGGTTGATAAAGGGTTTGGCTTTACGCCAGCGGAAAAGATTACTCCTTTCTCATGCCCGCATACCGTTGTTGCCGCAAACGAACCGCAGTCATGGTATTAGGTGAATCTTCGTTTCACCCTTTATAGCATACATTCCACTGAAAAGAAAAAGCGGCAAAATAACCGTCATTCTCCTTTCCCTCCTCCTCGCCGCCTGCCAGCCTACGCCGGAGGTGGACCCGGTGACCAACAAGGCCGAGGGGCGGCTGGAGCAGCTGATCGTGGCCGCACCGGAGGAGAGCGCCGCCCCGGAGCGGACCGTGCGGGAACGGGTGGGCGCCCCGGAGGCGGTGCAGGAGGACCTATCCGGCCACGTGTACGGCGGCCAGCTGATCGTCCACATCGACGCCCAGGTGGAGGTACCCGAAGTCAGTCGGGTGCCCGTGTACACGGTCCGGTTCCGGACCTTCTCTACGGAGGAGAAGGAGGCGCTGACGAAGAAGCTCCTGGGGGACGGCCCCTATTTCGACGGGAACCGGGATCGGGCCATCTACGCCAACTGCGACAACATGGTCCGCCTGTACGAAGCCTGGCTCAAGGCCCTGGACGAGGGGTGCTACGGCCCCGGTCAGCAGGAGAACTACGACTTCCATCGCAACTGCAATCTGATGGAATGCCTGAGCTTCGAGATGAAGGACATGCAGCGGCACAGCGACTTTCCCGCGCCTCAGCCCTGGACCGGCCGCTTCGACGACGAGCGGTTCGGCGTGCAGAACGGCATGGCACAGGGCATTTCGGTGACCCCCTGGGAGCGGGGCGTGGACTTCTCCTACGGCACGGACGACGACGTCAGCTTCCAGTCCTCCCCCGGGCGGCAGCCCAGGACGGACCGGGAGAGGGAGATGTGGGCCATGGTGGAGGCGTTCGCGAACTCCCTCGGCTTCACCGAGGCCCGGACGGACCTCATGTGCGGGGTGGACGACGACATCCGCCAGGAGCTTTTCCACAGCGAGACGGGCTTCGAGTACGACAGCTTCCAGTTTCGGCTGATCCCCTGCTACGCCGGCATCCCCTCCTACCCCGACAGCTACACCTGCACGGGCCCTGACGGGGTGAAGGAGCGGGTGACCCACGTGCCCTACGAGCAGGGGCCTCACCAGGAGAGCATCACCGCCAACGTGGTGAAGGGGGAGCTGACCAACTTCTATTGGCAGAACCCCCTAAAGATCGTCTCGACCGACAGCGAGAACGTGCAGCTGCTGCCCTTCTCCCAGGTCATGGACATCTTCCGGGTCCAGATCTTCCGCAGCGTCTTCCTGGGCACCTCCGACGAGGACCCGGCCCTGTGGACGGACGAGCCGCCCATGACGGAGGAGTGGACCGTCCACAGCATCCGCTTCTCCTACATGCTCCCCGGACTACTGGCTCCTGCCCGTGTGGGACTTCGACGACATTTTGACCGTCAACGCCGTGGACGGCAGCATCATCAATCGCAGCGCGGGGTATTGATTTTTTAGCTTTTTTCTTTGCGACTTTTTCTTTTCAGTGAAAGGGTGCGGAGCCGAGCGCTGCCTGCGGCAGATGAAGCGAGGCGCAGCACGGGCAAAGCAAGGAAAAAGCAAGCGGCAGCGCAGCTTTGACTATGCTTTGCCCATGGGTAAAAGTCGCCCAAAAAGAAAAGCTTAAAAATAAAGAAGGGATTGTGAAATCAAATCACAATCCCTTCTTGAGTTTCTCTTTTTCCGCCGCTTTTTCTCTTTGTATAAAGAGAAAAAGCGGCAAAACATCATTCTTCCTTCGTTTCCTCCGGCGAGACCGGCAAGTGATGGTCTCCCGGGCGATGAGCACGTGGGCGATCTCGTCCAGCTTGGACCGGTTGTCCTTCAGGATGGTCTTGGCCTGGTCGTAGGCCTTGTCGATGAGGGCGATGACCTCCCGGTCGATCCGGGCGGCGGTCTCCTGGGAGCAGTTCATGGTGGTGTCGTTGCCGAGATACGGGTTCACCATCTGCTCGAAGGCGGTCATGCCGAAGCTCTCGCTCATGCCGTACCGGGTGATCATGGCCCGGGCGATGCTGGTGGCCTGCTCGATATCGTTGCTGGCGCCGGTGGTCACGGAATCGAAGCACAGCTCCTCCGCCGCCCGGCCGCCGGTGAGGGTGACGATCTTGGCGAAGGCCTCCTGCTTGTCCATGAGGAACCGCTCGTCCTCGTCCGCCTGCATGGTGAACCCAAGAGCGCCGGAGGTCCGGGGGATGATGGTGATCTT
>CADACQ010000016.1 GCA_902786465.1 uncultured Eubacteriales bacterium | reverse complement strand
ACGGTGTAATGGAAGACAGGCGTGATCATATCCGCCATCTGGATCGCGTTGACCGGGCATACGTACCGGTATCTCGGCGTGCCATTGTCAGGATCATTCGCCACCTGCACGGCGTCGGCCGTTACGTACCGCTTCGTTCCGGTGGCGTTCTCAATCATGAACTCCACGTAGCTGCCCTCGTAGAGATCTTTCCCGCCCGGCAGCGCCAGGTTGAATCGCACATTGATCGCGTCGCCCAATGCCAGGCCGTGGCCCTTGAAGTAGGGACTCATCGCATCTCCGATCCAGATATGGCCGTGCCAATCGTTGTTCCATACGGGCCGGAAATACACCGTTTTGAAACCAGTTTGATCGTTGATCACATAATTGAAATCCGGCTCTCCACTGGTGTGTCCATCCATCTCTGTCCTATACCATACATCATCCTTAATCTCGCCATCCTTCAGCTCTACGACTTTGAACGCGTCTGTTGCAGCAGTGAAGGTATACTCCAGCATGTATTCGTCGGCATTGTTTGTATTCGCAACAAACTTCTCCGCCGGGGTCAGGCTATCTTTGCTCCAGTTTTGCATGGAGCCCAGCAGGTAGAATCCGTCTTCCAGGCAGAAGACCGCTTCAACGGTAACGGGATAGTCGGGCATGGTGAAGACGCCGTTTTCAGGCGTGATCGTAGTCCGATCGTACTCGTTCTCCCGATACCACACCTCCAGGGATTTGAGGCGATAGCCCGGGTCGGGGGTGACGGTCAGGGTGATGGTCTCGGTGTACACGCCCATGGCCGGGCTGGCAGTCACGGTGCCATGGGACACGGGAATTATTCTGATCTCCCGGGCGATGGCGATGAACAGGTGCCCGCCGAAGTCCTGCCAGAAGGGATGGGTCTCCGGGTTCGGGGTCTGCTCGCGGAAGTACACCTTCGCATGTTCGTCCTCATGGTTGGCGTCCACAAGATAGGTGTATTTGCTCAGGGAGAATTCGGTGCCCCAGGTTTCCTCAGCGTTGTCCCAGACCTGCACCGCGCCGTCCTGCACGCGGATCACGAAGAGCTTGTCTCCCTCGGTCAGCGGGATGTCGATGCCTCCGGCCAACATATACTCCTCACCGAAGGTGGCACTCTCGTTGCGGGCGAGCTCCAGCCAGTACAGGGTATCGGTGAGGCTGACGTTCGTGGCGTCGGCAGGGATCTTGACGAGGTAATAGCCCTCCGTGAACGCGGCCGTGACCGTCACGGCGCAGGTGGCGGTCTGATCGCCCGCCGCGCCGGTGATGGTGGCGGTGCCCACGGCAACGGCGGTGACCAGGCCATTTTCGTCCACAGTGGCAATCGAGGTGTCACTGGAGCTCCAGGTCACGGTGGGGTTGGTGGCGCCGGCAGGTTCCACGGTCGCCGTCAGCTGCTGCGTCCCACCTACCGTCAGGCTCGCGGTCGCCGGGTCCACGGTGATGCCGGTCACGGGAACATCTACCGGCTCAGCTTCTTTCCAATGGACTTCTATGACGACACTCCAATCAGGCATCGTGAAGGTGTATACGTTGTTCACCAGCGCCGCCGTAACGTCCACAGGCGCATCCTTGTCCGACACGTTGCTGGTCACATAATCCACGGCATATCCATCGTAGGGCGTGAACATTACCTTGACCGTTGTTCCCGCTTCAATGTTTTCGGCACCATCCGGAGAAATGGTATAGCCACCATTTGCAGCGCCAGCCAACTGGATCATCAACACAGCAACGATATGATTTTCGGACTCGGCAAAGTTGATGTAGACGAGCACGTCATCCGCAGGCATGGTGAACGTATAGACCCCAGCTTCTTCTTCACATGAAACAGCCGTTTCATCCGTCAACTTGATTATCGTTACGTTGGAGACCACATAGCCCTCAATTGGTTCGATCTCAAAGCTGATCGTCTCACCTCCCGCGGCATATTCGTCATCTCCCAGCGACGACGCGATGACGACGTCTGCGTGATTGATCTCATCATAATTCCAGTCAAATTCGAACGTGTACAGCCGCCGGACCTTCAGGTAGCCGCCGGCATAGTCAGGGCCGCCCTGGCCGTTGGGATCGAACCAGGCCCGTCCCATTGCGCCATCATAGGGGAAGCATTCGGGGCCGGTCCCCTGGTAGGGTTGGCCTACTTCGTCTTCTCTCGGCGTCACGAACCGGGTATCCACATTGTTCACATTGGGATATGTCCCGACGACCGTGCCCTCCTCATACTCCGCGACGCAGACCCAATGGGCGCCCTTGAAGAGGCCGTCATAGGTATACCCGTCGCCGCGATAGGTGAGCTTCTCGTCCTCGGTGATCCCGTAGGGCCGGGTGCTGGTGACGTTGGCATGGACGATATAATATCCGTTCAGACCGGAAACGTGGAGCTCTCCCGTTCCTTCAGCCACGTAATAGATGGTCTGTGTGCCGGATGCGGTCACGTTGAGGGTCGCCTTCTGGACCGGAGTTGCGCCGGGATTGCTGACATAGTAGGCGGTCAGCAGCTGCCCCGCCGTCAGCGAAGTCTTAACGCTGTAGACCGGGCAGGAACCTTCCGTAAAACCGAAAAACGGATCGTCCCTGGGCATCCGCAGCCAGTCGGATTGAGCCGCGTCGCCGATCTGCACATAGTAGCCCTCGTCCAGGCCGGAGGCAAAGACGGTCGTAACGTTGATGTTTCGCGTCCCCGAATGCTGGGCGTAATAATCCGGCACGACGAACGTATAGGTAAAGTCGCCGGTCTTGGTCAGGGTGTTGCCGAATGTATCAAACGACTCCATGCTGTGCTTGACGTAATACCCCGTCTTCGGAACCATCGTCACGGTGACCGTGGTCCCGGCCACAGCATATTCAGGGGATACGGTCATGGTCTGAACGACCTGCTGTATTTCCGCTTCCGTCATCGTATGGTATGTGGTCGCACCGGGGGCATACAGACCGGGATTGGGTTTGATCTGATACAGCCGCTCGCCGGTGAACTCCGCTGTCACGGTCACGTCGGAGGTCGGAAGGATCAGTGTATAGGCGGTCACCGTTTCCCCGTTGGTCCCCACGGTCGAGCTGCCGGCCGTCAGAGGAACGTCCTGATTGTTCTCGTCCTTCGCGATGAGACTCAAGGTATAGCCGCGATAGTTGGTCACTTCCAACGTGATCTCTGTCCCCGCGTCATACTGGAGCGGCCTGTTCATGTAGTCAAGATGCTGTCTGCTCAGCTTGACGTTTCCACCCTCGGAATCGCCTGCCACACCGTTGGTGCTGTATGTGGTGGAAGTGACGCTGTACTGCCTCGTCACGAACGTGGCCGAAACGGTGGGATCGTGATCGCCCAGGTTGAAGTAGTTGTATGTCCTCTCCGCGCCGTCGACGATGTATTTATTCACCTGGTACCCGGAAGCAGGCGTAGCCGTCAGGGTAATCCTGTCGCCGGACCATCCGGAAGAGGGATCGGCAGACAGCGTTCCGTTTACGATATTGCTGTCGATGATTACCTGGCAACGCTTGCACACGGTACAGGTTTTTTTCGCCAAATTGAATTGGATCTTTATGTCGTCGCCCTGGTTGGGGGTAAACGCGATATCGTTGCCGTCAGCAGTCAGTGCAAATGCTGTACCATAACCGCCAAAGGTACCGCCATAATTTTCATCCCATGAGCCGTTGAGCGCAAACTTAAATCTCTTTTCGCCTGCGGAAATGTTAGTAAAGGTTATCTCATAAATGCCTGCATCCACCCTCACCATCTTATTGACCGCAGCAGAGGTATTCCAAGTCTTTCCATTCAGCCAGCTCGGATCAGAGGCGGCGCCGTTGCCGACGATATAGACATCAGCCGGGGTTTCCCCTTCATAGAAGATGTTGCTGCCCTCTACACGGACGCTGTTATCGGAAGGATCAAAGATGACGTTCCAAGCGCCACTGCCGGTGATCTGGAATTGTACGTTTCCACCATTATATCCATACCACTCCGTGCCGTTCTTGACCACCTTCAGCTCTACTCTCGAATAGCTCTGTGTGGCGTAGTAGCCCTTTTTGTACGTCCCATCGGATTGCTGTGTCATGGTATTACTACTGTTGTTGTTCGACGAGCCGTTCCAAGACGTTCCGAAAATGGCAGTGTATATACCATCTTCGTCAATGTTGTTTGCATTAGCTGAACCGGCTACCACATAGGTATCCTCCTCCGCCGCGCTCCCGCTGACCTCATACGTGGAGAAGTGATGGACCGTGAAGGTGACGGACTCTCCGGCCACGTATGTGATGTCGCTGGCGGGTATGGGGTATCTGACCTCGTCTCCGTTTTCATCAGTCACCACCAGATTCACCACCGTGTTCTCATCTGCATTGGCAAACGGAACGGTGATGGCCGCGGTGCCCTCCGTCCCATCGGCAAACACATTGGTGCTGCCGGACAGCAGGGTGATATCCAGGGTTTTCTTGCTTGTTGCTTGATCTTCCGTTACGGTCAGATTCAGATCCAGCTCGGTCGTACTGCCCGCATTGGCGGCGATTGCGTCGGCAGCGACGGAATCGAAGGTGACCTGGGCGGCGACGGCCTCTATGGTCACGTTCTTATTGTCACTGACAACGTTGGCAAAGGCGTCTGCCGGCAGAGTAGCGACGCCATTCATCACAGCGACGATGATCGTGTTCTCTCCTTCCGACACGCTTTGCAGGTTTTCATATCCAGTGTAGGAGAACTGCCAGGTAGCCGCCCGCAGCTTATTCTGGGAGCTCCAGTCAATGGAGATATCCTTTCGGTCCGTCTTCGTTCCGGCATAGTTGATCAGTGTCAACTTGTCACAGTAATCGAACGCACTTCCCTCGATCCGCTCCAAGGAAGCAGGCAAGCTGATGGTGGTAAGATCGGCGCACTCGGTAAAGGTATGGTTTTCTATGATCTTCACGCCCTCCGGGATCGCGATGGAGGCAATGGCCGTCCCGCTAAAGCAGCTGCTGCCGATGCTGGTGAGCGTGGAAGGAAGCTGAACGGTCGTCAAGCTCTTGCAGCCAATGAACGCATCATCCGGCAAGGCTGTCACTCCCTCCAGGATCGTGACGGATTCCAGATCGAAACAACTCTGGAACGCACCGGTCCCGATGCTCTCCACACTTCCCGGGATGGTCACGGAGGTCAAGCCCTGGCAGCAGAAAAAGCCGCATTCCCCGATAGTTTTCAACGTGCTGGGAAGTGTGATGGAACGAAGGTTAGGAATGTTGCTGAACACTTCCTCAGCGATTCGGGTCACGCCCTCCTCAACGACGACGGTTTGCAGCGCCGAGCACCCTGAGAAGGGGTCATTCGGTTCCTCCCTGTAAGGATCAGCCCATATATCGCCGCGGATCGTTACCGTCGTAAGATCAGCATTGTTGCTGAAGGCGTTGGTGTCCAGTAATTGCAAATCGCCCTGGAACGTGATCTGTGTTAAGCCGCAGTCGGCGAATGCGTATTTCCCCACAGAAGTGATGGTGTCGTAGATCGTGAGTGCTCCGGTCAAGGACGAGCAGTTTCTAAAGGCGTCGCGGCCGATGGTCTTGAGTCCATAGGGCAAAGCGGCGGTTTGCAGGTTGGTGCAGTTGAGGAAAGCGCCGTTATCCACGGAGAGCAGCCCATTCGGCAGCGTCACCGAGGTAAGGGACGTATTGCCTTGGAAAGCATGGGCGCCGATCCGTGTCACGGTGGCGGGCACCGCGTAGGCTGTCCCGGCTTTTTGGGCCGGGTAGAGCAGAAGCGTCGTTTTGCCCGCGTTGAACAGGATCCCGTTCTCGCTTAGGAAGGACGTATTTGCCCCGCCAACAGCGACGGTGGTCAAGCCGGTGCAGCCCTCAAAGGCGCTGTCACCGATACTGTTCACCGCATCGGGGATCGAAAGATCGGTCAGACTTGCGCAGTTCGAAAAGGCCTGTTTGCCAATGGAGATCAAGGAAGCCGGCAGCGACAGCGAAGCAAAGCTTGAGCAGCCGCCAAACGCAAATTTGCCGATGCTGAGCAGTCCATCCGGCAAATTGATCGCCGTCAGATGCGTGCACTCGAAAAAGGCATAGTCGCCGATGGAGGTAACGCCTTCAGGCAGAGAAACGGTCGTGATCTGCTCTGCGTAGGTTGCCCACGGCGCGGAAGCATCCTCGGTGAACGCGTCCATGTCACCGTTGCCGGTAATGGTCAGGACCCCCTGGTCATAGGCCCAGTACAGGTTGTTCCCGCACTTGGTTGTATCCGAACAGGGAACGACTGTCACAGTACAGGTCACTTCATGCCCATCCGGCGTTTCCCAGTTCACTTCGACTTCTCCTTCACCTATGGCAGAGAGGGAGAACACCAAAGGATCATCGTCACTATTGATTCTCAGTATATCCCAGCTGCTTGAATTGTCTGATGTGGAGACGTTTGCCCAAACTTGACGATGGTCTTCATCTGCATCTGCCGGATCGATGGTGACCGTGACGAATCGACTTTGGCCTACCTCCATGGTGAACGATGACTCGCAGGATACGGTCAGGCTGTTGATCTTTAACGGATGCTCATACAGGCACTGCTCGCAATAGCCGTCGTGGAAGTTGTGATACTCCCGGCAAGTATAGGGCACATATTCCTCCCATGTGGCAGAGCAGTTCGGGCAGGAATACCATCGCCTCATGATCCCGGTAGTGTTATGATATGTGGCGTCCCCTTCTATTGGCGTATAGGAAAACGGTTCGTCAGCCCAGGATTCAATGATCTCCGGGAACTCATGGGGGCAAGAATCCGTCCACTGGGCGTACAAGGTGAGGTTTGCCGTCAGGGTGGTCGTTTCGTTGGAGGCGTAGGCCGTGCCAAGGCCATCGGCATCTGTGTTCCAGCCGGTGAAGGAATGACCCTCATAGGTAAAGGAACAGGCGGGGATGGTGACTTCTGTGTTGACAGCATACTGGAAGCTGGTCTTCTCGTCCGTACCGTTGTTGGCCGCCAGGGTCAAAGTGGCCTGCTGGACGACAACCAGGTTCACCTTATATTTGGCGTCCTCTTTTTCGCCGGTAGTATACCACTGGGCACCGTTGGCGATGTTCGAGGTGATATCCACGGTCTGGTTGCCGTTGCCATTGAAGATGATGCCGCTGACATCGGCGGGGATGGAAGCCTTGTAAACTATTTGACAGTAGTCATTGGTTTCATGCGCCTCCATAGGCGTGCCGGGCCAATCGGGACCGTCGTTCCAATAGTATACGTTGACAGCGCCCCAATTCTGAGCGTCTGTAAAGTAGACGGTGATATTCTCCGTAGTGTCCACGGACGCAGGTTCCGCGTCCGCTGTCCCCCGCAGGGCGAGCAGATCCTTGGGCGTGTCGGCGGGGTCATCGGCAGGTTCGCCGCCGGTGGTATCCCCGGGTTCGTCGGCGGTGGTATTATCGGGCTCTTCGCCGGTGCCGGCGGGCGGGGTGGTGGCGTCGCCGTCGTCTGCGGGCGGGGTGGTTTCGTTATCCTTGGCGTCGCCCTGGGGCGCTTCGCCGGGATCGGTTTCGGCCGTGGGCGGCGTGGTGTCGACAGGCTGGGCCGGTTCCTCCCCATCACCCTCCGCCAGGGCGCTGACGGGCAGCAGGCTGATGGTCAGCAGGAGGCAAAGGACCAGGGCTATAAGTTTCTTTCCCTTCATGATGTGTGTTCCTCCCTGAGATGATACTGTTTCTGGCGGCGTGGTCTGGGCCTTGATCCCCTGGGCCTGGTGCGCCGCCTCCAGTATACGGAAAACACGCCACGCAAAGCGAAGCATATCCTTATACATAATATATAATAACAAAAGGGGTTCGGAAAATCAATCGTTGTTCAAATATTTAAAGCATTTTTCACAGAAAAAGGGCGTTGAAAAGCCGCGCGGCCCGTCAACGCCCTCGAGGTTGCCATAGTAGGGGGGAAAACCTATGGCAAGGGGGAAAACGGTTATCCTATCTTGACCTTGGCGGTGGGGTCCACGGCCTTGCCCTTCACGAAGAACGCGAAGTGCAGGTGGCTCTCCTGGGCGCACTCGGAGATGGCCGTGCGGCCCACCGTGCCCAGGACCGTCCCGGCGTTCACCTTGTCGCCGGCCCGGACGGGGACCGATTCGTTCAGGTTGGCGTAGAGGGTCTTCCGATCCGAGGAGTGCTTCACGATCACCGTGACGCCCAGCTGGTCGTCGGTGTACACCCTCTCCACCGTGCCGCCCAGGACGCACTTCACCGCCGTGCCCTGGGGGCAGCCGATGTCCACGGCCTTGTGGGTGGTCCACTGGTCCAGGGTCTTGGAATAGATCAGCTTATCGGCGGCGTAGCCCCAGATCACCTTCCCGGACACGGGAGCCTGGGCCTTGGCGCCGGCGCTCTTGGCGGGAGCCGCCGTGGCCTCCGCCGCCTGGCTGGGGGCGGGCTCCGCCGAGGCCGTGGGCAGGATCCGGATCACGGGCCGGCTGGTCTCCTCCGGCAGGTCCAGCTCCAGCTGAGGCAGCTTCTCCTGCCGGGGCGCCTGGGCCACGATGTTCTCCAGGGGCGCTTCCTGCACCTCCTCCTTTTGGGGCAAAGAGGTGATGGCCACCGCCGCGCCGATGATGGCGAGGCACAGAGCCAGGGCCCCGTACACGCCCCAGTCCCGCCAGAAGGTGCCCCGAGGCTTGGTCTCGAATTCGTTCATTTCTTCCATATAGATTCCTTTCCTGGCCCCGTCGGGGCCATTGTCCCCTGGGGGGCTCGTTCCATGACTTTGTTTCGCAGATAGTATGGGCCGGGTTTTTCCCTTCCATTCACCTTTTTGAAAATCGTGCTTGCAAAATCACGGAAGAAGGATTATCCTAAGCGCCGTGAAAAAATATCTGAACGCGAGCTATGCTCTGTATCTGAGCCTATACTGGATGAGCGCCTGCTTCGTCTACGGCTACACCCGCCTGTTCCTGGACCGGCTGGGGTTCAGCGCCCGGCAGGTTGGGCTGGTCCTGGCGCTGGACTGTGCCGCGGCCATGGTCCTGCAGCCCCTGTTGGCCCGGTGGATGGAGAAGTCGGGCCGGTTCACCCTGCGGCACGTGCTGCTCCTCCTGTGCCTCATCTGCCTCCTGGCGGGCGGGCTGCTGTTCCTGCCCCAAAGCCGGGCGGTCTTCGTGTGCCTGTTCATGGTCATGTCCATCATGACCATGACCATCCAGCCCTTCACCAACGCCGTGGGCTTCGAGCGCATCAACCGGGGGGAGAAGCTGAACTACGCCGCCACCCGGGGCGTGGCTTCCCTGGCCTTCGCCCTGATCTCCAAGGCCTACGCCGCCCTGGCCAAGGTGGACCTCGACTGGCTGCTGGCCCTGTATCTGCTGTGCACGGCGGGCATTTTGATCGGTTCCCTGCTGCTCGTTCAGGGGACGGGCGAAGCCCCCAAGCCCCGGGCCCGGGCGGACCACGGAGCCATGCTCAAGGCCTATCCCGCCTTCTTCGGGATGCTCCTGGGCACGGTGCTGATGTTCTTCCAGCACGGGTATCTGGACGGGTACCTCTACGACGTGATCCTCTCCGTAGGCGGGGACACCCGGGAGCTGGGCACGGCCCTGCTCATCGGCGCGGGGGTGGAGACCCCCATGATGCTCCTGTTCGCCTTTGTGGCGAAGCGGTTCGGCGTGAACCGGTCGCTGCGCTTCTCCGCCGCGGCCATGGCCCTGAAGACCTGGTTCATCCTGATCTTCCGGTCCGTGTGGGGCGTGTACCTCATGCGCTTCTGCCACTTCTTCTCCTACGCCCTGCTCATGCCCTCCCTGGTCTACTACGCCAACGAGCGCATGGCGGACAGCGACAAGGTCACGGGTCAGGCCCTCATCACCGGGGCCGTGTCCCTGGCGGGCATGTTCAGCTATCTGACCGGGGGCCTCATGGTCTCCGCCTGGGGGGCCATGCGGGGGCTCCTGCTGGTCACCCTGGTGGGCATGGCGGGCGGCGCGCTGTTCATCTTCTTCGCCCTCCGGGATCAAAAACAGAAGATATGATCTTTGTTCCTTTTTTCTCCTCGGGAGAAGAGCAAGCAGGAACCGAAACAAGAGAAGCCAAAGGGGTACTTTGGCTTCTACTGTTATACTATTAGATTCCCTGTGTTTTTCTGTTCGGTCTTCCCCGTCCACCACTTCGTCGCAGCGGGTTTTCACGTCGCAGGCGGCCCGTCGCACGGGGCCCAACAGCGGGGCTTGAGAGCCGCAGGAGAAGGCCCGATAGGCGAAGTCGCCCCCTCGAAAGGGGCTTTAGCACCTCCGCTTCGAACCGGGCCCGGTCCGTGGTCCCGCCGGGCGGCGACGGTTGCGCCATGGGCCGTCCCATGCTATAGTATACGTGGGTACGGTCGTCAGGAGCCTGCATATGGGCCGTCCAGAACATCCGCGCGCAAGAGGAAGCAACGATGCGAAAACTTTCGAATTCCATTGGTTCCGTTGAAAAGCTGAAACAGGCTCTTCTGATTTGTCTTAACGAAAAGGAATACGGCGACATCACCATCGCCGAGCTGGCCAAGCGCACCAGGATCAATCGGACGACCTTCTATCTCTTCTATGGCATGAAGGACGAACTGCTGATGGATCTAGCCAACTCGATGATGGATAAATGGTTCCAGACCTTTTTCGATCTGAATATGGCCAAGCAGCTGGACAGGGAGAACATGCTGTTCCACCAGCTCCTCGCCTGGTTGGAGCAATGGCGCCCCGCTTTGAAAAGGATCCTGGATATCAGGACCGACTCCTTCGATGGGTTCACCCTGTTTACAGGAGGGTTCGAGAAGAGGATGGCTACGCAGAAGGTTTTCGCCGCCACGGACGAAAAAACCAGGAAGAAGTATGATCTGTTCATCAAGATCTATTCCGTTGGCCTGGCTTCCATCCTGAAATGGTGGCTCGACGAGGGAGAGAGCTTTGAAGCGGCCGAGTTCCACGCCATTATCGAGCGACTGCGCTACAGGGGATACTACAGCATCCTCACAGACTAAGACGATTGTGTCGACACAACGAATCTCCTTGTCTTGAAATTTCTTTATTTATCTGGATATAATCAAGTCGACACATAGAATATAATCGACAGGTTGTTGCACTCTGCGGCGCCCCATGCTAAAATGCAGTGACCTGATGGTCGTCCCATGATCGAGCAAAGTCAGAACAGCGCATTTGAAAAGGAGAAGCAATGAATACAGCGGCATTTGTGGAGTACAGAGACAGGATCGTCAAGAACTGCAGCCAGGTCATCGTGGGCAAGGAGGAAGTGATCCGCCAGATCGCCGTGTGCCTGATCGCCTCGGGCCACGTGCTCTTGGAGGACCTGCCCGGCACGGGCAAGACCATGCTGCTTAGGGCCTTCGCCAAGAGCATCGGCGGGAACTTCAAGCGCATCCAGTTCACGCCGGACATCCTGCCCTCGGACCTGACCGGCATCCACTTCTTCAACCAGAAGCAGGGCGAGTTCGAGTTTAGGCCGGGCCCCCTGTTCGCCAACGTGGTGCTGGCGGACGAGATCAACCGGGCCGTGCCCCGGAGCCAGTCGGCCCTGCTGGAGGTCATGGAGGAGCGGCAGATCTCCGTGGACGGGGAGACCTTCTCCCTGGCGGAGCCCTACATCGTCATGGCCACCCAGAACCCGGTGGAGTCCTACGGCACCTTCCCCCTGCCTGAGGCCCAGCTGGACCGGTTCTTCATGAAGCTGTCCATGGGCTTCATGACCCCGGAACAGGAGAAGAGCGTCCTGCGGCGGGAGGACAGCAAGCGGATCGTGGAAGGCCTGTCCGCCGTCATCGGCCAGGAGGAGCTGGCCGTCCTGCGGGAGGAGTTCCGGTCGGTGGAGGTCAGCGAGGACGTGACGGACTACATCATGAAGATCATCACCGCCACCCGGGAGAGCGATAAGCTTTCCTACGGCGTGTCCGCCCGCGGCTCCCTGGCCCTCTACAAGGCCAGCCAGATCACCGCGGCCATGGAGGGGCGCAGCTATGTGATCCCCGAGGACGTGAAGCGGGAGGCGGTGCCGGTGCTGGCCCACCGCATCGCCCTGTTGAGCCGCAGCCACATGGACGGAGCGTCCTTTATCCAGGATCTCCTGGACACCCTGCCCGTACCCCTGGAACACGCATAAAGCCCATCGACGCGAAGGACGAGCATGTACGTCATCATTCCTGTGCTCGCGGTGGCGATCACCCTCCTGGTGATCCAGCTGCTGAGCCGAAATACCCTCCAGCGCATCGCGTATCGCTGCGAGGTCAATATGAGCCTTGTGGAGCCGGACGAGGTGGCGACCCTGACCTATCGGGTGTACAACACGTCGTCCTGGCCCATCATGTTCGTGAGCTTCTCCTTCCAGTTCGACGACGCGGTGGAGGTCCGGGAAAGCGATGAATGGAAGGCTCGACACGGCAGCCACAGCTTCCTGGCGGACACCTACGGCCGGGAGGTGTTCCTGCTGCCCCACTCGGGGGTGAAGGGGACCATCGCCTTCTCCCTGAAGCACCGGGGCAGCTGCCGCCTGGGGCGGATCTATTTGGAGACCGGCGATTATTTGGGCCTGCAGAACGAGGTCATCTCCCGGGACGTGGATCTTCGGGTGGTGTGCACGGCCCGGCTCTCGGACCGGGAGCCGGACATCCGGGCCTTAGGCGGCCTCCTGGGGGAGATCACGGCCCGGCGCTTCATCTGCGATGACCCCAGTCTGGTGCTGGGCTACCGAGGGTATACGGGCCGGGAGCCCTTGAAGGACATCTCCTGGAAGCAGACGGCCAAGCTGGGAGAGCTGATGGTCAAGAACCACGACTTCACCGTGGACGTGGACACGGCCATCCTGGTGGACATGGAGCCCACGGACAAGCAGAACGCAGAGCGGTGCCTCTCCCTGGTGCGGACGGCCACGGAGTATCTGGAGGGGCTGAAGATCCCCTATTCCCTCCACTCCAACGGGGACCTGTTCGAGACGGAGAAGGGCGTGGGCCGCAAGCATCTCTTCGAGATCCAGCGACGGATCGGAGAATCCCATTTCACCCAGTATTTCAGTTTCGATACCCTGGTGCGGCGGGTCACGGGGACCATGAGCGGGAGCCGGGGCTATATCGTGATCCTGACGCGCCGAAACGCTGAGAGCGATGCGTGCATCGCCTATTTGAACGCCCGCGCGGACGTGGAGGTCTGCGTGTTGATCAGTGAGGAGGAAGAATAATGAAAAACATGACTGCCTTTCGCATCACGGCGCTGAGCTGCTTCTACTTCGCGCTGTTGAGCCTGGTGTCTCCCTTCCGGGAGTCGCTCCTGCCCATGGCGGTGACGGCAGGGCTCATCCTGATCGCCGCTTTCCTGGCGGTACGATTTGAAAAGCCGGCGGCGCGGCTGGCGTTCTTCATTCTCCCCCTGGCCTGGGTCGTGATGACCGCCATGGTGGACTGGCCCAAGCTGGCTCTGCTGGCGGCGGGGTGCGCGCTGCCCGTGCTGGCGGCGGCGCTGACGGTGCTGCTGGGCCGGGATATGAAGGAGCTGTGGCGGTATCGGCGGGAGTTCATGATCCTGACCGGCGTCTCCGCCTTGCTGCTGGTGGCGTCCATCAACCCGCTGATATTCAGCACGGGCACCTGCATCTTCATCGGCGCCTACCTGCTGCTCAGCATCCTGGCCCTGCGGGCCGGGCGGGCCGGGCAGATGAAGAGCGGCCGCTGGCAGGCGGGCAACGCCGGATTGCTGCTGCTGCCCATCGTGGGCGCCGCCGGCGTGGGCACGCTCCTGATGGTAGGCTTCGACGCCCTCATGGGCTGGCTCAAGAACCTGTTCGCGGACTCCGGCATGAAGATGGTGACCCATACCACGCCTGACCCCATGCTGACGGACCATCATTTTCGCAGACCGGCGCTGGAGACCACCACCGGCACCCCGGTCCCCTACGATCGAGTGGAAGATCTGACCCAAAAGCCCCTTTTGGCCCAGGTCAAGGCCATGGACTGGAAATGGATCCTGCTGATCGCGGTCCTGGTGCTGGCTTTGGCGATCCTGCTGTGGTTCCTGCTGGGCAACCGGAAGAAGGACAAGCAGTCGGAGGAAGGGCTGGAGATGGTCATGGAGAACGAGCCCAGGAGCCGAGCCCGCCGTCGCCGCCTGCGCTGGACGAGGGACGATTCCAACGCCGGCAAGGTGCGGGATCTGTATCGGCAGTATCTGGGATATCTCCGGGTAAAGGGCGTTTCCTTCGACCCCAGCGAGACCAGCGAGGACGTGTCCGAGGAAGCCAAGGAAGTCACAGGTGATGACGCCGTCCTGCGGGAGATCTACCGCAAAGCCCGCTACGATTCGGGCGACACCGTCACGGACGAGGAGCTCCGCCAGGCCCAGGCTGCCTATCAGCGGCTCACCAATCCGTCCACGGAGAAGCAGCCCACAGCTGAAGCACAGGATGAAGACCAAGCGTGATTTCCCACGGATCGTGGTGAATAAAAAGGCGGAACTTAGCCTGAAGGGCGGCCACCCCTGGGTCTACGGGGCCGAGGCGGTGGACCGGGAGCCCTGCGAGAACGGGGCCGTGGCGGACGTGTTCAGCGAGAAGGGCACCTACCTGGGCAGCGGGTTCTATAACGACGCGAGCAAGATTTTGGTGCGGGTCCTCTCCAAGAACGCCAACGACGCCTTCGACGAGGCCTTCTTCCGCCGCCGCATCCGCTACGCCATCGACTATCGCAAGACCGTCATGGGCGAGGATCTCTCCGCCTGCCGCCTCGTTTTCGGGGAGGCGGACGGGCTGCCGGGCTGGACCGTGGACCGGTTCGAGAGCGTGCTGGTGACGGAGGTTTTGTCATTGGGGATCGAGGTCCGCAAGGGGATGCTGTTCCGGCTGCTTCGGGAGGAGCTGGAAAAGGACGGCGTCGCCGTCGACGTGATCTACGAGCGGAACGAAAGCCCCCTGCGGCTCAAAGAGGGCCTTGAACAGGGCAAGGGCTACGTGGATTTGCCGGGGCTGAAGATTGAGGGCGACGGCCTCGTGGAGATCACCGAGAACGGCGTCCGCTACGAAGTGGACTACGTGAACGGCCAGAAGACCGGCTTCTTCCTGGACCAGAAGTACAACCGCCGGGCGGCGGCCCGGTTGGCTCCCGGCAAGCGGGTGCTGGACTGCTTCACCCACACGGGGGCCTTCGCCCTCAACTGCGCCAAGGCCGGGGCCGCCAGCGTGACGGCGGTGGACGTGTCGGAGCTGGCCCTTCAGGAGGTGGAGCGCAACGCGGCCATGAACGGCCTTAGCGTCACGCCCCTGAAGGCGGACGTGTTCGATCTCTTGACCGAGCTCACGGCCAAAAAGTGCCGGGACTACGACTACGTGATCCTGGACCCGCCGGCCTTCACGAAGTCCAACGCCACGGCGAAAAACGCCTTCAACGGCTACAAGCAGATCAACCGCATGGCCATGAAGCTGCTGCCCCGGGGCGGGTATCTCGCCACCTGCTCCTGCTCCCACTTCCTATACGAGGACCAGTTCAGGCGGATGCTGCTGGAGGCGGCCCAGGAGGCGGACGTGAGCATCCGGTTCATCGAGCAGCGGCAGCAGGGGCCGGACCATCCCATCCTGCCCACGGTGCCCGAGACCTACTATCTGAAATTCTATCTGCTGCAGGTGCTGTGATGATTTCGAAAGAGGAAGCTGTCGCCCTGATCGGGGAGCGTTTGGAAAAACAACCTCGGCTGGTGGTGGCCCTGGACGGCATGTCCTGCTCCGGGAAGACCACCTTCGCCCGGGCGCTGGCCGAAAGATTTTCCGGCAGCGTGGTACATATGGACGATTTCTTTCTGCCTCGGGACCGGTTCACAAAAGAGATGGAGGCCCTGCCCGGCGGGAACATGGACCGGGACCGGTTCAAAGCGGAGGTCCTTACGCCCCTCGCTGCGGGCGGCGACTTTGCCTATCGGGCCTTCTCCTGCAGCTCCCAGTCGCTGCTGCCGGACCCCGTGCCGGTGACGGGCCGCCTCATCCTGGTGGAGGGGGCCTACGCCCTGCTGCCGGACTGGGGCCACTACTACGACCTGGCCCTCTTTTTGCAGGTGTCCCAGGAGGAACAGCAGGGGCGGCTCCTCCTGCGCAACGAGGCCAAGGGCATGGTGCCCTTTTTGATGCGCTGGATACCCCGGGAGGAGAGCTACTTTTCCGCCTGCGGGGTGAAAGCTCGCTGCGACGAGATCGTGGACGGGGAGGACTGAGCATAGCAAAAGCGCCCTTCCATAGGAGGGGCGCTTTTTTTGTTGCGTTTTTTAAAGCACCGCGAAGGAACAGGGGCCCAGGCGGCCGTCCTCGAAGGACCCGATCAGGAACAGGGGCTTCCCACTAAGGCCGGTGGGCACGGGTCTGTCCGAGGGGTTCGCCGCCAGGACCAGGCTCCCCCGGCGATAGATCAGCAGGGGGTCCCCCTTTTTCGCGTGGAGAACTTCAAAACTGCCGTCCGCCTGGAGGTCGGGATGGCCGTGGCGCAGGGCCAGGACGGCCTTCACCGTGTTCAGGATAGAGGCGGGGTCCTGCGCCTGCCCGCTGACCGTGGGGGCGTCCGGGGCCGGGTCCACGGGAAGGTACAGGGCGCCCGGGGCGGCTTCGGAGAAGCCCAGGTTCTTGCCCGGGGCCCACTGCATGGGGGTCCGGCTGCCGGTGCGGGTGTAGCCCCCCTCCTTGGTGGGAAGGGCCTCCAGATACCGCATGCCGATCTCGTCCCCGTAGTAGAGGAAGGGCACCCCGGGCAGGGTGAAGAGCAGGGCGTAGCCCACCTTCAGCTGGTCCTCGGTGAGGTGCCAGCTGATCCGGGGGGTGTCGTGGTTGCCGGTGATGAAGCTGATGTAGCCCACGTCCCGGCTGCTCTCGTACCGCTCCAGGTAGTCCTTGGCGAAGAAGGCGGGGTCGCTGCCCTTGAGATAGGCGTCCCTGGCCCGGGTCAGGGCGTGGTAGCCGTTCTCCTCGTGGTCGAGATAGAAGTCCATGTCGAAGTCCGCCAGCTGCAAGGCCTGCCAGGGCCAGCTCCACTCCGCCACATAGGCCGCCTCGGGGAACTCCGCCCGCAGCTCTTTAAAGATGCCCCGCCACAGGGCGGAGGTATAGCTCTTGTTCTCGTCGTCGGCCTTCACCAGGGAGTTGGCCATGTCCACCCGAAAGCCGTCGCAGCCGTGGGACAGCCAGAACCGCATCACGTCCACCATGGCGTCCCGGGTGGCCCTGGCCGCGGGGCCGTCCACGGGGGTCTGCCAGCTCTCCGTCACCTTGGCCCAGCCGTAGTTCAGGGCCGGCTGGCACTTGAAGAAGTTCAGCATGTAGGTGCCGTTCCGAGGGGTCTCGCCGCCGATATAGGGATGGTCCGGCGTGCCCTTGATCCAAAAGTCGGTCCAGACGTACCGGTCGGAGTACTCGTTCCGCTCCGCCTTGCCGCTCTCCAGGAACCAGGGGTGCTCCTCGGAGGTGTGGCCCGGCACCAGGTCCAGCAGGACCCGGATGCCCAGCTCGTGGGCCTCCTCGAAGAGGGCGTACAAATCCTCGTTGGTGCCGTAGCGGGGGGCCACCAGCTTGTAGTCCCGCACGTCGTAGCCCCCGTCCTTGAAGGGGGAGTCGAAGCAGGGGTTCAGCCACAGAGCGTTGCAGCCCAGCTCCTTCACGTAGGAGAGCTTCTGCCGGATGCCGTCGACGTCGCCGACGCCGTCCCCGTTGCTGTCGAAGAAGGAGGAGGGATAGATCTCGTAGAACACGGCGTCTTTGAGCCAGGCGGGTCTGTTCATAGGTGTTCTCCTTTATGGGCAAGATTTATTTGCAGCGGAAGCCGCAGGAGATAGCTTTCGTGGGGCAGGTATCGACGCATTTTCCGCAGCGGATGCACTCGGGGCTGTTGGGCGTTTTGACTACGTCCACGTCCATGGGGCAGGCCACGCACTTATCCTCCGCCACCTGCAGCCGGTAGAACCCCACCCCGTTGAACAGGCCGTAGAAGGCCCCCAGGGGGCAGAGGTATTTGCAGAAGGGCCGGTAGATGAGGAGGGACAGCAGGACGATGGCGAGGAGGATCGCCAGCTTGACATAGAACAGGGGCCCCCGCATGCCCGCCAGCTGGGGGTTCAGACTGGTGAGGGGCAGCCCCGCCTCCAACAAACCTGCCGGGCAGAGGTATTTGCAGAAAGTCGGCTCCCTCAACAGGACGGCCAGCACCACCAGCAGGATCAAGATGACGTATTTCAAATACCGCAGCGGCCGATCCAGCCACCGGGGCGGCTTGATCTTGGGCAGGGGGACCTTGGCCAGCAGGTCCTGCAAGAGGCCGAAGGGGCAGAGGAAGCCGCACACCAGCCGGCCCAGCAGCACCCCAAAGAGGATCAGGACCCCCAGCACGTAGGCCGGGAAGCGGCCCCTTCGCCCGGAGAGGGCCCCTTGGAGGGAGCCGATGGGGCAGGCTCCCAGGGCCCCGGGGCAGGAGTAGCAGTTGAGGCCGGGGACGCAAAGGAGCTTCATCTTCCCCTGATAGATGACGCCGTTCAAAAAGCCCGGGATATAG